>NZ_BMGY01000049.1 GCF_014640435.1 Hymenobacter frigidus | reverse complement strand
CCTATCAAGCTGATTTTAGCTCAAAACTCACCCTCACCCCTTAATTTTTAACACAGTTCATGTAAAGTACATACGCGGCAATGCCGGGCAGCACCACAATCACCGGCATGAGCAGCTTGAGGAATGCGGCAAACAACAGACCCGAGCGGGCCGTGGGCAGGTCGGCCCCGAGGGCGCGCTGGGTGATGTACTGGTTGCAGCCCCAGTAGTTCAGGTTCACAATCCACATGCCGCCAAGCAGCACCGTGAGGCCCGGTAGGGCACTGTAGCTAGGGTTTTCGCGAGCCAAAATCATGTGAAAATGGTCGTTGACCTGCGTCGTCATTAGCGAAAATCCACTGATAGCCCCGGTCTCCCCGTAGTGGGTAGCTACCATATTCAGCGCCAGGTAAGTGGTGGCCAAACCGCCGAGAATTAGGAAAAAAACCTGAATCACGTCGGTGAAACCAATTACCTTCATGCCGCCCAGGGTGATGAGGACGGCAAAGGCCGCCAAAGCGTAGAGGCAAAAATCTAAATTCAGCCCTGAGATACTACTCACCGCAATGGCGCCCAGGTAGAGGATGGATGTCAGGTTCACCACCACGTAAAGCAACAGCCAAAAAATAGCCATAATCATAGCCACCGTGCTATTGTAGCGCTGGTGCAGAAACTGCGGCATGGTGGCAATGCGGTTCTTCAGGTATACTGGGATAAAGAACACGGCCACAATAATGAGCGTGAGCGCGGCCATCCATTCGTAGGTGGCGATGGCCAGCCCCATCTTAAAGCCCGAGCCCGACATGCCCACAAATTGCTCGGCCGAGATGTTAGAGGCAATGAGTGAGGAGCCAATGGCCCACCACGTCAGCGAACCTTCAGCCAGAAAATAGTCCTTGGAGTCACCTTCGCGGGAGCCGTCGTGGCCAGTTTCGCGGCGGTAAATCCAGATGCCGTAGCCGGAAACTATCAGGAAGTAAACAAAGAAGACGATGTAATCTATCGTCGAAAGCTGGTGCTGCATGGGCGGTGAAGTCGTAATGGAAGGAACGCTGGATAAATTGGGGAAGAGTCTAAATCACTAGTCCGCGTTCTCCTGAGGGCCTGAAGTAATGATTAATGTGATTTTTGAGGTATTCTTGGCGGCCGCTGTCGGCGTGCTTGCCGTTTTTGGTGGCGTAGTAACGCAACTGCTCACGACAACTACCCCACTACTGCTTGCACAGCGTGACCAGCGCTACTTCTTTTCGCTGAGCTTAGAATTCTGCTGCAAGCCGCTAGTCCCCGCTTTCAGGACCTAACGGATTGCGGGCGCATCGCTGGTTAGCGCTTACACCGGCGCATTGGAAACTCACCGCGTGGTCCCTCGGGTGCGGCCCGGTGCGCTTGCACCAACTACACCTAGTCGTCTAGCGCGCCCTGGGGCGGAATAGTGAAATGGCATAACAGCACTTGGCCGTTGCCTGAGAGCAAGTAGCATATTCGCATAAATAATTGCAGAAAGAAATTCTATATAAACCGGTTAGTTACGCGTTCTTCGTCGGCCTGACTTACCAGTCTTGAAACATGCGATATGACCTACTCAAGTACCACTTGCCGCCCAGTTATGGCCATATCAGCTTTCAGCACACGGCCGGCTGCCACGTCAGCCGCCAACGGCTGACCGCCCCCGGCAAAGAGCTGCACTTTTCCTGGAGCTTCGATGCGCCTGGCCAGCGCATCGAGCCGCGAGAGCTGACGGACCGACAAGGTGAACTGCACCGTCTGCTGCTCTCCGGGGGCCAGCTTCACGCGCCGAAAGCTTTCCAGGGCGTGCCGCGCTACCCGGCCCGTCACGCCGGCGTGACGCACGTACAGCTGCACTACTTCATCGCCGGCTCGCTGCCCGGTATTTTTTACCCGTACACTCACGGTAATGGGTTTACCCGTAATGGTTTTAGCCGGCACCTTTAAATCACTGTATTTAAAGGTGGTGAAGCTCAGGCCGTGACCAAATGGAAACAGGGGCTCGCCGGTGAAGTAGCGGTAGGTACGGCCCTCCATGTCGTAGTTGTCAAAGGAAGGCAGTTGGGTTTCCGACTTGTAGAAGGTCACGGGCAGGCGTCCGGCCGGGTTATAATCGCCAAACAGCACGTCGGCCAGCGCTGTGCCGGCCGCTTGCCCGCCGTACCAGGTGTTGAGAATGGCGGGTAAATTATCAGCCTCCCAGGGGAAGGCGATGGCACTGCCCGTCATCAGGGCAAATACCACGGGCTTGCCGGTGCTGTGCAGTACCTTAAGCAAGTCGGTTTGCACGGCGGGCAAGCCAATGGTGGTGCGGTCGCCTCCGCTGAAGCCAGGCACTTTCACGTTCATCTCCTCGCCTTCAAGCTTGGGCGAAATGCCGCCCACAAATACGATGGCGTCGGCGTCCTGCACCCTGGCCAGGATATTGGCCGCGTTCATGGGCACCACTTTTGCGCCGCTGAACTTGAGAATGGTGCGGCGGTCGGTTTGGAAGTACTCCAGCCTGAGGTCCAGCTTCTGCCCTTTGGTCACGTTCAGCACGTGCTGCTGGGTCGAAACGCCGCGGCCGGTCCAGGCATCAATCACCCGTTTGCCATCCACGAACAGGCGGTAGCCGTCGTCGCCGGTTACTTGCAGTGCCAGTTCCTCGGTAGCGGCTGGCGTGAAGGTGGCCAGGTAGCGCGCCGACACGTTCTCGGAAGGCAAGCCCGGCGCAATCTCCATCTTCACGTTGGCCAGATAGCGGTCCAAGCCGGCCTCCTGGCGGGTAACCACCGCGGGCCCTTCCAGGTTGGGACCGTGGAAATATTCGGCCCGGAAGCCGGGCTGCCCGTTGTACGACAGCTGCTGGTTGATGTCCAGGGGCTCGTACACGGTGTTGCTGGCGTAGTCCACGCCTTGCACGTACACCACCTCGGTGCCCTTGCCTACCTTGGCCCGAATGCCTTCCAGCGGCGTCACAATGCTGGTGGCAAATCCATTGTAGTTTCCCAGTTGCACGCTTTCGTTGTCGGCGTTAGGGCCGAGGATGGCAATTTTCTTTAGGTTTTTGCGCAGCGGCAGCGTGTTGTTGCTATTCTTCAACAGCACGATGGATTCCTGCGCCATCTTCAAAGCGTGCGCCTGGTGGGGGGCGCTTTCGACCACGCTCATCGGAATTTGGGCGTACTTAACGCGCTCCACCGGGTCGAACATGCCCAGTTGGAAGCGAATTTTATAAAGCCGCTTCACCGATACATCGAGCTGCTGCTCGGTCATGAGCTTCTTCTGCACCGACTCCAGCAACGAATTGTAGGTAAACAACTTGCCGGTTGCGCACTCGAGGTCAGTGCCGTGCAGTACGGCGTTGGCAGCGGCCGTGGCCGCGTCGGGGTCGGTTTTGTGGTGCTGCCAGAAGTCGTTGATGCCGTCGCAGTCGGAGGTCACATAGCCCTTAAACTTCCACTTATTGTAGAGTATCTCGTTCATGAGCTTGTCGCTGCCGCAGCAGGGCTGCCCGGCGTAGGCGTTGTAGGCGCACATCACGCTGGCCACCTTGGCGTCCACAATCAGGTCGCGGAAAGCCGGCAGGTAAGTGTCCCACAAGTCGTAGTCACTGATTTGGGCGTTGAACACGTGGCGCGAGGGCTCGGGGCCGCTGTGCACGGCAAAGTGCTTGGCGCAGGCGGTAATCTTTAAATACTTGGGGTCATCGCCCTGGAAGCCTTTCACCAGCGCTGAGCCGAGCTGCCCGGTCAGATAAGGGTCTTCGCCGTAGGTTTCCTGCCCCCGGCCCCAGCGCGGGTCCCGGAAGATGTTGATGTTGGGCGTCCAAAACGTGAGGCCTTGGTAAATGCCGCGCTCGCCCCGCCGCACAAACTCCTGGTGCACGGCCCGGGCCTCGTCGGAGGTGATGGTGGCCATCGTCAGCATGGCGTCCTTGTCAAAGGTTGCGGCCATCCCAATGGCCTGCGGGAAAACGGTTGTTTTCAGGCTCGTGCGGGCGACTCCGTGCAGGGCCTCGTTCCACCAGTTGTAAGCCGGGATGCCCAACCGGTCGATAGCCGGCGAAGCATTGAGCATTTGTGACACCTTTTCGGGCAGGGTCAGGCGCCCCACCAGGTCATCGACCCGCTGGTCAATGGGCAGGTCCGGATTGCGGAAAAGATAGTCGGCAGACGGGCCCGCTTGACGCGGCGCGGACGCAGGTTTCGTCCCGCTGGTAACAAGCAACACCAAGCCCAGGGCCAGAGTAGTCAACTTCATAAAATGGGGTGTTAATGCACGGAACGGAGGACAGGCGAGAGTCCGCAAGGGAAGCCAGGCGCGTACTGCATCGGTAGGCTTGGTTTACCGTGCCAGCCATGACCAAACTCGCTTCTAGCGTTGGCCTAAGCTCTTGGAAGAACGTTCTTTGCCTCTGCTTGTGGAATTTGCGGGTGGGCCGAGGTAGCTGGCCGGTAAGGAGGAAGGACTGACCACTAACTTTTCGAGTACAACGCCAGGGTCGACGCGCCAGAATTTAAGGACGTGGATGCCGGCCGTAGCAACGTTGTGCTGCGAGGTTTTGATGATGATGTTGTCGGCCACTGCCTTCTCCCAGGGCCGATTACCATTGTCGGGATTCAGGCCTGTGTGCAGATTGATAAGCTGCGGTGCTTCATCGTCAATTGATACGGCGTAGCGAAGACCGGAAGTGTTTGTAAAATCCAGCGTGGGAGCTAGGTAGGCGCTTACGGTCATTGCCCCGGGTTGAGTCAGACTAATGCGGTACTCCAAGTGCGGGCTGCCGCCGCCAGGTGTGGTGGACGCGGCCGTAACGGGGAAAGTCGTTACGGCACCCAGCGTTCGGCCCAGGTCCGGCAGGCGCTGCCAGGTGATGGGGCCAGCATTCACAGCCTGGGTATAGTGCTCGGCTTCAAGGGAAACATAGGGCGCAAGAGTGATAGCAGCCGGGGTAGATACCGTACCTGCAACCACTGCACCAGCCGGCAAAGTCAGCACTTCGGGCATCTTGTCCACGGGTGGCTGCTGCCAATAGGTGTAACCGATGTGGGTTTGGTCCATCATGTGGTTCCACTTGCCGCCGGCTACAGCGTGGTAGCGGTTCCTTATTTCCGCATCCTTTGCAAACAGAGCTCTGGCCTTTTCGGCGAGGACATTGGTAGTGGCCTGGCCTTTTTGCGCGGCGTCGCGGTTCAGCGCCACGGTGTAATACAACTCGTTGAGGTTGGCGCTGGCCTGCACGGGGTGCAGCACCAGTTGATAGTAGGCGTCGCGGCTGGCGGCGGGCACTTTCTGGTTGATGGCCTCGGCGCGGGCCAGCAGCTGGTTGTAGTCGGCCACCACAGTTTCCCACTCCCCGAAGTTGGTGAGGCTGTAGGTTTCCGGGCTTAGCAGTTCGGGCTTGCGGCGGGCGTTGTACTTGGCGTATTTGGCCAAGATGTCGCCAAGTTCGGTGGCGTAAGCCGGGCCGAATTGCTGGGCGGCCCAGCGCTGGGTGTAGGCCGCCACCCCGGTGGCCGGGATGCGGTCAGGGTCCCAGGCATAGTCGAGGAAGAAGCTGATGGGTAGCTCCATGGGCTTGAGGTCGCCCACGTTCACAATCCAAATCTGGTTGGCGCCATACTCTTTGGCCAGGTGCATCTGCTCCCAGATGCGCGGCAACGGATTCGTGTTGAGCCATTTGTAATTGCGCGGGCCGCCTACGTAGTCGAAGTGATAGTAGATGCCATAGCCACCCTTGCGGGGCTTCTCGCCGAGCTTGGGCAGCTTGCGGATGTTGCCCCAGTTGTCGTCGCAGAGCAGCAGGGTCACGTCGTCGGGCACGCGCATGCCTTTGTCATAGTAGTCCTGCACTTCCTTGTAGAGGGCCCAGAGCTGGGGCGTTTGCTCGGTGGGCTTACCAGTTTCTTCAGCAATGATTTTGCGCTGATCGGCCACTATTTTTTCCAACAGCGCAATGTTGCTGCCCTCGCTCATGGGCTCGTCGCCGTCGCCGCGCATGCCCACGCTCACAATGTTTTCACGGGTGCCCATACGCTTCATGCCGCCGCGCCAGAACTCCTGCAGGGCAGCCGCGTTGGTTTGGTAGTTCCAAGCGCCTTTGCCGGCGTGCTTCCACTCCTCGTGGGCGCGGGTCAGGGGCTCGTGGTGGGAGGTGCCCATCACAATGCCATACTCATCGGCCAGCACGGGGTTCTGGGGGGCGTCCACGTTGAACATGTTGCCCCACATGGCTGGCCACAAGTAGTTGCCCTTCAGCCGCAGTATCAGCTCGAACATGTGGGTGTACATCTTCGAGTTCACGCCCCCAAATTTCTCCTGCGACCAGCCTTGCAAGGCCGGGGCTTCATCGTTGATGAAAATACCGCGGTACTTCACCTTGGGCTCGCCCAGCGTGTAGCGGGCCGAGGCCACGTAGAGCGCGCTTTGCGGCTTTACCGGCACGTCGGCCCACCAGTACCAGGGCGATACCCCAATCTGCTGCGAGAGGTCGTATATGCCGTAAATCGTCCCGCGCTTGTCGCTACCAGCAATGACTAGGGCACGCTCTACGCCGGGCATGGGCTTTTCCACCACCTGCCGCACAAAGGTTTCCCAGCGTCCGGCCACGGCTTTTGCATCCAGCTTTTTGTCTTTAATCAGCTGGTCAATCAGCAGGCTTTTGCCGATGGTGCCAATGAGCACAACCTCCGCCCCAGCCGGCTTGGTGGTGGCGAAGGCTGGCGACACTTTGGTCACGCGCTGCACGTCGGCCTGTAGGTCCTTGGCGGCGCGCAGCACGCTGGGCCAATCGCCGGCGCTGGCGTAGATGGGCGCGACTTTGCCAGCCGCGGCTAGGGTGAAGTCGCCCTTACTTTTCTTGGCTGAGACAGTGGTGGCGCCAACGGGAAGCGTGGTTTGGGCCAGCGCGTTGACGGTACCGAACAGGACGGCTAAGGGCAGCAGCAATACGCGGAAGGATATGGTTTTCATTGCTTGTCAGGAATAATGTAGCATGGACCCGGCGAGTCCACGTGTTGCCTAGCCTATCAAGGCGCGGACTCGCAGAGTCCACGCTACGTTGGGATTTTACCACCTTGTGCAAAGCCTTTTTAGGCAGTTGCTGTCGTAAAATCCATTATTAATAGCCCTTACCTGGCCGTTTGCAGCACCGCCTGGACCGCCGGTTTCGGCTGGTAATTGCGGTCAAACAGCAAGGGGTAGCTCGTGCGGCCCTTGATGGGCCAATCGTTCAGCCAGGAATCCGCGTCCGTGACGCCCCACAGCGTCACGCGGTCGATAACGTTGCGGTGCTTGCGAAACAGCGCAAACAGGTCGGCGTAGCGCTTGGTCAACTGCTGCTGCACCGAGTCGGGCAGGCCGGTGGTGTACACGTTGTATTTGGCATCGGCGGCGAAGGTTTCGGCAATGTCGGCGCCCTGGCGGCGGCTGGGGTTGGGCAGCACGTCGATGTCCAGCTCCGTAAAGTTGACCTTGCAGCCCAACTGTGAGAAGGCCACGATACTGGCCTCTACTTGCTCCAGGCTGGGTTTGGTGAGGCCGTAATGACCCTGCATGCCAATTGCATCTACCTTGATGCCCTTGGCCTGCAGGCTCTTCACCAGCTTGATGACGCCCGCCCGCTTTTCGGGCCGGTAGAGGCTGTAGTCGTTGTAGTAGAGTTCCGCTTTGGGGTCGGCCTTGCGGGCGTATTCAAAGGCCTTGGCGGCAAAATCCTCACCGATAATTTCCAGCCACTTGGTTTTGCGCAGGTCGCCTTGCTGGTCGTCGATGGCTTCGTTTACCACGTCCCATCCCGCAATTTTGCCCTTGTAGCGCCCCACCACCGTGTTGATGTGCTCTTCCAACCGCTTCAGCACCAGTTCCCGGCTGGCGGGTTTGCCGGCGGCGTCTTCAAACACCCACTTGGGCGTTTGCTGGTGCCACATCAGGGTGTGGCCGATGGTGAACATCTTGTTCTGCTGCCCGAAGGCCACGTAGTCGTCGGCGGGCTTGAAGTTGTACTGGTCGGGCTGCGGGTGCACGGCCTCCCACTTCAGCAGGTTTTCGGGACTGATGGTGTTGAACTGCTGCTTAATCAGGGCCGTGGATTTAGTATCCCGGCCGCTTATCTGGCGGTAGTTGAGAGCAGCTCCCACGTAAAAATCTTTCTTGAAGGCATCCTTCAATGGCCGGTCTGCCTTCGGTCCGAAACCGAGGCCAAGGCCGGCAAGCGTGAGGTATACGAGTGCTTTCTGGGGTTTCATAAATTGTTCTGAATGAGCGGCCGGCCGGGCACAAGCAACAGCCACCCCGAAGAATTCTTAGCGCAATTCCAGCATCACCACCGACTTTGGCGGCAGCTCTACGGCCAGCTTATCGCCACGCCTTTTGGCCCCTCCGAAGCTGGCCAGCTTCACGTTATTGGGCTTGTCGAAGGTGTTGTAATCGTTGATTTTGCCAGAGGTTAAAATCCGCCCGCTCACGTTTTTCCAGCTCACGCCGGCCAGTGTCGTTTCCAGCTTGAGGGCTTTATTCGGGTCCAGGTTGACCAGGGAAATGTGCACGGCGCCTTTGGCGTCTTTCGAGGCGGAGGCGTTCAGGGCCGGGATTTTCTCGTTGCCAAACGCGTAGTCCGGGCTGCTGAACTGCAGCGGCAGGTACTGCGCGTCCTGGTGCACCTGGTAGAGGTCAAAGACATGGTACGTGGGCGTGAGCAGCATCTTGTCCTTCTCCGTCAGGATGACGGCCTGCAGCACGTTCACGGCCTGGGCCAGGTTGGCGCCGCGCACCCGGTCGCAGTGGTTGTTGAAGATGTTCAGGGTGGTGCCGGCCACCAGCGCGTCGCGCAGCGAATTCTGCTGGTAGAGGAAGCCGGGGTTGGTGCCGGGCTCCACGTCGGTCCACACGCCCCACTCGTCCACGAGCAGCGCCACCTTTTTGTCTTTGTCGTACTTGTCCATGATGGCCGCGTGCTTGGTCACCACGGCTTCCATTTTCAGGCAGTTGCGCAGGGTGCTGAAGTACATGTCTTCGCCAAAACCAGTGGCCTTGCCTTTGCTGCCACTCCAGCTGCCGGTGGGCAGCGTGTACTGGTGCAGGGTGAGGCCCCACATCTGGTTGAGCGGGATGTTTTTCATGCACGTCTCCGTCCAGTGGGCGTCGTCACCGTTGGCACCGCTCACGATTTTCTTCAGCCCCGGCGAGGCCGGGTAGTTGTGGGCGAAGGTGGCATAGCGCTTGTACACGTCGGTGTAGTATTCGGCGGTCATGTTGCCGCCGCAGCCCCAGCTTTCGTTGCCGATGCCCCACCACGTCACTTTATAGGGTTCGGGGTGGCCGTTTTTGCGGCGCTCCAGCACCAGTGGGGTGTCGTCGTTGGAGTTGAGGTATTCCATCCAGCCGGCCATTTCCTGCACCGTGCCGCTGCCCACGTTGGCCGCTAAGTAGGGTTCGGTGCCGAGCAGGTTGCACAATTCCAGAAATTCGTGCGTACCAAAGCTGTTATCCTCCAAGTTATTGCCCCACCACATGTTTAGCATCTTGGGGCGCTGCGCGGTGGGGCCCACGCCGTCGCGCCAGTGGTAGGTGTCGGCGAAGCAGCCGCCGGGCCAGCGCAGGTTGGGCACCTTTATTTTTTTGAGCGCCTCCACAATGTCCATCCGAATGCGCCCCTGCTGCGGGGCTTTCGAGTCTTCATCGGCCCAAAAACCGCCGTAGATGCAACGGCCCAGGTGCTCGGCAAAGTGCCCGTAAATGTGCTTGCTGATTTGCAGCTTGGGGTCGCCGGCCTGCACGGTCATCTGCACGGTTTGGGCCGGGCTAGCAAACGGAACCGCCAAGCTTAAAGTGGCCAGGGCAGCCAGGTGTATGGGAAAGTTCATAAGAGGGCATGAAGTGGTGAGTGAAATACTGGCCATAAGCCAGTGTGTGGCATTCCAGCCGGCAAAGCAGCGTTCCGGCTCGCCGGCAGCCAGTGCCTGCGTCAAGCCAAGCCCCGCTCACCAACGGGCCCTGAGCTAGTGCCGAAACGCCGCTGCCGCCTGCTGGCAAGCGGGCGATGCAGGCCCGCCGCAGTCGGCAAAACATCCCCGGCCCGCCGCCTTGCTATTCCCACCACTTGGCGGCCGGCCGGTTCTGTTTTTGGCAGCTGAACGTCATGCTTCGGTTGCGTTCAGCATGACGTTCCTTTTATGTAATCAGAGTCTAGATGTACTGGTTGATAATAGCTTCCAGCCACTCCTGCTTACCGCTTTTGGGCGTGGGCTCACCGCTCTTGTGCGCAATCGTGCGCAGGTCTTCCAGTGTGAGGCCGCCGCGCGCAAACTCAGCGCCCTGGCCGGAGTCAAACGAGGCGTACCGCTCCCGGCGGAACTTGCGGTAAGGCGACTTCTCCAGGATGTCGTTGGCCACCACCAGGGCGCGGGCGAAGGTGTCCATGCCAGCAATGTGAGCGATGAAGATGTCCTCCAGGTCGGTGGAGTTGCGGCGGGTTTTTGCGTCGAAGTTGATGCCGCCGGGCGAGATGCCGCCGTGCTCCAGGATGATGAGCATGGACTCGGTCAGCTCGTTCAGGTTGTTGGGGAACTGGTCGGTGTCCCAGCCGTTCTGGTAGTCGCCGCGGTTGGCGTCGATGCTGCCGAGCAGGTTGGCGTCGGCGGCCACTTGCAGCTCGTGCTGGAAGGTGTGGCCGGCCAGCGTAGCGTGGTTCACTTCCAGGTTCAGCATGAAGTCCTTCTCTAGGCCGTGCTCCTTGAGAAAGCCGAGGACGGTGGCCGCGTCGAAGTCGTACTGGTGCTTGGTCGGCTCGGCCGGCTTGGGCTCGATGAAAAACTTGCCCGTAAAGCCCTGCTGGCGGGCATAGTCGCGGGCAATGGTCAGAAAGCGGGCCAGGTGGGCCTGTTCGCGCTTCATGTCGGTGTTCAGCAGGGTCATGTAGCCCTCGCGGCCGCCCCAGAACGTGTAGCCCTCGCCGCCCAACGCGATGGTCGCGTCGATGGCGTTTTTTACTTGCGTGGCGGCGTGGGCCACCACCTGGAAGTCGGGGTTGGTGCTGGCGCCGTTCATGTAGCGCGGGTGCGAAAACACGTTGGCCGTGCCCCAAAGTAGCTTCACGCCGCTGGCGGCCTGGTGCTCCTTGGCGTAGTCCACGATGGTGGCGAGGTTGCGCTCGTATTCGACCAGCGAGTCGCCTTCTTCCACCATGTCAATGTCGTGGAAGCAGTAGTAGGGCGTGCCGAGCTTGGTGAAAAACTCGAACGCAGCGTCCATCTTTTCCTTGGCGCGGCCGATGATTTCGTGGTGTGAATTCCAGGCAAACTGCTTGGTGCCGGGGCCGAACGGGTCGCCGCCGGTGCCGGTGAAGGTGTGCCAGTACGAAACGGCGAAGCGCAAATGCTCCTTCATCGTTTTGCCGGCTACCACGCGGTTCTCGTCGTACCATTTAAAGGAAAGCGGGTTGTCCGACTCTCGGCCTTCGTAGCGTACGGTGTCGATGCCCGTGAAAAATTCGGTTTTAGAAAGCGGGTTGTGTGACATGGGAAGTAGTGGTTGAAGTTGTAGGAATCTGAAGGGTAAGGGCCTGATGCCAACGGGCATAAGCGGCCTGATAGCGGATTTGTAGCTCCGGGGCAGGTGCCAGCGTGAGGATGCACTCCAGCCCACCGAACGCCTCAGCCGGGCTGGCAAAGATGCCCACTCCCACGCCCGCGCCCCGCGCCGCGCCCTGGGCCGCGTCGGTGTTGTAGAGCTCCAGCGTCAGGTTGCCGCAGTTCACAAAAGCCTCGCGGAAAACCGGGCTCAGGAACATGTTGGCGTTGCCGGCGCGCACGGTTTTTACCTGTACGCCCATGCTCCGCATGATGTTCAGGCCGTAAATAAGTGCGAACACAATGCCTTCCTGGGCGGCACGGAGCAGGTGGGCCAGCGAGTGCACATTAAAGTTTAAGCCCAGCAGCTCGGCATCGGCGGGCCGGTTTTCGAGGATGCGCTCCGCACCGTTTCCGAAGGGTAGAAACAGCAGCCCTTCGGCCCCGATGGGAGCTTGTGCTGCCAGCCGGTTCATCTGGTCGTAGGGCATTTCCCCCACTATTTTCCGAAGCCAGCTGTTCAGAATGCCCGTGCCGTTCATGCACATGAGCACGCCGTTACGGGGCTGCGCCGGGGTGTGATTCACGTGCACAAAGGCATTCACCCGCGATTGGGAGTCCGAGGCCGGGGCGTCGGTGATGCCGTAGACCACGCCGGAGGTACCTGCCGTAGCCGCGATTTCGCCGGGCTGCAGCACGTTCAGCGAAAAGGCGTTGTTGGGCTGGTCGCCGGCCCGGTAGCTGATGGGCGTGCCCGACGCCAGGCCCAGTTGCAAGGCCGCCTCACTGCTCACCTGGCCCTGCACCGAAAAGGTGTCCACTACCTCGGGCAGCAGGTCGGCGCTGATGCCGTAATAGTCCAGCAGCTCCTGGGCAATGGCCTGCTCCTTGAAGTTCCAAAACACGCCTTCTGACAAGCCGGAAACCGTGGTTTGCAGCCGGCCCGTGAGCTTGAAGGCGATGTAGTCACCCGGCAGCTGAATCTTGTGAATCCGGGCGTAAATCTCCGGCTCGTTCTCCTGCACCCACTTCAGTTTGGATGCGGTGAAGTTGCCAGGCGAGTTCAAAAAATTGCCTAGGCAGTACTCTTCTCCCAAGTCGGCAAAGGCTTGATTGCCCAACTCCACAGCCCGGCTATCGCACCAAATAATGGCGGGGCGCAGCACCTGCCCGCCTTTGTCAATCAAGACTAAGCCATGCATTTGGTACGTGATGCCGATGCCCGCCACTTGGTCGGGCTCGAAGCCATATTCGGCCTTTAGCTGGGCTGTGGCATTCACTACTTCCTGCCACCAGCGCTCGGGGTGCTGCTCGGCCCAGCCTTCCCGGGCCACGGTGATTTCCATCTCCTTTTTGGGAGAAATGGCGGCCGCCACGCACTGGCCCGTGCCGATGCTTAGCAGGGACGCTTTGATGGAAGAGCTACCGATATCGTAACCAAGGAGGTATTGCATGAGAAGGGCGAAAGCGTGTCTAAGTCAGAATGAAAGCAGCTCCACTACCTAGCGGTATCGTGAGGCGGGTTGTACTCGAAGGCATCCTATTGGCCAAGCGGGGCTCGCCGGCTAGTTCACTACCAGCTTGCCGGTGCTGAAGCCCTGCGCATCGTAGAGCTGCAGCAGGTAGAGGCCGGCCGCCGCGGGCAACTGCAGGTCGATGATGTCTTGGTGGCTCACGGCCCGGTCCTGTTGCAGGCGGCCCTGCAAGTCAAGCACGCGCAGCCGGGTGAGCTGGCCAGTGCCGCTAAGAGTGAAACGCCCATTAGTCGAGGGATTGGGAAAGATGCTGACGGCTGTGGCTTTCGACGCCTTTGGGCCTAGGGTGGTGCTTTGCACGTAGCTGCGCAGCCATACCAGGGCCGAGCGCTCGGTATTGTCGGCATTGGCGAGGTAGGCGCCCTGGGCGGTGCGCCAGTGGCCGGGGCGGTAGCCCCACATGGTGATGCCCCGCACGGCAGGGTGCGTCCAGAACACGGGGAACACCCGCTGGTATTCCAGCAGCTGCGCGTTGTCGTCCAGCGCCCCGGCGGCATTATTGCCGTCTATATCCATTTCCGTGATGTAGAGGGGCTTGCCAGCCGACGCCAGCGTGTTCAGGTTGGCTGTTAGGTTGGCGGCTGAAGTGGGGCGCGTCGAAAACGCGTGGCCCTGAATGCCCACGGCATCAATGAGGTTGCGGGCCACCAGCAGGTTGATGATGGCAAGGTAGCGCTGGGCGTTGGCGTTGCTGTTTTCCACGCTGTAGTCGTTGAGCATAAAGCGCGCGTTGGGGAAGTGCGTGCGGGCCAGCTGGAAAGCAGTGATTACCCAGTCCCAGCCCGTGACGCCGGCCCCGCCCAGGGCGTTGTAGTAGTTGCCGCAGCCGCTGCCGACGGTGTTGCCGCTGTTGGCACCAATCAGGGGCGGGTCGTTAGTGGGCTCGTTCACTACTTCCACTATATCCAGGTTGGGGTAGCGCGCGGCTACGGCGGCCATCCACTGATTGATTTCGATTAGCTGGTCGGCTGGCGAGAGGGTTTCCATCCACACCGGCTGCTGGCTGCCCCAGAGCAACACGTGCATGCGGAACGGAATGTTGCTGGTTTGGGCCAAGGCGTAGGCCGCGTCCAGCTCGGTCCAGTTGAAGGTGTTGCGGGTGCTTTCCACGATGCCCCATTTGCCCGCATTCTCGGGGGCCACCTGGTTCCAGTACACGTTGAAGAACGGCAGTTGCGCCTGGCTGTATATGCCCCCCAAGTACTTTGATTTGCCTGCCGCGATGGGCTGGCCCGTAGGCGTGAATGTGACGGGAGCCGTGGTGCTGCCCTGCGTGCCGGCATCCAGGTTGGCCGCGGTGAAGAACAGCCCGGTTTGGCCAAACACAAACTTGTCAAAATCTAGCCCGTCTTCCCGCGCCCCAATCTGGAACGTTTGGGTCAGGCTGCCCGCCCCCACGGTGTAGGTTATCGGCACCGTTCCATTGGCCGTAAACTTCGACAGGTTTACCCATTTCCACACACCGCTGGCGGCAGCTCCGCCGCCATCCACGGCCAGGTTCCCCGTGGTGTAGCCCACGCTGCTGAGGCCGTTAAGATTCACCCAGTCGGTGCCCGTGGCTACGCCTTTGGCCCCGAAGCCCCGCCCCGCAAAAAAGCTGTCGTCGTTGGCCGTGGCGGCCCCCACCCGAATGCGGGCGTACAGATCGTAGGTGCCGGCTCCCGGAAAGGTGAGGGTGTACGACAGCACCCGGTTGGCATTGCCGGGAAAGGCACCCCCACCCGAAATCGAGGCCACGTCGCTGAGCGACGTGACGTAGGTGATGGCCGGCGTGGAGCCCGTAGCCGCGATAGTGCGGGCGGCCCAGTCGCCTTGAGCGGCCCCCGCAATGGGGGTACCCGCCGAAACGCCGGTTTCGGCTTCGAACACCACCGGGGCGTTCTGGGCCTGGGCTGCCCGGGCACCCATGCATAGGGCTGCAGCGGCTAGAAAATGAGTAAAGGTGCGCATGGGTCTAAAGTTTTAACCGTGGGTAGCTGATTGTGACTTAGGTCTATCTGATGGAGAACAAGCTCTTGATGGCGGGGCATCAGAGTGAATGTCGAAGCGTGTTGATGATTGACTTCTAGAATAGATGCCCTGGTGTTTATGCTGGTAGTTTTTGACCAGGGCTACGGTATACAGAGTGGGGCATCCTCGGAAAAGACGGGTAAGACATGCAGGTCCAGTTACCGCCCAATGTCGCGCTCAACCCCATGTTTTTCGGAAGGAAAGGAGCGACAGATGAAGATGGAGAAGGGAAAAAACGGGATGTTGATTAGACTTAAAAGATTAGCGTTCAGTAGTAAATACAGAAGCTGGCAGGCCTTCTTTGTTGTAGAGGTTAGCCCCTTCAGGATTATCGGCCCAGGCGTAGCGCACCACGGTGGGGTTGGGCACCTGGTCGTTCCACACCACCACCTTGTTGCCTTCAATCCGGGCCTGGGCCCACACGAACTTCTTGTCCGGCCCAGCCACGGCAAACCCTTTCAGCGCACCGCCCCCCTTGGCTAAAAGGCCGCTGCCAGTGTCCGAAAATTTCAGCGTGACTTTGTTGCCAGCCCCCTGCATGCCCTGATATAGTGGACCGGAAGCAACCACTTTGGCGTCGCCGTAGGCCACTTTTTGGGCAGCCAGGGCCAAGCGGTGGCCGGGGGTTTGCTTATCCAGCGGGTGAATGTCATTCCACTCACCCACGTCCGTAATCACGGCCATGCCGGTGTGGGGCACGGCCAGGGTGCGGCGCTGGATGTCGCGCACGGCCGCCCAGCTGCTCTTGCTGGGTTCCGACTTCACGGCCATGAAGTTGGCCAGCTGCACGTAGAGGAACGACAGGTTGGGCTGCCTCAACTGCTTGCGCCAGTCGGCAATCAGGCTGGTCATCAGGGCTAGGTAGTCAGCCGGGTTGGCAGTGTTGCTTTCACCCTGGTACCAGAGCACGCCCTTGATGGCGTAGGGCAGCACCGGCGCAATCATGCCATTGTAGAGCCCGCCGGGCTGGTAATGAAAAGTGGTGGTGCCGGGAGTAGGCAGCATGGTGGCACCCAGCCGGTACTGCCAGGGACCGCGCAGGTCGAGGGTCTGGCCACCGGCCGTGAGCTGGTAGTTTTTGTCCTTGGTGAAGCCGCCGCGCCCGCCGTTGCTGATGAGGCGTACCACTACCACGTTCTTACCGGGCTTGAGCACCCCAGCCTTCACTTCGTACTTGCGAGGCGGGTACTGGTAGCTGGTGGTGCCCACCAGCTGGCCGTTGATGTAGGTCGAGTCGGCATCCACCAAAGTGCCCAGTTCCAGGCGAGCGGGCTGGCCGGTCATGGTGGCTGGCACGTCTACTTCTTTCCGAAACCACAGCACGCCGTTCACGGGGCCCAGCGGGGTCTGTTCGGCCCAGTAGCCGGGCACGTTCATGACGGCCCAGCTGCTGGCGTCGTAACTGGGAGCCGACCACTTTTGCTGGCCGCGCGCTTCGCCCAAGTCAGCCTGATACAGGCTCCTGTACCAATCTGCCACCGCGGCCCCCTCCCTCTGCCGGATGGCAGCTACTAGTGTGCTGTCCTTGTATTTGGCGGCCTGCTGCTCGTAGGTCGGAAACTGCTTTAGGGCCTCGGCGCTCAGCCAGGCCTGGGCCGGCGAGCCGCCAACGGCATCTTTGATGATGCCCACCGGCACCTGGTACTTGGCGTTGATTTCCTTGGCGAAGAAGTAAGCCACGCCCGAAAACTGCAGCACGGTCTGCGGGTCGGCAGCTATCCATTTGCCGCCGGTCAGGTCGGCCCGCGGGCCCTGAAAAGAATACGTCAGGGGCACTTCATACTGCCGGATGCGCGGGTTGGCCGCTTGGGCAATGACATCGGGGTACTTGTCGCGCAGGCGGCTCATGGGGGTTTCCATGTTCGACTGGCCCGAGCACAGCCACACGTCGCCCACCAGAATGTCCTTCACCTTAAGCTCATTGCTGGCCTTCAGGCTCATTTCATAGGGGCCGCCCGCCTTCATGGCCGGCAGCGTCACGCGCCACTGGCCATCGGTGCCGGTGATGGCCTGGTAGGTTTTGCCCAGGAAAGCGACGCTCACGGCTTCGCCGGGGCTGGCCCAGCCCCAGATGCGCACCGGCTGGTCGCGCTGCAGCACCATGCCGTTGCTCACCAGGCGCGGCAGGCGCACGGTGGCGGCGGCTTCGTGCACCGCCGTCACCGCCACCAACATAATAAAACCTAAGAGCTTGTTTTTCATCATTATAAAGAGCGAACGTCTTGAATGCGGTACCCTCTCATTAATAAGCCCCGATTTCGGAGTGAAATCGGGGCTTATTAATGAGAGTTATCAGTCAGAATCAGAGGCGATTAGTTGTAGCCAGGATTCTGGGTGATTTTGCCGCCGGTGCGGTCAATCTCCTGCTGCGGAATGGGGCGCAGCACGTGGAAATCCCGGATGTTAGCCGCCGCGGCCGAGCCGTAGGTGCCGTTGGGACGGTTCACCACGAGCGGAACCTTGGCTCTCACGCGCTCCACCAGCTTGCCGGTGCGCACCAGGTCATGCCAACGCATGTATTCGCCGGCCAGCTCGCGGCTGCGCTCGTCCAGAATGAAGTCAATGTTCAACTGAGAAGCCGTAATGGTCATCAGGTTCTTTCTGCCCACAGCGCCGGCGCGCTCGCGCACCGTGTTGATGTAGGCCACGGCCTGTGGCAGGTTGCCCATGTACATAAAGGCTTCGGCCGCAATTAGGTACGTTTCGGCAAAGCGGTACACGATAAAGGGCCGGGTCGAGGGGTTGTTAACGCCGGTGCGGTTCACGGCGTCGTACTTGTTCAGCACCGGGAAATATTCGGTGGTGTACTGGCTGGGCTGAATGACGCGGTACGGCGCCGGGGTACGGTTGGCAATGCGGGTGAGCGTAGCGGCCGGCAGCTCGCGGCCGGGATACCAGGCGGCAGTGTCGCCACGCACGGCAGTGGCTCTTCCGCCGTTGCTGCCGGGTGAGTTCACAGACCAAACGGTTTTAAACCACTTGTTGTAGCGCGTGTCGGTGGTGCGCAGCTGCGCGCCGGTTTCGCCGGACAGGATGTACGAATCGACCAGGTAAGGCGTGGGTACAAAGCGGGCAAAGGGGCGCCCGTTGGGAATATCGCGCGTCATGTTCGGCAGCAGGTCGTAGCGGCTGCGGAAGAAGAAGCTCGACTGATTAGCGCCCTGAAACTGAAATGGTTCCTGTTGGGTAAAGGTGGCGTCGGCGTTGAACTGGATGTTGAACAGCACCTCCTTGCCGTTTTCGTTGCCTTCGCGGTGCACGTCGGCCACGTCGGCTTCCAAGTCGATGCCGTAGGTGGCGCGGTTGTCGATGAGCTGCTTGGCAAACTGCGCCGCTTTGGCGTAGTCATCGGCCTGCCTGGCCGTGGAAGTGGCGCGGGTCAGGTGGGCCTTGGCCAGCATATGCAGGGCCAAGGCTTTGGTCACGCGGCCGGGCTGGGCGGCGCGGTCGGCGATGTTGGCCACGGCATCGTTAAGGTCGGCGATGATGGACGCATACACGGCGGCCACGGGAGCGCGCGCAATGTCCTTGGTGGGGGCTTCTATGAATTCCAGCATCAGGGGCACATCGCCGTAGTACTGCATCAGCAGGAAGTAGTAGTGCGCCCGCAGCAGCTTGGCTTCGGCTACTATTTGCTTCACCTGGGCTGGGGTCAGGCCCTGCACTGTGGCCGAGTACTTGAGTACACCGTTGGCGTTGTTGATGTAGCGGTACCAGTTCGACCACTGGTTGGTGGCTGCCGAGCTGGCCGCGGGCGTGAGGATGGCGGGGTTGTACTCGTCGAGGCCGGAGAGCGACTGGATGCCGCGCATGAACTCGTCGGTACCGGTCACGCCAAAGAACAGGCCTTCCTCGCCGCCGTAGGTGTTGCGCAGGCCGGAATACACGCCGGCCAAACCGGCTTGAATGCCCTGGGCTGTGCCCAGGAACGACGGCACCAGAATAGACCGGGGGTCTTCGTCAAGAATGTCTTTGTCGCAGCCGGTAGCGGCCAGCAGCAGGGACAGTCCCAAAACGGATAAAAACGATTTTTTCATATACAGGGTAGCGCGAAGCGCTGCGTTAAGGATGCGGCGATAAGGATTAGAAGCCCAGGTTGAGCCCGAACACGAAGGCCCGCGTGGCGGGCGTAGTCACGCCCCGGCCAGCGTTAGTGCTGGCGTTGGTGTTGAGGTTACCGTCGGTGAAGATGATGCCGGCATTGCCCGCGTTGGAAAAGCGCGACGAGTAGGACAGCGCGTCCGGGTCAATGGCTTTGTTCTTCTTGTAGAACTCCACCGGCGACCAGATGAAGGGGTTCTGGACTTGCACGTATACCCGGGCGTTGCCCAGTAAGGCCTTCTTGGCCCAGGCGGCGGGCAGGGAGTAGCCAAAGTCGATGCTGCGCACTTTCACGAAGGTGCCGTCCACGTATCCCAAAGTCTGGCTGTTCACGGGGAAGTCGCCGTTGCCCTGCCGGGGCTGGGGGAAGGCGTTGGTGGGGTTGGTGGGCGTCCAGTAGTCGAGGTTCACCTGGTTGCGGCGGCCTTCGAAGGTGGTGAAGTAGCCCGGGCCGAACAGCAGCGGGTCGACGATGGTGGCGCCCACGCGGGTGAGGGCCACCGCCGTCAGGTCGAAGCCCTTGAAGCGGAAGCGGTTGGTGAGACCGGCCTCAAATTTGGGCTGGCGGCTACCGATGATTTGGCGGTCGTTAGCGTTTAGGCGGCCGTCCTTGTTGAAGTCCTCGAGCTTAATCTGGCCGGGCACGGTGCCGTACTTCCGGGCCTCGTCCACTTCGTCGAGCTGCCAGATGCCGATTTTCTTGTAGTCGAAAATCACATACAGCGGCTGGCCGATAAAGCGCTGGTTGCTGATGTCGCTGCGCTCGTCGCCAGCGGCGTCTTTGCCTAGGCCCAGGTTCAGCACCTGCTCGCGGTTCACGGTGAAGTTCCAGTCGGTGGCCCATTCAAAGCCGCCGGGGGTGCGCACGTTCACCGTGGAAAGCGACAGTTCGACGCCGCGGTTCCGGGTTTCGCCGATGTTGCGGGTAAACGAGCCGTAGCCGCTGGCGGTGGGCAGAGCGTCGGGCAGCAGCAGGTCGCTGGTGCGCTGCTCGTACAGCTCCAGCGAACCGGACACGCGGTTGTTGAAGAAGCCGAAATCCAAGCCGAAGTTGGTCGTGGCGGTGTATTCCCAGCCCAGGTTGGGGTTGGGGATGGAGGCCGGAACGACTCCGGCCACGCCCAGGGTACCGAAGTTGTAGTAGCCGTTGCCGAGGCTCGACTGCAGCGAACCCAGCGTCTGGTAAGGGTTGACGGCGGTGCTGCCCACGCGGCCGTAGCTGGCGCGCAGCTTCAGGGCGCTAACCCATTCCCGGTCGCGCAGAAACGACTCGTTGGCCACGTTCCAGGCCACGGCAGCCGAGGGGAACGACTTGTACTTGTTGCCGGGTGCCAGGCGCGACGAGCCGTCCACGCGCAGGGTCAGCGTGGCCGAGTAGCGGTTGGCATAAGCATAGTTCACCCGGCCCATGTAGGAGATAATGTCGAACTGGCTCGAGCCGCTGCCCGCACTGCTGGGGGTGCCCGCACCCAAGTTATTGTCCAGCTGGTAGTTGGTGGGCAGGTTTAGCACCGAGGTCGAGAAGTTGTCGGTGCGGAACTCCTGGGCGCTGTAGAGGCCGGTGAAGTTCAAATCGTGCTGGCCGAAGGTGCGGTTGTACGTCAGCACGTTCTCGGCCAGCAGGTTGAAGGCCACACTTTGCGAGCGAAAGGCCGAGCTTGGGGCGCCGCCCCGGGCCGGCGTGTTGGAAGCGAAGAAGTTGCCGTTGTTCTCGGAGCGCGCGTCCAGGCCAATGTTGAGGCGGTAGTCGAGGCCCTTCAGGATGTTCACCTGCCCGTAGAGGCTGTTGAAGGTGCGCAGGCGGCGGTGCGATTCCTTGTGCGCGTCCTCGGTGTAAAACGTGAGAGGGTTGCCCAGGGCCGTGTCCAGGTTGGGGTACAGAATCGGAATGCCGTTGGCATCATAGGCCGACGCCAGCGGGCTGCCGGTCAGGATGGCGTTCATGATGTTTAGGCCCGGGTCGGCCTGGTTGATGAACGTGTTCAGGGTATTCAGGCCCACTTTCACGCGCTTGCCCACCTGCTGGTCCAGGGTGCCGCGCAACGAGTAGCGCTTGAGGCCCTGCACCGGCACCACGCCGGTTTCGTCGTAGTAGCCCAGCGAAGCCGAGTATTGGGTTTGCTCGGTGCCGCCGCTCAGGCCCAGCGAATGGTTTTGGAGGCGGCCGTTCTGGTACAGCAGGTCCTGGTAGTCGGTGCTGCGGCCGGCGGCGTAGTTCTCCCGCTCGTTAGCTGTCAAAAAGCCGGCGTTGGTGTTGGGGTTGAAGTTGGGGTTTTGGGCCTGGAAGGCTTGTAGTCGGAAGTTGTAGTATTGCTCGCCGTTTTGCAAGTCGAAGCGGCCAATGGGCTTTTTCACGCCATAGTACGCGCTGTAGGTGGCCCGGGGAGCGCCGGCCTTGCCGCGGCGAGTGGTGATGAGGATGACGCCGTTGGCGCCGCGGGCGCCGTAGATGGCCGTCGAGGAAGCGTCTTTCAGCACTTCCACCGACGTTAGGTCGTCCGGGTTCAGGTCGTTCAGGTTGCCGTCGTAGGGCACGCCGTCTACTACCAGCAGCGGGTCATTGCTGCCGGCAAACGAGCGGTTGCCGCGGATGCGGATAACCGGCGACTGGCCCGGCGAGCTGCTGGTGCTCGAAATGGTGACACCCGCCGCGCGGCCCTGCAGGGCCTGGCCCACGTTGGCCACCGGCACGTCGCGCAGGGCCTGCTCATTCACCGACGAGATGGCACCCGTCACCTGGCTTTTCTTCTGCACGCCGTAGCCCACCACCTGCACTTCGTTCAAGGCCTGGGCTTCGGTGGTCAGGCGGGCATCGGCGGTGCCGGAAGTGCCCACAGATATCTCCTTGCGCTCATAGCCAATGGAGCTGACCACCAGTGTGTTTTGACCCTCGGTCAGCGAAAGGCTATACACGCCCTCCGCGTTCGTGGTGGTGCCGATGGTGGTGCCTTTCACGATTACCGTGACGCCCGGCAGGGCCTCGCCGGTGTCCGAGGTAATCTTGCCCGTGACGGTGCGGCCGACCTGGGCCCACGCCGTGGCCGGCATCAGCCCGCCGGCCAGCAGCAAGCCAGCCGCCATAAGCTGCGCACAAAGCCGGACCTGGCACAGTGCAGATTTGATTAAATGTAGTCGCATAGTATTCGGTGGGTTTTGAGATTTGGTGAGAGGGGTGAGTTATTAAAAGCAAAGACTAAAAGCCAATGGAGTTGCCGCCGTCGACGGGCAGCGACACGCCGGTGATGTAGCGTGCGGCCGGCGAAGCCAGAAAAACGGCCGCGTAGCCAATGTCATCGGGCTGGCCAAAGCTGCCCATGGGCGTGCGCCGCATGGCGCGGTCGCGGCGGTCGGGGTCGGAGTCCATGGCCCTGCGGCTCATCTCGGTTTCGATAAAGCCGGGCGCAATGGCGTTCACCCGCACGCCCTGCGCCGAGAACTCCGAGGCCAGCACTTTTACCATGCCCTCCACCGCCGACTTCGAGGCAGCATAGGCTACCACCCGGTCGATGCCGTAGTAGGCGGCCATGGAGGAAATCATGAGGATGACACCTTTTTTGCGCGCCACCATGCGCTTGGCACATTCCCGGGTGAGGGCAAACACGGAGTGCAGGTTGGTGTGCAAAATGCGGCTAAATTCCTCATCCGTCACTTCCAGGGCAGGCTTTTTGAGGTTGATGCCGGCGTTGTTTACCAAAATATCCAGCGGCCCGTACGTGGCTTCTACCTGCGCCACGAGGCCTTCAATTAAAGTCAAGTCGGTGATGTCGTTCACGATGTATTGGGCCGATACGCCCAGCCCTTCCACGGCGTCACGCAATACTTCTTCGCGCCGTCCGGTGATGACCACCGTGGCACCGGCTTCAGTCATGCAGCGGGCTATTTCCAGGCCAATGCCGGTGCCACCGCCAGTTATCAGCGCCAGCTTGCCGTCTAGGGAAAACACATTGGCGGGCTCTGGATTAGCCGCGACCGCCGCACCGTTTGATTGTGAGAGGTTGTTCATATCGATAGTGCTTGCAGCGGTTTCTTACTTGAGTTGATAGAGGTCCACCAGGTTTTTGACTTCGGCCAGCGTGCGCGTGGGTGGCGTGAAGGGCGCCGGAATGGGCTGGCGTGCGTAAGTCTGGAAGTAGAGCACGCAGGCGTCGCGCCACCACAGGGCTTCCTGCCGCTGGATTTGGAGGCGGGACGTCACGTCGTTGTACAAGGCCGGGTCCACAGCGGGCTTCACGCTAGCCCAGCGCTGCTGCATCCAGGTCACGGAATCGGCCCCGGTGTAGTAGCGGTTCACCAGCTCGTTCCAGAGGGTGCGGCCGGTGGGCAGCGGCTGCTTCCAGCCCACGTGGTGGAACCAGAGCAGGTAGTTGGGCGGGCAGGTTTTGGGGTCGCCCCAGAGCTTTTGCACGCCGGGCGAGTACAGGGCCAGGGCATTGGAGCCGGTGGCGGTGCGGTTGAAGCCCAGGCCAAGCGAGTCGGCTTTGTGGTAGTACACCGAGGTCCAGTCGGGGCGGCCGGCCTGGGCCAGCCAGGGTTCGGGGCCGTAGTGAATGCTCTGGCCCATGATGTGGTGCAGGCCCAGGGGCGTGGTGTAGCGCACGTAGATGTCGCGCGACTTCGTCATCACGTCCACGATGGTGGCCACGGCCTTGGGCTCGGGGGTCAGCGTCATCTTGGCCCACTCGGTGGCGATGGCGGCCGAGGTCAGGTTGTAGTCCCAAGCCAGGCGGCCGAAGGCGTACCAGTTGGCCTGGCCCATGGGGTGGCCGGTCCAGTTGCGGTCGGAGCCAATGTTGGCCACGCCCGCGATGCCGCTGATGCGGTGCTGGTCGACGCTGCCGTCCACCACCTTGGCCACCGTGGAGCCGGCGCCTTTGGTTTGGGTATCGGCATCGAGGCATTCTTTGAACATAGGGGCCAGGTACACCAGGTGCGTGGCAAAGCCCAGGTACTCCTGCGTAATCTGCACTTCCAGCACCAAGGGCGTCTTGGGCATGGCCCCAAACAACGGATGGAAGGGCTCACGGGACTGAAAGTCAATCGGCCCGTTCTTCACCTGCACCAGCACCTTGGGCGAAAATTTCCCATCGAGCGGCTTGAACTCCTCGTAGGCTTCCTTGAACCGGTCGCCCTTGCTATTGGCTTTGTACACAAAGGCCCGCCACATCACAATGCCGTCGTGCTTGCCCAGCGCGTCGGCCAGCATGTTGGCGCCGTCGGCGTGGTTGCGGCCGTAGTCCTGCGGGCCGGGCTCGCCCTCGGAGTTGGCCTTGACCAGAAAGCCGCCGAAGTCGGGAATGACCTTATAAATCTCTTCGGTTTTGGCCGCCCACCACTGCTTCACCTGCGGGTCGAGCGGGTCGGAGGTTTTCAGGCCCCCAATAATTTTGGGCGCGGCCCAAAACACCGACAGGTACACCCGGATGCCATAAGGCCGAAACACGCCGGCCAGGGCCTTCACTTTCTGCAGGTACTCGGGCGTGAGGTAACGGGCGCTGGCATTCACGTTGTTGATGGTAACGCCGTTGATGCCAATGGAGGCGTTGGCGCGGGCATAGTCGGTATAGCGCGGGTCGAGGTTATTGGGCAGCTCGTACCATTTCCAGATAGAAGAACCCGCATAGCCGCGCTCCACGGTGCCGTTGGGGTTGTCCCAATGGTTGAGCATCCGGTACTGAATGCGCGGGCTGCTGGCCGTGGCCAGTTGAGCCACGGGCTGCCGCGTTTGCAGCTGGCGCAGCAGGGCGAACACGCCGTAGAGCACGCCAGCTTCGCTTCTTCCGGTCACCACCAAGTTGCGCCCTTGGGTTAAAATGCGGTAGCCGTCCTTGCTCTGGGCGGTTCCGGGAACGTTTGCGGTCGGGCTTACCAATAAAAGGATGCCGCGTTTTGTGCTCCCGGCCTCAGCCTTTGCCACCACTGGCACGGGCTGGCCCAAGAGCCCCTGCAAGCCGCGCTGCAGCTCCGAGGCGGCCGTTTTGAGCACGCTGGTGCGGCCATCGGCCGCAATGAATTGGGCAGCTTGCCGGTAAGCGTTGCGCTGGGCCACGTCCGTAATCAAATCGTATTTCAACCACAGCCGGTAGCCGTCGTCGGCCACGCTGCGGTGCGCGGCGGCAACGAATACCAGAAGAAGAAAAAGGAACCGGAAGGGCATGTCCGTGAAAATGGAAGGCTTAAGGGTGTAGCTGGGTTTCGGGCTGGCGGGTGGCGGCCGTCGCTTCGGCTTCCAGCCCCCGGCGGATGCCGTATTCCAGCCCCCGCAGCTCTGCCAACCCGCGCAGGCGGCCGATGGCGGAGTAGCCGGGGTAGGTTTTCTTCTTGAGGTCGTCGAGCATCTGGTGGCCGTGGTCGGGTCGCATGGGGATGGCAGCGCCGCCGTGCGCAGCGCGGCGCTGCTCTTCGAACACCAGTTCGCGCACCACGGCGTACATGTCCACGTCACCCGTCAGGTGGTCGGCTTCGAAAAAATTGCGGGGGTCAACCTCGCGCTTGGTGGCTCGCAGATGAATGAAGTGAATGCGCGGGCCAAACCGACGCGCAATCGCTGCCGGGTCGTTATCGGCTCGCACGCCCAACGAACCGGTGCAGAACGTGAGGCCGTTAGCCGGCACGTCGCAGGCGGCCATCAGCTGGGCGATGTCGGCTTCGGTGCTCACCACGCGGGGCAGGCCCAGTAATGGATAGGGTGGGTCGTCGGGATGTATGCAGAGGCCAATGCCGAGTTCCTCGGCCACGGGGGCTACTTCCCCGATAAAATAGTGCAAGTTTTGCCGCAACGCCGCTGCGTCAATGGCAGCGTACTCATCCAGTAGGGCCTGAAAGCCCGATAGCTCAAACGCTTCCTCGGAGCCAGGCAGGCCCAACAGCACCGTGTTGGTGAGGCTGGCTATTTCTTCGGCGCTCATTTGGGCAAATTGCTGCTGGGCTGCCTGGACCACGTCAGCGCCGTAATCGTTTGCAGCGCCAGGACGCTTCAAAATAAAGAGGTCGAACAGCGCGAAATCCTGCCACACAAAGCGTAGAGCCCGCGAGCCGTCGGGAAGCTCGTAGCTGAGGTTGGTGCGCGACCAATCCAGCACCGGCATGAAGTTGTAGCAAACCGTGCGGATGCCGCAGGCCGCCAAGTTGCGCAGCGAGGCTTTGTAGTTCTCTATATACAGCGCGCGGGAGGGACGGCCTTTTTTGATTTCTTCATGCACCGGCAGGCTTTCCACCACCGCCCAGTGCAGCGGCGAATGGGTGGTATTGCCGGCCTCAATCAGTTGCTGGCGAACTTGAATTTCCGGCACGGGCCACTCGGCTCCTACTGGAAGCTGATGCAGCGCCGTAACCACTCCCGTGCACCCGGCTTGCCGGATATCCAAGAGCGAAACGGGGTCGTGAGGACCGAACCAGCGCATGGTGTGCAACATGATACTTCCTATAATAGTACAATTTACTGACGCTCTAGATCAAACAGTTGCGTTGTGTTACCAAAATGCTCTCAAAGGCATATCTGCTGGGCTTATTATCGAAAGTACATTGGATAGCTTCTTTTCCAAGCCCAAAAAACTGTCCATACAACTTATTTTGGCCATAAAACTATCGGTAACCTTTCCGTAATCGATACCGATAGGTGATTTGGTACACTGGCCTTCCAAAAAATATTTTGTGTCTTACCTTTGAATACCTAGATAATGCAGGGGCATATGCTAAAAGCAGAACGTGCTCATTTATTTGTAAAACACAAAAAATATGGTGGCCTGCGTTAAATGCGGAATGAGCAACTCGGTAATGAAAGCCGGTTTCGTGCGGGGCCGCCAGCGCTTCCTATGCAAAGCATGTAACTACCACTTCACGGAAGAAAGGCCTGCCGGACTGCTTACAGAGCGCCGCCGCCGTCAAACCACCATAGGGGACGTAGCTAAGGCCGTGGGCGTAGCCTTGTCCACCGTTTCGCGGGCGCTGAACGGGAACACCGACATCAGTCCTACCACCCGCCAGGCCATCTTGGACATGGCCAAGCAAATGGACTACCACCCCAACCTGCTGGCCCAAAGTCTCAAAAGCCGCGAAACTCATACTCTGGGCGTAATTATTCCGGACATCGAGCGGCCGTTTTTTGCCAAAGTCGTCAGCGGCATTCAGGACGTCGCTTCCGAATCCGGTTACCGGGTTATGATTTGCCAGTCGAAGGAGTCGTACGAAACGGAAGTAAGTAACGTGCAGGCTTTAGTGGCCAGCCAAGTAGACGGGCTGCTCATTTGCCATTCCCGCGAAACCGAAAACTTCGACCACGTAAAACCTCAGGCCTGCCGTGGTATTCCGGTTGTGCATTTCGACCGGGTGAGCAACGAAGTGAATAGCGCGAAAGTCATTCTGGATGATTGGAATGGGGCCTACAACGTCACCGAGCACCTTATTCAACAAGGAGCCCGGCGCATCGCCATTCTGGCTGGTCCTGAATCGCTGCTCATCAGCCGTAATCGGTTGACCGGCTATCAGCACGCACTCAAACGACACCATTTGCCCTTGCGCCCGGAATATGAAGTGCACATCGAGTTTCAAACCGACGAGGCCGTCACTGCCCTCGATAAATGGCTCGCCCTGCCCGAGCCGCCCGATGCCATTTTCGCCATCAACTATACCAACGCCTTTGACCTACTGGTAGCTCTGAAAAAACGCGGCGTGCGCGTGCCCCAAGATATGGCAGTGGTTGGTTTTGGCGATGAGTTCATGGCTTCCATGATTGAACCGGGACTCACCACCGTAGACTTGCATCCTTACCGTATTGGGCAACAAGCAGCCCGCCTTTTTTTGGAGCAGGTGAAACAAAAGGAGTTTTTTCAGCCCCGCACGTTAGTCATTTCCGGCGATTTAATCATCCGGCAGTCGTCACTAAAAGGTCTGGGCGAATCGTTTCGGTTGTCTATTTAAAAAAGAGGACCAGTATAATTTATTGCCAAAACTGGTTCGGCACGGAAACGGCTCCTTCTGCAAAGCATAAACACCAATGCCTGCTAGTGGTCTGACAACTTAGTTTTGCGTTGTTACTTTGGTCAGGTCGGCGTACCTGTTTTTCAAGG
>NZ_BMGY01000048.1 GCF_014640435.1 Hymenobacter frigidus | reverse complement strand
GGCGCACCAGCATTCAGCGGGCCAAAAAAAAGCAACGCCGCCACCGAGTGCCTCGGACGCAGCCGCGGGGGCATCGGCACCAAAATTCACGCCTGCGTTGAGTCGCTGGGCAACGCCGTGCGTCTGATTGCGACCGAAGGCCAGGCGGGCGACAGCCCGCAGGCGCTGCCCTTGCTGGCGGACCTAGAGCCGGGCAAAGTGCTGGCCGACACGACTTACGACAGCGACGCAACCCGCGCCTATTGCACCGAAAAAGGCATCGAAGCCGTCATTCCCAGCCATCCCAACCGGGTAGAACCCTTGGCAATGGACGAAGAAACCTACCGCGACCGCAACAAAGTCGAGCGCTTTTTTGGCCGCCTCAAGCAATACCGCCGCCTAGCCACCCGCTACGAAAAAACCGCCGTTTCCTTCCTCGCCTTTTGGCATATTGGTGCTACGCTAGATTGGCTTAGGTAAATAAATAAATTTTTGATTGTCCTCACGCTCTAGTCCGGGCGCTGAAGCGCCGGGCAAAACCCGTGATTGATTTTGGTGCGGATACCCGGCCGGCCGGATGACTTCGACGGCGCGGGGACGCGAACTAAAAGCTCGCGCCACTTCGCTTCCGCGCTAGAAAATCCGGATGCGGTAGGTCACATCAGTGGCCCCGCCAAACAAGCCGTAGCCGGAACGCACGTTCGACGCCAGCGGCGCGGGCTCGGCGAAGGGGTTGCCGTCGCTGTCGTAGTAGCGGCGACGCGAGAGGTAGAAGTTATAGGCCTCGGGCGTGATGCTGCTCACGTGCACTTCGATGTAGCCCGGAGGCGGGCAGGTGCCCTGGAAGCAGTTGCTGTAGAAACGCACATCGGTGCTGAGGGAGATGCGCTGGCCGTTCACGTCGGTATCGGCGAAGGGGTAGATGCTGTACTGCTGCTGCGGGCTGGACAGCTGGAACTGCCCGATGCTCACGCTGCTGCTCTGGCTTTCGTAGTCCACATCCAGCACCGACCACCCGCCGGGCCGGCCCTGCTGGTCGAGCGCGCGGGCAAAGGCCAGGTAATAGTTGGCGGCGTCGGGGTTGTCCTGAATCACCAGATTCAGCCGGCCCCTATACACGTTGGAGCCGGGGTTGGGACCCGAAGCGGTGCGGTCGACGTAGGTGCCGCTTTCCACCACGGCCGGCGTGGGCATGGTGAGGGTACTTTCGGCGGTTTCGAGGCCGGGCAGGCTGGCGCGCAGCGTGTAGCGCTGGCCCACCTGGGGCCGGAACCCCAGCACCGGCCGGTAGGAACCACGAATCTGGCCCCCGCTGAGCAGGTGCCGGTAGCGCTCTACTACCGCGCCGGCGGCGTCGCGCAGCTCCACGGTGGCATCGGCCCGGCCCGTGGGCTCGCGGGTGTCGAACACGCGCTGGCTGTTGCTGATGTAGAGCTGCCGCTGGTTATACAGCTCCCTGAATGACGAGTCCTGCGGGGCGGTGGTGAGCGTGTAGAGCAGCGCCACGCGGGGCGTGTGCGGCGGCTCGGGCAGGTTCACGGTGGTTTCGCAGCCGGCCAGAGCCAGAGCGGCGAGGAGTATGGTGAGGGGAAGGCGTTTCATACTGGGGCTGAGGCGTTAAAACCGAAACGTTTTGCTGAACGAGGGCAAAATGGGAAACAACGACACCTGGCGGTAGCTCAGGTCGTTGCTGTCCGCCGCGCGGCCCAGGTAAATAAAGTAGGGATTCCGGCGGTTGTAGGCATTATACACGCTGAAGCTGTTCACGACTTCGCCCCAGCGCTTCTTCTTGGTGTGGCTCAGGTCGAGGTCCAGGCGGTGGTAGGCGGCCATGCGGTAGCTGTTGCGGGTGCCGTAGTCCTCAAACGTGTCGAAAGGGCCCAGCGCGTAGCGGCCCTGCGAGAGCGTCACGGCCTGACCGGTGCCGTACACGAACGTGCCCGAGAGCGTGAGCCGGGGGCTGAATTCGTGGATGACGACCAACTTGAAATCGTGTCGGCGGTCGTACTTGTAAGGAAAAAGCAGGCCCTGGTTCAGCTCCGTGAAGCGGCGGTTGCTCCACGAGAGCGTGTAGCCAATCCAGCCGGTGGTTTTGCCGGTTTTCTTCTGCAGAAACAGCTCGGCCCCGTAGGCCCAGCCCTGGCCGCTCGTGATTTTGTTCTCGTAGCCATCGTCGGAAGTTCCCACAAAGTCGGCCCCTTCCTTGAACTCAATCAGGTTGTTCATGGGCTTGTAGTAGGTTTCCAGACTCAGCTCAAAATCCTCGTCGTGGAAGCGCAGGTTGCGGGCCGCGCCCAGGCTAAACTGCTGCGCCGTCTGGGGCTTGATTTTAGCCGTGGCGGGCACCCACAGGTCGGTGGGCAGGCCCACGCCGCTGTTCGTGAGCAGGTGCACGTACTGCGTGGTGCGGGCGTAGGCGGCCTTCAGGGCCCATTCTTCGGTGAGCAGGAAGCGGGCGGCCAGGCGCGGCTCGATGGACGGATACAGCTTTTTATCGACCAGGAAATTGTTTACGCGCAGGCCCACGTTCACCTTTAGGCGGTCGGTCACCTTCATGTCGTCTTCGGCGTACACGCTGGCTTCGTCGGCCGAAATACGGCGGCCGGTGGCCCGGTTCTGGGTGGGGTCGGAGCTGCCGTCGGTTTGCAGCGCGCCAGGCCGGAACAGGTGCCGGATGTACTGCCCGCCGAAGCGGATGTAGTGGTTGGGGTTGGGCACGTAGTCGAAGTCCGACTTCACGCTCAAATCCTGAATGTTCGACAGGTAGTTCAGCGAGAACTTCTCGTTGCGCAGCTGGCCGTTTTCCCGAAACCGGTCGTCCTGCTCGATGCCCACATTGAACTGGTAGCGCGTGTAGGTGAAGTGGGTGTTTAGGAACAGCCGGTCGTTCACGATGTGGTTCCAGCGCAGGGCGGCCGTGCGGTTGCCCCAGCCCAGCGAGCTTTTTTGCTTGGAGTACTCCTCACCTTTCGTGGTTTCGTCGTTGGCGTAAAACTCGTCGTAGCCGTTGTAGCCGCTCAGGTAGAGGCGGTCGCGGGCCCCCACTTTCCAGTTCAGCTTGCCGTTGAGGTCGTAGAAATAGTAGCCGGCCACCAGCCCGTCGGCGTTGGCCTTGATGAGCGGCCGGGCCAGAATATCGATGTAGGTGCGGCGGGCCGAGAAGATGAACGAGGCCGTGTCCTTCTTAATCGGGCCTTCCAGCGTGAGGCGCGAGGCAATGATGCCAATGGCGCCCTCGCCGTGCAGCTTCTGCATGTTGCCTTCCTTCATGGTGATGTCGACCACCGACGACAGCCGCCCGCCGTACCGCGCCGGAAACCCGCCCTTAATCAGCTCCACGTTTTTGATGGCGTCGGCATTAAACACCGAGAAAAAGCCGAACAAATGCGAGGCGTTGTACACCGGCGTGCCATCGAGCAGAATCAGGTTCTGGTCGGGCGAGCCGCCGCGCACGTACAGGCCGCTGCTGCCCTCGCCCCCACCCTGCACACCCGGCAGCAGCTGCAGCACCTTCAGCACGTCGGTTTCGCCGAACAGCGCGGGCAGCAGCTTAATCTGGGCCACGGGCACGTTGATGGTGCCCATGCGGGTGCTTTCGGCTATTTTTTCTTCCCGACTGCCCACCACTTCCACGCCCGCCAGCTCGGCCAAGGACGCTTTCAGGCGGAAGTCGCGGGTGAAGCTGCGGCCGGCCGGCTGGGCCAACCGCAGCCGCTCGTAGCCCAGCGCCGATACCAGGAGCTTCACCGAATCGGTGCTCGGGGCCAGCGTGAGCGAGTAGAAGCCGTAGGTGTTGGTGGTGGTGCCCTGGCCGCTGGCCGGGTGCACCACGGCCACGCCGGGCAGGCTTTCGCCGGTGGCCCCATCGCGCACGTAACCGCTGATGGTGAACCGGTTATTTTGTTGCGCCTGAGCAGCGGTAGCGGCACTCAGAAGCACCACGCTGCTAAGCGCGGCCGTGCGGAAAAGTGTTTTCATGCAGTAAAAAAGGTGTGGAAAGAACATGCCCCCAACGGCAGAAAGGACATTTTTATTGGAGAGGCAATTTGGGGCTCGGGGTTGTCTGGGCCAGCAAAAAAAAGAACGTCATGCTCATCTGGCGTCCGCGTAGTCGAAGCATCTCTCCCGCGCCACCTGTCATCCTGAGCATTCTGCGATTTAAGCAGAGACGAAGGACCTCATCACGCGACAACGAATTGTTCAGCGGTGATAGGATGCTTCCTTCGTCAGCATGACAAGCGGCGCGGGAGAGATGCTTCGACTACGCGGACGCCAGATGAGCATGACGTTCCATTACGACCGTCTGCCAATCAACCCGCAGGATTTACTTCTTGCGGTACTCGGCGTTCAGGTAGGCCAGCACGGGCGTGGTAATGTCCAGATTCTTCTCGCCGTAGGCGATGGTACCGCTGGGAGCGGCAATGAGAATCAGCTTGTAGCCGCGGGCTTTGCCGTAGGCTTCCACCTTTTTATTCACGCTGCTGAGTACGTTCTGGGTCAGCTTGGCTTCCTCCTCCTGGGCCTGGCCCTGGAGCTGCTGCTGCTGTTGGGCCACCTGCTGCTGCTGCGCCTGCAGCTTCTGCTCGGTAGCAGCGCGCTGCTGGTCGGTCAGAGTGGAGGCCTGCTTCTGGTAGGCTTCCACGGCGGCTTTGAAGCTGGCCAGCATGTTCTGATTTTGCTTCTCCCAGCCACGAGCTTTGCCCTCAAAGGCTTTGCGGGCGTCTTTCATGCCCTGGTAGCCGTCCAGCATCTTATTCGACTCCACGTAGGCAATCTTGCCATCGAAGCTGCCGCTGGTGGCGGGGGTTGCAACGGTGGTCGTCGTAGCGGGCTCGGTGGTTTCGGTGGTTTCAGCTACAGCCATGGCGGCCGTGTCGGTGGCCGTGTTCATATCCGGCGAAGCCAGCACGGCCACGGATTTGTCGGTGGCAATGGCCGGGGCGGCTACTTTTTGGTTGAAATGCAGGAAATAGAGCCCGGCCACGGCCAGCGCCAGCACAATGTTAATGGTTAACTGAAGAGGGTTTTTCATGGAAACAGCAAGTGAATAATTCGCAAAAGTAAACCGCCGGCCCCAGCTAGCGCGGCGCGGCCCATTCGGACGCCAGCAACGCGTACTGGTACTCGTCGCACCATTCGCCCTTGTACCAGCCATTGTGCCGAAAATGCCCTTCGCGGCGCAGGCCTACGCTTTCCAGCAGCGCCACGCACGGCAGGTTGCGCGTGTCGGCCAGGGCCAGCATCCGGTGCATGCTCAGTTCCAAAAAGCAGTAGCGAAGCAGGCCCCGCAACGCGGCCTGCGCGTAGCCCTGACCCTGCCAGCGCGGGGCCAGCGTGATGCCCATTTCGCCAAACCGGGGCTCGTGGGCGTAGCGGTGCAGGGCGCAGTCGCCCAACAGCTGGTCATCATCGGCGCGGGCAATGGCCAGCTGCACCCAGTTGCCCGGCGCGGCCGGCACCGCCGCCCCGGCCTGCCCGGCAATGAAAGCAGCCGCCTCAGCTTCGGTATACGGGTCGAACCCCTGGAAGCGAGCCACGTTCGGGTCGGCGCGGTAGGCGGCAAAATCCGGCAAGTCGGCCGGGCGCAGGTTGCGGAGCCGCACGCGCCCGGCTTCAAAAGAGAAGTCCATGGGTTTGAACAGTGTGGTTATTCCTGAATAAAGGCCGTCATGCCGAGCATTCTGCGCATCAAGCAGAGACCGAGGCATCTCGCCCGCACCGTTCAACCGAAGGTCAGCGGAGCTAACGATTGGGTTACTGCTCCACGCGAGATGCCTCGGCTACGCTCGGCATGACGTTCTTTTAACCAGCAAGCCGCGTCATTCCGGCACGGCAATGTGCAGCAGCGCATCGCCCTGGTTCACCACGGGCATGTAGTTCAGGCCGATGACGTAGCCGCTCACCGGCGACTCCAGCCGCACGGCCTGCTGCCCGTAGGGGTCGGCCACGGAGCCATAAATCTGGCCCTTCTCTATAAACTGCCCGTTCTCGACATGGGCCCGAAATAGCCCCGCAAACCGCGCCCGCAGCCAGGTATGCCGCCGGCAAATGATGCCCGGCCGGGCCGGTGGCGGCGCGGCCGGCCCAATGCCCAAATGGTGCATCACCCGCAGCGTGCCCGCCAGCGCCTCCTCAATACCAGCCTCATCGAGCCGCAGGCTCTCGCCGGTTTCGTACACGATGATGCGCTTGCCCAGACCCTGCGCCGCCTCGCGCAAGGAGCCGGGCCGCAGCCCCGCGTGCAGCGTGAACGGGGCCGCAAAAGCCGCCGCCATGGCGTCTACCGCCGGGTCGACGCCCAGTTGGCAGCGCACCTGCGGGAAGTTGGCCCGCTGGGCCCCGCCGGTATGAAAATCAATGCCGTAGTCAATCAGCGGCATAATTTCGCGCATGAAGCGGTGGGCCACCCGCCCGGCCAGCGACCCGCGTGGAAACCCCGGAAACGAGCGGTTCACGTCCTTGCCATCGGGCACGTCGCGGCTAAAATTCAGAAAGCCGTAAATATTGAGGATGGGAATGGCAATGATGCTGCCCCGCAGCGGCGTCAGCATCTCGCGCCGCACCAGCCGCCGAATGGTTTCGATGCCGTTCACTTCATCGCCGTGCATGCCGCCCATCAGCAGCAGCGTGGGGCCGGGCTCAATGGCGCGCAGCACGTGCACCGGCACATCAATCACGGTGCCCGAAGGCAATTTCGAAATTACGAGGCGCGTGAGAACCCGCTCGCCAGGCTTTATGGTGAGGCCATTGAGGTAAAACGGAACAGCAGCGTCGGGCATGAAGAGCAGATAATTATTCCATATCTACTTGCCGGTTGGCACGTCCGACTGCGCATCCACGGCTTGCTCCGTCTCTTTTTTAGTTTTGGGTTTGGGCTTTTTGCGGCCTGCCAAGATGGTGGTGTATTCTATGATGCGGCCGGCAATATCCTGCTGGGTAGCTTTTTCGATGCCCTCCAAGCCGGGCGAGGAGTTTACTTCGAGCACCAGCGGGCCGCGCTTGCTTTGCAGCATATCGACGCCCGCAATGCCCAGGCCCAGCGCCTTGGTGGCCAGCAGGGCGGCGGCTTTTTCGGCGCGGGTGAGCTTGACCAGCGTGCCCACGCCGCCCCGGTGCAGGTTCGAGCGGAATTCCCCCTCCTTGCCCTGGCGCTTCATGGCCCCCACTACTTCGCCGTCGACCACGAAAGCGCGCAGGTCGGCCCCTTTGCTTTCGGCGATGAACTCCTGCACGATGATGCGGGCCTTGAGGTTATGGAACGCCTCAATCACCGATTGCGCGGCTTTCACCGACTCGGCCAGCACCACGCCCAGGCCCTGCGTACCTTCCAGCAGCTTGATGATGACGGGCGCGCCGCCCACCTGGCTAATCATGGCGGGCACATCGGCAGAGTTGTTGGTGAAGGCCGTTTTGGGCATACCCACGCCGGCGCGGCTCAATATCTGCATCGAGCGCAGCTTGTCGCGCGAGCGCACAATGGCCTGGCTGTCCACGGCGGTGCGCACTTTCATCATCTCGAACTGGCGCACCACGGCCGTGCCGTAGAACGTGACCGAGGCCCCAATGCGCGGAATAATGGCATCGAACCCTACCAGCGGCTGGCCGTGGTAGATGATGCCCGGGTGCCCCTTTTCCAGCACCAGATTGCACTGCAAATGGTCGATGACCACTGCTTCGTGCCCTTGCAGCTCGGCCGCCGCCACCAGCCGTTGGGTGGAGTAGGATTTCGGCTCACGCGAGAGAATTGCCAGTTTCATCTGGGTGGTGAATTGGTGGGTGGTGAAAGGAGGAAGGGCGGAGGAGTGGTACGTTGGCGAACTGCTGAAACTATTTACCAATTCAAAAAGTCGGTCAACCGGAGCGAATTACCGAAACAGCTTCATCAGCCCATCGCCCTGCAAAAATAGTCAGGGCCGGACGCGGCGGGCGGCCGCCGGGGCCAGCGACTTGTAGGAAAGGTTGCGTTTGGCCACGTCGACTACGAAGCGGCCCTGCCGCAACAGGCTGCGACCCAGCAACACCGGGTATTTCATGTCGGAGCGGTCGGATAATGAAAAATCCACCTCAAAATCTTCCCCATAAAGCCGCACCACCGCCCGAATGACGTACCGCTCCTGCACTTCGCCGTTCGACGAACGGATGTCGCGCAGAGCAAATTCGGTGAATGTCAGCGCCCGCCCGTCGGCGTCGGCGTGGCCGGGGTCGAGCAGGCGCACCGTGAGCACGGGCCGCGGCCGGCCCGCTACTTCCACGTGGATATCGGTGCAGTGAATGGCGCTGGTGTAGGCCCCCGTATCGACCTTAGCTTCGACTCCGCCCAGCGCGAAGGCGGGAAAGTCGACAAGCTCGCGGCGGCCCAACAGGCGCTTAAGGGGACGTTTCATGAAGTGAATATAGGCGGTGGGGTGAGGTAATGGGTTGAAAAGAAAGTCCTGCCGAGCGCAGTCGAGGCATCTCGCGTGGGGGAGTGACTCAATCGTTCAACGATGCACGCGAGATACCTCGGCTACGCTCGGCATGACGTTCTCACCTCCTTACCCGCCGTAAGAAATCCGGAATACGGCCCCGCCCTGGTCGTCGCTCACCAGCATCGAGCCGTCGGCCAGCACCAGCAGGCACACCGGGCGGCCCCAGCTTTCCTGGCCTTGCAGCCAGCCCTCGGCAAAGGTTTGGTAGCCGGTGGTGGCTTTGCCGGCGGCATCCAGCTTCACCATTGAAATCTTGTAGCCGCTCTTTTTGCTGCGGTTCCAGGAGCCGTGCTCGGGGATGAAAATCTGGCTGCGGTACTGAGCCGGAAATTTGGTGCCGGTGTAAAACTTCATGCCCAGCGCGGCGACGTGCGCCCCCAGCTTTTGGGCGGGCTTGGTGTACATGTCGTCCGTTTTGCCGGCGCTCAGCTCGGGGTCGGCCACATCGCCGGCGAAGAAATACGGGAAGCCGAAGTGCTGGCCGGGCTTAGCCAGGCGGTTCAACTCATCGGAGGGCAGGTTATCGCCGAGCATGTCGCGGCCGTTGTCGGTAAACCACAGTTCCTTGGTTTTGGGGTGCCAGTCGAAACCCACCGTGTTGCGCACCCCCGTGGCAATATTCTGGAAGCCCGTACCATCGGCTTTCATGCGATTGATGGTGCCGAAAATGGGCTGTTCGGGCTCGCAGGAATTGCAGGGCGCGCCCACCGGCACGTACAGCAGGCCATCGGGCCCGAAGGCGATGTAGCGGTAGCCGTGCCAGGCGTTATCGGGCAGCTTATCGTAGACCACCACCGGCTTGGGCGGGGTTTTCAGCTTGGCCGCGATGTTATCCAAGCGCGTGATACGGTTGATTTCAGCCACGTACAGGCTACCCTGGCGCACGGCCACGCCATTGGGCGCGTTCAGGCCCGTGGCAATGGTGAGCACGGCGTCGGCCTTGCCGTCGCGGTTTTTGTCGGGCAGGGCATACACTTTGCCCTTGGTGCCCTGGGCGTTGGTGCCCACGTACACGGTGCCGTCGGGACCCACGGCCAGCTCGCGTGCGCCGGGCACGTTCTGGGCAAAATAGCTGATGCGGAAGCCGGCGGGCAGCTTGATTTTGGCCAAGTTGGCCTGGGCCGTGGTGGCAGCAAGCGTAGCGGCAGGAGCTTCTTTCCTGGTTGGAGCCGGGCCAGCAGCCAGCAGCAGCGGCGCGGCCAGCAGCGGGGCCAGCAGGTGCATGAGGTTATTCATCATACCCGCACAAACTGCCTGCCGCCGCCGAAGGTTGCACTGCTACGCGTAGCGGCCCGGATTGTTGATGCCCTGCTCGCGCACCAGCCGCTCGTATTGGCGCTGCGTGCGTTGCGGCCGGCCAAAATCGCCGTAGGCCCCCAGACCACTCATCACCACGCCAATACCCCAGAATACGGTCGACCAGATGGGCCAGGGAAGCCCGCCGTCGTGGTGCCGGTCGGTCAGGGCCCAAGTCACCCAGAGGCCGCAGTTCACCAGCACGTACGTTACACCGTGGGCCCGGTCTGGAACGACGGCCACAAGGGCGAGCCCGAGCTGCTAGCGCACTGCTACCGCAACAGCCTGCGCCTCGCCGCCGAGCACGAGTTGGCCAGCGTGGCCTTCCCAGGCATCAGCACCGGCATCTACGGCTACCCCAAAAAAGAAGCCGCCACCATTGCCGTGCACGATGTGCGGCAGTGGCTGGCGGCGCACGAGTTTCCCCAAACGGTAATGTTCGTGGCCTTCGATGAGGAAAGCCGGCGGCTGTATGAGCAGGAATTGCAGCCGTAGCGTGAGCTAGTGGGTTCCGCCCGGGCGGGTCAGGTATTCATTGTAGCCCTGCACCACTTTCACCATTTCGCGGTAGTGCAGCTTGCTTGCACGCAGGGCCGCCACTAGTTCGGGGTCGTCGTGGAAGTAGGCAGTCATTTGGGCAATAAATCCGACTCGCTCCACTTTAATCAGGTCGCTGCCTTGCCGGCGCAGGTACCAGCTTCGGTTGGGATAGGCACCTAGCCCGAGGCCCCCCATCACCATCGCACCGGCCACGCCACCAACTGGGACCATCACAGCGCCACTCTGCACCATTTCGGTGTAGTTAAACAGCTCCACCGGGCCATTCACCACGCGCGTAGCAATCAGGTGCTTGCGCTTGCCTTTCAGAACCATGTGCTCCTGATATAGGCCGTTGAGCTTAATGGACTGCACCTTGTCCACATCAATGCTGAATGGTTCGCGGCCGAACCGCTTCAGGTCTTCCTCGTGCCGGTGGAAGGGCAGGTATTTGTTGAAGCCCATCAGATTAATGGGAATCCAGACAAAGTGCTTCTTGCCGTCCGGCCCCAGAATTTCCGCTTTGCCAAAACCCCTGATGCTGTTGTCCAGGTAGCTGGTGCCAATGGCCGCCGTCAGCGAATCATCAACGGCAATGGGAGCAGGAGCTACTACCGGCCCCGAAGTAGCTGGAGTGGCAGCAGCAATAACCGATTCCTGCGCGTTGGCGTGGCCAGCAGTAGCCAGTGCCACCAACGTGGCTAATAGTAGTCGTGAGTTCATCAATAGTGGAAAAGGCAATTCCCAAAGATAAACCCTGACGGCTTATGCCAGTTCGCCCACGTTTTCTATCCGCCCGGCCACCTGCTGCATCAGCCACAGCGGAGTGCTGGTAGCGCCGCAGATGCCCACCGACGTTGCGCCAGCCAACCAGGCATCCTCTACTTCGCTCTCGTTTTCGATAAAATAGCTGCGCGGGTTCACGCCATTCACCACCGAAAACAAGGCCTTGCCATTGGAGCTTTTACGGCCGCTCACGAAGAGCACCACGTCGTGCTCGGTGGCGAAGCGGGCCAGGGCCGGCTCGCGGTTGCTCACCTGCCGACAAATGCTGTCGTTGGCATCAAAACTATCCAGCGTGCCGCCGGCGGCCTGGATGCGAGCCTCCATCAAGGCCTTCATCTTGTAGAAGCCGGCCGTGCTTTTAGTGGTTTGGCTGAACAGGGTGACGGGCCGAGCGAAATCAATCTGGTCGAGGTCGGCCTCGTTCATTACAATGATGGCGCGGTTGCCGGTCTGGCCCGTGAGGCCAGCCACTTCGGCGTGGCCGGGCTGGCCGTATATCACAATCTGGCCGTTCTGGCGCTGGCTTAGGTCGAAGGCGTGCTTCACGCGGTTTTGCAGCTTGAGCACCACCGGACAGCTGGCATCAATGAGCTCCAGGTTATTTTCCAGGGCCAATTGGTACGTTTCGGGCGGCTCGCCGTGGGCCCGGATGAGCACCTTGCAGTCGTGTAGCTGGGCCAGCTGCTCACGGTCGATGATGCGCAGGCCCTGCTGGTGCAGGCGCTCCACTTCCATGCGGTTGTGCACTATATCGCCGAGGCAGTAGAGCTGCTGGCCCTGGGCCAACTCGTCCTCAGCCATCTGAATGGCGAATTCTACGCCGAAGCAGTAGCCGGAATTTTTATCAATCGTAACCTTCATGCTGTGAGTTTAACACCACTGCGGCGTCGAGTAGTTCGCCGAAGCAAAGGTAAGGTTTAGCGTGTGGCAAGGGTGCCCTTAGCAAATGTGCGCCCAACTTTTTGGCCTTTCTCCTCTCATTATGCCCTCCAGTTTCTGACCAACTGCCGCTCAAAAATCACATATTTGCCACTCACTCAGTTGTTATGAAAGCCAGACACGCGCTTATTCTCTATGCCCTCGGCCTCTGCGGCGATGTCATCGGCGGCTTGTTCACCATTGAGCACTGGGCCGGCGGCCACGAGATTTTACTGGCCGCCCCCGTTCTCAAAGTAAGCGGCATCCTGCTGCTCCTGGCTAAGCTGCTGGCACGCCCGAAAATCAAAGAGTTTCTGAATCTGTAGGCCTCGCTTACCCCTGCGGCGCGAAGAGCGCGGCCGACACCCTTTCCAGCACAAAATCAACCTGTTCGTCAATCACCAAGTGGGTGGTGTCGAGCAGCACGGCGTCGGCGGCGCGGCGCAGGGGGCTTTCGGCGCGGGTCGAGTCGAGGTGGTCGCGCTTGCGCAGGTTCTCGATGATGTCGTCGAGGGCCACCTGCTCCCCATTCCCGGCAAGTTCAACCTGGCGGCGTTGGGCCCGCACCACCACGTCGGCCGTCATGAACACCTTGACTTCGGCGTCGGGAAAAACAGTGGTGCCAATGTCGCGCCCGTCCATCACCACGCCGCGCCTGCGGCCCATGCGCTGCTGCTGGGCCACCATGGCGTGCCGCACCATGACAATGACCGAAACCTCGCTCACGGAATTGGAAATGACCATCTGGCGGATGTCGTCCTCGCGGTTCACGCCGTTCAGAAACACTTCGTTGCGGCCCGTGCGGCGGTTGCGGCGAAAACTAATGGTAAGCTCATGCAGCGCAGCTTCGACGCGGCCCAGGTCATCGAACGGAATCTGGTGCTCGAGCAGGTGTAGGGTGACGGCGCGGTACATGGCCCCGGTGTCCACGTAGGCATAGTGCAGCGCGGCGGCTACGGCTTTGGCAGTGGTGCTTTTGCCACAGGAAGAGTAACCATCAATGGCGATAACGAGTTGTTTCATAACGACGCGGGCGGCCATTGGCCCCGCAAGATTACGAAATCCAACTCTTACGCGCCGCGGGCGGCGTCCGTAACCGGTCCGGCACTGAGGCAAAAAAGGCCGCTACCGACGCGCTTTCTCCCTCATTCAGTTGCGCATCGACTAAATAAAAGGGGTTGAAAAAAAATCGGCCGGCCAGTCCCACGCCCGTCGTTTTGTCGCGCCCGGTACCCCATTCGCCCCGGTACACCTGCACCAGGCACTGCCCCAGAAAGCAGCCCAGCGCCATGACGATGCCCGGTCGCTCGTCTGCCGCCAACAGGCCCCGCTGCGCCTGAATAAAATTGGCCAGGTGGGCCACACCTTCGGCATCGAAGGCTTCCAGCTTGAGCTGCTGCCGGACTTTCTCGGCGGCGGTATTGATGGAATCGAGGGGCGTGGGAGTGGTGTCGGACATTAAACAGGGTTAAGAGTTAAAACACGGCGGGCAACGCTTTTCTCAGCCGTTCCGGCCTTTTGGCGGTCTCCAGCTTAAGCTTGCCGGCTAATGTCCGCAGGGGCAGGGCACGGATTTGCCGCCGCTGTGATTCTTGTACCACGAAGTTTTTTTCTGCTGCGCGGTGCGGCGGGCACAGCCACTCAGCAGGCTGCCGCCCAAAGTCAGCAGCAGCGCCAGCGTGAGCAGCCACGACAAAGATTTTCTCATAGCCAGGTCATTTTACTCAAAGTTAAGGTTCTTTGCGGCCCCGCTTACCGGCTTTTGCTTTTTCATCAACCGCATGACTGCTTCTTTCACGCTCACCGCCAACGTCGTCGACGTCTTTGCCCGTTCCATTCAGCCGGCCACCATCCACGTCGAGGCCGGGCGCATTGCCCGCATCGTGCCCACCGGAGCTATTGCCCCCGATGCGGCTCTGCCCTACGCCCTGCCCGGCTTCGTGGATGCCCACGTGCACGTCGAAAGCTCGCTGCTGGTGCCCACCGAGTTTGCCCGCCTGGCCGTGACGCACGGCACCGTAGCCACGGTGAGCGACCCGCACGAAATTGGCAACGTGCTGGGCGTAGCCGGGGTAGAATTTATGCTGGAAAACGCCAGCCATTCGCCTTTTAAGTTCTGCTTTGGCGCGCCGAGCTGCGTGCCGGCCACGCCCTTTGAAACGGCCGGGGCCCAAATCACGGTTGCCGACATCGCAAAGCTCTTCGAAAACCCCAAAATCGGCTACCTGGCCGAGATGATGAACTGGCCCGGCGTGCTGCACCGCAACCCCGACGTGATGGCCAAAATTGCCCTGGCCCACGCCACCGGCCGCCCCGTAGACGGCCACGCCCCTGGCCTGCGCGCCAACGACGCGGCCCACTACGCCAGCGCCGGCATCAGCACCGACCACGAGTGCTTCACCGCCGCCGAAGCCCTGGATAAGCTGGCCGTGGGCATGAAAATCCTCATCCGCGAGGGTTCGGCTGCCCGCAACTTCGATGCCCTCATCGAACTGCTGCCCAAGCATTACGCCAACCTGATGTTCTGCTCCGACGACAAGCACCCCGATACGCTGCTGCTCGGCCACATCAACCAATTGGTGCAACGCGCCGTGGCCCTCGGCAACGACGTGTTCCACGTCCTGCGCGTGGCCTGCGTGAACCCCGTGAAGCACTACAACCTGCCCGTGGGCCTGCTGGCCGAAGGCGACCCCGCCGACTTTATCGTGGTGACCGACCTGCGGGATTTCGCCGTGCAGCAAACCTACCTCAACGGCCAGCTAGTGGCTGAAAATGGCCGGTCGCTATTGCCCGCCGCGCCCATTGCGGTGGTCAATAACTTCCACGCCCAGCCCGTGACGGCTGCCGACTTTCAGCTAGCTGCGCCCACCGGCCAGCCCACGCTGCGCGTCATCGAGTGCTTCGATGGCCAGCTCATCACGGCCCGCGTCGACTTGCCTGCCACCGTCGAAAATGGCTTAGTTGTAGCTAACGTACCCGACGATGTGCTCAAGCTGGCCGTTATCAACCGCTACCAGCCGCATGTGGCCCCCGCCGTGGCCTTCATTCGCGGCTTTGGGCTGACGCACGGCGCGCTGGCCAGCAGCGTGGGCCACGACTCGCACAACATCACCGCCGTGGGCTGCGACGACGAAAGCCTGGCCCGCGCCGTGAACCTGGTCATCCAGGCCAAAGGCGGCCTGGCCGCCGTGGGAGCCGATGGGCAGGAAATCCTGGTCCCGCTGCCCGTAGCCGGCCTGATGTCGGACCAGCCCGGGCCCGACGTAGCCGCCGCCTACGCCGCCGTCGATGCGCTGGCCAAGCAGTTGGGCTCGCCGCTGGGTGCGCCGTTTATGACGCTCTCCTTTATGGCGCTGCTGGTAATTCCGAGTCTGAAACTGAGCGACAAAGGCTTATTTGATGGTCAGCAATTCGCCTTCGTGGACGCCGTGGAATAGATAGTTATTATCAATTTGCCGAATGCAAAGGCAATTTTTGCAGCTTTTGTAGCGTATCAGCCAATCAGGGTGAGGCAGAACCGCTTGCCCACTTGCCTGAAACCTTTCCATATGCCCTTGCTTCGTTCGATTCCATTGCCTCCGCAGGTTCTCCAAGACCACATCACGCGCTGGGGATTCTCGCTCCTACTGATTGTCCTGGCCCTGCCGGTCGCCGGCCAGAAATACCGCACGGCGGCGGGCGTCCGCAGCGGCGGGGGCAGCTATGGGCTTACCATTCAGCAGTTGGTACTGCCCAAAACCACGCTGGAAGGCCTCGCTATGTTTGCGCCCCGCGAGCGCAGCGTCACGCTACTGGCCGAGCGGCACTTCGGCATTCTCGGCCCCAGCCTAAACTATTACTTCGGCGCGGGCGGGCACTACGGCCGCCACCGCGACGACGGCCAGTTCTGGGGCTTCGACGGCATTATCGGAGCCGAATACAAAGTCGCCTTTCTGCCCTTCGTGCTGGCCATCGATTTTAAGCCAACCATCGAATACGGCTCAGCCGACTGGAATCGGTTTCCCACCGCGGTTTCGGTGCGCTACATTTTCATCAAGCAGAAAAAGACCGGCATTTTCCGGGCGCTGGACAAGCTTTAGAACGGTTCTGCAAAGGCACTAAAGGAAGGACGCCAGATGAGCATGACGTTCTGGTGTTATTCGTTGGCCCTTATTGGAAGCGCTTTTCCAGCAGCTTCTGCATTTTTTCTTCGGTGAGGGGCTTGGTCAGGTATTCCACGTTGGGGTACTGGGCCACGCGAGCGGTATCGGCTCCGTGCATGGAGGTGGTGAGCACGGCCATCACCGTGCGGTCCTGCACGAGTTGGGGCAGGGCGTTGTACAGCTCCAGGAACTCGAAACCGGAGATGCCGGGCATCTTCAGGTCCACGAATACCAGGTCGGGCGTGGGGTTAATTCCGCTGCTCTCGCCGCCCCAGATTTGCTCAAACGCCTCATCAGCCCGTGAAAACGTGCTAATCTGGTCAGCTACAGCTAAACGGCCCAACAGGCGGTTGTTCAGGAAACTCGTGGTTTCGTTGTCATCCACCAAAACGATATGATTCAGATTTGCAGGCATGGGACAGGAGTTATTAAGCTAGCTTTTACGAAGATACAGCGCTGAAGTCATACCGCCAATCGGTTGGCTTAGGCCAGCCACCCCTGGGCGCGCATCCACTCGTCGTTGTAGATTTTGCCCAAGTAGCGAGTGCCGTGGTCGGGCAGAATAATGACCATCGTGTCGCCTTCCTGAAGGTGTTCGCGGGCATACTCTAACGCGCCGAAAACGGCCGAACCGCAGCTCCAACCCACAAACAGGCCTTCTTCTTTAGCCAAGCGGCGGGTCATCACGGCCGCGTCCTCATCGGTTACTTTGATGAAGGTATCAATCAGGTCGAAGTCCACGTTCTTGGGCAAAATATCTTCGCCAATGCCTTCCGTTTTGTAAGGGTAGATTTCGTTCTCGTCGAAAATCCCGGTTTCCTTGTACTTCTTAAACACCGAGCCGTAGGTGTCGAGGCCAATGGAAACGATGGCCGGGTTCTGCTCTTTCAAGTATTTGCTGACGCCCGAAATGGTGCCGCCCGTACCCACTCCGGCCGCCCAGTGGGTGATTTTACCCTCGGTCTGCTCCCAGATTTCGGGGCCGGTGGTATCGTAATGTGCCGCGGCGTTCGAGAGGTTGTCGTACTGGTTGGGGTAGTAAGAATTGGGCGTTTCCTGGCTGAGACGGCGGGCTACGGAGTAGTAAGAGCGTGGGTCTTCGGGGGCCACGTCCACGGGGCACACCACTACTTCGGCTCCCACGGCCCGCAGGATGTCCTGCTTTTCCTTGCTCTGCTTGTCGCTCATCACGAACACCGTTTTGTAGCCTTTGGCGATGGCGGCCAGCGCCAGGCCCATGCCGGTATTGCCACTGGTGCCCTCGATTATAGTGCCGCCCGGCTGCAGAAGACCCGCTTTTTCGGCATCCTCAATCATGCGGATGGCCATGCGGTCCTTCACCGAGTTGCCGGGGTTAAAATACTCTACCTTGGCCAGTACGGTGCCTTTTATGCCCTCGGTTACTTTGTTGAGTTTGACGAGGGGAGTGTGGCCGACGGCCTCAATAACGTGATTGAAATACATTGAAAATTGTTGGGTGGGGATTCTCGCGTGGTGGTACAAAGGTAAGAACTTAGGCGGCGGGGTTGGGTTGGGCAGGGCGTGAAAGAGGTGAAAGAAATAAAGAGTACGTCATGCTTATCTGATGTCCGCGCAGCCGAAGCATCTCTACTGCTGAACTAAATCTGATTGCTACTGCGGTAGAGATGCTTCGGCTACGCTCAGCATGACGTTCTGGCCACGCTCAGCATGACGTTCAGGGGATTAACCAACTTCTGCCTTGCCCTAGCCCCAAAATCCCCTACTTTTGCACCACCGTTGCCCGTCCGGGCCGCTTTCCCACTCCATCAATTTCCCAAAAACACCTCCGAATGAGCGTTCTGGTCAATAAAGATTCCAAGGTTATCGTGCAGGGCTTCACCGGCTCCGAGGGCTCGTTCCACGCCCAGCAAATGATGGAGTACGGCACCAACGTGGTGGGCGGCGTGACGCCCGGCAAAGGCGGCTCCGAGCACCTGGGCCGTCCCGTGTTCAACACCGTGGCCGAGGCCGTAGCGAAGGCCGGGGCCGACACCAGCATCATTTTCGTGCCCCCGGCTTTCGCCGCCGACGCGATTATGGAAGCCGCCGATGCCGGCATCAAGGTGATTATCACCATCACCGAAGGTATCCCGACCAAGGACATGATTGCCGTGAAGCAGTACCTCTCGGAGCGCCCCTCGGTGACGATGATTGGGCCGAACTGCCCCGGCGTGATGACTGCCGGCGAGTGCAAAGTGGGCATCATGCCCGGCTTCATCTTCACCAAAGGCAAAATCGGCATCGTTTCAAAGTCGGGCACCCTGACCTACGAAGCCGTTGACCAGCTCACCAAAGCCGGCTTGGGCCAGACCACGGCCATCGGCATCGGCGGCGACCCCATCATCGGCACCACCACCAAGCAGGCGATTGAATTGCTGATGAACGACCCCGAGACCGAAGGCATCGTGATGATTGGCGAAATCGGCGGCGGCATGGAAGCCGAAGCGGCGCGTTGGATTAAAGAAACCGGCAATAAGAAGCCCGTCGTAGGCTTCATCGCCGGCCAGACGGCCCCTCCCGGCCGCCGCATGGGCCACGCCGGTGCCATCGTGGGCGGTGCCGACGACACAGCCGCCGCTAAAATGGCCATCATGCGCGAGTGCGGCATCCACGTCGTGGATTCGCCCGCCGAGATTGGCGACACTATGCTGCGCGTACTGGGCGGCAAGTAAGCTGCGGCTTAAAGCAGCTATTTCAGTTACAAAAAAAGCCTCGGCATCTGCCTTGTCCTTACCCAAAACTCAAACGCCCTTCCGGCCATATGGCTGGAAGGGCGTTTTTGCGCGGTTGCCTATCAGGTTTGCCGCTTTCCAAGCAAGGTCAGCCAGCAAAAAAGGGCCTTTGCGTTACCTAGGGGAAGGCGGAAAAAGATTTGGGTAAGGACAAGGCATCTGCTGGGGCTTTTTTGGTGGCTTGTTGCGAGGTATTGAGCCGGCGCTAGTCCCGGGGCCGCTTCAGCAAATCGGGCCGCAGGATAATGCCGCCGCTGAGCAGGTACGAGCGCGACGAGGTGCGCCCGTTGGCGGGGTTGGCGGGGTCTCTGTTGATGGGTAGCGAATAGCCGGCCGTGGTGTACCACCGCAACGCGCCGTGCCCGAAGCGCAGAAATACGGATGGCTCCACAAAAAGGCGGTTGCTGGGCACAATGGGCTGGTCGGCATAGGTCAGCTTGGTGTAGTCGACCCACACCGAGCGCAGGGAAGCCCCGTACTGCGGGCCGTCGTTGTCCGGGGGGCTTGCCAGGTATAGCTGCCCGTAGTAACGGCGGTACTTAGCATCGTACACTCCCTGACGGGTGGGCAATGGGAACGGGAAAAATACGGAAGCGGGCTTGTAGTCGTCGAAAGCGAAAAAATTGGTGTGCCCCCAGCCGATGCCGCCCATTACCGCCAGGTAGGTGCGTCTGGTGGTACTTGTTGGCCGATACAGGCCCAGGCCCATGCCACCTTGGCGGTGCGAATCACTGTAGTTTTCGGTGACGCCCTGCGAGTTGGTGGTGCTGGCGGTGCTTTTGGCAATGTCGGCAGCCAATTCGCCGGTCACCAACACGTGCGGCAGGGGCGACCACGCCGCCCCCACCTCCGCGTAGCGCAAGCCGCGCAGGCCGGCTGTGACTTCTACCTGGCCTTTTTCGAGCAGTGGGGTGCTGGGCGTGGTGGGCACGTACAAGGCCGCGCAGCTGCTGAGCAAAGCGCCGGCCAACAGGAACGGCGGGAGGAGTAGTTGTTTTTTCACGGATTTTAATCAGGTGGAATAGATTGGATGGGCCTCATTAGCCCGTGCCGAACAGGCTGTTTTGGCACTACTCGTCGAGCGTGGTATTCTTGTCCAGATTAATAACAATGCCTACCTGAAACACTGAATTGGCGGCTTTCAGGTACTTGTTATTCCGGAAGCCGAAAATCTGGCCGCTGATTATCTGCAACTGTACTGGGCCGGCAATTTGGGTGCGGGTGAAGGTGATGGGCTCGAAAAAGACGTTGCTTTCGCCGGGGGCGGCCAGGCCGTCAATTCGGAAGTTGTTGAGCTGCATGTAGCTCATGCGCAGGGCCGCGCCGTAGGTGAGGGGAAAGTCGCGGTTGAAGAGGTGGATGTTGTCGCGCTTTTTGCGGGCGTAGTTCACCTGGGCAAATACTTTGGACAAGCTGCCGTTGAGCTTGCGGGTGGTGAGTTGCTCGTCGTTGCGCTCGATGCGCTGGGTAGCGCCGCCGCCGCCGCCCACGTACACCTCCAGCACGCGCTTGTCGGGCAGGCGGGTGAAGTAGCCAAGGCTGGCTTCGGCGAAGTCGATGTCCTCGGTGCGGTCGGACTTTTTGCGGTGCAGCGAGGAAAAAGTGCCGGCCACGGCCAAGTGGTTGGTGAGGCCGTAGGCTCCTTGCAGGGCGTAATTGGTGTGCTGATTGGTGCTCACGGCCCCGTAGAACTCGCCCTGATGCGTGAGCATCGGCGCGTGGGGCGGCGGCGGAAAATACAGCGAGGCACAGCCCGTGAGACCAACGAGGACAAGCAGAAACGTGAGGCGCAACAGGTGCTTCATAAGGATGGGAAACGGGAACGGCGTGGGCAAGCCAACGCTTGATGCGGCAATTTCGTGTTTCTGCCGCACTTGGCAGCGGTGTGGGCTCGTCAAAAATATTCTACCGTGCAATTTCGCCAGCACTCCGCCGATTTATCCAGCCCGGCCGTATGTAGGGCAGTACCCTCATCTTCCCGCGTTTTTTATGTCCGCTACTGCTTTTGATGCCATTATTATCGGTTCTGGCCAAGCCGGCAACCCATTGGCTACGGCCCTGGCCGAGGCCGGCCGGCACGTGGCCCTCATTGAAGAAAACCGATTGGGCGGCTCCTGCATTAACTATGGCTGTTCGCCCACCAAAACCTTGCTGGCCACCGCCGAGCGTCTGCACCAGCTGCGCACCGCTGCCACTGTAGCCGCGCCCGAACCCCCCGGTGCCGCCCAACTCAAAGTTGACTTGGCCGCCGCTGTGGAACGCAAAGATGCCGTTATCAGCAAAATGCGCAAGGGCATCCGGGCCAGCCTGACGCAGACGCACGACATCACGCTCTTGGAAGGCCACGCTACCTTCACCGGGCCGCACGCCCTGCACGTGACGCTGGCCAACGGCCGCACGAAGGACATAACGGCTCCGCTCATTTTCATCAATACGGGTACCCACGCCGCCATCCCGGACATCAGCGGGCTGGCCGATGCGGGCTACCTCACCACCACCCAGCTGCTCGATTTGAAGGAGCTGCCCGAGCACCTTATCATCCTCGGCGGCGGCTACATCGGGCTGGAGTTTAGCCAGATGTTCCGGCGTTTCGGCAGCCACGTCACCATCGTGGAAGCGGCCCCGCAGCTGCTCGAACGGGAGGACGACGACGTGTGTCGGAGCCTGCAAGCAGCGCTGGGCCAGGAAGGCATCGAGTTTGTGATGGGCGCGCGGGCCCACAACGTGAGCCGAAGTCCCAGCGGCAACATCACGGTATCGGTGACGAGCAGCACGGGCGAACGCCGCCTGCGCGGCAGCCACCTGCTGGTAGCCACCGGCCGCCAGCCCAACTCCAACAAGCTGGGCCTGGGCTTCGCGGGCGTCAAAACCGATGACAAAGGCTACATTCTGGTCGATAATAACCTGCGCACCAACGTGCGCGGCGTATATGCATTGGGCGACATTCACCCCGGCCCGCAGTTCACACACCTTGCTTACGACGACTTCCGCGTCGTGCGCGACGCCCTGCTGCACGGTCGCAAACGCTCGGCCCGCGAGCGGCCCCTGCCCTACGTCGTGTTCACCGACCCGCCCCTGGCCCGCATTGGCCTGAGCGAGGGCCAGGCCCAGGAGCAGAAAATTCCCTACCGCGTGGCCACCATGCCGGTCAGCAGCATCGGCCGCGCCCAGCACACGGGCGAGAAACAAGGTTTCTGGAAGGTGCTGGTCGGCAACGATGACCGACTGCTCGGGGCCACCCTGCTCGGCCCCGAAGCCGGCGAAGTTATGGCTGTTATCGAAGTAGCCATGGCCGGGCGGCTGAAGTACCAGCAGCTGCAGGACATGATTTTTGCCCACCCCACCTGGGCCGAGGGGCTGAATAACGTGTTCCGAGATTTGAAGCGGGTGGGGAAATAAACAGGTCGCTGGCTTGCTGTGCGGCTGGCGCGAGTTTAGCGCAGCGTAACTCGTGCCCAACCATGCCGCGAGTTTTCAACTCGCCCGCCAGCACGATGACAGCTCAACTTATTCCAATCGGCGCGACCGGGGGAGGCACAGCCTCCCATCATGGCTGGCCACGAGTTACGCTGCGCTAAACTCGCGCCAGTTGGGACATCTTTAACACGATAGAAAACTGAAAACCCCCACGCCAGCAAAAGCCGACGCGGGGGTTTCTATTGTTGCTTAAGCTACCGCCAAGCTACTACATATTCTTCACAATCTCAGCGCCGAATTCGCTGCATTTCAGCAGGGTAGCGCCTTCCATCTGGCGTTCGAAGTCGTAGGTCACGCGCTTGCTGGCGATGGCGGCTTCGAGGCCTTTATTGATGAGGGCGGCGGCTTCTTTCCAGCCCATGTACTCGAGCATTAGCACGCCGGAGAGGATAACCGAGCCGGGGTTTACCTTGTCCTGGTTGGCATACTTGGGCGCCGTGCCGTGGGTGGCTTCGAAAATGGCGTGGCCGGTCACGTAGTTGATGTTGGCCCCCGGCGCGATGCCGATGCCGCCCACGATAGCCGCCAGGGCGTCGGAGATGTAGTCACCGTTCAGGTTCAGCGTGGCCACTACCGAGTACTCGGCGGGGCGCAGCAGAATCTGCTGCAGGAAGGCATCGGCGATGCTGTCCTTGATGATGAGCTTGCCCTGGTCCTGGGCTTGCTTTTGCAGCGCGTCGGCCACGGCCACACCCTGCTTGGCCACGATTTTATCGTACTGGGCCCAGGTGAACACCTTGGCTCCAAACTCCTTTTCGGCCAGCTCGTAGCCCCAGGTTTTGAACGCGCCTTCGGTAAACTTCATAATGTTGCCCTTGTGCACGATGGTCACCGATGGCAGCTTGTGGTCGAGCGCGTACTTGATGGCGGCGCGCACGAGGCGCTCGGTGCCCTCCTTGCTCACCGGCTTGATGCCGAACGAGGAAGAATCGGGGAAACGGATTTTTTTCACGCCCATCTCGTCCACCAGAAATTCCAGCATTTTCTGGGCCTGGGGCGTGCCGTTCATGAACTCAATGCCAGCGTAGATGTCCTCGGTGTTTTCGCGGAAGATGACCATGTTGGTCAGCTCCGGGTGCTTCACGGGCGAAGGCACGCCATCGTAGTAGCGCACGGGGCGCAGGCAGGCATAGAGGTCTAGTTCCTGGCGCAGGGCCACGTTCAGCGAACGGATGCCGCCGCCCACGGGCGTAGTCAGCGGGCCTTTTATGCCCACCAGGTATTCGCGGAAAGCGTCGAGAGTTTCGTTGGGCAGCCAGTTATTGGTGGCTTTGTAGGCTTTTTCGCCCGCCAGCACTTCCTTCCACATCAGCTGCTTTTTGCCACCGTACGCCTTCTCAACGGCCGCGTCGAATACAAGTTTGGAAGCAGCCCAAATGTCCGGCCCGGTACCGTCGCCCTCGATGAAGGGAATAGTAGGTTTGTCCGGTACGGTCAGCTTGCCATTTTTTATGGTGATTTTTTGCTCTGCCATGTGGGGTGTTCGTTTACGTAAATCTGTCATCCTGAGCGCAGCGAAGGACCTTATCGCGCTAGGGTCGTGGGGAATAATTCAACTGAGTGCAAGCGGGATAAGGTGCTTCGCTGCCCTCAGCATGACAATAGGTAGCTAGTACCCAAAAATCTCCTTCAGCGTGAGCTGCTGCACCGCGCCGTACTTGGCCAACTCCTTAAAATTGAGCCGGTCCTTCGAGCCAATCACCAGGATAACCTGGTTCTGGCCCTTAATCTTGGCTTGCTGAAACTTCTGCAATACATCGAAATTCATTTTCTGGGTGCTGGCATACACGTCGCGGCGCAGGTCATAGTCGAGGCCGAGGCGCTTGGCGCGCTCGTAGCTCAGCAGCACGTTGCCCTTCGTAATACGTTCGGTACTGATGCTGTTGCGGATGGCATTTTTAGCGATTTCCAGGTTGGCTTCGGCCACCGGCATATCGGTCAGCAGGGCCTCCATGCCGGCCATCGCCTCGGGCAGCTTGTCGCTCTGCGTGCCGATGTAGCTTAGGTTATAATTGGAGCGGCCCAGCTTGTCGGCGCTGTTGTAGCCGGAGTAGGCCGAGTAGGCCAGCGCCTTGCTCTCGCGCAAATCCTGAAACACGATGCTGCCCATGCCACCGCCGAAATACTCGTTGTACAGCGCCAGCGTAGGAGCCAGCTCCTTGCTGTATAGGTCACCCTTAGTTAGGAACAGGATTTCGGCCTGCACCATGTTATAGTCAACCCAATAAACCTTGCGGTCCTTCATGGGCTGCTCGGCAAAGTCTTTGGCCGCTGGCGCGGGCGTAAGCTTGGTGGGGGTACGGTGCCGGGCTTGCAGGACATTGACAATGCCCACTCCGCTTTCCATCTGACCACTCCCCGGACCATCAGCAACCACAGTTACCGTAACTGGGCCTTCTAATTTCCGCGGCCCATAGTACAGCACCCGATGCTGATAAGTCGGCAGTTTCTGAAGCAGGGCCGTGAGCTGCTCCGGTTTCAGTGCCTTCAGCTCTTTCTCACTCAGGATATTCGTGAAAGGGTTTTTGGAGCCATACTTCACGTAGTTCACCATCGCCGCGTTCAGAATCACGCGCTTTTCCAGCTTGGCATCCTGGCGCTGCTTGAGCGTGCCGGCCACCATGTTGCGTAGGGCGGCGGCATCGGGCTTGGGCGCGTTCAGCAGCTGCTCAAACAGCTTGAGGGCGGGCTCCAGGTTGCTGTCGAGACCGTTCAGGGTTACGAAAATGCGGTCGGCTCCGCTGCTCACGTTAAAGGAGCAGCCCAGCTTGTAGAACTCCTGTTGCAGCTGCGCAGCGGTGTAGCTGCCGGTGCCAAGATATTGCAGGTAGTCCGAAGCGAGGCCCCAGCGCGGGTCGTTGTTCTTGCCTAGGTCGAAGACGTAGGACAGGCTGAACAAGCCGTTTTCGGCGTTGTGCGTGTAGAGCAGCGGCAGGCCGGGCTTGATTTCCGTCTCCTGAATGTCCTTTTTATAATCCACAAACACCGGCTCAAGCGCCGTGCTCGGCAGCGCCGTAAGCTGCTTGTAGAAGGCCGAAGACACGTCGCGGTTGGCCGGCACGGGCGTAATGGCGGGTTTCACCACCTTCACCTTGTTGGGGTCAACGCCGGTGCGCTTGAAGACAACCACGTAGTTATCGCCGTAGTTGTCGTTGGCGAATTTCACGATTTCGGCTTTGGTAATCGTGCCGAAATCATCCTGCTGCTTGAGATAGTCTTTCCAATCGATGCGCTCGATAAACGCCTCGTACATGGCGCTGGCGCGGGCCTCGTTGCTCTCGTAGCCCTTTGTGCGCGTCAGCTTCTCGTTGTTGATGATGGCCGGAATCAGCCAATCGGGGAAGTTGCCGGCTTTCACCTTGGCCAGTTCGCCTTGCAGCAGGGCCTTCACGTCTTCCAGCTTCTGGCCTTGGCGCGGCGTGCCATAGATGACGTGCGTGGAGTAGTCGTCGTTGAGGTCCGTGAACGAAGCCGCTTCCAGCACCTTTTGCTGCTGGTTCAGGTTGAGGTCGATGAGGCCGGCCTGGCCGTTGGTCAGGATTTTATCCAGCATGCGCAGGCGCACGCCGTCTTTCGACGCTTTGCCCGGCAGGCGGTAGCCCAGCATCACATTCTCCGACTGCGGCCCCACGATTTCGCGGGTAATCGGCGCAGTCAGGGGTTTCTCCACGGCCGCGTTGAACACCGGCACCGGCTTGCTCGGCATCGCGCCAAAATACTTGTCGATGAGCCGAATGGTCTGGTCGAAATCCAAATCACCGCTCAAGCACAGCGCCACGTTGTTGGGCACGTAGTACTGGCCGAAATACTTCTTAATCTCTGTGATGGACGGATTTTGCAGGTGCTCAATCGTGCCGATGGTCGTCTGCGTGCCGTAGGGATGCGTGGGATATAGCGCGGCGTTCAAGGCCTCAAACTCCTTGTTGAAGTCGCTATCCAACCCGCGGTTTTTCTCCTCGTACACCGCCTCCAACTCCGTATGGAACAGGCGCGGCACCATTTCGCGCATCCGCTCGGCCTGAATGGCCGCCCATTTCTCCAGCTGGTTGCTCGGAATGTCTTCCTGATACACCGTCTCTTCGCTCGAAGTATGCGCGTTCGAGCCCTTGGCCCCGATGGCGCCCATCACCTTATCGTACTCATTCGGCACGGCGTACCTGGCCGCCACGCCCGAAATCGAGTCAATCTGATGGTAGGTGCGCTTGCGGGCAGCCGCGTCGTTGCGCTGGCCGCGGTACGTTTCGTACAGCGCCTCAATCTTATCGAGCTCTACTTTTTCCTTGGCCCAGTCCTGCGTGCCCAGCTGCGAAGTGCCCTTGAACACCATATGCTCCAGGTAGTGGGCTAAGCCGGTAGCAGCGGCGGGGTCGTTTTTGGAACCAGCGCGCACGGCCAGATAAGTCTGGATGCGCGGCGCATCCTTGTAATCCGACAGGTAAACGGTCAGGCCGTTATCGAGCTTATAGATACGCACCCCCAGCGGGTCGCCGGGCACCGATTCGTAGCGGTACTCCTTCGGCACGGCCGCAGCAGCGGGCATAGAAGCAGGAGCGGCGGCAGTTCCCGCAGTGGCAGTGGTAACCGGCTTGCTCGATTGGCACTGCGTGGTGATACCCAACATCGCCAAGGCAGGAAACAGCAGCAATAAGTTGTTTTTCACGAAGGACGCGGGCGGGTAGCTGGGGGGGTTCAAAAAACAAAGGTAGCTGGCTGATAGGGGAATAAAAAACGAATTTTTAGTCTATATTGCTGGTTTGCTTCGTTCTCAGCCTGAGAATTGATTTTCAGGCCAATTGTTTCCCCAATCGTTTGCGGGAGTGCTGTGGGTTGGCGTGTAGCTAAAAGGTATTGTGGGCGCTACAAGTACATGCGTAGAAATGTCCTGCACGCGGACTCTCATCTCCCACAATGTCAGCGAACCTGCTCTAGAAGTCGGCTTCGAGTCCCAAACGTTGCTTGGCCTCGCGCAGGGCCGGAAACCGTTCGGCCAGGTACTCAAACTTATCCGTGGCGGTGTAGAGCTTCTTAGCCGTGGGCGCGGCCGCCGTCACCACGGGCTGCACCGTGAGGCGCGGGTGGCCGGTACGGCGGCGCAGCTCGGCCAGAAATTCCACCCGCATTTCGTTGAACTGGTCGACCTGAATGGGGTTGTCCACCGCCAGCTCGATGTTGTGCTCGGCGTTGGCCGTCACGGGGCGGTTCAATACCCAGAATTCGCTCATCCGGTCCTGGGCGCGGCGCTCCTCGGCCAACTCCTGCCACACCCGTTGCAGCAAATCGGCATTGATGGGTGCCACCGGGCCGCTGGTGAATTGCGGCTCGGCCGAAGCAGCCGTCGCTGACTGGCCAGCGGCGCGACTGCTCATGTTCCGGAGGCTCGGTAGCTTACTAGCCAGGCTGGGAATTCTGGTGAAGGCGGCCGCCGGCGAGGGACGCGGCCCGGGCTCAATCCCTTCGAAGCTGGGCACGCCGATTTCAACGTGCGGCAGCGTATCGCGCATCTGGTGGCGCTCGGTGATGGCGGCGGCCGGGTCGGCTTCGATACTGGGCGTATCGTGCATTTCCTCCACGCCATTCTCCACGGGCAGGGGTTCGGGGCCATCGGCGGGGGGGGCCACCCGGCCCGGGGGAAGTGCCTCAAATTCGGGCAGTGCGGCCGGCGCGGGCAAGCGCGGAGCTGCTACGTAGGCTGCAGCCGGCGACTCGGTAGCATAAGCGGCGGGGGCAGCAAACGAGGCCGCTGGGGTGATGGCGGCGGCGGTAGCCAGCGGCGCGTGCTGGGCGTGGCCGTTGCCGTTGCTGCCGTTGCCATTAGCTCCCGAAGCAATAGGAGTCGCTTCGGCAGCGCTATTTAGGTCACTAGTTTTTTTTTTAGCCTCGCCGTTTCCGGCAGGGCTCAGCTCACGAACGAACTGCACGGCCCCATTCAGATAAGCCAGCTTCATCAGCGCTAACTCGACGTGGAGGCGCTGGTTTTTGGCTTGCTTGAACTCCCGGTCGCACTGGCTGATAAGATTAAGGGCAGAAAGCAGGAAGGCCAGCGGCGCGGCCTGGGCCTGCGCCACATATTGCTTTTTGATGCCGTCGGACACTTCCAACAGCTGTACGGTCACGGCATCTTTGCACACGAGCAGGCCGCGCAGGTGCTCGGCGGTGCCCACCACGAAGTTGTGCAGGTCGAAGCCGTTCTGCATCACCTCATCAAGCAGCAGGAGCGCGGCGGACAGGTTTTCGGTCAGCAAGCTGTCCACCAGCCGGAAGTAGTAGTCGTAGTCGAGGTGGTGCAGATTCTGCACCACCTCTTTGTAGGTGAGATTGTTGCCGCCGAAGGTCACCATCTGGTCGAACATCGACAGGGCGTCGCGCAGGCCGCCGTCGGCTTTCTGGGCCAGCAGGTGCAGGGCGTCGTCTTCGGCTATGATACCTTCCTGGGTGGCCACGTAGCGCAGGTGGCTGCGCATGTCCTCCACCTTGATGCGGCTGAAATCAAAAATCTGGCAGCGCGACAGGATGGTGGGGATAATCTTGTGGCGCTCGGTGGTAGCGAGGATGAAAATGGCGTAGCTCGGCGGCTCCTCCAGCGTCTTGAGAAAGGCGTTGAAGGCCGCGTTCGAGAGCATGTGCACCTCGTCGATGATGTAGATTTTGTACTTGCCGGCCTGCGGGGCGTAGCGCACCTGCTCCACCAGCGAGCGAATGTCTTCCACCGAGTTGTTGGACGCCGCGTCCAGCTCATGCACGTTGAAGGAGGCATTTTCCTGAAAGGCCACGCAGGAGGCGCAGGTGCCGCAAGCCTCAGTATCAGGGCTGAGGTTGGTGCAGTTTATCGTCTTGGCCAGGATGCGGGCGCAGGTGGTTTTGCCCACCCCGCGCGGGCCGCAAAACAGGAACGCCTGGGCCAGGTGCTGGCTCTGAATGGCATTCTGCAGCGTGGTGGTGACGTGCTGCTGCCCCACTACGCTACGAAACGTGGAAGGACGGTACTTGCGGGCCGAAACGACGAAATTATCCATAAGTTCTGTCTACAAAGTTACCCAGAAAAGGGCGGCTTTGGAAGCGGTTGGGAGCGGGGTTTGGGGCAGGGTAAACGCATTAAAAGCCGAGGCACTTTTCGCGGTATTCATCGGACAAGGCACAGCCGTTTC
>NZ_BMGY01000047.1 GCF_014640435.1 Hymenobacter frigidus | reverse complement strand
AAAGGAGCTAACATAGGCCAAAAATACCACGCAATTATTCACCGTTACTTATGCGTGGCTACTTAGGAATTCAAAAAAACTAGGTGACCGTCATGCCGAGCGCAGCCGAGGCATCTCGCTCGCTTCGTTGAACGGCTCGTACGGCCCGAGCGAGATGCCTCGGCTGCGCTCGGCATGACCGACTGATAAATTACTAAGAAGCTGTTTGGGTTAATAAAACGGTCATGCTGAGCTTGTCGAAGCATCTCTACCGCTTCGTTGCACCGGCTCAAGCGAAGCGGTAGAGATGCTTCGACAAGCTCAGCATGACCGTTTCAGAATGATTTTAGCTAACTCAAACAGCTTCTAAACAGCTTCAATTATCATTATCGACTACTTGTGTCCTTTGTCCAGGTTTTTGCCGAGGTCTTCTACTTGTTTGAGGTAGTCGTCTGTTTCGGTATCGGCATACACGCCGTAGGCCGTCGAAATCGTGCCTTTCACGCCGTCGTTGGCTTCAATGACGTAAAGAATGGACGTGTCGTCGGGGTTGCTTTCGCCCTCGAAGCGGTAGAAGTCCACGATGGTTACTTCGTCGGCCGCGTAGCTCTTATTCGAATCGTTGCCAATGGTTAGCAGACGACCGTCCACGACGTTGAAGTCCTGGGTGTAACCATCCTTGTTCAGCCTGTTTTCGACCTGTACGAGCGACTGCTCTGGTTCTTTGTCCTGCATGGCGGTGGGTATTTTGGAAATGGAGGCGCGGGTTGGATTGGCGCTAACGCCACCTGCCCCCGCTTCCGGCTATACGGAGCCGGGGCGGGGGCAGGTTATGCGAAACCGGATAAAAATGCGCTGCGGATGGAATTATTTGGCTAGCGTGCGCGCCTCACGCGCCTCAATGGTGCGTTGCAGTTGGTCAATGTCAATCTGACCACAGGCCCCGCCGCAGCCTTTGGCGCAACCGGCCGCCGTCTTGCTGAAAAAAGCGCGGTAGAAGATGCGGCCCACGTAGAACGCCGCTGCCACGAATAACACGCCAATCAGAAAATACTGAATTTCAACGGAGGTAAGGGCAAGGAGCATGAAGCGTTAACTGCGGGCGGAAAAGAATAGTTTGCGAAAGTGTGGTCAGGTGTGCGATAAGACGGTCATGCTGAACGGAGCCGAAGTATCTCTACCACAGTACCAATCCAATCGTATGCAACGAAGCGGTAGAGATGCTTCGATTCCACTCAGTATGACGCTCTTTATTTCCAGAACTTCCCAATTATAGCTTGCATTTCGGCGTGCAATAGTCCGTTGCTAGCCAACACTTCGCGCCCAAACAGCGGGTCGCCATCCTTCAGAAACTGGGTGACGTGGCCGCCGGCTTCGCGCACCAGCAAAACGCCCGCCGCCACATCATAGGAGTTTATGTTGAATTCGAAGTAGCCTTCGAAGCGGCCGGCGGCCACGTAGGCCAGGTCGACCGCGGCCGAGCCCATGCGGCGCAGGCCGTGGCAGCTGCTCATGAAGGTGCCCAGGATTTGCAGGTAGTCAGGCATCTGCTCGAACTCCTTGTAGGGAAAACCGGTGGCGATGAGGGCACCATCCAGCTTGGGTACGCCGGTGACGTGGATGGGCTGGTCGTTGCAAAACGCGCCGCCGCCGCGCACGGCCCGGAAGCTTTCGTCGCGGTTCACCTCGTGCACCACGCCCACCACCAGCTCCCTGTGCTGCATCAGGGCCACGCTGATGGAGTACACCGGCAGGCCGTGTACGAAGTTGGTAGTGCCGTCGAGCGGGTCTATTATCCAGGTAAATTCCTCGGTGTGGGAATCAGGGCCGGCCGTGCCTTCTTCGGTGATAAAGCCGGCCTCGGGCAACAGTTGGCGCAGGCCGGCTACTAGGCGTCGCTCGGTTTCCTGGTCCACGTAGCTCACCAGGTCGTGCAGGCCCTTGTGCTCCACCTTGGCTCGGTCGAAAGTGGCAGCTTCCTGGCGAATGAACGCGGCGGTGGTGCGGCACAGGGCCGCGAGGTCGTGGGAGAGTTGGGTGAAGTTGGTAGGCATAATTTGGAATAATGGAATGGCGTAGAGCCGCAAGATTTTGCGGCTCTACGCCATGTGGCTGGTGGTACGCCGCCGCTTATCTTGCCAGCCCCTTACAATAGCAAACCCCAATAGCAACACCGCCAGCAGCTGCGCCCCGCGTCCAATCAGCTCACCATAGCGGGCATAAAAGGTCACCTCATCGTTCAGGTGTACGGTGGCGCGGCTGGCAGTTGGAATCCAGGCCGGCTCACGCCGCGTGATTTCGCCTCTTTGGTTGATGAAGCCGGTGAAGCCAGTGTTGGCGGAGCGGGCCAGGTCGCGGCGGGTTTCGATGCAGCGCAGCTGGCCGTAGCTCAGCAGCTGTCGATAGCCGGGCGAGTCGTGCCACCAGGCATCGTTGGTAAAAAGAGCCAGCAGCGTGGCCCCGTTGCGGGCGTATTCGGAGAGGAAATCACCGTAGATGGACTCGTAGCAGATGACCGGGGCCACGCGCAGGGCCGGAGCGTTGGCGGGGGCGGCGTACACGGTGCGCTCGGCCTGGCTGCCCACGCTGCCCACGGTGCCGCCCAGGTCGATGTGCGAAACGATGGACACTAGGATGGGCGGCACTTTTTCCACGCCGGGCACTAGGCGCGACTTGTGGTAGAAGGCAATGGGCGCGGTGGGCGCGGCGAAATACGCGCCGGTATTGAAGATGTCGTAGTAGCCGAGGTCGTCGCGGTAGCGGGCCGTTTCGCTGGCTGCTTCCTTGTTCGGATAGGAGCCGATGGTGGTGATGCCCGTGAGCAGCGCCACGCCGGGATGCCGCGTCAGCCACTCGCGGATGCGCCGGATTTTGGGGTTGCTTTCAATCGTGTTTTCCCAATAAGCTTCCTCCAGCGCCGTTTCGGGCCAGATTACCAGTCGCGTCTGGGGCGTGAGCTGCTGCGCTGAAAGGCTGAGCAGGCGCGTCAGCTGCTCATCGTAGGGCACAAACTTCGCACCGCCTTCAAACTTCTCCACGTAGGGGTCGAAGTTCGGCTGCACTGCTACCACTTCGGCCGTGGGGCCTTTTTCCTGGTAAGCCGCGCTTATCAGATACGAAGCGGCAATGGGCAGAAGAATAAAGAAAACAGGCGTTCGGAACGACGGCTGCCACTCAAAAGCAGACTCATCGATGACATGAGCAGCGGCGGCCGCGGTTTCCGCCAAGTTGTTGGCTGGTTGGGCCCGATACATCAGGTTTGGCAGTCGCTTCAGCAGGGCCTGGAAAAACAGCAGATTCACCGTCCACACCCACACCGAGCCGCCCAGGAAGCCAGTGTATTCGTACCACTGTACCCACTGCGGCGCGGCGGCAAAACCGTTGCCCAGCGTGAGCCAGGGCCAGGTAATGTCCCAGTGCAGGTGCAGCTGCTCGAAGGCAATCCAGTAAATCGGTAATGATAGATACCCCCAGCGGTTGCCCAGCCGCTTTTTGGTCTGGCGGAAGGCCATGAGCGGCAGGCACATGAGCAGGGCATTAAGTACCACGGCGGCGATGCCGGCCGTGAGTTCGGCGTAGCTTACCCACCAGGTGGTGAGGGCGTTCCAGAGGACCAGAAACAGGTAGGTGCTGGCAAATACCCGGCCTTTGCGCGCGCCGGCCAGCGTGAGCTGCCGCTCCATGAGCAGGTAGGGCACCCAGCCGATGAACAGCAGCGGGGCCAGCCAGGCCGTGGGCCACGGGGCCCAGCCGCCCCAAAGCAGCAGCGCGCCCAGCACGGCCAATACCGCCGGGCGTTGCCACAGGCTAGTCTTCGCGGTCGGAATCATCGTCGTCGTCATCGGCGTGGCGGCGGTATCGGTCTTCGCGGCCGGGGCGGGGCTCGCGGGCGGGCGGGGTGAGGTTTCCTTCAACGACAACGACAATTTCTCCTTTGATGGTGGTTCGGGCCGCGAAGTCAGCTTCCAGGCTGGCCAGCGTACCGGTCACGGTTTCTTCAAATAATTTGGTCAATTCGCGGCTCACCGAGGCCGGGCGCGTCGGCCCCAGCACCTCGGCCAACTGCCCCAGCGTTTTCACGATGCGGTGCGGCGACTCGTAGAAAATCATGGTCCGGGTTTCGGTGGCCAGCTGTTGCAGGCGCGTCTGCCGGCCCTTCTTCACCGGCAAAAACCCCTCAAACGTGAACCGCTCTGCCCCGAAGCCCGACTTGAGCAGGGCCGGTACGAAGGCCGTGGCCCCGGGCAGGCACTCCACGCCCAGGCCCTTGGCCAGGCACTCGCGCACCAGCAGGAAGCCGGGGTCGGAAATGCCGGGCGTGCCGGCATCTGAAATCAGGGCCATGATTTCGCCTTTTTCCAGGCGCTCCAGCAGGCGGGGCACTTGCTGGTGCTCGTTGTGCAGGTGGTAGGAGAGGAGCGGCTTTTTGATACCCAAGTGCTGCATGAGGCGGCCGCTGGTGCGGGTGTCTTCGCAGAGCACGGTGCCCACTTCGCCCAGAATGCGGATGGCCCGCAGCGTAATATCTTCCAGATTGCCGATTGGCGTGGGCACGAGGTACAGAACCGTGTTGGGCATGGGGCAAAGGTACGGGCTGGGCGGGGTGCGCAAGAACGACACGCGCCCCTCCTTGGATAAGGAGGGGCGCGTGTTCTGCTATGCTTCTACCCCGCCGTGCTTCTTGGCCGCTGCATCAATTGCCTCGGCTAGTCGGTGGTCAAGGGCGGTCACGGTATTGCCGGCATCGTGGCTGCGGAGGCGGAATTCCACGGTGTTGTATTCGTTGCTAAACCACGGGTGGTGGTCGAGGCGCTCGGCTTCGGCGGCCACGTCGGTAAGGAAGGCGAAGGCCGCTTTGAAGTCGGCGAAGCGCAGGCTAAGGCGGAGGCTATTGTCGGTTTCAGTCCACATGAATTTTGCTGTGTTTAATGAGGGTATGGATGGGCTTCCTTGTTGAGGAGGTACAACCCAAATGCGAAATCCAAAGTACACCTTTTTCGACCCGACTCAAACTCCCGCATCACCACTTTCTTACAAACTCCATGGCCATCGACCCGAACAACCGTCCCATCCGTGTCATCAACGACGACACCAGCAACGAAGAAATGGAAGCCGGCCACCACATTCCCAACGCCGACCCGCCCAAGAACGAAGCAGCCCGCGGGGGCTTCGGCAACCGTGACGGCAAGGAAGGTTTCGGCTCCGACACCTCGGGCGGCGCAACGGCCGTGGGCGTGAACGAAACGGCCGACAACATGAGCCCGCCCGCCGACAACATGCGCTCGACCGATGAAGGACGCCCCGACCGTGCCAACCAGGACCTGCCGCCCCTCGACGAATACACCGATACCATGCTACCCAGTGGCCGCCCCGTAGATGAGTTGGATGCCCACGACTACCGCCCCGGCATCGACGAGATGCGCAACCCCAACTCGCGCGTGGGCATGGGCCAGATGGAGCCCCGCCCCCTGCGGCCCATCACGGGCACCGACACCAACGCCGAACTCACCGACCCCAACGCCACCGATACGGCCATCGACCAATAGGTTGTTGCCCGTTTTTCCTTTCTCCCACTTTTCACCCCTTCCCGCTATGGCTACGCATCACAACGACCAGAAAACCGGCGAGCAGCCCGATAAGCGCAGCCTCGAAGGCACGCCTAAAGCCGACGCCCTGCCCGTAAGCGATACCGACGAGCAAACCGAGGACCAGCTCGAACAGGACGCCCTGGACGCCGGCCAGCGCCACCCCAACCGCGGCCACGATAAAGCGGATTTGGACAAACCCGCCTACGGTGGCGGCCACTAAGTCCCGGCTGGTCTTCTAGCCAAACCGAAGCAACCAGGCAGGGCTCATTTTGTCTTATTGCCAACCCTGTTCCCGTGAGCCGCTACGCCACTACCGACCTGCACGGCTGCCTGCATACATTTCGCTACTTGGTAGAGGAGGAGCTGCGTCTCACCCGTGACGACGAGCTCTACCTCCTGGGCGATTACGTGAACAAGGGCCCCGACAGCCGTGGCGTGCTCGACTACATTATGCAGCTGCAGGCCACCGGCTACCGGGTGCGGTGCCTGCGCGGCAACCACGACCAAGCCCTGCTGGATGGTGCGCGTCACCGCTGGCGCTGGGACTGGCTGGGGCCCCGTGGCCGCCTGCCCACGCTGCGCAGCTTCGGCGTGGCCCGCTTAGCGCATATTCCCGACCATTACCTTGATTGGGTGGCGGCCCTACCCTACGAAATCGAACTGCCCGATGTGGTGCTGGTGCACGCGGGCTACAATTTTGCCCTGCCTGCCGCAGCCATGCGGCAGGATTATGATACCATGCTTAACACCAAAAAATTTACCTTCGACCCTTCCCGTTTGGGGGGTAAGCGACTGTTGCACGGCCATGTGCCCATCGCCACTGCCCAGCTGCGAGTTAAGACTGCTACTCAGCCTGGCGCGTTAGGCCTCGATACGGGCTGCGTATATCGGCACAACCCCGAACTCGCCCACCTGGCTGCTCTAGACCTCGATACCTGGCAGCTTACGCTGGTGCCCAATCGCGAACCTGCTTATTCCATCGGCAAGCGCTGACGTTACCCGATTCCTGGTTGCTAAAAAGCCCTTTGCTTGATTTAAGCACTTGTCGTTACCCAAGTTTTCTTTGTGCTGCTTGGTAACCTAATATCATCTGTCATCCTGAGCTTGCGAAGGACCTTCCCACCGCTGAACGGTTTGCAGTAACTCAACTACTGTGTGCGTAAGAAGGTCCTTCGCAAGCTCAGGATGACAGCTGCTTACCAGGCTTTCACGCAACTACCGGAGTGGTCCCACCCGGCGCTACCGTACCTCCAGTACCCCGGCGGCTACAGCGCGCTGGGCGATGGCCCGGTAGGGGTTGAGCGAGTCGGCGGCGACGGCGCGCAGGGTGCTGAGGGCGGGGGCCAGCTTTTGGGCTTGCCAGTAGGCCATGCCGAGGTGGTAGCGAGCCCGACGGGCCAGCTCGCCGGGGCCGTTTTCGTCGCCCACGCGGCGCAGGTAGAGTTGGGCGGCATCGCCCTGGTTCTGGCGCAGCAGGATGAGGCCGCGCAGGTAGAGCAGGGTATCGGCCCCCACCTTGGCCGGCGATACCCGGCCCAGCGAGTGCAAGGCGGCCGGGTAGTGCCCCGCCTGGTACTGGTCGAGGGCTTCGGCGAAGAGGGGGCGGCTGTGCAGCAGGGCGGGCGTCACGGCGGGGCCGGGGTCGGACTGGTAATAGGCCTGCCAGTCGCGGGCGGGCCGGGCCGGGCTGGGGCGGCCAAAGTACCAGGCCGCCACGCCGGCGGCCAGCAGCAGCAGCCCGCCCACCGTGCCCCACACGGCCCCGCGCCGCTGCCGACGGCGCACCAAGGTCTGGGCGCGGGCCAGGGCGGTGCCGCGCTGGTTCATACGCTCGTCCAGGGCTTGCAGGCGCAGGCGCAGGGTGTCGTGGCCGGCGGCCCAGCGCAGGTCGGCGGTCAGCTGCTCGTAGGCGGCGTGGGAGTCGGCCAGGGCTTCATCTTGCTCTAGCCGCAACTCAAAAGCCTCCTGCTCGGCGGTATCCATTTGGCCGTCGGCAAAGCGTTCGAGCTCATCAAAGTTGGGGCGCAAGTCCATGCAGGGAGGGCAGTAAGGGGAATAGAAAAGACCGGTCATGCTGAGCGTAGCCGAAGCATCTCTACCGTAATAGTACTTCAATCGGATGAGTTATACCCGTCGCGAACTGGTGTGCGAAAATCAGGCGGACGTAGAGACGCAATAGTTTGGAGTCTCCTCGTTGAACGAAATCGCCCAACTGTGCCAGCGCGAGCCGTTCAATCGGAGGGCAGCGGAGCAAACGAGGAGACGCCAACTATTGCGTCTCTACCTCGTTCTCGCATTTCATTTCGTGATGAGTATAGTTGCGCAGTAGAGATGCTTCGACAAGCTCAGCATGACGTTCTACTAGCTCAGCATGACGGTCCACTATACAACTGAGCCGGTTATCGGCTCGTGGCCGGCGCGCATCAGCTCGTGGAGCTTGCGCAGGCAGGTGCTTTTCTGGCGGCGGGCCACCGTGGCGTTGGGAAAGCCCATTTTGGCGCCCATTTTATCAAAGTTGTAGCCGCGGAAGTAGAAGTAGGTGAGCACCTGCTGGCAATCGGTGCCGAGCTGGCTGAACTGGGCCAGCAGGTGCTGGCGGCGGCTGGTCTCGGCCGCGGGCAGGGGCTGGTGGGCGGGCACGTGGGCCGCTAGCCGCTGCTGGGCCATGCCGTAGAGGTGAGCGCGCAGGTCGGTGGGCATCAGGGTCAGGCGGCCATCCACCACTTGGTCGTATAAATCGAGCAGGGTATCCTGCAGCAGCTCGTGGGCCTGCGGGGCCGAGAGCCGGTGCTTGCGCTGGGCCCAGCGGGCAAACAGGTGCCGGCTGCGTTGGTAGAAGTCAATCAGAAATTTCTGATTGCCGACGCGCAGTTGAGTAAGAGTTTCGGCGAGGGGCGCAGACATAGCAGGTTGGCAAAGGCCGTGGCAAGTAACAACGGAAACGGGGAATGGGTTGAGAGAACGAGAACTCCCCTCCTTCTCCAAGGAGAGGAATTGGTCGTTCTTTTATCCATTCCCCATCCCCCCATCCGTCCTTACCTTTACGTCCATGCAAACCGCCGCTCCCGCTCGCCTTCTCGACACCGCCGTTTTCGACCTCATTGACCAAGAGAAAACCCGCCAAACCCACGGTCTGGAACTCATCGCCTCCGAAAACTACGCGTCGGAACAGGTGATGGCCGCCCAAGGCTCCGTGCTCACCAACAAGTACGCCGAGGGCCTACCCGGCAAGCGCTACTACGGCGGCTGCGAAATAGTGGACCAGGTGGAGCAGCTGGCCATCGACCGCGTAAAGGAGCTGTTCGGCGTGGCCTGGGCCAACGTGCAGCCCCACTCCGGCGCGCAGGCTAATGCCGCCGTATTTCTGGCCTGCCTGCAGCCCGGCGATAAAATTCTGGGCTTCGACCTCAGCCACGGCGGCCACCTCACCCACGGCTCGGCCGTAAACTTCTCGGGCAAGCTCTACCAGCCCAGCTTTTATGGCGTGGAGCGCGAAACCGGCCTCATCGACTGGAGCAAAATCAAGGATATTGCCCGCCGCGAGCGTCCCAAAATGATTATCTGCGGGGCCTCGGCCTACTCCCGCGACTGGGACTACGCCGCCCTGCGCGCCGCCGCCGACGAAGTGGGCGCCCTGCTCCTGGCCGACATTTCGCACCCCAGCGGCCTCATCGCCACGGGTTTGCTGAATTCGCCGTTCGATTACTGCGACATTGTGACCACCACCACGCACAAAACCCTGCGCGGCCCCCGCGGTGGCCTCATCATGCTGGGCAAGGATTTCGACAATCCCTTCGGCCTGAAAACCCCGAAAGGTGAAATCCGGCCCATGTCGGCCCTGCTCGACTCGGGCGTGTTCCCCGGTACCCAGGGCGGGCCGCTGGAGCACGTCATCGCCGCCAAAGCCGTGGCCTTCGGCGAAGCGCTGACCGACGACTTCAAAACCTACACCCAGCAGGTGGCGCGCAACGCGCAGGCGCTGGCTCAGGGCTTCATGGGCCTGGGCTACAACATCATCTCGGGTGGTACCGACAACCACCTCATGCTGATTGACCTGCGCTCGAAGGGCCTCAGTGGCAAGCTGGCCGAGAACACACTGGTGCGCGCCGACATCACCATCAACAAAAACATGGTGCCCTTCGACGACAAATCGCCCTTCGTGACCAGCGGCATCCGCATCGGCTCGGCGGCCGTAACTACCCGCGGCCTGGGCGAGTCGGACATGGGCCGCATCGTGGAGCTGATTGACGAAACCCTGACCCACCACGACAACGATACCCGCATCGGGCAGGTACGCCAGCGCGTGAATACCTGGCTGCAGGACTACCCACTTTTCGCGTAGATTTTTACGTATAGAATGGAATAGTCTGTCATCCTGAGCACAGCGAAGGACCTTATTACCGCCGAACGGTTTGCAGTGAGTCGACTGCTGTTCGCGTGATAAGGTCCTTCGCTGTGCTCAGGATGACAGACAATATTCACTCAGTCACCTCCTTCAGTCACTCATCCGTGCAACCGCAACCAATCAAACCATCGGGCGAACCGCACGAAATGTCCTTTATCGACCACCTGGAGGCGTTGCGCTGGCACATCATCCGGGCGGCTATCTCGGTGGTCGTGTTTGCCACCGGGGCGTTTTTCGCCAAAGAATTTCTGTTTCACGACCTGATTCTGGGCCCCTCGCGCCCCGATTTCTGGACCTACCGCATGTTTTGCAAATTTGGTCAGTTGGTGCATGCGCCCGACCTGTGCATCAACGATGTGGGCTTCGTGATTCAGAACCGTGAAATGAGCGGGCAGCTCACCATGCACATCAGCACCTCGTTTATCGTGGGCATCCTGCTGGCGTTTCCGTATCTGTTCTGGGAAATCTGGCGCTTCGTGAAGCCCGGTCTGTACCCGCACGAGCGGCAGAACTCGCAGGGGGCCGTATTCTTCGTATCGGTGCTCTTTATCCTGGGCTTGCTGTTTGGCTACTACATCGCCGCTCCGCTCAGCATCAACTTCCTGGCCGGCTACGTGGTCGATGCCAGCATCGAAAACCAGATTGACATGCAGAGCTACCTGAGCACGCTCACTACCATGAGCGTGTCGTGCGCCTTCGTGTTTGAGCTGCCCATGATTGTGTTCTTCCTGGCCAAAGCGGGTATTGTGTCGCCCGAAATCATGCAGGTGTACCGCAAGCACGCCATTGTGGTCATTCTGATTCTCGCCGCCGTCATCACCCCGCCCGATATTTCGGCTCAGATTATCGTTACCATCCCCATTCTGTTGCTCTACGAGCTCAGTATTCACATTGCCCGCGTGGTGCGGCGCGGCGATACCGTCCGCCTCAACGCCAAGCTGGCCCGCCAGGCTGAGCGCGACGCCGCGCAGTCGTAGAATGCGCACACCATTATGGAACCCGCTTGGCACAGCGGCACTTTCTGTTTGAAAAAAACCGCTTAATTCCCAATCTTATGAAAATTGCCCTTGGCTCCGACCACGCCGGCTTCGCCCAGAAGGAAATGATTCGCGCCTGGCTGGGGGAGCAGGGCCATGAAATCAAGGATTTCGGCACTCACTCCGCCGATTCGATGGACTACCCCGACGTAGCTCACCCGCTCTCCGAAGCCGTGGCCAATGGGAATTTTGACCTGGGTTTACTCCTCTGTGGCTCGGCCAATGGCGTGTGCATCACGGCTAATAAGCACGCGGGCGTGCGGGCCGCCATTGCCTGGCTGCCCGAGCTGGCCGGGCTGGCCCGGCAGCACAACAACGCCAACGTACTGTGCCTGCCGGCCCGCTACATCAGCAATGAACAAGCGCAGGAAATTGTATCGGTTTTCCTCCAAACTGATTTTGAAGGTGGCCGGCATCAGCAGCGGGTATCCAAAATAAACTGCTAAGCCTGATTGCGCTGATATTCTGGCAGTAGGGCGTGGGCTACTTTTGTAGGATGCTATCCATAAAATAGCATTAAAGCGTGAATGTGGGCGGGTTGTGCTTATCTTTGGCTAGCACTATGTAGCCTATGATAACGCGGCCCGGATTTTTGCTGATGCAGCTGATAACGCTGGGAACGTGGCTGATGCTTGCGGGTCCGGCTGCGGCCCGGCAGCCATCGGCTACCAGCGTGGAGGTGTTGCGCCAGAAGCTGGCTACCCGGCTGCCCGATACGACCCGCCTGCGCCTGCTCACCACCTTGTGCTACGAGCTGCACAATGAGCAGCCCGCCCGCGCCCTGCGCTACGGCGGGGTGGCCGTGGCCTTGGCGCGCACGCTGCCCGCCGATGAGCGGGCCCCCGGCTTGCTCCGCAGCCTGCTCACCCTGGCCAGCTGCTACGCCAACTTATCCAATGGTCCGGAGGCCCTTTCGCTGCTGTCCGAAGCCCAGCAGTTGGCCCGCGCCGAAAACAACTCCGATGCTTTGGCCCGCACTTACACGGCGCAGGGCAGCATTTACCACGAGCGGGGCGATTCGGCCACGGCGTGGCAGCACTACCGCCAGGCCTTGCGCGTGGTTTCGCAATCGGCGGTGACGCCCCGCACCCGCATGAAGCTGCTGGGCAATGTGGGTAGCCTGTATTATTTCCGGAAGCAGTACCCGCAGGCCATGCACTTCGACTCGCTGGCCCTGGCCCTGGCCCGGCGCAGCAGTGACTCGACGGCCGAGGCTACCTATCTTTCCAGCCTGGCTACCTACCAGCTGCAAACCGGGCAACTGTCCCGCGTGAAGCGCCTCCTGACCCAAGCCTTGGCCATTAGCCGTCGCCAGCATGCCGTGCGCAACCAGGCCGACCAGCTGGTGATGTTTGCCATGTACTACATTCAGAACGACGACCCCGCACGGGCCGATGTCGCCGCGCGGGAGGCCCTGCACCTGGCCCGCCAAAGCGGCTATCTCGAGCGGGTGCTGGATAGCTACAGTATTCTGGCCGCCGAGGCTGCCGAGCGCAGCGACTACCGCCAGGCTTACGAGTGGAACAAGCACTATGTGGAGCTGAACGACACCCTCAACAACCGGGAAACCTTCCGGACGCTGGCCGCCTCGCAGGTCAGCTACGAAACCCAGGAGCGCGCCCGCCGCCTGCGCCAGCTCACGGCCCAGAACGAAGAGCAGGTGTGGCACAGCCAGGTGCTGGGGGGCACGGTGGCGGTGCTGGCCATCTGCCTGTTGGTGGCGGTGTACCTGCACCGCAACCTGCGCCGCAGCCGTACCGCGCTGGCCGCCAACAACCAAGCCTTGGAAAAAGCCTCTGTTGAGCTGCGCGGCGTGGCCGCGTCCAAAGACAGGCTCTACGCCATTGTGGCCCACGACCTGCGCGGCCCGGTCACGGCCTTTGCCGGCGTTACCAGCCTGATTGATTCCTACATTGCCCAAAATGACCAAGTGGGCCTGGCCCGCCTGCCCGCCCTGGTGCGTCAGGCCTCCGAAAGCCTCAACCATCTGCTTGATAACGTGCTCAACTGGGCCGTGAGCCAGACCGGGGAGTTGGATTGCCGCCCCGCGCCGCTGTTGGTATCGGAGCTGTTTGCCGAGTGCCAGGCCTTGTACCAAACCACGGCCGCCGCCAGCTGGCAGCATATCACTATGGCCGCGCCCACGGGCCTGCGCCTAATGGCCGACCGCAACATGGCCCGCACCATTTTGCGCAACCTGGTGGGCAACGCGCTCAAATTCATGCCCACCGGCGGCCATGTGCACCTTGAAGCCGCCCCCGACCCTGCCGACCCGCAGATGGTGCTGCTCAGCTGCACCGATACCGGACCGGGCATGCAGCCGGGCACCATCGCCGCCCTTATGAGCGGCCCCGCCCTGCCCGAGCCCGAGGCCACGCCGCGGGCCAAAGGCCTGGGGCTGGGCCTGGCTTTGTGCCGCGCCTTTGTGCACCGGCACGGCGGCACGCTGGTTATCCAGAGCCGCCCCGGGGCCGGCACCAACGTGACGGTGAGCCTGCCCGCCGCAAAGTAGCGGGGGCTGTCATTGCGAGGACGAAGGACGAACCAATCCGTCCTGTTCTCAGCGACTAGCCTGACAATGTGAAAATCCCCAGCACTGCGCAGTACTGGGGATTTTTGTCAACAGGAAGCACTTGCTATAATTTAGGTCTAGGCGCATGCAGAGGAAGGAGTGCCACGGGCCGCGCCCTCGTGATGACAGCCATTACCAAATGACCACGCGCGTCGAGTCGGGCCGGTACAGCTTTTGGCCGGGCTTGATGCCGAAGGCTTCGTAGAAGGCGGGCACGTCGGCCATGGGGCCGTTCACGCGGTACTGGGCGGGCGAGTGCACGTCGGTGAGCAGCTGCGCGGCCAGGCTTTCGTCGCGGGTGTGGTTTTGCCAGCCCAGGGCGTAGCCCAGAAAGTAGCGCTGGGTGGGCGTGAGGCCGTTGATTTTCTTGCCTTCTTTGTACTGCTTGGTCTTCTTGAAAGCATCAAGGCCGATGACGATGCCGCCGAGGTCGGCAATGTTTTCGCCGGCCGTGGCTTTGCCATTGATGTGCAACGAATCGAGCAGCGTGTAGCCGTTGAACTGCTTCACGATTCCGTTCACGCGCTGGTTGAAGCGCTGGCGGTCGGCCTTGCTCCACCACTCGTGCAGGTTGCCGTGAGCGTCAAACTGGCTGCCCTCGTCGTCGAAGCCGTGGGTTAACTCGTGGCCGATGGTGCTGGCCCCCGCGTAGCCGTACACCAGCGCGTCATCAGCGTCGGCATCGAGCAGGCCAGGAATGGCGAAGGCGGCGGCGGGCAGCACAATCTCGTTGTTGCTGGGGTTATAGTAGGCGTTATAGGTCTGCGGGGTCATGCCCCACTCGGTGCGGTCCACGGGTTTGCCCAGCTTGTTCAGCTCGTAGCGGTATTGCCACTGCTTGGCGCGCATTACGTTGGCGGCTAGTGAGCTGCGGTCAATGGTCAGGGCCGAGTAGTCTTTCCACTTGTTGGGGTAGCCCACTTTGGGCGTGATTCTGTGCAGCTTGTCCAGGGCCACTATTTTGGTGGGTGCGCTCATCCAGTCCACTTGCTGAATGTGCTCGGCAAAGGCCGATACCACGTTCTTCACCAGCGTGTCGTAGCGGGCTTTGGCTTCGGGCTTGAAGTATTCCTTCACAAAAAGCTGGCCCAGTGCTTCGCCCAGGGCGTTTTCCTGCATGTCCAGCACGCGCTTCCAGCGGGGGCGAATGGATTTGGCCCCGCGCAGCACCGTGCCGTAGAAGTGGAAGTTCTCATCCACCAATCCGCGGCTGAGCGTGGGCGCGTATTCGCGCACCAGCTGCCAGGTTAGGTAGGCCTGCCAATCGGCCAGCGGTGCGGTTTTCAGCAGCTGCCCCGCCGTTTGGTAAAACTCGGGCTGGCCCACGATGACGGTATCCACGGTGGTGAGCCCCATCTGGCCGAGCCAGGTTTTCCAGTCGAGGCCGGGTGTGAGCTTGTTGAGCTGCGCGATGCTCATCTTGTGGTAGTTGGCATACGGGTCGCGCAGGGCTTCGAGCTTGCGTGAGGACTTGGCCAGCGTGGTTTCCAGCGCCATCACCCGCCCGGCGTTGGCTTTGGCCGTGGTCGAATCCTGGCCGAGCAATTTGAACGTGTTGGCGACGTGGCGCAGGTATTCGCGCCGAATGTTTTTCGTGCGCGAATCGGTGTTGAAGTAGTAGTCGCGGTTGGGCAGGCCCAGGCCCGCCTGGTTCAGGTACAGCGCCATCTGGTCGCTGTTTTTGGCGTCCTGATAGACCACGGGGCCAATCAGCGCGTTCACGCCCAGCGGGATTTCGTGGGCGATAACGCCCGGCACCTCCGCCACGGTTTTCATGGCCGCGATGCGGTCCAGTTCCGCCTTCAGAGGCGTGGCCCCCAGCTTGTCGGCTTTCACCGAATCAAGCCCCACTGCCCAAAAGTCACCGATTTTTTGCTGGTTGCTGCCGCCCGTGGCATTAGCGCCGGCCGCCTCGATGCTGGTCTGGCGCAGGCGGGCGTACACCTCGTTCTGCACCTCCTTGCCAATGCCCCAGTTGCTTTCCGAAGCCGGAATGGGATGCTGCTTGAGCCAGGTGCCGTTGGCGTAGCTGAAGAAGTCGTCGCCGGGAGCCACCGTGGTGTCGAGGGCCGCGTGCAGCAGGTCGGGCTGGTTGCCGGAGTCGGCCGTTTTCAATGAGTTAGACGGGCAGCCCGTAACGAAGGCTGCCAGTAGCGGCAACAGAATTAGCGGTTTTCTCATGCGAAGAAGCAGGTGTTCGGCAAAAAATGGTTGAAGATTAGAGGCTTCCGGGTTGGCGCGGCCACCGGTAACGCTTCGTTTTGCAACGACAATGTTAGGCGGAAACTGTTGCATAACCGTTGCGCTCGGCTCAGCGCTGCAGTATCTTCCCGCCGTTACCAGCCTGCCAGTTATGCCGCTTCGCCTTCTGCTGCTTCTCAACTTTGCCGCCGCCGCTTACCTCACCGGTCTCATCTGGACGGTGCAGGTGGTGCACTACCCCAGCTTTGGGCTGGTGCCTAAAGCGGCGTGGGAGGCTTTCCACGCGGCCCACACCCGCCGCATGGGCTACGTGGTTCTGGCCCCCATGGTAATGGAACTCGGCCTGGCGGTCTGGCTGGCCTGGGCTGGGCGCACTGCGCTGCCCGGCGGCGCAGGCTGGTGGAGCCTGGCGCTGGTAGGGTTGATTTGGGCCGTCACCTTCTTCATCTCCGTGCCCTTCCACAACCGGCTGGCGCAGGGCTACGACTACATTGCCATCGACGGCCTCATCCGCACCAACTGGCTGCGCACCCTGGCCTGGACGGTGCGGGCCGGGCTACTAGGCTGGCTGCTGGCGCGGTAAGGCCGCTACTTGCCCGCCCGGCTTTTATCCCGCGTGGCCTTGAATTCTGAGCCCGCTTTCCACTGGGGGAAGGTCGTTTCGCTGGCCAGCTGCTGGCCAATGCGGAACAGCAGGCGGGCATCCTGTTCCGCGCCGCGCAGGTTCCATTGGGGGTCGTACTCGTCAGCGGGTTGATGGTAGCGCTTGGCCTCAAAGTCTTTACGCCGCTCTTCAATGAACGCTTTGCCACGCAGGCGGCTGTCAAATTCGCCTTTGGCATATAGAGCCGGTACGCCAATTTTAGCAAAGCTGAAATGGTCGGAGCGGTAAAAGCTGCCGGTTTCGGGGTGCTGGTCGGGCAGCACGTAGCGGTTCTGCTCCTTAGCGGCGGCGCGGGCGTAGTCGTCCAGGTCCGACTGCCCATAGCCCGTGATGGTCAAATCACGCATTGGCCCGAAGCCCAGCAGCCCGTCCATGTTGATGTTGGCCACCGTGCTGGCCGGCGCATACAGCGGGTGCGCGGCGTAGTAGGCCGAGCCCAGCAGGCCCTGCTCTTCGCCGGTCACGGCCAGAAACACGATGCTGCGAGCGGGTTTCTGTTTGGCTTGCGCAAAGCCGTTGGCAATGGTGAGCAGGCCGGCGCAGCCGCTGGCATTATCTAGTGCGCCGTTATAAATCGAGTCGCCGGCTATGGGCTTGCCAATGCCCAGGTGGTCCCAGTGCGCGGTATAAATGATGTATTCCTGGGGACGGGTGGTGCCGGGCAGCACGGCCACCACGTTTTTCGAGGCCTTGAGCGTGATTTTATTGTGCAGCGTGGTGCTCAGGTTCAGGCCAAAGGCTTTGCCACGAAAGCCGGGCTTGTTGGCGGCGGTGTAAGCTTCCTCGTAGTTCTGGCCGGCGGCCGTGAACAGGCGCTTGGCCGCATCCAGCGTTATCCAGCCTTCCACGGCGAGCTTGCTGGCCCCGTGGTCGGGCGTTTGGGGGTGCAGCTTGGCCCCGCCGTTGCTGCTTTGCACTACCGTCCAGGGGTAGGAGGCGGGCTTGGTGTCGTGAATGATGAGCAGGCCCGTGGCTCCGTGGCGCATGGCCTCCTCGTACTTGTAGCCCCAGCGGCCGTAGTACGTCATGGCCTTGCCCTTGAACAAGGTGGTGTCGTTGCCGGCGTTGCCGGGGTCGTTTATGAGCACCACCACGGTTTTGCCTTTCACATCAAGGCCCGCGTAGTCGTCCCACTTATACTCGGGGGCCACCACGCCGTAGCCGGCAAATACCAGCGGCGAATTCTTGATTTCGACCGTGGGCTGCTCCCGCTCCGTGAGAAACATGTAGTCGTCGCGGTACTTCAGCGTCAGGCTCTTGCCATTGCCGGCCACAGTGGCCGTGGGGTCGGGCGTGCCGGTTATTTCCACCAGCGGCACGGCCTGGAAGTAGCTGCCATCGGGGCCGGGCTGCAGGCCCAGTTTTTTAAATTCGGTGGCCAGGTAGGCGGTGGCTTTTTCCTCGCCCGCCGTGAATGGCCGGCGGCCCTGAAAATCGTCTGAAGCCAGGACTTTGATGTGCTGGCCGATGAGCGAGGCGGTAATGCCATCGGCCGGGGCGGGCACGCTGGCCGTATCGGTGGGAGCGGTTTCGGTGCGGCGGTCAGCCGTAGCGGTTTCCGACGACGAATTTTGGCTCTGGCAACCCGCCAGCAGCAGGCCCGCCGCGGCCGGCACCAGCCACCCGCGCAACGTGAATAAACGCATCCGTATAAGCAATTGGGCCCGGCCGGGGCCAGGGCCGTCTACAGCTGGGCAAAATACTCAGCCGTAATCCGCGCCTCTTCATCGGTGCAGATGCCCCGAATGTAGTACAGGAAAATGCTGCGTAACACTTCGGCCATATTGAACCGGGCGGGCGGGAAAACCGACGGGTTGAGCAGCACGTTGAGTTATTTCATCAACACCTTGGCTGGCAGATGGATAATGGTGTCGGCGCGGAACAGTCGATTGTGGATTTCACCGTTGAGCAGCTGTTGTAGCTGCGAGGCCGGGTCGTTGGTCAGGGTTTTCATCACTTCATCCCAAGTCTTGGGAAAGCCGGTTTGCACGTTGACGCAAAACTGGCGCGGCACCACCGACAGGCGGCGTTGCGTTCGATGCGCCCTGCAGGGAAGCGCCTGCCAGCGTAGCGGCAGACATAGGCAGGAAAGAAGAGCGGGTTTCGGGTACCAAACCGGGCGGACGGTGTGGCGAAGCGCTGCACGGGTAACGCTACTTCAACGCACCAAGCAGGAAAAAAAACAGTAATTGCGCCAGGTACACCAGCGGCACCAGCGGGTTTTTCTTGGTGAATGAGGCCCGGTTGAACAGCATCTGCATCACGCAGGCCAGGATAAACCAGTCACGAAAGTTCTGAGCCGGAATAATGTTGTTTGACCAATGCCAGAAATCGAATCTGCTGGCCACCGGCTCCATGCACATATCCAGGCCCACCATGAGCAAGGCCGCCAGAATGGTGCGGGGCAGCTCGCCCAGGGGCAAGTGGCGGGCCAGGATGCCGCACACGTACGTCAGCACCAGCCAGTTGAGGCCAATCATCGGCGGTACGCCCACAAAGGGCGGCATATCCAGCAGCTTAAAGCCCAGCGTATCGCCGTAGTAATAATGCCCGAAAAACAGGCTGGTGCTCACCCCAATCACCTCGGCCACAAACCCCAGCAGCGCCACCGTGAAGCAAAACCCCCAAAACGCGGCCCCGCGGTCTTTTTGAAACGCCAGCAGCAGCAGCGCCGTGAGCCCCAGCGTGAGGGGCGTAAAGCGTAGGTAAAACTCAGGGTTTTTCGAAAAAGCCAACCCCACAAAACCCGTGATGTGGAACAGCAGCACCACGCCTTGGGCCACGCGCAGCCGGGTATTGGTCACGGCCGGGAGCGGCTCGATGTAGTCAACCATATTGTTAAAGCATGAGGAACGTGGAATGAGGAGCGAGGAATTGCCGTGGGTCGGTTCCTCATTCTTTATTCCTCATTGATAAGCGAAGAAACGATTTTGGCTGATAGTAGGCACAGCGGAATACCGCCGCCTGGATGCACCGAGCCGCCGCAAAAGTACAGCCCATCCAGCCGCCCCGAAAAATTGGGGTGCCGCAAAAACGCCGCCAGCGCGTTGTTCGAGGAGCTGCCGTAGAGCGCCCCTCCGAACGACGAGGTATCGGCGGCAATACCAGGCGGCGTCCACACCTTTTCGGCGGCAATCAGTGGCTCGATTTCGGCGCCCAGCGCCTGGCTCAGCTTGGCCAGCACCACGCGGCGGGTGTGCGCCGTGAGAGCGGCCCAGTCCTGGCCCTGGTCGTGGGGCACGTTCACCATCACAAACCAGTTTTCGTGGCCGGCCGGGGCATCAGCGGGCGTTTTCTTGGAGGTCACGTTCACGTACACCGTCACGTCGTCGGCCACGGTCTTGTCCTGAAAGATAGCCTGAAACTCGCGCTGGTAATCGCCCGAAAAGAAGATGTTGTGCAAATCGAGCGCGGGAAACTCACGGGCAATGCCCCAGTAAAAAATCAGGGCCGAGGATGAGCGGGGCTGGCTGAGCGTGCGCTCGGGCGCGGGCTGCTGCGGCAGCAGGCGCCGATAGGTGGGCACCACGTCCATGTTGCTCACCACCTGGCCAAAGGCATACGCATCGAGCGCCGTGCGCAGGCCCGTTACGCGGCCCTCGGCCACGGTGATTTCCTCCACCGGCTCGTTGTAGCGGAACTTCACCCCAAACTCCTCCGCCAGCCGGTGCAGGCTGGCGGCAATGGCATAGATGCCGCCTTCCGGATAAAATGCCCCAATGCCGTGCTCCAGGTGCGGAATCATGCTCAGCGTGGCCGGGGCCTGGTAGGGGTCCGAGCCGTTGTAGGTGGCGTAGCGGTCGAACAGCTGCACCAGGCGCGGGTCGGCAAAGGCTCGGGCGTGGCGCTGGTGCATGGTGCCCAGCAGCCCGAGCTGGGGCAGCGCGGCCACGGCTTTCAGCGTTTCGGGGCTGAGGTAGGTGCCAGCCTTGTGCAGCGACTTGTGCAGAAACGTGCCCGCCGTGGCATCGTAGGCCCGGCCGCTGCGGCTCAGAAACTGCGTGACTGCCGCCGCGGGCGTGTCCAGCTTTTCCTCTACTTCGGCCGCAAACTTCGCCGCGTCGGCCCAGGCCGTGAGCCGGGTACCATCGGCGAAGAAGTATTGGGTAATAGGGTCGAGGCGCTCGTAGCGGAAGTAGTCGGCCGGCTCGCGGCCCGCCAGCCGGAAAATATCGTCCACTAATTGCGGTAGTGTAAACAGCGACGGCCCGGCATCGAAGCGGTAGCCGCCGGGCAGCGCAAACTGGTGCATTTTGCCCCCAAACGTGGCCGCGGCCTCAAATACCGTCACGGCGTGGCCCGCCACGGCCAGCCGCGCCGCCGTGGCAATGCCCGCGATGCCCGCGCCGATGACGGCCACGGGCTGTTTGGGAACAATGGGTGCAGGGTGTTTGCTTTTCGCTTGCTTCACAGAGAATGAGAAAGTTTAGGCAGCAACAGCCTCAGTCCAGGTGGGGTTCGGGTTAAAAATGAAATGAACGTCAGCATGACGTTCATTCTGTAGAGAATAATTACTCTACCGCCAGCACCAGCCCTTTCAGGTAGGCCCCTTCGGGGTGAAACAGGCTCACCGGGTGGTCAGCGGGCTGCGTGAGGCGGTGCAGGATGCGCGCCGGACGGCCCGCCTCAATGGCCGCGGCCAGCACCGCGCCTTCAAATAATTCGGGGCTAACTACCTGCGAACAGCTGAACGTGAAGAGCAACCCGCCGGGCGCAAGATGGGCAATACCAGCTGCGTTGAGGCGCTTGTAGCCCATCAGAGCGGCGTGGCGCGCTCCCATGTGCTTGGCATAAGCGGGCGGGTCGAGCACCAGCAGGTCGTACTGAGCCGAGTGGTTTTTTAGGAAACCCAGCACGTCGTCGGGATAGGCGGCGTGGCGGTCGGCGTGGTTCGACAGCTCGGCGTTGCGCTCGGTGAGGGCAATGGCTTTCTTGCTCGAATCGACGGAGTGCACCAGCTCGGCACCGGCTTCCAGAGCGTACACCGAAAAGCCGCCGGTGTAGCAGAAGGTGTTGAGCACCTTGCGGCCGGGCGAATAGCGGGCTAGCAGGGCGCGGTTGTCGCGCTGGTCGATGAAAAAGCCGGTTTTCTGACCCGTTTCCCAATCCACGGCAAACTGATGGCCGTTTTCGGTTACCAGGTGCTCGGTGCCGGTGCTGGCGCCGAAGAGGTAGCCGTTCTGGGCATCGGGCACGGCGTTGCCGGGCACGGTTTCGGCGCTCTTGTCGTAAATGGCCCGCAGCTTGTTGCCGAACACTACTTGCAGGGCCGCTGCAATGTCGGGGCGGGCCCGGTACATGCCCACGCTGTGGGCCTGCACCACGGCCACATCGCCGTACACGTCGATAATCAGGCCGGGCAGGCCGTCGCCCTCGGCGTGAATGAGGCGAAAAACGTCGGTATCGGCCGCGCCGGTCAGGCGCAGGCGCTGGCGCAGCTGGTAGGCATTGCCCAGCTTGGCCTGCCAGAATTCCGGCGTGGGTAGAGTAGCATTTTCGCCAAAGTCCAGCATGCGCACGGCAATGGAGCCACCGCCCGAAAAATGCCCCACGCCCAGCAATTCGCCGTCAATGGTTTCGACTCGCACGGGGTCACCTTCGAAGGCCTCGCCCTTCACCCGGGCAATGGCTCCGGAGAATACCCACGGGTGGCGGCGGCGTAAGGAATGGTCTTTTCCGTTTTTGAGGACGATGGTGGCGGGGTTCAGCATAGCCCACAAAGGTACGGCAGCGCGTGTGCGAACTTTGCGCCAGGCTTTCATTCGCTCCTTACCCAGATAATTTCATGCCCACCAGCTTATCCATCCTCGATTACCAGCCGGCCCACCAGCCCGCTTTTCGCGCCCTCAACCACGAATGGATTTCGTGCTATTTTACCCTGGAGCCCATCGACAATGAAATGCTTGACGACCCCCAAGGTTATATCCTGAACCCCGGCGGCCATATTTTCATGGCTAGCTACGATGGAGATTTGGTGGGAACCTGCGCCCTCATCAACGAGCACGGCGGTTTGTACGAGTTGGCAAAAATGGCCGTTTCGCCGCGGGCGCAGGGCCTGGGCATAGGCTGGGCGTTGGGAACAGCCGTACTGGATAAGGCTCGGGAACTGGGTGCCAGCCGGGTGGAGCTACTCTCCAATTCCCGTTTGACCCCGGCGCTCAGGCTGTACGAGAAGCTGGGGTTTCGGCATGTGCCGGTGCCGCCCACGCCCTACCAGCGTACCGATGTGAAAATGGTGCTTGACCTTTAATTTATTTCAACTTACTGAACCAACGCCGGTAAATGGGTTTGCGCCAGGCAAACTGGGCCCACATGGCCGGGTAGAGCAGCCGGTCAAGCAGCCGCGACGCGGTGCGGTATTCCAAGGCATCAACAATCACGCTGCCCCCGTCGGGGCCGGGCTCGATGAGGTGCCGGTGCCGCCAATAGCGCAGGGGCGGTGGCAGGCGCTGGCCTTCGTCCACAAAAAAATGGGTGCCATCGGGCAGCACGCCAGCATCCACAATCAACGAGGTCCAGCTTAAGCGCGTCACCAGCGTATCCAGCTCAATGTCGACGTGGTCGCCGGGGCGGCAGCCATCGAAGCGCAGCACCCGCAGCCGGGGAAACGGTGGAGCCAGGGCCTCGAACAGGTCCCGCGTGAAGCCGGCCATAACCTGGGCCGGCGGCTGGGCCACGGCAGTGCGAAGGGTAACGTGCATAGCCGTGCTAACGCTCCGCCGCCGTTATTGTTCGGGCCCGGCTGCGCTTACTTCCAATCGGGCAGGAACCCGTTGCTGAACAGTTTGGCCCGGTTGCGGCCGTCGAGGTCTGCTGCCCAAATTTCCGGCGGGCTCAGGTTATCGTTGGTGCGGTTCACAAAAATCATTCGGAAGCCATCGGGTGAGTAGCGGGGCATGATGTCGTTGGTGCCCGTGGCTTTGCTGCCAGGGTTTCCCGAACCGGTGCCGGCCGTGATGTCAACTGTGGAAGAGCCATCAATGCGCTGGGCGAAAATATGCGAGTCGAGCTGCCGCCCGTTGGCATCGTTGAAGCCTGCTACATCGCGCGTGTACAGCACGGTGCGCCCATCAATACTGAAGCTGGGCGAATCGACCCGCCCCGGCAGATTACCCACCAGCAGCACTGGGTTGGTGCCGTCCACGTTATACAGGTAGAGTTCTGAATCATAGGGGTTAACGCCAATAGTTTGCACCATCAGGCGGCCGCCTTGCTGGGTAGTCCAGTCGCACTCGCGAAAGTGCCGGCCTGAAGGGGCGGTGGCAAGAAGCGTGAGCCCCGTCCCGTCGCGGTTGATGCGGAGTAGCTGGTCGTAGTGCGTATAAATCAGCTGGGCCCCATCCGGCGACCAGCGGTAGCCGATGCCCGCATTGTTGTAGCTCTCCGCCGACAGGGTGGTGATGCGGCGCTGGTTCGAGCCGTCGCGGTTCATAATGTAGAGCTGAAACTGCCCGTTGGCATTGGAGGAGTACGCCACCAAATCGCGGTTGGGGCTGAGTTGCGGAGCCGTCTCTACCGTCATAGCTGAGGTCAGGCGCACCAGGTTGGCTCCGGTTTCGTTCGAAGAATAAATGTCGGTGTTGCCGCCCACGGTGCGGGCGTAGAGGTAGCGGTTATCGGGCAGGGCCCGGGTTTGGAAGCTCCAGACCGTGCCGCGCGCAATGGCCCCAGCCGGGTTGCGAACTGTGACTTGCCAGTAGTAGGTGGTGTTGTAGAGCAGGCCGGTGGCCAGTACCGTGCTGTCTTTAGAATTGGTGAGCAGGTTGCGCTGATTGATGTTGTTGCCTTCGTACAGCACGACATCGTAGCGAAGCGAGTCGTTCTTGGCGGCATTGGCGGGGTGCCAGCTCAGCGTTATTTCAGTGGCCTGGTTGGTGCTGCCCGGGACTGGGTCGGGCCGGGTGGGGGCACCGGGCGGCGTGGCCGCTGCCGGTTTTTCCAGTTGGATTGATATGGGCGTGTTTTGGCCTTCGTTCACCGTCAGCGTTGCCGTTACCGGGTTATAATCGGTTTTGCGCGCTGTCACGCCAACTTGGCCGGTGGGTACCTGGTCTATCTTGAAGCGGCCCAGCGCATCCGTCACGTACGAGCCGGTAGCTGGATTGGTGCTGATGGATACGTTGGCTAGGGGTCGGTTGGTGCGGGCATCAAGCACGGTACCCTCAATGGCCCCGTACCGAATGGGCTCTACTGATTCTTCCTGGCAGGCACTTAAACTAAACGCTAGCGTAGCGAACAAGGCGAATAATAAGCGTAGTCTCATAATAGGAGCAGCAAAAGGGAAGGGAATTGGCGTTAAATGTAGAGAAAAATCAGAGAGAAACAATGTAATGTTAGAATGTTGATATTGGCCGGGTGCGGACAATAAAAAAGACTCACACGCAAGGTCTGAGTCTTCAGCAGAAAAGCTTGGCATGGCAGCGAAGTAGCGGGTCACTGGGCCAGATACACTAAAAGTGAGTAGAATCTTGCGACACTACCTGACCAGCGGCATCAAACACAAGTAAGTACGTTGTGCCAGCATTGTTAGGCCCCGTTGTCAGGTGCACACGCGAAAGCACGGCAACTTGGTTAGCAGTTAGTGCAAATTCCCCGCCTTGACTGTTTTGTGAGTAGCCACTGCGGCTGTGGCGTTTCGTCAGCAGCTGGTAGCGGTAGCGCGCCGGTGCGGCTATCAAGCTACGGCAATACCCGGTTATTGTCAGGCTTGCCTGTTGCTGAGCTACTTCTAGCTGTGCCTGGCAAGGCGCAGGGCCAAACGCCCCGCTGGGCTGTACCACTAAATAGGCAAGCACCAGCGGGGCGCATTTCATAGCTCAGAAAGAGAGTAGTAAGAAATAGAGAACTGGTGAAGGGGCGCTGAAACAAGCCGTACTTACCACTAAGGAGTTGCGCGGCCTTGCTCGATGGTCATGCGAATGCCGTTGCCACGCATTTCCACATTGTAGCCTTTTTGTAGCAAAGTGGCGTTGCCCTCTACTTGGTTCAGAACATTGTTGTTGCCGTACTGGCGAATGGAATACTCGCGGTCAGTCGCGGTCAGGCTGCTCATCACCCGGTTGCTGTTGCCGTTTTGCACGAGGTTAACGGGCGTGTTGGACACGTTCAGGTCCACGTCGTACACGTTGTTGTTGCCAAACTGCTTCACGACAATGGGGTTGTTGTTGCCAACTAGGTCCAGCTCAAGTAGGTTGCGCCGGCCGCTCTGGGTTATGTCCGTTTTGTTGTTGCTGCCCAGAATGGCAAGCCGGGAGGCATTATCATCGCCTACCTGCTTAATAAACGCCTCGTTGCTGTTGCCGATTTGGCTGAGCAACGAGACGTTGTCGGCGCTGCCAACCAGCTGTGCCAAGCGCTGTGGCTGCAACGTTGCCGCCTGGAGGTCGGAGGCGCGGCCTTGGCTGGCAGAAGATTCCGAAACCAGCTGGGCCCACGTTGTGGTCGGAACCAGTACGCAACCGAGCAGGCTCACCAGCAGTATCATGAGGTGTTTCATGAGAGAAAGGCTTATGCGGTGAAAAAGAAAGGAGCTGCGAGGGGCTCCGCACGTTGCCGTCGGCAATGCACGGAGCCCGCTGAACAGCTACGGCGGGCCGCTTAGCAGCAGCCCGCCCAATGCCTTGAACTAGTCGTGGTCCTGACGAACCATGGCGCGGTTGTTCTGGCCGTTCTGGAACACCTGGCTCCACTGGGCGTCCGAACCGTTGCTGCCAGCCTGGAAGCCGTTACCTTGGCGGGTGTCCGCAAAGTTGCCGTTGGATGCGCTGCCGGGGTTCAGGCCGCCGCCGATGCTGCTGGAAATGCTGCTTACCTGCTCCTGTTGGGCAAAGTTGCCGTTGCTGTCCTGGTCTACGTAGCCGTAGTTCTCGGAACCGGTCTGGCACTGCACTGAGTAGTTGGAGTTGCGGGCACCACCGGCACCCATTCCGCCTTGCTCAACAATGGCGACGTTGCGGTTCCCGGCTTGGGCCTGGTCAGCGTAGTTGTCTTTTCCGCTCTGCACCATGTAGGCAGCGTTTTCGCCAATGGTGCCGGTCCCGTTGGACTGGCGCTGGTAGCCGTCGTTGCCGAAGAGGGTAGCCTGGTCGGGATTTACCTGAATCATGTTGGCCGATTGGTTATTACCCGTCTGGTCTACGCGGGCAAAGTTGTCGGCACCGAGCTGCGATACGTACGAATCGTGGTCAATCCGACCTTCGGTGCGGGCGGTGGGAGCCAGTTGCAGGTTTACAGGGGGGATGTTGCGGAGCGTGAAGCCGTTGCTCTGGGCAGCGGGCTTGGCGTTGGCAACGCCGCTGCTGACGCGCACCTGAGCCGAAGCAGTGCCTACTGTGAAGGTGGCCGCAGCCAGCAGAAGAAAGGCGGTGTTAAGCGTTTTCATAGAAAAGTAGGTTGGGAAAATGTTGGGATGTGAAAATGGTGAAGGTGTGTGGCTGCTCTCTCCGGAAGAACGAATCAAAGATATAATAGTGTTTTTTAAACAACAAACCTTTTTTCAAAAATAATTACAAAAATAATTACGATAATACTAAATATGTCAAATTTGGGTCGTTTAAGTACATTTTTAATAAAAATAATTACTATTATAATTTGTATAATGATATTGTAACAAAGAACAACTCTCTGCTCAATGGCTTTTGGTAGCTGCTGCCACTCGCGTTTAGCAGTTTAGCGGACAACGGAGGTTCCGCGCTGCCGGCCGATGTACAGGGTCGCTTCCAACCGCCCGGTCCAGTAGAAGTCGTTGTAGCGGCCGCGGTTCACGAAGTCGAGGTTGTCGCTGAAAAAGTAGCGGTTGGTCACGCTCGCGCTCAGGCCCAAGTGGCTGGTGAGGAGGTACTCCGCCCCGACCCCGCTGGTTAGGTGGGCGAAAGTGTTGTTGGTGTCGCCAAGCCGAAACGGTTCGCGGGTGGAGGCCCCGCCGGCCAGCAGCACAAAGGGCGTGAACCGGTCGCGGGGATAGAGGCGAAACAGCGTGCCCAGCTCGGCATAGGTAAAGGCTTGGTCGAAGGAGCTGCCCCGCAAGCCCGCGGCCAGTCGGCCCCGGCCCGCGGTCAGGAACACCGACGTGCGCTCCCACGGCTGGTACCGCACCGTGAAGTCGGTGGCTAGGCGGGTTTGGGGCGAGCCGAAATCGCCGGCGTAGCGCTGCCCGGCCACGGCCGCGCCAAAGCCGACGTTGCTGCGGCGGGGCTTTTGCGCGCGGCCCAGCACGTCAATGTCGAGGTTGTCCGTTCGCTCGCGGAGGTAGGCCTGTCGGCCGGGGCCGTTGACGTCGGCCGAGTCGCGTGGGGACCACAGGTTGTCCTCAAACCCCTCGTAGATGAGGGCCTGCACCGATTTTTCGATGGCATCCTTCACTGCCATCTCGCTGGGCTCATTATACGTGAAGCCGGTTTCTGTTTCGAGAAGGCGCTTGAAGTTGACGAACCGAAACAGGTTGGCATCCACCTGCTGAGACAAAATGGTTTTGGACGTGTATACCGTCTTAAAAATCTTGCCGGAGTTCGTACTTATGGCTCGCAGATACACTGTCACCCGGTCTTGGCGATACTGGCCCGAAGCTCCTGCACCAAAGTAGCGCAGGCCCGCGCCGCCGGTGAGAATGTTGGAATCGTAGGAGATAATGCCTCCTTCCAGAATGATGCCCGCAAACAGCAGGGGAGCCAGCGGTGGTTGCTTCCGGCCGGTCAGGGCTGCGTATTCGTCGCGCGTTGAGCGGATAATCTTGCGCTCATTAAGCAGATTGCCCAGGTTCTCGCGCTCAATTGGCTCAAACCACTGCGACTGTTCCAAGGCCCGGATGAGCATGGTCGTAGCGCCTTGGGTAACAGCCGTCGAAAAACTGGAGCCGTTGGCTTGCGGCTTATACTGGCCGGTCTGGTCCCGGAATTTGTATACGGCTACTACCGTCTTGCTGCGGGCGCGGGGCAAGTTCTGCCAGCGCGTGTCTCCATCTGTTTCCGCACCCAGGCGGGCGGGCTGCGTAGACAGTAGGTGTTGGTGCAGGTAGGGCGAACAGGCACTGAGCCAAAAGGGCAGCACAGCGGCTACCAACCGGTAAAATCGGGTTGCAGTCATGGAAATCAGAAAAAAGGGGGTAGCGCCCAGGGGCGAGCCGGGCAGGTGCCAATTGTACCCGCCGCTCAGGCGGCATTGGCTTTACAGGCCTTTGGGAATGGTGACCGTGGTCTGGTTGCCGGTACTCACATCAATCACCACTATTTCTACGCCGTTGGCACCTTGCGTCACATTCACCTGATAGCCGCCCACGGTGTAAGAGCCCGGCTTGATAGCTCCCGTGCCAAACTGCGAGGCGATGAGACGGCTGGTGAGCTGCGACAATACCTGCTGGTTCACGTTGGACGCAAATTGAGCCAGCGGGTCTGGCTGTCCCGCTGCGGTCTTGCTGGGGTCCTCAATCGTGTTTTGGGCCGTAGCCGACGCTTGCAGCCAGGCGTAGTTGAAGGGGTTGCCGCCACCAAAAGCCGGGTTTTTGGGTTCGTATGTAAAGTCCTGCGCATGGCCGGGGCGCGCCCAAAAGCCAAGTAGAACCAGCAAGGCGAGCGTAGATAGTGTTTTCATGCAGAAAAAAGTTGAGGAAAAAGCGTGTGGAGTGGGAATTCTAGGCAGAGCAGGGGAGGTACTAGAATACCTCGGGGGGCATTTTGCGACCCGATTCCAGCTGGCGACTAATGCTTTGAGCTTGCAGCAGAAAGTCAACCGCTGCGCCCACGGCCGCCCTCGCCGACTCTTCCATCATATCGGCTCGGGGTATCAGGGGCATTTCGAACAACTCCGTGTCGTTCACTATTAGTGCCACTACAGCATTGTTGGCGCGGGCCTGCCGTTCCACCACCACAATAGTAAAGTCTTCCAGACCGCCCGGAGCCTCAAAGGAGCCGTAAAACAAATCGTAGAAATCCCGCCCCAACTTGCTGATGGTCTGGTCCATCACCAGCCCCTGCGACTCCGAGCCCGTACGGCGGGAGGCGCGGCCGGCTGAGTCGGCCCGCAGCAGCAGCCGCAGGGCTTCTTCCAACTGTTTGGGTGCAAGGGGCTTTGGTGAGTCCGGGCCAGTGGCGGCTGGCTTGGCCGACTGGGCAGGCGGTTGTTGCGCACGAGTTGGGCTGGCAAGTGCCAGTAGTAGTCCAACACTGATAATCCAGCTTAGCGGGGATTGTATTGCGCTTTTCCAGCCCGATAGTAAGCGGAACTCACAGAAAAAGCGCAGGGTGCCCCAACCGCTAAGCATGGCGAAAAGCTCTTGTTATTAATAAGCTTTAAAAAAGATTAATATGGGCAAACGTAGTGCTTATTTTAATTAAATGCAAAAATAGTTAAATATTGTGCAATGGCCATTGGGCGGCTCAAGGTAAAATGCCCGGCTCTACATGAACTGTGTTAAAAATTAAGGGGTGAGGGTGAGTTTTGAGCTAAAATCAGCTTGATAG
>NZ_BMGY01000046.1 GCF_014640435.1 Hymenobacter frigidus | reverse complement strand
AGCTAACATAGGCCAAAAATACCACGCAATTATTCACCGTTACTTATGCGTGGCTACTTAAAGCAGCAAAATTGGCTCTCCCGCGTTTCAGCCAATGCCTCCCTGGGAGGTTGAGTTCATCACACCTTTAGTCTAAAAAACAACCGCTATGCCATAAGCAAAGGCTTATAACATAGCGGCATAAGGAAAATCAAGAATCGTATTCGGCTAAGCGACCACCTCTTCCGTCAGAGCGCTGGCAAACGCCAGCAGCTCCGCCTCTCGGAACGCCCCGGCCATCACCTGCAAGCCAATGGGCAGGCCCGCCGCGTCCTCCCCGACCGGTACCGAAATAGCGGGTACGCCCGCCAACGAGGCCTGCACGGTGAAGATATCCGCTAAATACATGGAAACCGGGTCCAGCTTTTCGCCGATTTTGAAGGCGGTGGTTGGCGTCGTGGGCAGCACCAGGAAATCGTACTGGCGCAACAGCTCGTCAGTTTTGTCTTTAATCAGCCGGCGCACGCGCTGGGCCTTGGTGTAGTAGGCGTCGTAGTAGTTGGCGCTGAGCACGAAGGTGCCGAGCAGAATGCGCCGCTGCACTTCGGCCCCGAAGCCCTGCGCCCGGCTTTTCTTGTAGAGCGACTCCAAATCCGTGACATCCGGGGCACGGTAGCCGTACTTCACGCCGTCGAAGCGGCCCAGGTTGGAGCTGGCTTCGGCGGTGGTGAGGATATAATAGGTCGGAATCATGAAGTCGAGATAGGGGAAATCCACCGCCTCTACTACGTGGCCCTGGCCGCGCAGCAAGTCCAGCTGGGTTTCCAGCGCCGCCTTGATTTCGGGATTCAGCCCTTCGTTATTCACAGCATCGGCAATGTAGCCGATGCGGTAGTGCGGCGCGGGGGCCAGCTGCTGGCTGTAGGCGGGCACTTCGCGCTGGCTGGCGGTGCTGTCCATGCCATCAGGGCCAGCCATGATTTCCAAGAGCAGCGCGGCATCGGAAACCGAGCGGGTGATGGGCCCAATCTGGTCGAACGACGAGGCGAAAGCCACCAAGCCGTAGCGCGAAATGCGTGAATACGTCGGCTTGAAGCCGATAACGCCGCAGAACGCCGCCGGCTGACGCACCGAGCCGCCCGTATCGGAACCAATCGAGGCCAGGCACATATCGGCCTGCACGGCCACCGCCGAGCCGCCCGACGAGCCGCCGGGCACCCGGTCAGGGTCGGCGGCGTTGCGGGCGGGGCCGAAGTAAGAGGTTTCATTCGAGCCGCCCATAGCAAACTCGTCGCAGTTCTGACGACCGATGAGGATGGCATCGGCGTCGAGCAGGCGCTGCACGGCCGTGCCCGTATAAAGCGATTTGAAACCGTCTAGCATCAGGCTGCTGCTTTGCAGCGAGTGCCCGGCGTAAGCCAGCACGTCCTTGATGCCGATGACCATGCCGGCCAGCGGCCCGGCCGTGCCGGCGGCCAGCTTGGCATCCACGGCGTCGGCCTGGGTACGGGCTTCGTCGGCCCACACTTCCAGAAAGGCGTTGAGGTGCTGCTGGCGCTCGATGTTGCCCAGGTAATACTCAACGAGCTGGCGGCAGGACGTGTTGCCCGCCGCCAGCTCGTTACGAACTTCGGATAAAGACTGAAAACGCTTCAAACTATTTGCAGATTAGGTGACCGATTCGTTAGGCGTCGGGGGCCGCGGGCAGGTAGGGCTGCCGGGGCTGCGTGCCTTCGGGGGCCAAGTTAGGGGGCAGCGAATAAGCCACGGGCGGCGTGGTTTCCTCAGCCTTGTGCTCGGAGGCGTGAGCGTGCTCCGCCGTGACCACCGTAGCGGCTGCTACCGGAGCGACTGCCCACGGGTCGAAACCCGAACCGGCCTCCGCCACGGCGGGCGTGGGCAGGGGAGCCGGATATTGATTCTGGGCCGCATAGTTGGTCTGAGCCGGCTGGCCGGATTGCTCGAATTCGCGGCGGATTTCGGTGCTGGCATCCTTGAATTCGCGGATGCCTTTGCCGAGGCCCCGGGCTAGCTCAGGGATTTTATTGGCCCCGAAAAAAATCAGGATAACGACCATAATCAGCATGAGCTCAGAGCCACCGATATCGCCGAGGAAGAGAATGAGGGGAGTTTGCATGACGCAGAAGGCGCTTATCTAGCGCGGCTGGTTAGAAGGGTCGTTGGGATTGAATACGGGCGGCACCGGCTGCTGGTAGCCTTGCTGCGGGGCACCTTGCTGGTAGCCGGGCTGTGGGTAGCCTTGCTGCGGCTGGCCCTGCTGGTAAGGCGGCTGCACGGGCGGAGCCGTGGGCTGGTCGCGGTACTGCGGCTCCTCTACTTTGCTGGCATCTTTGAACTCGCGCACGCCCTGACCCATGCCTTTGAATAGCTCAGGAATACGCTTAGCCCCAAATAACAGCACAATGACAAATACAATAAGCAGGATTTCGGTGGTACCGAAGCTGCCAATTAGAAACAGAGAATGAAGCATGAGAAGGGGGGCACTCGGGCCCGGTTATGGTGATTAAAAAAAGATATACGCAGCCGAATGCATTTTGGAGTGCCAAAGATACCCGATGGGAAGACTTTGAATCATGAAGCCGGGGTTTGACAGGCAAAATGATGGTGTTGGTCGGGTATCCGCTTGCGTTGAACAGGACCAGCCCATACACAGCCAGGGTGATAGATTAGCTTTGTTATCGTAATTCTTTTTAGATTTATTCGTTATAGTCAGGCTCGCTGGGAACGCTACTCTATTGATTCGCCGTGAAAGACCTTACCACCCCCACCCAAGAATTCCCGAGCCTGCACCAAGCCAACGAACCGGAACGGCTGGAGGTTCTACACAGCTATAATATCCTCGATACCAATCCGGAACAGGCTTTCAGCGAACTGGCGCAGTTGGCATCCTTTATTTGCGGCACCCCCATGGCCCTGATGTCATTGGTTGACGAGGAGCGCCAATGGTTTAAAGCCAGGGTGGGCCTTGACATGCAGCAGACACCGCGTGAACACGGGTTCTGCTGGCATGCCATGCACGTCGCCAACGTGTACGAAATACCGGATACTACGCTCGATGCGCGCTTTGCCGATAACCCGCTGACAACCGGCCCCCTGCGTATCCGCTTTTATGCCGGTGCGCCCCTGCTCTCGTCCGAAGGCCTCACCCTGGGCATGCTCTGTGTGCTCGATACTGTTCCCCGGCGGCTGAGCTCAGACCAACGCGAGGGCCTGTGCGTGCTGGCTCGTCAGGTGACAGCTCAGCTGGAGCTCCGCCGCATGCGCCTGCAGTTGGAAGACGAACGCCAGCGAATGGAAGGCGTGCTGCGCATGGCCAATAATGCTGGCGAGGAACTGCACCCCGGCAACTGTAACGAAATCTTTGTGAAGCAAGACCAGCGACTGGTGCGCGTGGCTACCGCCGACCTGCATTATTTAGAAGCCCTGGGCGACTACGTGAACCTGCACACCACCCACGAGCGGCTGACGGTGTACGGTACCATGAAGGACCTCGAACCCAAGCTGCCAAGCCGTGATTTTATCCGGGTACACCGTAAGTACATCGTGCGCCTCGACTGCATCAGCGCCATTGAAACCGACGCCGCCGTGCTCGATAGCGGCCTGCCCACCGCTACTAACCGGGCCCCGGTGCGCGTGCCCATTGGCAGTTCCTACAAAGCTGGTTTGTTGGCCCGGCTAAATATGATTTAGGCGCCTCTTCAACATCGTATCCCGTCAAATGAGGCATTCACCGCGCCAGTAGCCCAATTCATCGAGTTGCTACCGATAAAGGCGTAGAATTCCCCATTTTTGCACCAGTTATCGGTTGCAAGTTGCTAGTAGCCCTCGCACCCGACAACTAAGTTTGTTTTCATAGCTCAGAAAGACCCGCACCTTTGGTTCGGGTTTTTTTTTGCCCCAGCCAAACCAGTCGTCCAGGACAATTACCGGTGGCCCAGCCAGTTTTCCGGGTTGAGGTTGGCCGAGTTGTGCCACACCTGAAACTGCACTTCGGAGGTGCCCTCGGCATCGGTAGCCACCGTGCCGATGACTTCGCGGGCGCTCACGCGCTGGCCTTCGCGCACGCTCACCGAGCGCAGCTTGGCATACACCGTGAAAAAGTCGCCGTGCTGAATCATGACAATGGTATTCATTCCCGCGATGTTGGCGATGGTGAGCACCTTGCCGTCGTAACAAGACCGTACGGCCTCGCCGGCCCCGGTCTGAATGTCCACGCCCCGGTTCTCCACGGTCACGTTGCGCAGCACCGGGTGCGGGTGCCGCCCAAAGCGCTGGCTGATAAAGCCGCGGCTCACGGGCCAGGGCAGCCGGCCCCGGTTGCCGGAAAAAGACGAGGAGAGCACTGCCGTTTCGGGCGTAAGGGCAATGCGCACGGCGCGGCGGTCGGCGGCCGTTTCAGCAACGGTTTCGGGGGCGTCGTTTTCGGGGGCGGCGGTGGTGTTGTCCTCGGCTCCTTCCGTGTTGCTGGCCACGGCTTCGGGGTCGCGGCGCGGGCGGGTGGGGCCGCCGCCCCCAGCGTTGCGGGCCGCAGCGGTGCGGCGCGCGGCACCAGCGGCCGCCAGGTTAGCTTCGCGCCGGGCGGCCAGGCGGGCAGCGCGGGCGGCGCGGGCTATTTCTTCGCGCACCCGCACCGCAATCAGGTTATCGAGACGATTGATGGCTTGGCGGCGCTCTTCCAGCTCCTGGCGCAGGCCCTGCTCCTGCTGGCTGAGCTGCTGTACCATGTCATCTTCCTTCGACTTCAGGGTGAGCAGATTTTTGTTTTCACTCAACTGGGTACTGAGCAGGCTGCTTTTGCGCTGCTGCTGCTGCGTGAGGCCCGAAAGCTGCTGGTGCAGGCGCTGCTGCGCCCCCACGATGCGGGCAGCCTGCCGCTGCCGCTCCTCGGTGTATTGCCGGATGTAGCGCAGCCGCAGCGCAAACTGGTTGAAGGACTCGGCCGCAAACAGAAACATCAGCCGGTTGAACCCACTAGCCGTTTTGGAAGCCGTGTAGAGCAGCCGTGCATACTCGGCCTTGAGCTGGCTGAGGGTTTGCTGGGTTTGCAGCACTTGCCGGGCTGTTTGGTGCACATTGGTTTCGATGCCATGCAGCTGGGTCGAAATCCCCCGGATGACTTGCTTTTTTTCAGTAAGCTTAGCCGTAATGACATTGAGTTGGCCCAGGCTCACCTTCTTTCGGGCCTGGGTCTGGTCCAGCGCCTGGCTGGTTTGCTGAATCTGGCGCAGGTTGGCCCGGCGCTCGCGCTCCAGTTGGGCCTTGCTTTTGGGCCGCGTGCTGCGCGAGGTGGCGGGCCGGGTGCTGCGGCTGGTTGTTTTCGACGGCTTGGCTTTCGTGGTCGTCGTCGTCGTCGTCGTTTTCTTTTTAGGGCGCTGCTGCGCTACCACGGGGGCCGCCAGCAATAGCCCCAGCAGGGCCACCAGCCACCAGCGCCCACTCGCCAGGCCCGCACGGGACTGGCCCGCGCCGCACTTCTTTCTACCAGCCGTTCGTACCTGCTTATCCAACGCGTACCGGTCCTAAAGTATGCTCATTATTTCCGGCGCTTGTAGCCCTTGGGCACCGTGAAGGGAAATGCCAGTCGCTCGCGCCCGGCGTTCACCTTGGTATAGTTGAGGGCAGCCGTGACCACCCCCGCTGCCGCCTGCTGGGCCTGAATGAGCGTGGCATGGGCGAAAGTGATGTCGGCCTGCTGCTCCAAAGGCTTGAAATCGGTGTAGTCCACGATGAGGTTGCGCTTGGTGGCATCATCACTCACTTTCAACTGCTGCACGCGGCCGGTGGCCTGCAAAATGCGCTCGACCAACACGCCCGCCAGTGGGTAGACGACCCGCTGGCGGCCGGCTTCTTCGCTGGTTACGGTGGGCGTAGTGCCGGTGGGGGCCGGCAGGTAGTCGCCCAGCAGCAGGGCCTGCATCTGGGCAAAGCTCACGGGCACGTTCAGCAGCTTGCTGAGGTAGTCGTAGCCGCCCGTGAAGTAGGTTTTTTCCAGCTTGTTGAGGACCCGTACCGAGTCGCGGGTGAGCACCGCCCGCACACCTTCAATTCCCAATAGGCCGGCCGTCACCCAGATAATGCTGTCGCGGCGCATGCGCAGCGAGATGTTGGCTCCCTGCTTTTCGCCCTTCATGGTGATTTGAGCCTTGCCTTTGGCGCTCAAGAAGGTAAAGGACGTATTGGTGGCGCGCACCAAGGGCTCGGCCACCGATACCGAGGTGCCGGGACCTTTGCCCGAAGTAGTAGGCACGGCTTTGCGGGCACAGCTACCCAATAGCAGCCCCAGGGCCAGGGCCAGCAGCAAAGTGAGTTTATTCATACAGTTTTTGGTCTTTCAGTTTGCGGTCCAGCAAATCGGAAGCGGGGCCGCTGGCTTTGCGCGCCCGCTGCCATTCGGCCAGCGCCTTTTCCTTCTCCCCCAGTTGGAACAGGATGTCGCCGTAGTGTTCGATGACGGAAGCATCTTTGGTCGTTTGCGCCACTTTTTCGAGGCTGGCTTTGGCCCCGGCGTAGTCCTTCTGCTTGTACAGCACCCAGGCGTAGGTGTCTACGTAGGTGTCGCTGTCGGGAAACTGCTTCACCACCTTGCCCGACATCTGCTTGGCTTTATCCAGCTTCACGCCGCGCAACGACAGAAAGTAGCTGTAATTATTCAGCACCTGCACGTTGTTGGCGTCGCTCAGCAGCGATGCTTCGTAAGCGGCGTCCGACTTTTCATAGTCGCGCAGTTCGTGGTAGGCATCGCCCAGTTGGGCATCAAACTGGCTCAGCAGCTCCGTATTGTTCACCACCAGCTTGCGGCCGTGCTCCAGAGCTTTCACGCCCTTTTGCGGCTGTTTTTTCAGCAAATGCGCCACACCGTTGTAGAACCACAGCGAGGCCTGATTGGGGAATAACTCCAGGGCGCGGTCTGTGTGCACGAGCAGCGAATCGGTCTGGTTCAGCTCGGCATCAATCAGCACCACCTGCTGCCAGATTTGAAACTTCGAATTATCGTAGCGCAGGGCCTGCAGGTAAGTATTGCGGGCATCCTTTTTCTGGTCGGTCAGGGTCTGAATGTCGCCGGCCACGGCGTAGGACTTCGCCTCTTTGGGGAATATTTTGACGGTGGCCGCCGCCAGGTCACGGGCCAGCTGGTTCACCGCTTCCTTGGGATTTGGCAGCTGCTTGATGTAGCCCACCAGAATGCGCACCCGCTCATCAATATCGAGCGCCGGGCTGGCAAAAGCCAGCCTCAGCTGCTGAGCCGCCTCATCGGGCAGGTTCTGTTGGCGGTACACTTCGGCCAGAATCAGGTGACCCTGCGGGTTGGATGCATCGAGGCGCAGGGCCTGCCGGGCTACTAGCACGGCATCGGCCAGGCGGTTGTTGCTGGCGTACATCTCGGCCTGGGCCAGCACGTAGCGCGCTTCGCTCGGGTTGGCTTTGATGAGCTTTTCGCCCTCGGCCAGGGCCAGGTCCAGCTTGTTCTGCTTGAGAAAAATCTGCTGCTTCTTGAAAGAAATCTCATCAACCTGCCCGAACTCTTTTTCGGCCTGGTCCAGCGTGATTAAGGCATCAGGAAGCTTGTTCTGGGCCAAATACAGGTCGGCCAGGTTAAACAGGTAGCTCCCGGAATTAGGCACTTGCTTGATGAGGGCCGCGTAGGTTTTGGTGGCCGCCTCGTACTGCTTCTGGCTGGCCTGAATCTGGGCCAGCAGCAGGTAATAGTAGGCATTCTGCGGGTCGAGCCGGGTGGCGGCATCGGCGTAATTGGCCGCGTCGCGCAGGTTGCCGCCCAGCATATTGGCCTCGGCTATCTTGTAGTTGATGGCCGCATTGTCGGGGTTGAGGGCGTAAGCTTTCAGCAGGCGCTCCAAGGCCTTGGTGTAGTCCTCGAGCAGCACATACTTCACGCCATCCACAAACAGGGCCTCGCTCTGCTCGCGCTCGCGCTCCGAGGCCTGCACGCTCATACCGCCGCGCACTTCGGCCCGGCGGGCCTTGGCCTCGGCCAGTTTCTTGTTGGTGTCGCGCTGTTCTTTTTCCAGTTCCCGCTGTTCGCGGCGGCTCAGCTTGGCGGGTGCCGTCGGGGCGCCGTCCGTAGGCTGCGCGTAGCCCACGGCCGCCAGCCCCAACCAAAACAGCAGACTCAGAACAACTTGACGCATATATAATAAAACCGGACTTGCGGCCCGGCTCACGAAATTACGGGTAATAAGCCAACGACGCGGCCTCCACCAGAAGGCCGCGTCGCTGCTAACATATTTCCGACTTAAAACGTCACACGCGCAACTGGTTATAATCGCCGAGGCTCAAATCATCGGGCGTGCCGGTCACGCTGGCAAAGTTGCCAATCATTGAATTCGTGATAACCGCATTCAACACCGAAGCCGACTGCTGCACAATGGAGTTCGACAGGCGCGAGTCGCGCACGTTGGCGTGGGCACCCAAGCTCACGTGCGGGCCCACCACCGAGTCGGTAATCACCGCGTTTTCGCCGATGTACACTGGCTCCAGCAGCACCGAATTGGTGATAATGGCCGATTCAGCCACCAGCGACTCGCCGCGCTCCTTCAGGTACTCCAGGTAACGCTGGTTGGTGAAAACGGTGGCATCCTTGTTGCCGCAGTCGAGCCACTCGGTCACGCGGCCGGGCACGAACACCGTGCCTTTGTTCTTCATGTTTTCCAGGGCATTGGTGAGCTGGTACTCGCCCTTGTCCATGATGTTGTTGTCGAGCAAATACTGCAGCTCGGTACGCAGGTACTCCCCATCCTGGAAGTAGTAGATGCCGATGATGGCCAAATCCGACACAAACGTCTGAGGCTTCTCCACAAAGTCAGTAATACGACCCTGCGCATCCAGCTTCACCACACCAAACGGCTTGGGGTCGGCCACCTGCTGCACCCAAATAGTGCCGGGCACGCTGGAATCCAGCGTAAAGTCAGCTTTGAACAGCGTATCAGCAAAAGCCACTACCAACGGCCCAGTCAGGGATTCCTTGGCGCACAAAATGGCGTGGGCCGTGCCCAGCGGCTCGTCCTGGTACACAATAGTGCCCTTGGCTCCCACCGATTCGGCAATTTTCACCAGGCTTTTTTCTACCGCCTCGCCGAAGCGTCCGATGATGAAGGCCACTTCGTCAACCGGCTCGCCGCACACTTTGGCAATGTCCTCCACCAAACGCTGCACAATGGGCTTGCCCGCAATCGGAATCAAAGGTTTGGGAACGGTGAGCGTGTGGGGGCGCATGCGCTTGCCCATGCCGGCCATCGGGACGATTATTTTCACAGCAGAATTATTAAAGATTAAGGTTTGTGCTTGAAGGAAATGGGATGTGAAGACCCGGGATTTAACCGATTCCCGTGCTTCCATACCCGCCCGCGCCGCGTTGGGTTTCGCTCAGGGCCTCGACGGGCTGCCACGTTATGGTTTCGTGTTTGGCAACTATCAGTTGGGCAATGCGTTCGCCGTCATTCACCACAAATGGCTCGTTGGATAAATTCACCAGCAGCACCCGGATTTCGCCGCGGTAGTCGGCATCAATCGTGCCCGGGCTGTTTACCAGCCCGATGCCGTGCTTCACGGCCAGGCCGCTGCGGGGCCGCACCTGGGCTTCGTAGCCCACCGGAATTTCCAGGCTCAGGCCCGTGGGAATGAGCTGCCGTTCCAGCGGCCCCAACGTCACAGGGCCGTCGGGCAGGTGGGCGCGCAGGTCGAGGCCCGCAGCGTGGGGTGTTTGGTACGCGGGCAGCGGGTGGCGCGAATGGTTGAGGACGGGAATGTGCATGACAAAAAACGTGGACGAGGAATAATTCAGACGGGCAAAGATATAAACGTTCCTATACTGACCAGCTTACCGCTAACTTCCGGCCGAAGCTACCGCCCGCCGGGGCCGCTCCACCAGCCACAACGCCGCCAAAAACACCAGCGTCAGGCCCGCGTGCCAGGCGTGGCGGACCCACCAGTCGGCCACGGTCACGCCCCAACCCAGCGCCACCAGCGCCGAGGCAAATAGCAGCCACAGCCCCAGCCGCAGCGCCGGGTAGGGCACCGGGAAGTGCCGCTCGCCCAGCCGCCAGCACAGTATGGCCATCATAAAGTAGCAGGCCAGCGTGGCCAAGGCACAACCCAGGTAGCCCAGTACCGGAATCAACAGGAAGTTGAGGGCAATGGTGAGCACCGCGCCGCCGGCCCCGATGTAGGTGCCGTAATACGTTTTGTCGGTGAGCTTGAACCAAACCGACAGGTTATAGTAAACACCCAGAAACAGGTTAGCCAGCAGCAGAATAGGCACCACCACCAACCCCTGCAAATACTCGGGCCGCCGCAGAAACAGCTGCCCAAAGTCCTCCACATTCAGGCTGATACCCACGAAAATCACGGCGCAGCACAGCGTGAACCACTTCAAAATCATGGCAAACGTAGCCGGCGAGTTCTTCTCCGTGCTTTGGGCGAAAAAAAACGGCTCGGCCGCGTAGCGGAACGCCTGAATGACCAAGGACATAAAGATGCTCAGCTTGTAGCAGGCTCCGTAGATGCCCACCGCCGTGAGACTGCTCTGGCCGGGATAGAAGTTATCCGGCAGCCACTTGGGCAGTAATATGCGGTCCAGCGTCTCGTTCACCATACCGGCCAGTCCCATCAGCATCAGCGGGTAAGCGTATTGCAACAGCGGTTTGAGAAACGCCAGGTGCAGCCGGAAGCGAAAGTCCAGCAGTTCGCGCCACAGCAGGAGCAGCGTGAGGCCGCTGGCAAACAGATTCGACAGAAATACATAGCCCACGCCCACCGTGGGGTCATACACTTGCGCCACCAACGGCTGCAGTCCCGGCAGCCACTTGCCATTGGCCACGGCCGGGCACAGCACGATAAAAAACAAGTTCAACGCCACATTGACCACGATGCCGGCCAGCTTGATGCCAGCGAACTTGCGCGCCCGGTTTTCTAGCCGCAGCCGGGCAAACGGAATGGCCGTGAGCGCATCCAGCCCCAAAATCAGCGCTACCCAGATGGCATACCGCTCATTTCCTGCCGGAATTTCCAGCAGCCCCAGCAGCGGGCGGGCCAGTAGCATCAGCCCGGCCGTGAGCACGACAGTGCTGAGCAGCAGCAAGCTCAGCGTGCGGTCGTACAGCTCCTGCCGGTCGGTGCCCGGCCGGTTAGCGAAACGAAAATACGTCGTTTCCATGCCGTAGGTAAACACCACGTTCAGAAACGACACGTAGGCGTACAGCCCCGTCACCACCCCGTACTCAGCCGCCGCAAAAGCACCCGTATATATGGGTACCAGCAGGTAGGTGAGCACCCGACCCACAATGCTGCTGATGCCATACACGGCCGTCTGCGAGGCCAGTTTCTTTACTACACTCATTCTGAACCAATTAAAAATTGAGAATTAAAAATTAAAAGATGACCCAGCGAATGGGTATTCAGCAGCTGTTCTGCTCTTTTTAATTTTTAATTATTCATTTTTAATTCCCTTCACTTACCCGTGAATACCGCGGCGCGCTTCTCCACAAAAGCGGTGGTGCCTTCCTTAAAGTCATGGCTCTCGAACGCTTGCCCGAAGGCTTTCACCTCAGCCGCGTAGCCATCTGCATCCTTGGCATAGTGCGCATTCACGCATTCCAGCACCATGCCCACGGCCAGGGGAGCTTTGCCCAAAATCTTGCCTAGCAGCTGCTGGCAGAACGGCAGCAGCTCGGCCTGGGGCACCACGTGGTTCACCAGGCCCAGACGCAGGGCCTCGTCGGCCTTCATCATGTCAGCAGTCAGCAGCAGCTCAATGGCTTTGCCCTTGCCAATGAGTTGGGGCAGCCGCTGCGTGCCGCCGTAGCCGGGTAGCAGGCCCAGGTTCACCTCGGGCTGGCCGAAGCGGGCGTTGTCCGAAGCCACGCGCATGTGGCAGGCCATGGCCAGCTCGCAGCCGCCGCCCAGCGCAAAGCCGTTCACGGCCGCTACCACAGGCTTGGTGCTATCCTCAATTCGGCAGAAGGCTTCCTGACCATACTCCGCAGCGCGGACCGCCTGCGTGGGCGTGAGGGCGGCTAGCTCGGTAATGTCTGCGCCGGCCACAAAGGCCTTTTCGCCACTGCCCGTCAGGATAATACCCCGCACCTGCGGCTCATCCAGCGCCCGCTGCATAGCCATGTCGATATCGGCGATAGTGGCCGCGTTCAGCGCGTTGAGCTTGGTAGGCCGGTTGATGGTGATGGTGAGAATGCCGCTGGCGGCATCCAGGTCGTAAAGCAGATTTTCGAAAGAAGCAGACATAGAAAAAAACGGCCCCGCGTAAGGCTGGCCCCGCCAAAGATAGGACACGCGCCCGGCGGTGCTGGTCGGGCCAATATCATAGTTTACCGCCCGGCAGCCTCTGTTGAACGAAACCGCCCTAATCCCTCCAGTCTGAGCAACCAATTTTACATGGGCGTTAACGCATCCGGCTCTTGATTTAGATACCTGGCTTTAGCGCCATGCCTCGTATTCTTTCACCTTTTAACCCTTTGCCGCAATGGGATTTGTTTCCGAATTCAAGGAGTTTATCGCCAAAGGCAACGTGCTCGATTTAGCCATTGGCGTCATCATCGGCGCGGCTTTTGGCAAAATCGTCACCTCCCTCACCGACGATATTATCATGCCCGTCATCGGCCTGGCGCTCGGCAAAGTCGATTTCGCCAACCTGTTCATTGCCATGAACGGCCAGCACTATGCCACCATCGCAGAAGCCAAAAAGGCGGGAGTTGGCACCATCAACTACGGCCTGTTCCTGAATGCACTTATCAACTTCCTCATCATCGCCTTCATCATTTTCATGATTGTGAAGGCAGCCAACAAGCTGAAAAAAGCCCCCGTAGAAGTGGTGGCCGTGGCCCCGCCCCCCACCACCGACCAGCAGCTACTCATGGAAATCCGGGATTCGCTGCGCACCGGCCGCGTTTAAGCTCCCGCACCGCTTGGCCAGCAGAAGCCGTTGTTTACCGAGCATTAGGCCGTAGTTCTGTCTACTTTGCTTCAAGTCTTCGTTTTATTGAAGGCAGGTAAGCAGTCGATACAAAATAAGTTGCAAACTTAGGAGGCGGCTTACCGGAAACGGGCGCATATTTCCCGCCCGTTTTGAACCACCCAATTCTCCCATTCGTTAGGACACGACTACCTACCCCCCTTCCCCTTTCCAACTAACATGAAAATAGTACTTGCCGCCGCGCTGCTGAGCGCCTTGAGCCTTGGTACCGCCCACGCCCAAACGGGCCCGGCCTTCCCCACGCCCGGCCAGGGCAGCAGCGAAGCCGGCGCACGCCGCAACACCGGCAAAAACGCTGAGGAGCTGGCCCGCAACCAACGCCGTGCCGCCATGAGCCCCGACGAAATCAAGCGCGATCAGCAGGTTGACTTGCTTGAGGCCCGCACCGGCAACACCAGCTTCGGCGGCCGCAACGGTACGCTCGAGCGCCAGTTCGATTCCAACCGCAGCGGCAAAGGCTTCATGGTCCGCAAGTTCAAGGCCCAGCCCGGCAAGCCCGGCTACGCCCAGCAGCGGCGCGGCATGAGCCACCCGATGGGCGGCTCCAACCCTGCAGGCAAGCCCCTAGTGCACAAGCATAAAAGCAATAAGAAGTTTCTGTTTTTCTAATCCCGATTTAACTCGGTTTCGCATTGCCCGGCCTGTTCTTCAGGCCGGGCTTTTTCGTGGCCGCTGTCAATGCTCTCCCAAGCTTTCTTAACGGCAGTTCGCCGCCTGATTTCCTTACCTACCACCAGCAAAAAACCCCGCCTGCGACGCAGGCGGGGTTTTTTCAATCTTGCGGTTACCCCGCAATTCGCTACACTTACAGCGTCCGCTTGATTTCCTTCTCTTCGAAGCCCTCAATGTTGTCGCCTTCCTGCAACTCGTTGAAGTTCTTGATTGAGATACCACATTCGTAGCCCTGGCGCACCTCATTCACATCGTCTTTGAAACGTTTGAGGTCTTGGATTTCGCCAGTGTGGAGCACGATGCCGTTGCGCACCACCCGCACGCGGGTTTTGCGTTGGAACTGGCCTTCCGTCACCATACAGCCGGCAATGGAACCGACCTTGGTGATGTTGAACACCATCCGGACTTCGGCGTTGGCCGTCACCACTTCCTGCACCGTTGGGGCCAGCATACCTTCCATGGCATCCTTCACCTCATTGATGGCGTTGTAAATGATGCTGTAGAGACGAATATCAATCTGCTCTTGCTCGGCCAGCTTACGGGCACTCTGCGAGGGCCGCACCTGGAAGCCGATGATGATGGCGTCGGAAGCCGAAGCCAGCAACACGTCGCTTTCTGAGATGGCACCCACTGCTTTCGAGAGGATGTTCACCTTCACTTCCGGCGTGCTCAGCTTGAGCAGGGAGTCGGAAAGTGCTTCCACCGAACCGTCCACGTCGCCCTTCACCAAGATGTTGAGTTCCTTAAACGAACCGATGGCCAAACGACGACCAATCTCGTCCAGGGTGATGTGCTTCTTGGTCCGAATGGTCTGCTCGCGGGCCAGCTGCAGGCGCTGGGTAGCAATTTCGCGGGCTTCGCGCTCCGTTTCCATTACCTGGATACGGTCGCCGGCCTGCGGGGCACCGGTCAGGCCGAGTACCTGCACGGGCGTGGCCGGCGGTGCGGTTTTCATTTTCTTGCCGCGGTGGTCCGTCATGGCCTTCACTCGGCCAAAGTGCGGGCCAGCGAGAATGATATCGCCCACGTTCAAGGTACCGGTTTGCACCAATACAGTGGTCACGTAGCCGCGGCCCTTATCGAGCGAGGCTTCAATGACGGTACCGATGGCGTTGCGGTCGGGATTGGCTTTCAGGTCGAGCAGTTCGGCTTCGAGCAGAATCTTCTCCAGCAAATCCTCAATGCCAATGCCCGATTTGGCCGAAACCTCCTGGCTCTGGTATTTACCGCCCCACTCTTCCACCAGCACGTTAATCTGGGAAAGCTCCTCGCGGATTTTCTCGGGGTTGGCCGAAGGCTTGTCAACCTTGTTGAGGGCGATGATAATCGGCACCCCAGCCGCTTGCGCGTGGTTGATGGCTTCCTTGGTTTGGGGCATCACCGAATCGTCGGCCGCCACTACAATGATGGCAATGTCCGTCACCTTGGCACCACGGGCACGCATGGCCGTAAAGGCTTCGTGACCTGGCGTGTCGAGGAAGGTGATGGCCTGGCCCGACTTGGTACGCACCTCGTAGGCACCAATGTGCTGCGTGATGCCACCGGCTTCGCCTTTGGCCACACTCGCGTCGCGGATGTAGTCAAGCAGCGAGGTTTTACCGTGGTCGACGTGACCCATGATGGTTACGATGGGAGCGCGGGGGCGCAGGTCCTCTTCGTTGTCGCCGGCATCGATGCTGATTTCTTCCTCTTCTTTCGAAAGGAATTCGACATCGAAACCGAATTCATCGGCAATCACCGTAATAGCCTCAGCATCAAGACGCTGGTTGATGGATACGAACATGCCCATTCCCAAGCACACCTTGATAACCTCGTTCACGTTCACGTCCATCAGCGAGGCCAGGTCATGGGCCGAGATGAATTCGGTGAGCTTGAGGATTTTGGCGTCGAGCTCGTTCTGCGCGCGCAGGGCCTCGCGGTCCTCGGCCAGCATGCTCCGCTTGTCGCGGCGATACTTGGCGCGGTTCTGCGTGTTGCCACCCTTGTTGCCGCCGAGCTTAGCCAACGTAGCCTTAATCTGCTCCTGAATCTGCTTTTCAGCCTGTTCAGGGGTGAGTGCAGGAGCGTTAGGTTTGGGAGCGGACTGGCCACCGGGGCGCTGACCAGGACCACCGGGGCGCTGGCCAGGACCACCCGCCGGGCGGTTGCCTTGGTAGCCGCCACCCTGGCCGGGCGCACCCGCCGGGCGGTTGCCTTGATAGCCGGGGCTGGGCGGGCTGGTAGTGCTGCCAGCAGGACCAGGCAGACGCGTGCGCTTCTTCTGGCCGGGGCCAGCGGGCAGGCCGCGCTTGCTCACATCCGAAGATGCAATGGGGCGGGGGCCACGGCCACCCGGCCCACGCCGGTCATTGTTGATGGAGGACAGGTCAATCTTGCCTAGCACGGTCAAACCTTTCAGCGTGTCCGATTTAGCAACGATGGTGCTGGTGTCTTCAGGAATAGCAGGAGCGGCTTCGGCTGGCGCGGCAGTGGGAGCGGCGGCAGCCGGGGCAGCAGCCACCGGAGCCACAGGAGCAGCCGGGACCGGAGCGGCAGCGAGGGGTGCCGGAGCAGCCCCCACCTTAGCAACAGGCTGAGCAACCGGAGCTTGAGGCGCAGGAGCAGGCACCGCAGCAACAGGGGCTTCCACCTTGGGCGCGGGTGCGGCCGGAGCTTCTACTTTGGGTGCAACGGGAGCCACCGGAGCCGGCGCAGCTACTGGCGCAGCAGCAACTGGCGCTTCTGCTTGTTTGGGCTTGGGCGGCACAACGCGACCTTTGCTGTCCAACTCAATCTTGCCCATCACCTTCAGGCCCGGTACGACGGGTACTTCGGCAACAGGAGCGGGAACCGGAACTGGTGCCGGAACCTCCACCTTGGGCGCAACGGGAGCAGCAGCCACCGGAGCGGCGGGAGCCGGAACCGGAGCGGGCGCCGCTGCTACCGGCGCAGGGGCCGGAGGAGCGGACACTGGCTTAGCGGCCGGAACCGCTGCCGGAGCGGGCCGATGAACTGGCGCAGCAGGTTTGGGAGCCGCATCAAGGTCGCTCTGGCGCTTGGCCTGAATGACTTTCTGCGCCTCCTGCCGGTCATGAGCAGAGGATGCGAACTCCTTCTCAAGCGAGGCCACTTGCTCACCGGTGAGCTTGGTGGTCGGCTTGTTCTCTACTTGTATACCTTTCTTGGCCAAGGCTTCTACCACCCTGTCCATTCCAATATTCAGGTCTTTGGCCGCCTGTTGTAGCCGTTTCGGGGTTGCTTCCGCCATTCTAATCTTTTCTCGCGTACGATACGCTTCTAAGTGCAAAGGTATTACATTAAATCTTGCCAGCAGGGTGCAAACCGTGCCTACTGACACGATTTATTACCCTTGCCGTACCGGCCGCGCGGCCGTCATTGGGCTGGCTCGGCGGGAGAGCTTGCGCCCGCTTCCTCAGTCGTTGGTTTGTTTTCGTCGGTAGCTTCGGTTACCAACGGCGTGTGTTCGGGAGCCGTTTCGGTGGCCGAAGCGTGCGTCACGGCCGCTTCCTCATCGGTAGCAGCATCATCTTTAACCGTTGCATCGGTCGTGGTGCGGGTTTTGGCAGCTTCCAAAGCACTGTCGTCGAGGTCCTCGTCGTCGGCAAATTCCTGGCGGATAACGCGGTATACATCGTCCACCATTTCTTCTTCGAGCTCGGTACGACGCACGATATCGTCCTTCTTCACGGCCAGTACGGCGCGACCGGTATCCAAACCGATTTTCTTCAGCTCGGCCAGTACCCAAGGCTCGATTTCGTCCTGGAACTCGTCCAGCGAAATGTCTTCCTCGTAGTCAATGGCTTCGCGGAACACGTCGATTTCCATGCCCACCAACCGGCTAGCCAACTTAATGTTGGCGCCGCCCCGGCCGATGGCCAGGCTCACCTGGTCAGGCTTCATGAACACCGAAACCCGGCCACTCTCCTGGTTTATCTTCATAGAACCCACCTTGGCCGGCGATAGTGCCCGCGCAATGTAGAGTTCCAGGTTATCCGTGTAGTTGATGATGTCGATGTTCTCGTTTTCGAGCTCACGCACCACCGGGTGAATGCGGCTGCCCTTCATACCCACGCAGGCACCCACGGGGTCGATGCGTTCATCGTAGCTTTCTACGGCTACTTTGGCGCGCTCGCCGGGCTCGCGCACCACGTTCTTGATGACGATGAGGCCATCGTAAATCTCGGGTACTTCCAACTCGAACAAACGCTCCAGGAATGCTGGCGCAGCGCGGGAAAGGATAATTTTCGGCGTACCGTTAATCACCTCCACGCGGTGCACCACGGCCCGCACGGTGTCACCCTTGCGGAACCGGTCCTTGGGAATTTGCTCGCCCTTGGGCATCACCAGCTCGTTGTCGTCCTTGTCCATGATGAGGGCCTCGCGGCTCCATACCTGGTACACTTCGCCGGTCACGATTTCACCCACCTGGTCCTTGTACTTCTGGTACAGGTTGTCGCGCTCCAGGTCCTTCACGCGCTGAATCAGCGTCTGGCGGGCCATGAGCACGGCCCGACGGCCAAAATCCTCCAGCTTCACGCCTTCGGCTACGGACTCACCTACTTCAAAATCAGGCTCGATTTTTTGGGCATCGGTGAGGGTGATTTTGTCGTGGTCCCAGATGTCCTCGGAGTTGTCGTCCACGATTTCGCGGTTACGCCAGATTTCCAGGTCGCCGTTGTCGGGGTTGATGATAACGTCAAAGTTTTCGTCCTGGTCGAATTTCTTGCGAATCATGGTGCGAAACACGTCGTCCAGGATGCTCATCATCGTGGGCCGGTCAATGTTCTTGCTCCGGGCAAATTCGCCGAAGGATTCAATGAGTTCGTGGCTATTCATAAATCACTGATTTTTCGGATTTTAGCGGATTTCACGGATTTTGTGGACGATTGGCGGATGTAACAGAAACAATGGAGAAGAGAACGGGGAAAGTGCCGTCTACAAAATCCGTGAAATCCGTTTAAATCCGAAAAATCAGTGATTATTATTTGAAGGAGATAACAACCGTGGCTTCCTGAATTTCCCCGAAAGGATAGAAGGCGGCGGGCAAGGTCGTTTTCTTGGTTTTTTGTTTGATAACTTCTTCGATTTCTACGCCTTCGGGCGTGGCAGCGAGCAAGGTACCGGTCTTTTCGGTGCCGTCGGCCAGCTTCAGGGCCAGCGAGCGGCCGATGTGGCGCGGGTACTGGCGGGGGTCGGTGAGGGGCTGGTCGGCACCGGGGCTGGTGACTTCCAGGGAGTAGGCCGAATCCTCGCCGTAGTGCTCGTCGATACGGCGAGCCAGGCGGCGGCTGATGGTAGCGCAGGCCTGAATGGCCAGGCCCTCGGGGCCGTCGAGGGTGACGGTCACCTTCGGCATCACCGAATCGGAGACGGTGAGGCCCACGATGAACAGCTCTTGGTCGCCGATGGCGTCGCGGAGCATTTCCAGCAGCAAGGTGCGGTCGAAAGACATGGGAGAATCAGGGCAAAAAAAGAGGGGACTATGCGTCCCCTCTTTGCTAAAGCGAATACTAACTTCGGGTGCAAAGATACGACAAGCGGCGGCGGAATGCAAGACGCGGACCGGTGGGGTGCCCGGGCCGGGGCGGGGCACCCCACCGGTCCGGTATTTTGCGGACTTTACAACCTTGGGCGGCTGCGGCAGGTTTTCGGGCGCAGCCGTTGCGTTCGTCTCTGGTTTCAGCTTCACCTATTTACGCTTTGCTCCCATGAAAACCATCCAACTGTTCCGTTACCTCGCCCTTGGACCGGCCGTGGTGCTGGCCGCCAGCGCCAGCTACGCCCAGAATGCGCCGGCCACGCCGAAACGTATGCTTCCGCCGAACCCGCAGTCGCGGGCGCTTATTGCGGCCAAACCCAGCCCCGCCGCCACGGCCACGGGCAAGGTTGGCGCTTCGGGTGTGACCGTGACTTACAGCAGCCCGGCCGTGAAGGGCCGCCCCATCTGGGGTGGGCTGGTGCCGTATGGCCAAGTGTGGCGCGCCGGAGCCAACGAGGCAACCACCGTAGAATTCAGCAAGGCCGTGACGGTGGAAGGCAAGGCCCTGCCGGCCGGCAAATATGGCTTCTTCGTGATTCCGACCGAGAAGCAGTGGACCGTCATCCTTAATAAAGTGCCGAACCAGTGGGGCGCTTACGAGTACAGCGAGAAGCAGGATGCGCTGCGCGTGATGGTGACGCCGCGCAAGGCCGCTAGCATGGCCGAGCGGCTGGTGTACGAGGTGAAACCGACCGGCCTGGTGCTGCGCTGGGAAAACCTGGAAGCCCCGATTGCCATTAAGTAACCGGCCCCGAAGCCACTGTACCGCTGCGGGCGGCCCACCCAGGGCCGCCCGCTTACTTTTGCACCCACCCCGAATCCTAAACCTCATGGAGTACAAACTCACCCAATACAGCCACGGCGCGGGCTGCGGCTGCAAAATCGCCCCGGCCGTGCTCGACCAGATGCTGCACACCAGCATTGCCCAGCCGCACCACGACCAGCTATTGGTGGGCAATGCCAGCCGCGACGACGCTGCGGTGTACGACATCGGCGGGGGGCAGGCAGTGATTTCGACCACCGATTTTTTCATGCCCATCGTGGACGATGCCTACGATTTTGGGCGTATTGCCTCGGCCAATGCTATTTCGGATGTGTACGCCATGGGCGGGCGGCCGCTGCTGGCCATTGCCGTGCTGGGCTGGCCCGTGGACAAGCTGCCGCCCGAAGTAGCCCGCCGCGTGCTGGAAGGGGCCCGCAGCATCTGCGCCGAAGCCGGCATTCCGCTGGCGGGCGGCCACAGCATCGACTCGCCGGAGCCCATTTTTGGACTGGCCGTGACGGGCATGGTCGACATTGTGGACCTGAAGCAGAACGACACGGCCACGGCCGGCTCGGAACTGTTTCTGACCAAGCCGCTGGGCGTGGGCATTCTGACCACGGCGCAGAAAAAAGGTATTTTGCGGGATGAAGATGCCAGCATTGCGCCGGCCCAGATGATGCAGCTCAACAAGATTGGCGCGGAGCTGAGCAAGCTGCCCGCCGTGACGGCCCTGACGGATGTGACCGGCTTCGGCCTGCTCGGGCATTTGGCCGAAGTATGCGAAGGCAGCGGCCTGACGGCGGAAATCGACTTCAGCAAAGTACCCCGCATTGCGGCAGCCGAGGCGTACCTCAAGCAAGGCAGCGTGCCGGGCGGCACGGTGCGGAACTGGACCAGCTACGGCCACAAGGTGAGCGCCATCAGCGACGAGCAGCGCAACTGGCTCTGCGACCCGCAGACTTCGGGCGGCCTGCTGGTGTGCGTGGCTCCTGAGGGCCGGGCGGCGGTGCAAGCCGTGTTTGAGAAGCACGGGCTGGCGCTGGAAAGCTTCGGGCGGTTGCGAGCCCACGTGGAAGGCGAAGCCTGGGTGCAGGTGGGCGCGTAATTCGGCTCCGTAGTTCCACTCTATGAAGTCTGCCATTTTTCGTCCGTTGCTCGAAATAGCGGCGGTGCTTTTTCTGGTGCTGGGGGCGGCGCGCTGGGTCACGGGGCTCTTTTCGAAACGTACGCACGTGTACCAAACCACGGCGGCACGGCAAATGCGGCTGCTGTTTTGGCCATTGCTGGCGCTGGGAGCCGGGCTGAGCGTGGTACCGGCCGTGGCCATGGGCGGCGAGCCGGCCGCCAGCACCTTCGTGTGGCTGCTGACGGCGGGCTTCGTGCTTTTCACCCTGCTGCTGAGTGGGCCGGCGCTGCTGCTGCACCTGCGCTACTGGACACTGAACCACGAAACCACGCTGGTTTTTCAGCCGGCTAATAACCTGTTGGAAGTGTACGAGGCGGGCCAGCGCGTGGCGTTTGAACGCCGCGATTTGGCCCGCATAGAACGGGTGACCTGCCGGGCGCGCCGCAGCTTTTGGGCACGCTACGACTACCTGCGCCTGCACCTGCAGGACGGGCGGACAGTGGTGCTCACGTCCCTGCTCACTGATTTGGAGCCGCTGGCAACCTTCCTGCGCAACGTGCCCACCGAACGGCGCGCCGTGGCCTGGTGCTGGGGGTAGCGGTTTGGGCCGGCGCTAGGGCCGGCGGTGGTATAGGTTGGGCGTGCTGGTGGGCTCGTAAGGACCGAAAACACCCGGCAGCAACTGTTTCAGCTGCGGCACCTGGTTGCTTTGGTCGAGGAGGTAAGCAGGAGGTGCGCTGCCCATTTTTTCGGCTACCCGCACCACCGCGGCATACTCAGTAAGATGGCCAAAATCAATCTGCGACAAGTTCCAGTCCAGGTAGGGCGTGGCGGGGCGATTGTAGAAATAGGCGCGGTCATCGGGACCGAGAATAAGTAAGGTCTGGCCGCGCAGGGTAGCGTAGCGCGGGTCGGGCAGTAGGCCAAACCGGCTTTCGGCGGGCATGTGCAATAAGGCTTCGAGGCGCGGCACGTGGGCCCGGAAGCGCAGCACCACCACCGCGTTGAGGATGAGCAGCAGCAGCAGTTCCAATAGCAGGGGCCGCTGGTAGCGCTGCCACAAAAACAGACTAAAGTAGGCCAGTGGTGGCAGCAGCAGCACCAACACACCCGGCGCTCCGCCGCGCTCCACGGCCGCCGTAGCAAAGGCCACCGCCAGCCACACCAGCATTAGCTGCCGAAACTTAATTTGAAACACCAGGCCCAGCGACGTACCCAGGGCGCGCACCAAAGCCAGCGCCAGCACCACGCCGGGCACTATCAGCAGGCGTAGCTGCAGGCCGGCGGGCAGGCCGCTGGCAATCAAATCGGTGAGGCCCGGTTGCAGGTGAAACTGCGCGAAGCCCGGTAGCGCCCCGGTATAGAAAAAGAACGTGGCGACCAGCGCATACGGAAAGAAAAACCCGCACAGCAGCAGCAGCGAGCTCCGAAAGGAATTGGCCGCAAAAATCACCACCGCAAACAGGGCCACCAGCACAAACAAGCTCAGCGGCAGGTAGCACAGCCCGCCGACTCCAATCAGGAACCCGGCCCGGAACAGGCGGCGGTTGTCGTAGCCCTCGCGGGAGGTGGGCAGCAGCGCACTCAGCGCAAACACCACGAAAGTGTGCCCCAGCAGCAGCGGCGACAACGCATCCAAATCGGTGCTCACGCTGCCCACCAGCAGGTAAGTAAGGGCCGCGATGTAGCCGCGCTCCGGGTGCACGTCGTAGCGGTTGAACACCAGGTTTAGGCGCAATGCCTGCGCCAGCAGCAGCAAGAGCGCCACCATCCGGTAGAGCCACACCGGCCGTGAGAGCACGGCATCGAGGGTGGCGAAGAAGGCGGCGGACAGCGGCGCGGTGCCGTCGTAGAGGTCACGGTAGGGCATGGCCCCGCCGTGCACCCGCTCGCCCACCAACAGGGCCCGCAGCTCGGCGGCCGTCACGGGCAGGCCCAGCCAGAGCAGCGGCAGGCGCAGGGCCAGCACCAGCAGCAGCAGGGCCAGCAGCTGGGCCGGCAGGGAGCTTTTGAAAAAACGAAGCACCTACTAATTAATTAGAAACAGGAATGACGGGATGTGGCAAAGGTATTGGTCCGGCCGCCGTCCTTAGCCCCTTGCCCTGATTGCGTATGCCCTTAATGCGTATGCCCTTATTGCCGAAGCCGTACCTTTGCCAATCATATGGAAAGCAAACGACAACAAAAGATGGCCAGCCTGCTCCAGCAGGAGCTGGCCGCCGTGCTCCAGCGCGACCTGCCGCACCTCTTTAACGGTGGGCTGGCCCCGAGCATCAGCATGGTGCGTGTGACGCCCGACCTGGGCCAGGCCCGGGTGTACCTCAGCCTGCTGCTGGGTAATAACGCCACCGACCGCCTCGAAATCATCAAGGACAACGCCAAGGAAATTCGTCATGCCCTAGCCAAGCGCATCCGCAAAACGGCCCGCGTGGTGCCTGAGCTCATCTTCTTTCACGACGACAGCGCCGCCTACGCCGCCCACATGGACCAGGTGCTCGGCACGCTCGACATCCCGGTGGCGCCCAAAGAAGAGACCGACGAGAACGCAGACAAGCCCGCCCGGCCCCGGCTATTTAACAATGAGTAGCTGAGCGAGGGAGTGACTGAGTGCCGTTCATTTTTTGAAAATCACTTCGTCGCTCCCTCACTCAGCTATCCCCACTCCGTCACTCCCCCACTCCGTCACTCTCTTGTACTACGACCCGATTAAGAAAACGCTCGGCCAGGTTTTCAACCGCACGCCGTGGCTGCGCCGACTGTTTTATTACCTGCTCGACCTGCTGCTGCTCCGCACCTGGCACGTGCACCGGGAGCTGCGCCGCTGGGCCAAAGGCCGCACCCAGGAACCCCTGAATATCCTCGACGCCGGCTCCGGCTACGGCCAGTACACGTACTGGATGAGCGGCCTGAGCCCGAAGTGGAACATCCTGGCCGTGGACGTGAAAGAGGAGCAGGTGGCCGATTCCAATAAGTTCTTCCGGCAAATTGACCGCAAGAACGTGCAGTTTGCCGTGCAGGATTTGGTGCTCTATCAGGAGCCGAATTCCTTTGATTTGGCCCTGTCGGTGGACGTGATGGAGCACATTCTGGAGGACGTGGAAGTGTTTCGCAACATCCACGCCTCGCTCAAGGACGGCGGCATGCTGCTGATTTCGACCCCCAGCGACCAGGGTGGCTCCGACGTGCACGACGACGGCGAAACCAGCTTTATCGAGGAGCACGTGCGCGATGGCTACAACATCCGCGAGATTCAGCAGAAGCTGAGCACGGCCGGTTTCGAGCGCATCGAAGCCCGCTATGCCTACGGCGAGCCGGGCCAGATTTCGTGGCGGCTGAGCATGAAATACCCCATCCTGATGCTGGGCAAGTCGCGGGCCTTTTTTATCCTGCTGCCGCTGTACTACGCCATCACGTTTCCCTTCTGCCTGCTGCTGAACTGGCTCGATGCCCGCACCACCCACGACTCGGGCACGGGCCTCATCGTGAAGGCCTGGAAATAAGCTGCGCCATACGCAGCGGGACGAGCGGCTACAATCGGTAGCTTTACCGGGTAATAGTCAACCCTAAATTGTCCTCCCGCGTAATCTCCCAAACTTTTTAGGTGAACGTTCCCCTCCTCATTTCCCGGCGCTACTTCCGTTCCAAGAATAAGCGCAACATCATCACCATCATCTCCAACATTTCGATGATTGGGGTGGCGGTGGGCACGGCTGCGCTGATTATTGTGCTGTCGGTGTTCAATGGGCTCGAGGACTTGGTACGCACGCTCTACGGCAAATCGGACCCCAACCTGGTGATTTCGGCCACCAAGGGCAAGGCCTTCGACGTGAACCGCACCTTTCTGATGAAGCTGGAAAACACGCCCGGCGTGGCCCTGCTCACCGAAGTCATCGAGGACAATGCCCTGCTGCAATACCACGACCGCCAGATGGTGGTGAAAATGCGCGGCCTCTCGGACAACTACTTCGGCCAGAGCCAGATTGACGCCAACATCCGCGAGGGCGACCACCGCCTGCGCCGCGACAGCCTGGAGCTGGCCCTGGTGGGCGCCGGCGTGCAGCACGAGCTCAGCATCACGCTCAACAACCGCCTGGCGCCCATGCGCCTGCTGTACCCGCGCAACACACCCGGCAAAAAAACCCTGCAAATGAACCCCGACAAGGCGTTCAACGAGCAGGACCTGATTGCGGGCGGCGTGTTCCTCATCGAGCAGCACATCGATGACAGCTATATTTTCGTGCCCCTGTCCTTCGCCCAGCGCCTACTGGGCTACACCACGCGCCGCACCGCCCTCTACGTGAAGGTGGGCGAGAGCTTTGTGATAGAAGACGTGAAAATGCAGCTTCGCAAGCAGCTCGGGCCCGACTTCAAAGTACAGGATTCTGATGAGCAGCACGTCAGCTTGTTCAAGGCCATTAAAGTGGAGAAGCTGTTCGTCTTCATCACGTTCACGCTCATCTTACTTATTGCCTCGCTCAACATCTTTTTCTCGCTCTCGATGCTGGTCATCGACAAGAAAAAAGACATCGCCGTGCTGATGGCGATGGGCGCAAGCCGGGAGAAAATCCGGAATACCTTTTTACTCGTGGGGGCTATTGTGGCCTTTGTAGGCGCAATTTTGGGCCTGATAGCGGGCGTGTCGCTGTGCTGGCTGCAGCAACGTTTCGGCTTTGTGAGCATGGGCATGGCCACGAGCGTCGTCGACGCTTATCCGGTAAAAATGCAGGTTTCCGACATCGCGTTTACGTGCGCGTCCATCATTTTTATCACGCTGGCCGTAAGTATCCGGCCGGCCCTGAATGCCAGCCGGCTGGACCTGCGCGAGAGCTTATAACGGGGGCCTGTAAGCTGCTCAGTTATAGCGTAGGCCAGCAATGACGGACAATTACTGAGAAGAATCATCGTGCCTGTTTCGCCTTTCAGCCCTACCTTGCGCTTTAGGCGTGCCCGGCTATGAAAGTATCTACCGCAGAACCATTTCAAATCATCTACTCGCTGTTTGAGCACGAGTTCCTGGGCCACCTGTTCGCGGCCTACGTGGTTCAGCTAGGCCCGCGCGAGCAGCTGACGCTTCAGCACCAAACGGTTTCGGGCAAAAACGCGCACGAATTCGCGGACAGCCTCGATGCTACGGACTTCGAGCTGGTGGAGCTCTGCGACCAGATTCAGCAGGAGGCGGTGATGAAAGAGTTCTGGCCCCGTAAGATTGCCACGGCCGAATTCTTCCTTAAAACCTACAACGCCGAAAAGGGCGACAAACCGCTCCAGGAGGTCATTGCCAAGCACGTGCAAACGCGCATGGCGGCCATCCTGGCCCGCTTGGCCGGCAAGCGCGTGTTCATCATGGGCCGCGATGGCGAGCCAACCTGGAAGGAAATTGGCCTGGCCCCAGCCAAGGCGTCCATCCTGTTCCACTTCCGCCGCAACGAGGAAGGCACGCACTACTTCCCCACCATTCAGTACCAGGGGCAGCGGCTCGATTTTCAGTACAAAGACGCGCTGCTGGTGTGCCTGCAGCCCGCCTGGCTGCTGCTCGGCGACTTGCTCTACTCCTTCCGCACCGAGGTGGACGGGCGCAAGCTCTTGCCGTTTCTGAAGAAGAAATTTATCGTGGTACCCCGGCAGGTAGAGGAAAGCTACTTTCAGAAGTTCGTGGCCCCGCTCATGGAATCGTTCGAGGTCCACGCCCGCGGGTTCGATATCCGGTCGGAGCGCTACGTGGCGCGGCCCCGGCTCACGTTCAGCGATGCGCTGCCGGTAGTGGCCACGCCCGAAGCCCCCGTGCGGCCACCCGGCCCGCCGCGTCGGGGCCGCATTCCGCTGCCCAAACCCGTTGTACCCCTGCTCACGGGGTCCGAAACCGAGCAGATTCACTTCGAGCTAAGTTTTCGCTACGGCCCGCATCTCATGCCGCTGGGCACCAACAAGCCGGTGAGCGTGCACCTGGAAAAGACCGCCGACAGCTACGTATTTCACCGCCTGCTGCGCAACCCGGAACAGGAAAGCGCCACCGTAACGGAGCTGCAAGAGCGGCTGCTCACGGTAGAAAACGGCTACGCCACTCTGCCCAAAGGCGAAGCCTTTAAATGGCTGCACGACAATACGCCCGCCCTCACTGAGTTGGGCTACACCGTAGAAGCAGCCTCCAGCGCTACCAAAAGCTATTTTATCGGGCCTACCAGCGTGCGGGTGGGCATTCAGGAAGCTGGCGACTGGTTCGATGTGCGCGGCACGGTGCATTTCGGGGATATTGAAATTCCGTTTATCCGGCTGCGGGGGCACATTCTGCAGCGGCGGCGCGAGTTCAAGCTGCCCAACGGTCAGATTGCCATCATCCCCGAGGAGTGGTTCACCGATTACATGGAGCTTTTCGCCTTTGGCGAAGAAACTACCGAGGGCCTCAACCTGCGCCGCCACCACCTCGCCCTGGTGGCCGACCTGCAAAGCAACGAGCTGGCCACCGTGCGCATGAGCCGCAAGCTGGCCAAGCTGCGCGATTTTGCCGAGGTAGAAGACCATCCCCTGCCCAACGGCTTTATGGGCGAGCTGCGACCTTATCAGAAGGCGGGCTACAACTGGCTGCGCTTCGTGCAGGACTACCATTTTGGCGGCTGCCTGGCCGACGATATGGGGCTTGGTAAAACCATTCAGACGCTGGCCATGCTGCAGCACCGCCGCGAAAGTGGGGAAGCTCAAGGAGCTGCCTCGTTATTGGTGCTACCTACTTCGTTGGTATTCAACTGGGTGAACGAAGCCCGCAAGTTCACGCCCGAACTGCGGGTGCTGGCCTACACCGGCACGTACCGCGACAAAAACCCCGACCGTTTCGGCGACTACGACGTGGTGCTGACCAGCTACGGCATCGTGCGCCTCGATACGGAGCTGCTGGTGAGCTACCGCTTCGACTACGTAATTTTGGACGAGTCGCAGGCCATCAAAAACCCGTCGAGCACCACTTCGCAGGCGGTGCGCCAGCTGCGCTCCAAGCACCGCCTCATCCTCACGGGTACGCCGGTGGAAAACAGCACCATGGACCTCTGGTCGCAGATGTCCTTCATCAATCCCGGCTTGCTGGGCACGCAGGCCTTTTTTCGCAAGGAATTCCTCAAGCCCATTGAGAAGCACCAAGACGAGGGCCGTACCCGGCGGCTGCACGCCCTTATCAAGCCATTTATTCTTCGGCGGCACAAAGCCCAGGTAGCCAAGGAGCTGCCAGCAAAAACGGAGCAGCTCAGCTACTGTCAGATGACTGAGGAGCAGGCCCACGCCTACGAGGAAACCAAGAGTTTCTACCGCAATAAAATCCTGCGGAACCTGGATGAGCACGGCCCGGCCAGCACGCAGTTTTTGCTGCTTCAGGGCCTCACACGCCTGCGCCAGATTGCCAACCACCCCCGCCTGGCCGACGAAACCTACACCCACGAATCGGGCAAGCTGCGCGAAGTACTGCGCATGATTCGCAACGTGGTGGCCGAAGGGCACAAAGTTTTGGTATTCAGTCAGTTTGTGCAGCACCTGGCCCTGGTGCGCGCCGCCCTCGATGAGCGGCAGCTGGCCTATGCCTACCTCGATGGCGCAACCCGCGACCGGCCCGCCGAAGTAGCCCGTTTCCAGGAAACCGAAGACCTTAAAATCTTCCTCATTAGCCTCAAGGCTGGCGGTGTGGGCCTCAACCTGACGGCGGCCGACTACGTCTTCATCCTCGACCCCTGGTGGAACCCCGCCGTGGAGGCCCAGGCCGTAGACCGCGCCCACCGCATTGGCCAGCTGCGCCCGGTGTTTACCTACAAGTTTATTACCCAAGGCACGGTGGAGGAGAAAATCCTGGCCCTGCAACGCCGCAAGTTAGCCCTGGTGAGTGAGCTGATTGCGACCGATGAAGCCGTCATCAAGAACCTCACGCGGGAAGATATCGAGGAGCTGCTCGGGTAGCAAGCCGTTCCTTTTACTTAGCAATACGGGCAGAGCAACCGCACTATGTGGTGGGCTGGCAAAGTGCTGCTAGGAGGCGTTCGAGAAAGGGTTCGTCCCAGGCCAGTCGCTTGCGTTTGTTTTTGATACTGCGCTTGGACGGGTCTTGTTTGAGCAGGTTGAGGGCCATTTTGCGGACCAGGGTCAGGTTTTGGGCGGCGTGGTGGTGGCGCAAGAGGTGGTCGTCTTCGCCGAAGGTGACGTCGAGTTGCCAGTGCAAGGCGTTTTCGATGGCCCAGTGGCCGCGCACAAACCCGTCAGCCTGGGCGGGCGTGAGCGCCCGGCTGCTGATGTAATACCGCTGCTGAACAGCGGGTTGTCCCTCGCTCGGGTGCCGGCTCGTTTCCACCCGCACCAGGGTTTGCAGCCCCGGCCAGCGGCCCTGCTCGTCCACCCAACGCAGGTCGGATTGCGTCCAGACCCGGTAGCGCACCGGGCTGCCATCGCCGGCGTAGGCCCAGCGCGTGTGGGCCTGGCGGTCGGGCAAGGCGGCGGTGTGGCGCTCGGCCTCGGCCAGCAGCGTGGGCTGGTTGGCTTTGAGCCCGAGCAGGTAGTCGCCGCCTTGTTTCGTAATCTGCTGGGCAACATGGGGTTGGCAACTCAGCGCATCAAGGCTGACCAGCGCCCCGCGCAGGTCGAGCAGGGCCAACAGGTCCGGCACGGCCCCGAGTTCGTGGCCTTTGCCCTGTCCGGCCACTTGCCCCAGGCTCAGGCCCGAGCCACTGGCCACGGCCGACACGACGTGCAAGGGCTTGGCCCCGCTGCCGCGCAGGGTTTTGCCATCCACGCAAAGTTGGCCCGCCGCTTCGGCCGGCAGCACCTCTTGCATCCAGGCCATAAAACAGGCGTTGAAGCGCGTGACGTCCAGCTTTGCAAACACGCGCCGGTACGTATCGACCGCGGGCGGGCCAGCGGGCAAGGGCAAGTAGCGGCGCAGCAGGGCTTCTTTTTGCTGCCCAAACAGGGTGATTTCTTCGAAGTCGTCGGCTCCGCAGAGTGTGGCCAACACGCTGATGGCGAGGATATCCACCAGAAAATAACGAAAGTTTTTGTTCTGGCGGCGAAACTCCGGAATTTCGGCCAAGTGCGATTGCAGCGACATGGGTAAAGCGGGGGGTGAACCGAAATGTACTCCCCGTCCGCATAGTGCGGTGCATCTGGCAATACGGGTATCAACGAACGCACTTCGGGCAAGTCCTTGGCGCGGCACAACGCATTGCCATTCGCAATGCGCTGTAATCCTTATCCTATGTTCAGACACGACCTCTTAATTTAGGTCAATGAAGGAAAGGAGTGGAGTAAGATTCTA
>NZ_BMGY01000045.1 GCF_014640435.1 Hymenobacter frigidus | reverse complement strand
AGCGACATGGGTAAAGCGGGGGGTGAACCGAAATGTACTCCCCGTCCGCATAGTGCGGTTCATCTGACCCTGCGGGCAAGTGTTTGCCCTGTTGGAGCCGTACGGGCCTAGTGGTAAGGCTTTAAACCTAGTAATGCGGCAACACTCATCTTGTCAGGAGCTAGAAAGAAGTAGCCACAGAGAAGAAGAAACAGTAAGCTCACCGCTAAAAACATAGCGTAGCCGATTGTAGAGCCCACCGTGCTGTTAGCGGAAGCATGTGAACCTATAAGCAACTTAACTAAACTATATGGCGAGTCCTTATTTCCCTTCCCACACATTATCCTTCGGGAAACTGTCCGGCACTAGCGTACTCCCCAGCGTCACCCGCTTCAGGAGTTGCTTGCTGACCACGGTCGCCGTAACCGACGTAGCGCCCGTTTCCCAGACGCTGATGCTGCGGTGGATTTTCTGGGTCGTGTTGTCGGCGAAAGTCAGGGTTAAATCAACGGGGACGGGCTTACTGCCTTTGGCTTGTACCTGAAGGTCGTAGCCGGCGGCGGTTTTGGTGACGCTGGCGATGGCCAGGTCGGGGTAGCCACCGTCGAAAAACCAGCGCTGCCAGAACCAGTTGAGGTTGCGGCCGGCCCCGGCATTCATGCTGTTGAAGAAGTCGTAGGGCATGGGGTGCTTGCCGTTCCACTGGCGGATGTAGGTGTGCAGGGCCTTGGTAAACAGCTCATCGCCGAGCATATCCTTCACGTAGAGGTAGCCCATGCCGGGCTTGGGGTAGGAGTTGAGGAAGAAGGGCATGCCGTTCTGCTGGGTGCTGAGCGTGACGATGGGCGCGTCGCTTTCGGTATCGGCGGCGGCGGCGTAGCGGGCCACGCCGTAGTCGTCGTCCAGCTTGGGGTCGATGATGCTCGAAATCAACCACTCGCCGATGGTGGCCCAGCCTTCGTCCATCCAGCCGTACTTGGTTTCGTTGATGCCCATGTAAAACGGGAACATCGTGTGGAAGATTTCGTGGTCGGTGAGCGTGATGGCGTCCTCGCGGGTTTCGGTGGGATTGTCGTTCACCATCATCGGGTACTCCATCTGGTCGAGGCCGTCGAACACGGTTTCGTGCGCGTAGGGGAAGGGCCACTTCGGAAAGGTGTAGCTCATGGCCTCCACCGTTTTGCGGCTGAAATCGATGACTTCCTCAAAGTCCTTATGCTTGGGATTGTACACGGCATCGACGCGGGTGCGGCGCTTGGTGGCGGGGTCTACCACGAGGCTGGTGGACTGCCACACGTAATGGTCGGCGGTGGCAAAGACGAAATCCGTGACGTTGCGGGCCTCGAAGCGCCAGGTGTTTTGGGCGTTGGGCGCGGTGATGTCGCGGCGCTGGGCATCCCCGGCGCTGATGATGGTGGCTACCGCGTCCTTTTGCTCGGCGTCGCGCAGGCGCTGCGCGTATTTCCTGGTCAGCACCTGGTCGGCGTTGGTCAGGTCGCCGGTGGCCCAGACCACGAAGTTTCGGGGCACCGTGACAGCGGCTTTGAAGTTGCAGAAGTCGTTGTAGAACTCCTGGTCGCCGGTGTAGGGCACGCGGTTCCAGCCGTCGATGTCGTCGTACACCGCGATGCGCGGGAAGAAGTAGGCCACGAATGCCGCGCCCGGCTCCACCTCGCCGGTGCGCTGGTGCGAGCCCTTGTTCAGAATGTAGGAGTAGGTAGCCCGCACGGTAGCCGCCTGGCGCGCCCCGAGGGCGCGGCGGAGCGGCACCGCCATGTTGGTGGCCTCAATGGCCAGCTTCTTCACATCAAATACTTCGCCGTTGATGGTCAGTGCCGAAATCTTCAAGCCCTCGCCAATATCCTCGGGCGCAAACGCCCGGCTGCGGGGCGCGCCTTTCTGGTAAATGTTGGGGTAGAGCTTGAACCAGAGCTGCCGCAGCGAATCGGGGCTGTTATTCTGGTACTTGATTTCCACGGTGCCGGCCACGCGCCGGGTGGTGGGGTCGAAGCTGACGTTGAGGTCGTAGTCGGCCGTGTTTTGCCAGTAGTTGGGGCCGGGCTGGCCGCTGGCGCTGCGGGTGCCTTTGGCGTAGGTGGCCTGCAGGTTGCGCGGTACGGGCAGCGTGGGCTGGGCGCGGGCCACTGAAACCAGCAGAAAAAAAACAGCGGCAATCCGACCAAATGGTTTCATAAGCAACAAAGTAGCAGCAGGCGCTGTGGAAGGAATAGGTACAAAGAAAATAGCAGCTACGAATTGGCCCGAACCAGGCCAGCTGGCGTCAGCGTTTGCTCGCCGTGCCAGCGGTAGGCCACCAGCTCGCCGCCCCTGGCCACGCTGTAGTCGAGGCACACGGAGTGCGGCGTGAGTAGCTGGGGCTGGCCACGCAGCCAGTAATGCCCGAAGAACACCGGCGTTTCGTCCTGATAGTAGCTGGCGTTGGGCAGGGCGGCCACATCCACGGGCTGGTCGGCCAGCGCCTCAATGGATTCCAGGTAGTAGTTGTGGTAAGTGGAAATGGCCGGGTCGCGCCACCACGCGGTGCGCACCATGGTGCGGCGGTGCCCGTCTTTATCGAAGAAATGGTGGCCGCCGGGCAGCTTTGTTTCGTGGCCTTTCAGCGTGACTTCGATGGCATTGAACTCGTCGGAACCCACCCGGCTGGCCGCCAGCAAAAATTCCGGCGTGGGCCGGGCATCGGGCAGCCACCCGTGTAATTGGGTAATGTAGCGGGCATCCCAGCAGGCGTGCACCACGCGCAGGCCCGGCAGCTCCAGAAACAGCGGCAGCGTGCGAAACCACGCCAGATAGTCCTGCCATTCGGCAAATAGCTCCCTGGTGCTGAACTCCTGAATGGTGGCGAGGTGCTGTAAAATGTGGTTCGGCCAATGGGGCCGCAGGTGCCCGCCGGCGGGGTCGAAAGCCCAGAAGGCGAGGGCGTTGTACTCGTGGTTGCCCATCACGGCCAGGGCCGCGCCGCCGTCCACCATGGCGCGCACCACTTGCAGCGTCTCACGAATGGCCGGGCCACGGTCAATAAAATCACCCACGAAAATCACTTGCCGGCCCGCCGGGTGCCGGTAGGTCCCGAGGGCATCGGGCGCGTACCCGAGCTGCTGCAGAAGCTGGCGCAACTCAGCCGCGTGGCCGTGAATGTCGCCGATAAGGTCGTACATGGGACAGAGAAGTGGAATGGGTAGAAAACCAGAACGTCATGCTGAGCTTGTCGAAGCATTTCTACCGCGCGACTAATCAGATTTAGTCGCGCGGTAGAGATGCTTCGACAAGCTCAGCATGACGTTCAAAACAGCCGTCACAGAACTTGAAAACCTACTTCAGCCGCACCAGCGTGGCCCCAAAGCCAAACTTCTCCTTGCGGGCATCCTCGAAGAACTTAATGTCCTTGTTGCGGCTCAGCTGGCGGTGAATTTCCTTGCGCAGCACCCCATTGCCCATGCCGTGAATGAACACGATTTCGTGCATGTTGGTGGCCAGGGCGCGGCTCAGGGCATCTTCAAAAGCATCGAGCTGGAGGCGCAGAATGGCGGTATTGCTCAACTCTTCCTCTTTGTTATCGGGGCGCAGGGCCTCCAGGTGCAGGTCGAATTCGTGGGCTGGCGCTACCACCGGGAACACCGGCGCGGGTGTGGCCGCCGCCACCACGGCAGCCGGCTTGGCCGGCGCGTCGCCGCTGAGCTGCGCCTTGAGGGCTGCGATGTCGATGCCGGCGGGCTTGGCCGGGGCTGGCGCGGCCGCTGGGGCCGGGGCTTCCTGGGCCAGCTGCTCGGGCGTGATGGCGGCGGCGGCTTTCTCGTCCAGCTGAAAAAGGTAGGCGTCTTTGCCAATCACCGGCGCGGGCCGCTGGCTCGAATAAAACGTGCTGGCTTTGAACGCCTGGCGCTTGGTGAGCAGCTCGTAGGCCGCCTCGCCGTTGAGGCGCGTGGGCAGCAGCTGAAACACGACGGCCGGCCAGGCTTCAAAATCCTTCATGTGCAGGAAGGAGAGGGGCTTGGTGCTGGCTTTGGGGCCCAGCTTATCAGCAGCCAGGGCGCGGTAGGGGCGGGCGCTGGTTTCCTCGCCGTAGGTAAAGAGCACATCGGCCTCGGTGTTGTTGATGAGCGTGACGCCCAAGAGCTCGGGCGACTGGTGCACCAAGGCCAGAAACACGCCTTTGGCCGCGGCTGGCTGCTTGCTGGTAGCGGCTGGCCCGCTGATTTTGGCCACACCGGCGCCATTGGACGCCACGGCGGCCAGGGCTTGCTGCAGCGAGGGCTGGACGGGCTTGGGCGGACCGGCGTTTTGGCTAGGGCGCTTGCTGTTGTCTTTTTTGCTGGCGTTGGCGTTTTTGCCGGGCACCTGGCCCACGCGGTAGTCGGGAGCGGTGCGGTTAAAGTTGTTGCCTTCTTCCTGGGCCACCACCACCACTTCGCGCCGCAGCACGGGAATGGTGAAATCATTGTCAATGGCTACTTCCACCAACTCGCTGTCGAGCAGGCGGGTAACAATTCCTTCTTCGGTGCCGGTCAGTAGCCGGACTCTATCTCCTACGTTCATAATATCTTGGGTTTGCGCTGGTAGGCGCTGTATGTAGAAAGTACATAACAGCTGCCAGCGCCGGGTGGGTTCTTCAAAAGTACGGGTAGAAGGGGAGTAACGGGTGTGTACTACGGTTTTCTGCCGATGGTAGTCTAGAGATAGAGCCCGTGGAAGCGAAAACCGTTGCGTCCGTTGTATTCCAGTGCCGGGGCCGGCAGGTGGAAAATGCTGAGCGTGTAGAACACCCGCTTCAATAATACGCTGCGAGTGGGAATTCGGCGCAAATCCACATCCAGCGACAGGTAAAACTGGCGGTAGGGGCGCAGGCCAAGCTCCGCGTTGGTGCCATCGTCGTTATACACCATATCCGCGCCGCCGTAGCCCACGGCGGGCTGCAGCCAGCGGGGCCAGCGGTTGCCGGGCCGCAGAAACGCGCCCACATCGGTGCACAGCCAGTAGGTTTGGCCGTTGTAATCCTTGAGCCAACGCTCGGGTACGTTGCTGCCCAGTACGTTGGGCCGCCGCTGGGCGTAGCCGGTGAGGTGAAACGACCATTTGGGCATGATGCGTACATCGTGCCAGGCCAGCTGTTGCGCCAGCAGGCCCGCCGAGCCCAGGAAATTAGCCGCCAAATCGGTAGCCGACGCGCCATAAGTCGGGTCGCGCCCATCGAGCAGCTCCAGCGGGCTTTGGATGGCAAAACCCACGAAGGAGCCGTACCAAATGGCTTTTTTCTCGCTCAGCCCGGCCCAGCGCAGCATGTCTACGGCCCCGCGGCTTTCCTGAAACGCACCCCAGAAGTGGCCGGCTTTGTCGAGCTGCTGCCATTCGGGCAAGTCGTTGAACCAGTGCAGGGGGACTCTCTCGCCAGTGTACCAGGCCGTGGTGAGGCCCGTGTAAATGACCCCGTAGCCCAGGGCCGAGCCACCCACCAGCAGGCGCAGGCGGCGTTTTTGCTGGGCCACCGAATCAACAGGGGCGGGTGAAGAAGTCACTGTCGGGCTCTGGCTCGGCTGGATTACCTGAGCAGCAACTAATACCGGTGCGAGGAGTGCGGCCGCTGCCACCGCCAGCAGTCGTGGCCGCAACGAAATCAACTGGCGAAAAGAAAGCGTCATGCAGGCAGAAGTGGCCGGCAAAGGTACGGCGGCTTGATGCTGCCGTGGTAGGTGTAATTGCTGAGTGGTTGAGTAAAAATGGAGTGGTGTGGCGGGCCGCAATCCTTTGCGACTCAGGATTTGCTTTGTGGCCCCCAAAGCCCGGAAAAGGGTAAAAACCGTGTTTTTAGCTAGTCAAAATTTTCCGCAAACGTTTGCGGTTTTTGGATATCATGGTCGGCTCTGCCAACTTTTTGGAGCTGTATATTAGCAGTAGCCAAGGCTGAGCATAGCCATACGCTGTGGGCCCAACCTATTCCTCGTACTCTCACTTACCTCTTCCCCAACTTTATTAATGCAAACATTTCGACGCATAGCGGGCCTGTTTCTGTTGCTGCTGACGTGGGCGGCCCAGGCGCAGGTAGTGACCTCCCAGCCGGTTTTCTTTACTGAAAATACGTCAGTTACCATCACGTACGATGCCAGCAAGGGCAATGCCGGGCTGATTAACTTCACCGGCGACGTTTACATCTGGACCGGTACCGTGACCAACCTAAGCGCCACCAACACCACGTGGCGCAACGTGAAGAGCCCCAGCTTCGGCCAGGCCGACCCCGCCGCGCTCATGACGCGCGACGCCACCAACCCCAACCTCTACCGCATCACCTTCACGCCCCGTACCTTTTACCCGGTGCCCGCCAACGAAACCATCCTGCGGTTGGGCATGATTTTCAAGAATGCGAACGGCTCCACGGTGGGCCGCGCCACTGATGGCAGCGACATTTTCGTGGACGTGTATCAGGGCGGCGCGGCTGTGCGCCTCACCCAGCCCGCCAGCGGCGGCAACCCGCTGTTCGTGGCTCCCAACGTAGCCCTGCCCGTGAGTGGCAGCAGCGCCCAGCCCGCCAACTTAGTTCTGACTCTGAACGGCGTGCAGGTGGCCCAGGCTCCCAACGCCACCACCATCAGCACTACGGCCACGCCCACCCAAACGGGGCGCAGCGTGCTCCGGCTCACGGCCGGTACCGGGGCCACGGCCGTGTCCGACTCCGTGATTCTGGTGGTACGGCCCGCCGTAACGGTGGCGGCCCTGCCCGCCGGGGCCAAAGAAGGCGTGACGTACCTGCCCGGCGGCACGTCGGTCATTCTGGCCCTCACCGCGCCCAACAAGCAGTTTGTGTACGCGGTAGGCGAGTTCAACAACTTCCAGCCGGCCAACGCGGGGTACATGAACCGTACCCCCAACGGCAATACGTGGTGGGTGCAGATTAACGGCCTCGTCGCCGGTCGGGAATACGCCTATCAGTACCTCGTGGACGGCGTGCTGCGCATCGCCGACCCCTACACCGAAAAGGTGCTCGACCCCAATAACGACCGGTTCATCCCGGCCATCACCTACCCCGGCCTGACGTACCCGGCCGGGCAAACGGGCATCATGGCCACGCTGCAAACCAATCAGCCGGCTTACCAGTGGCAGGTGAACAACTTCGTGCGGCCAGCCAAAACCGACCTCGTGATTTACGAGCTGCACCTGCGCGACTTCATTGCCCGCCACGACTACCAGACGCTGCGCGACACGCTTGGCTATTTGCAGCGCTTGGGCGTGAACTGCATCGGGCTGATGCCGGTGAACGAATTTGAGGGCAACGACAGCTGGGGTTACAACCCGAGCTTTCACCTGGCCCTCGACAAGTACTACGGCACCAAAAACAGCTTCAAGGCCTTCATCGACGAAGCCCACCGGCGCGGCATGGCCGTGGTGCTCGACGTGGTGCTGAACCACGCCTTTGGCCAGAACCCGATGTATCAGATGTACTCGGACGGCGGCGGGGCCACGGCCGACAGCCCGTGGTTCAACCGCGTGGCCACCCATCCATACAACGTCGGCAACGACTTCAACCACGAAAGCGCCTTCACCAAAACGTACAGCAAAAACGTGATGGACTACTGGGTGAACGAGTACCGCGTCGACGGCTACCGCTTCGACCTCAGCAAGGGCTTCACGCAGGTAAACACGGGTAACAACGTGGGCACGTGGGGCAACTACGACCAGTCGCGCATCAATATCTGGATGGATTATTACAACCACATGCAGGCCACCCGCGCCGGTACCTACGTCATTCTGGAACATTTTGCCGATAACAGCGAGGAAACCGTGCTGGCCAACGCCGGCATGATGCTCTGGGGCAACATGAGCGGCGACTACGGTCGGGCTGGCCAAGGCCGCAGCGCCAACTTTACCGGAGGCTATTTTGGCGCCCGTGGCTGGCAGCAATCCGGCTTGGTGACCTACATGGAAAGCCACGACGAGCAGCGCATGATGCACGAGGCCTTGGCCAGTGGCCTTTCCGACGGCGCGGGCTATGACATCAAGAACCAAACTACTGCTCTGGCTCGCATGCAAATGAACGCGGCCTTCTTCTTCCCCATCCCCGGCCCCAAAATGATTTGGCAGTTCGGGGAGCTGGGTTACGAAATCGACATCAACCAGAATGGCCGCACTGGTTCCAAGCCCATCCTTTGGAACTACCTGCAAGAGCCTGGCCGCCGCCGCTTGCGCGATACCTACGCCAACCTCATTGCCTTGCGTAAAGAGCCCGGCTTCAGTACGGCCGCATTCACTTACCAGCTCGGCAGCCAGTCGAAGGTGATGCACCTCACCGACCCAGCGCTGAAAGTGACCGTGGTAGGAAATTTTGGCGTGTTTTTCGACCAGATTGACCCCGACTTCCAGCAAACGGGCAAATGGTACAACTACCTCACCGGCGACAGCATCAACGTGACCAATACCCATGCGTTGCTCGACCTCCGTGCCGGTGAATTCGCAGTGTACACCGCCAGCCGCATTCGCCGCGTGGCCCTGGCTACCACCAGCCAAACTGTGGCCAATGCCTTGCACCTGAGTGTGGCTCCTAACCCCGCCAGCCAGCAAACCAGCCTACAGTACGTGCTGCCTAGCGCCGGTATGGTGCAGGTATCGGTGCGCAACGTGCTGGGCCAGCAGGTAGTGGCCCTGCCCGCAACCCGCGAAGCAACCGGCAGCCATACTCGCGAATTGCCACTCGGCAACTTGGCACCAGGAGTATACATCGTTCAGGTACAAGCCGCTAACCGCCAGCAGACTTTGCGTTTGGTTATCAACTGATTATAAGCCCCCGTCTTTAACAGCAAAAAGGCCCGCCGTACGTTACGGCGGGCCTTTTTGCTGTACTTGTGTGCACAATCAGGCGGGGTCTTTGCTGACTCGCGTTATTCGGCTTCGTGATAAGACACCAAGTCATCGATAGGCGAGCGGATAATTTTGCCGACCTCCATGCCATGCTTGCGGGCCACTTGCGCGAGCACGTCCCGGAAGTTATAACCTACTGAGCCCACGCAGTTAAACGAGTACTCCTTAAAACGCGGGTAGTGGACCACCAGGTTTTGGAAAAACGTTTCAAAGCCGTCCTGCACTATTTCGCGGCAATAGCTCACGTTGTTATGGTCGTAGGCAAATTTGGCAAAATTGGCTAAATATCGATTCGGCAACGGCTGGTTGTAGAGGCGGTCGAGAATGTCGTTGCGCGACCCCAGGGAATAGGTTTCGCGGAACTGCTCTTGCAGCCCGTCGGGCAGCAAGCCACGCAGGTAGTCGCGCAGCAGCCGCTTCCCAAAAAATGACCCCGACCCCTCGTCGCCCAGGAAGTACCCAAGCGAATCCACGTTGTAAGTGATTTTCGCTCCGTCGTATAAACACGAGTTGGTACCCGTGCCCAGAATGGCCGCAAAACCCGCTTGCCGGCCCAGCAAGGCCCGGGCCGCAGCCAGCAAATCCTCCGTTACGGTGGCCTTTGCCTGGGGAAATAGCTGGCGTAGGGCAGCCCCAATCACTTCGGCTTTTTGGGCCGACGATACCCCTGCGCCGTAAAAGTGCACTTCCTTTACCTGCTCCCGGGCCAGCGTATCGGGCAAGTGCTGCGTGAGAGATGCCGCAATGGCAGCAGTGTCCATGAAGTCAGGATTGTACCCCTCGGTGTTGAAATACACGCGGTTTCGGCTGTCATCGAGCAGACACCAGCTGCATTTCGTGGAGCCGCCATCGGCAATTAGTATCATAGGAAAAAAATGAGTTTGGGCGACGAAAGTAATGACCTTCCGCGGAACGAACTTGCAGGACGGAATCCAACATGCAGCAGTCGGAACTTTTTTTCATGATATCACGTATTTTTTTCGGTAAAAAAGTGCTTAATTCCTCGTTATCCGTTACTTTTATTCATACTTCAACCAATAGTTTCTCACCTCACTACTGGGTTGAAAATTTGCCAACTTTTAACCATTTTCTTTAATCAATTACTAATGAAAAAAATCTTTACCCTTGCTGCCGCCAGCTTTTTGGCTGCCGGTGCGCTCAATGCACAGGCCCAAGTAGTTCTCGATGGCCAACTGACTGCTGCTGAAATTACGGCTGGTAACTACGTGTTGCTAGGTAAATTCACCAACCCCCGCGGGTTCGGCGATGCCGGCTTGTTGAGCCTGTACGCCGCCAGCACTTCAACTAAAATGTATTTCTTTGTTGGAGGTACTGTGGAAGCCAACGGCAATGCGTTCCAGCTATATCTGGACCTGCCAGGTGCAGCCGGGGTGCCCGTTGGCACGGCGCTGCCAGCTGGTGCGGCCACTACTTCTTTCCAGAACGTGACCGCCAAACTGGACCTCGCGGCCGACTTGGCTCTGGCCCTCCGTTCCGATGGTACCGGCTACCAGATTGAAGGCGCTTACTACACGTCGCCCACCATTGGTGGTTCGGCTAAACTGACGACTACTGCCGGTACGGTGGCAGGCAATGGCACGCCCCTGGCACTGTCGGCCGGAACCACAACCGGCAACTACGCCCGCCTGGCTGGGGCCCGCGTTTCTTACCGGGTTGCGGCTACTCCTGGTGTTTCTGGCAATCCTGGCAACACGAGGATTGCTGGTCCGCCTCCTTCCTTCCCCGCTTCGTACGGCGGTGTGGGTTCATTTGGCTGGGAGATTGAGCTTGACCGCACTACGGCTGGCCTGACCGGTACCCCACAAGTATCGATGTTCGTGATTCAGAATGGCGGCGATGGCGGGTATATGTCTTCCGACTTTATCCCGCAAACTTCCGCACCCCTGACCACCAACAACGGCAACCTCGCTTCCGGGGCATTTGACTTCTCCACGCTGCCCGACCGCCAGGCTGCAACCGTTTTGCTGAGCGCGACCGGTACCGTATTGGCCAACAAAGCGGCTGATGCTGCCGCAGTGGCCATGTCGGTTTACCCTAATCCTGCCCAAGGCGTAGCCACAGTGGCTTACAACGTGGCCGGTCGTGCTGAACAAGTGAACATTGTGCTCACCGACCTGCTCGGTCGTCAGGTGCAGGTGCTTGAAAGCGGCCTCCGTTCGAGCGGTGCGCAAACCACAACAGTTAGTACCGCTGATGTTGCTGCTGGTACCTACCTGGTACGGGTGCAGGTTGGCGACAAGGTGGCCACCAGTAAAGTGGTGCTGATGTAATCTGCTGAGCTTTACCAAACAGAAAGCCCCGTCGCAAAACGCGACGGGGCTTTCTGTTTGCGGTTACGATACTTCAGTCGTTGTACCAACGGTGCGATGCGTCTGGTTGGTTAAGGCGTTGAGGGGAGCTTAACCAACCAGACGCATAGCCACTACCTGACTACCCGCCTCACAGAACAATAAATACACAGCCTGGGCCACCGTTTTACTGCAGTATTAAGCCCATCTCTCATTTGTGGGTTCCGCTCAATTCATCCGGCAGCAGACAATGGAATCTCTAAAAAAAGAGCCGCTGTGAATACAGCGGCTCTTTTTTGTCTTAAACTCTGGTGTAGTGACTAACTACTCAGGGGGTGATGGTGAGTGTGGCACCCGTTACACTGGTGCCTGAGCCAGCTACCACCAGCTTCACAGTATAGGTGCCAGCAGCGATAGTCATGTCTGGCCCGTTGGTAGTCAGAGGAATTCCCTGAGCAAAGTTTCCTGTCACACCGCCTAGATTAACACCCCAATCCTTATTCTTCCGGAACTTGAATGGACCAGCTTTAAGTGTAGTACGTGCTGTGTAAGCGTTCAGGGTACAATCCCAGTTCAGCGGAATACCATTCTCAGTCGCAGGAGTGCCACTGGGCCAACCATTGCCGGCAGGGCCCACCAGTGCCCAAGTGTCGGAATTAGGAGGCAAGCATTTTTCGTAAGGAGTAGCCGTAAACGTTTTGGTGGTGGAATAAAGAGGTGTGATATTACCCGCCACTACTGTTTTAAGCCGCACGTCAAACGAAGATGATTGTCTTACCGGCGCTTGTAGCAGAAGGAGGTTGCGGTTGAGTTCGTACACGTTCAGTGCAAGAGAAAGTGCTGAACTGGAGGAAACAGCAATATCAACCGGGGCAGCGAAGCTCGTACCAGCTTTAGCCAATTGCAAGGTATACACCACGGGTGATACCACAGCGTTACCCTCAGAAACTGAGTACGTGTAAGGCGTCCACGAGAAGGTTACTGCAGTTCTTGCCGAGTCGTTTTCCAATAGCACTCCGGCATTCGTGTTGCTTGCAGTCAGCACAGGAGCTTCGCCAAACTGAATGGCGCTACGCACCTCATCTTTTTTGCAGGCAGCAAAACTCGTAATAAGCAGGCCTGCTAACGCATAAGTAAGCCAATTTTTCATGGAAATTTGAAATAAATGAGGTGAGCGTGCGGATAGTGAATGGTATTTCCTAAACACAGCCTAGATTAATGAAAGTGTCAAATCCGACCAAAATCCGGAGCAGTGGGGCGGTGAGGGCAAACCAGAAGGCCCGGCTCACCGCCCCGATTGCGCGGCTTAATAGCCAGGATTTTGCTTCAGGCTGGGGTTGGCCGTGAGGTCAGCTGCAGGAATCGGAAACAACTTAAATTTCGCGTCCACGCCTTGGCCAGCGGCCACGCCGCCTTTCCAGGGCCAGAGGTAGGCGCTTTCCACAAAGCGGTTATACCGGATGAGGTCGCTCCGGCGGGTACCTTCCCAGTGCAGCTCGCGGGCCCGCTCGTCGAGGATGAAGTCGGAGGTCATTTGCGCGTCGGTGATGGCGCTGCCGGCTGCGTTGTTGAAGGCACGGGCGCGAATCTGGTTAACGTAGCCAAGGGCAGTGGCGCGGTCGGCGCTGCCACGGGTGGCCGCTTCGGCGTAAATGAGCATCATGTCAGCCAGGCGGAGCATGGGGAAGTCAACGCTGGAAAAGTTCAGCGGGGCACCCTGGCCAACACCGGCCGAGTTCACGTTGCGGAACTTGAGCACACCCAAACCTTGCGTAAACTGGCTGAGGTCGTTGATTTCCAGCGACTGGTTGCGGGTATAGAAACGACCCCGACGGTCACGGGTGGTGTCGCCCCCGGCCAGGAAAAATTTGTCGAAGAGGGCGCGGGTGGTGCGGAGGCCGCCCCAGCCGGTGGACTGCCCCACGATGCGCTGCCAGTTGGCGTCGGAACCGCTCGTCGAACCGTTCACAATGAACGTGGTGCCGCCGTAGCTCTGCACGCTGTTCACGTCAAAAATGACGGGCCAAATGATTTCGTTCGAGGCCGGAGCCATGTTGTTGTCGGCCAGGAAAAGGCGGCCGTAAGCCGAAATGGGGGCGCTTGCGCTTGGTGTGGTTGAGAGCGTATAGCCTGCGTCGACAACCTTCTTGGCATATTCGGCGGCTTTTGCATACTGGGGCGTCCCGGTGTACACGTTGGCGTTGAGGTACAGGCGGGCCAGCATGCCACTGGCGGCAGCTTGGTCAACGCGGCCGTACTCATTGCTGCGGGCAGGTGCCAGCTCCGTGGTCAGGGCCAGCAACTCGCTTTCCACGAAGTTATACAGCGCCTGGCGCGTAGCGTAAGGGGGCAGGCCGGCACCTACAGCGTCTTTGTCGGTTACGAAGGGGCCGTTGCCATACAAGTCAATCACGTGGGAGTAAGCCACAGCGCGCAGGAACCGGGCTTCGGCCCGGAACAGCTTGCCCTGGGCCAGTTCGCTACCCGCCACCCGGCTGCTGAGCTTATCGTCCGTCGCTTCGCGGATAAACTCATTGCAGATAGCAATTTCGTAATAGAGGCGGCTATACAGGCCCCGGGTGAGGGGGTTGGTGGCGTCCCAATTCATCCGGTGCCATTCCTGCACGCCCGGGTCGTTCCAGGCAATCACTGCTTCGTCGGTGGTCAACTCTGCGGCGCTCCACCACTGGCGGATGTAGTCCGACGTGCCGGCGTCGATGCCGACAATGTCGCCCGAGCCAGGGCCCGAAGGACCGGTGAGGGCGAAGCCACCGTACAGTTTGGCGAGTACCTGCTTGTAGCCTGCCAGGTTCACGAACACCTTATCGGGCGTCAACTCGTACTTCGGGGTTTGGTCGAGGTCTTTGGTGCAAGACGTGCTGAGGCCGAACAGTGCCGTGCTCAGAAAGAGGGCCGTTAGACCCCGGTATACTGCTTTTTTCATGAATGGTGGGAATTAAAAGCCGAGAGCAAGGCCGAGAGTAAACGTCCGGGCACGGGGATAAAAGTTGGTGTCGATGCCGTTGAATACTTCCGGGTCAACGCCTTTGTACTTGGTCACTAGGAAAGCATTCTGCACGTTGGCGGTTACGCGGAGCGTAGAAGCACCGAATACTTTGCCCACGTTGTAGCCGAGCGAGATATTTTCGCAGCGCAGGAACGAGGCGTTCTGCAGGTAGTAGTCTGAGAAAAGCTGCTGGCGGGTAAAGCCCGTGTTGCGAACGTCGGGGTTGAGGTTGTTGACGAAAAGCGTGGAACCTTGTGCGTTGGCGTAGTTGCCCAGGTTAGCAGCGTTGGCGTTGTAGGCGTAGTTGCCAAGGTTGCTGCGCATGGTGAAAGCAAAAATGAGCTTCTTGTACGTCAGGTTCGAGCTGAAGCCTAGCGTCACGAGCGGCGCGGGTTGCTTGTAGTAGATGTAGTCCAGGTCGTTGATAGTGCCGTCGCTGTTGCGGTCCACGTACAGGCCTTCCACGGGCCGGCCGTCGGCGCCATACACCTGCTGAGCAGCAAAGAAAGAGTTGCTGGGGTAGCCCACAGACTGAGTTTGGATGGTGTTGCCGGTACCCCCGCCAATGCCGCCCACTTTGTAACCCTTAAAGCCTTCTACTTGTTGGCCCAAGTCACTGATTTTATTGACATTGTATGCGCCGTTCAGGTTTACGTCCCAGTTCAGGCTTTCGCTCCGCAGAATGCCGTAGTTCAGGCCTAATTCAACACCCCGGTTGCGCAACGAGCCAATGTTTTTGTTGAGCTGGTTGGTGAGGTTGGAGCCCGCAGACTCGTTTACCAATGCCAGCAAGTCGCTAGCCGTGCGTTGATATACGTCGATGGTTGCCGTGAGGCGGTTGTCCAGGAAGCCCATGTCTAGGCCGGCGTTGTAGGTATTGGTGGTTTCCCAGGTCAGCACGGCGTTGTAGCCTTGTGGGCTGTAGGTGGGTACTACGGTGCCAGGAGTATTGCCGAGCGGGTAGGTGGTAGTGGAACCGCTGATAACGTAGCGCGGCTGCGTATCGTAGGCACCACCGATGTCTTGCTGGCCCGTGCGGCCGTAGCCAGCCCGCAGCTTCAGCTCCGAGAAAAGGGTGTTGTCCTTCAGGAAATCCTCGTTTTTAACGCGCCAGGCCAAGCCCAGGGCCGGGAACCAGCCGCTCCGGTAGCCGGGGCGGAAGCGCGAGGTCTGGTCATTGCGCAGGGTGGCCGTCAGCAGGTACTTATCGCGAACATTGGCCGTGGCCCGGCCGAAATATGAGAGGAGCACGCTCTTGCTGTAGAAGCCTGGCACCGTCAATACTTCTTTACGGTTGACGAGGGTGTCGAGGTTCAGGCGGTAAGTGAGGAAGTTAGGCCCCTCATTCACGAACGACTGGTAGGCGTGGCCCACCTGTACGTCGAACTTGGTGCCGCCCACCTGCTTGCCGTAGGCCAGGTACGCCTCGAGAAGCTTCATGTCCTTGTCTTGGGCGTACTGGTAAGAGGAGCCGTTCAGGCCCGGGTCGCTCGAATTGGTGTTGAAAGTACCAAAGTCGGTAGCGGCAATGGTCTTGCTACCCTTTGAGCGAGCCATGTCGACGCCCAGGTTGAGGTTAGCCCGCAGGCCTTCAATGCCATGGATTTTGTAGTCAAACTGCACGTTGCCGATAAGCCGCTTCACGGTGCTGACATCGCTCGTGTTGTTGAGCGCGGCCACTGGGTTGCCTGAGGCGTTGCCCAGCGGCTGGCCCACTGCGTTGGTGAACTGATAGTACCCGCCGTATCGCGAATAGCGCGATTCGGTTGATGTTACCGGTTGAGTTGGGTCATACAGAGCAGCGTTTGCCACGTTGCCGTAGTCAACGAAGCGGTTGTCCACAATGCTGCCTTTGGCATTCACGTCGATGCGGAGGTGGTTGTCGAGCAGGGTGGGGCTCACACTTATCGAGCCCGAGTTGCGCTTGAGCTTGTTGGTAATGACGATGCCCTCCTGGTAGAGGTTGCCGTACGACACGCGGAACGGCGTCTTGGCCACGCTGCCAATCAGGCTCACCGTGTTGTCGTAAGTGCCGGCCGTGCGGAAAATTTCATTCTGCCAATTCGTGTTGGCCGTGCCCAGCGTGGCGACTTGCGAAGGCGCGCCGTTGGTTTGAATCAGGGAGCGGAATTCGTCGGCAGAAAGGTTTTCGTAACGACGGGCGACCGTCGAAACTCCTACTTGCGAATTCAACTCCACGCGTAGCTTTTCGCCTTGCAGGCCTTTTTTGGTGGTGATGAGGATAACCCCACCCGAAGCCCGGTTGCCGTAGATGGCCGTAGCCGAGGCATCCTTGAGCACGGTGAAGGTTTCAATGTCGCTGGGGTTAATCAACGAGAGCGGGTTCGAAGCGCCGTTGATGCCGTCTTTATCCACGGGCACCCCGTCAATCACGTACAGCGGGTCGCTGTTGGCATTGAGCGAAGAGTTGCCGCGGATGCGGATGGTCGTGCCTGTGCCCGGTGCGCCGCCGGCCGTGGTGATGCTCACGCCGGCTACTTTGCCCTGGATGAGCTGCTCGGGGTTGGTTACCTGGCCCTGTACAAACTGCTTGGAGTCCACTGTAGCGACGGCTCCGGTCACATCCTGGCGGCGCTGCGTACCGTAACCCACTACAATGGCTTCCGACAGCTGCGTGGTATTTTCAGACAGGTCCGCCGAAACTTCCGTGTTCTGGCCAGCTACCACCGTCACCGGGCGGCGTACGGTGTTAAAGCCCACAAACGATATTACCAGGGTTTGGGAGCCTGCCGGCACGTTCTGAATGTTGTACGTGCCGTCGACGTTGGACGAGCTGCCTAGGGAAGTGCCTTCAATGAGGACCGTGGCACCCGGAATGCCTTCTTTTTTGCTGTCAAGGACCCGGCCGCTCACGGAGCCGGTTTGAGCAAAGGCGCTTGATGGAAAACCCAGGCCCGCAAGCAGAAGCAGAAACATCAGCTTCGCTAAATAGGAGTGTTTCATGGGAAACGGAGTTGGTGAAAAAATGGTGGGAGATTTTCTAAACAAATAGCATACTGAAAGTCCCGCAAGTTACCATTAAAACAGCGTGATAAGCGGTGTGCAGGAACCTTGGTAGTGCCCAGTTATCGGCGGGCTGATATTCAATAAATATACTGATAAACAGCGATTTATACAGAAATCGATTTGGAAAAAAATCGCCATTAATTTTATTGATAAAAGGCTTTAAATTAAGCCTTTACACTGAAGCCTGTTTTTTGCGCAATCGTTTGAAAAAATACGACAATCGATTGGTGAAAATTGTTAAATGAAGCATTTTTTTGGGCCTTACGAAGGCTGCTTAGCGAGATTTTGGGGTTATCCCATTCATTACGGGTGCAGGTGGCTACTGAGTGGACCGGGTGTTGGGGTACGGTCCCAAGCCGGTAGATTTGGTACCTTGCCAACAGTTGAGCCGGAAACTCGTCAATGGTACTCCCGCGGGCGTTCGGCGTGGTAGTTGCCTTGCCAAGCCGCCAACTCCTCGTTACTTTTGGCTTTTCCCTAGAAAATGAAAAAGCATATTTTGCTTGTGGTGTTGCTGCTGGCCGCTACCCTGGCCAGTGCGGTGGCCCAGTCCCGGCCCGGTACGCGCAAGCCCGCGCCCAAAAGCACTGGCAAGCCCGCGCCCGGTGGGCGCACCATCGTCAAGCCGCCGCCCGTGTACGCGCCCATCCGGACGGAGCGCGACACCGATACCGAAGAAAAGCCCCTGTCCATGGTGGTGAACAAGGTGAAGATTAAGAAGCCGGTGCTGGTGTACTACGAAGAGCCGGCCCCCGGCAAATCGGTGCAGCAGCTCATTATGGCCGAAGAAAATCTGGGTCTGCTCAAAACCCTGGATTTGGAGAAACTCATGGCGCGCCGTGAGGTATTTGTGGACGGCTTGGGGAACCTGGCCCTGCCGGGCAGCGATGTGAACAAGTACCGCTTGCTGGGTACCAGTGCCGTTGCCGAGGACACCCGCCGCCCCGTAGGCGATGGCCGCAGCTTCTATTCGCGGCTGAAAATGCCGTCGTCGAGCTTCCTGTACGTGGTGCGTGAGTCGGCCGAAGAGTACCGGCACTTCGTGAAAGCGCCGCAGAAGAAAGGCTCGCTGCTCGATTTTCAGTCCAATGGCTTGCCCGGGGTCGATTCGGTGCGGGCCGTGTACACGCTGCGTAAAATGGACTCGGCGGAACGCGGGGCGGGCAGCGGCGAAACCATTCGCTAACGAATCCAATGCCCAAGCCCTTCAACCTGCTGCTGGCCGGCGGCTTGGTGCTCGCGCTGAGTCCGGCTTTTGCTCAGACGGTTCTGAAAATTGCCCGGGTTCCGGCCGCTACGCCTGCCAGTGACACCCTCTATGTGGCGGGCTCGTTCAACAACTGGAGCCCGCGTAGCCCCCGGTTCGCGCTGCACAGAAGCGCCGACGGCAGCTACCAAATCAGTTTGCCGCCAAGCTCCGGCCAGGTAGAATACAAGTTTACCCGTGGCAGCTGGCCTACCGTGGAAGTTGACGGTAAGAACCAGCAGATTGCCAACCGGAAAGCCGATTTGACGGAGCCCCGCGAAATTGCCCACCAAGTGCTGGCCTGGGACGACCAAAGCGGAGCCGCCGCTGCGCCCAAAAAGCACACGGCCACGCCGCAGGTTCGGGTGCTGGCCACGTCGTTTGTGATGCCGCAGCTGGGCCGTCGCCGCCGGGTGTGGCTGTATTTGCCCGCTGACTATGCCAAGAATGCGACGCGCCGTTACGCGGTGCTGTACCTGCACGACGGCCAGAACGTATTCGATGAGGCCATCAGCTTTGGCGGCGAGTGGGGCATAGATGAGACGCTGGACCAATTGCGCAAGACCGGCCAGGATGTGGCCGGCACTATTGTCGTGGCAGTGGACAACGGCGACGAGTTTCGCTCCGACGAATATATCCCCTGGTTTAGTACGGCTCTTAAAGGCCAGCCCCACCAGGGCGGGCAGGGCGGGGCGTACGTCGACTTTTTGGCGCAAACGCTGAAGCCCTACGTGGACGCGCACTACCGCACCCGGCCCGAGGCGGCGCATACCGGCGTGGCCGGCTCCAGCCTGGGCGGGCTGATTTCGGTGTATGCCGCGCTCAAATATCCCAAGGTGTTTGGTCAGGTCGGGGCGTTTTCGCCGGCCTTCTGGGTGTGCAATGACTCGTTGCGGGCTTATGCCAAAACGCACCCGGCGGCACCCACGGCCCGGTTTTACTTTGTGTGTGGGCCGAAAGAATCGGAAACCATGCTGCCGCTGATGACGCAGTGGCGCGACGAACTGCGGAGCCAGGGCGTACCGGCGCGAAACCTTGTCTTTTCCGCGCCGGCTGATGGCGAGCACCGGGAGTGGTTCTGGCGGCGGGAGTTTCCGGCCGCGTACCGGTTTCTATTTGGTTCGGTGGTGAAAACCAAGCCTTCAGCGCCTCAGACAAAGTAAAAACGGGGGTTGATTTGTTAAGAAGAGCAGTTGCGAGATTGGTTGCATTAGAAACCGGCCCTTAGCAAGCTCGCACTGTTTTTTGATTGCAGTTGCAGGAATTTTAAAAAAGCCGCCATACCTTTGCATCGCGCTCCCAAAATATGGCGCTCATTCAACATGACTTCGCATCGTATTTCTCAGGCTTGGTGGTGGCAGCTCCGAAACATCGGACCGGCCTGCCTGTGCGCCTGGTGAAATCAAGCCTGATTTTGCTTTAGACCACAAAAGCCCGGCCCTCAGCTGGGCTTTTTTGTTTTCACATCTCCGCTTGAGGCAACTCCTGTCTCGTTCGCTTTTTTCTTCCTGTGCCTTCTTACCAACTCACCACTCGCACCCGCCGCCTGCTCGCCGACACGGTGACGCCCGTAGGTCTTTACCTGCGACTGCGCGACCAATACACCAACTGCCTGCTGCTGGAAAGTACTGATTATCACGGCCAGCAAAATGCCTTCAGCTATTTGGTGTGTGAGCCGCTGGCCACGTTTGAGCTGCGGCGCGGGGGCGAACTGCGCCAGGTCTTGCCCGGTGCGCCCGAAACCACTGAAATCCTGGCCCACCCGCGCGAGGCGCTGGCCCGGTTGCGGGATTTTGCCGCGGCCTGCACCCCCGATGCCTCGGCGGCCAAGCTGCCCTTTATCAGCACGGGCCTCTTTGGCTACATGGGCTACGAGGCCGTGCAGAGCTTCGAGGACGTAGCCTTGGACCCCGCCAAAATTCCGGCCGGCGATATTCCCCTGATTCGCTACGGCGTGTACCGCTACGTTATTGCCTTCAACCATTTCCGGCAGGAGCTGCATTTGTTCGAGCATAGCGTAGCGGGCGAAACCCCGGCTGAAACTGATGGTCTGGACCGCCTCGAAAACCTGGTGCGCCACCCCAGCGTGCCCACGTTTGGCTTTGGTACGGTAGGCGAGGAGCAGACCAACCAAACCGACGAAGAGTTTCTGGCGCGGCTCACCCAGGGCCAGGCCCACTGCCTGCGCGGCGACGTGTTTCAGATTGTGCTTTCGCGCCGGTTTCAGCAGGAATTCTCGGGCGATGAGTTCAACGTGTACCGGGCGCTGCGGTCCATCAACCCCTCGCCGTACCTGTTTTACTTCGACTACGGCGACTACAAAATCTTCGGTTCCTCGCCCGAGGCGCAGGTGCTGGTGCAGGGCCGCGAGGCTACGTTGTTTCCCATTGCCGGCACTTACCGCCGCACCGGCGACGATGCCGCCGATGCCGCCGCCGCCCAACGCCTGGCCGCCGACCCCAAGGAAAACGCCGAGCACGTGATGCTGGTGGACCTGGCCCGCAACGACCTGGCCCGCCACGGCACCCAGGTGCAGGTACGCACGCTGCGGGAAATCCAGTTCTACTCGCACGTCATTCACCTCGTGAGCAAGGTCACGGCCGAGCTGACCGAGGGCACTGATACCCTGCAAGTGGTGGCCGATACCTTCCCGGCTGGCACCCTTTCGGGGGCTCCCAAGTTCCGCGCCATCCAGCTGATTGACGGGTTGGAGCCCACTGCCCGGGGCTACTACGGCGGCTGCCTGGGCCACCTGGGTTTCGATGGCAGCTTCAACCACGCCATCATGATTCGCTCGTTCCTGAGCACCGGCAACCAGCTGTATTTCCAGGCTGGGGCAGGCGTGGTGGCGGCTTCCAACACCCAGTCGGAGCTGGAGGAAGTACACCATAAGCTAGGAGCTTTACGCGCCGCGCTGCGGGCCGCCGCGGAAGTGCGGTAGAACAATGCGACTGTCATCCTGAGCTTGCGAAGGACCTTATCAGGTTTGCGCCGGTTTAATTACTGTAAACTGCTCTGCGGTGATAAGGTCCTTCGCAAGCTCAGGACGACAAACAACTATGGATACAAAAAATGTCATGAAAATTCTCGTTCTCGATAACTACGACTCCTTCACCTACAACCTGGTGAACCTGCTGCGCGAACTCGGTCACGGCCCCAACCTCGCCGTGATTCGCAACGACCAGCTGACCCTGGAGGCGGTGGATGCCTACGATGCCATTCTGCTTTCGCCCGGGCCCGGAGTTCCGGCCGAGGCGGGGTTGATGCCGGCCATCATCCAGAAATACGCAGCCACCAAACGCATTTTGGGCGTGTGCCTGGGCCACCAGGGGTTGGCCGAAAGCTTTGGCGCGGAGTTGTATAACATCCCGGCCGTGCTGCACGGGGTGGCCAACGAAGCCGAAGTGACGGTGGCCGATGAGCGACTATTCACCGGTCTGCCGGGCAAGTTTCAGGTCGGCCGCTACCACTCCTGGGCCGTGCGGCCCGAGTCGATGCCGGCCCAGTTGGAAGTGACGGCCCGCGACGCTAACGGTGAGGTGCTAGCCTTTCGCCACCGCGAGTTTGATGTCCGCGGCGTGCAGTTTCACCCCGAGAGCATTCTGACCGAGCACGGGGCCAAAATGCTGGAAAACTGGCTCCGCTAGATTTGCCCTTGACGGCAAAGGAAAAGAACGTCATGCTGAGCTCGTCGAAGCATCTCTACCGGGGGAGTAACTCAATCGACTGAATTAGTCGTGCGGGAGAGCTGTTTCGGCAAGCTCAGCATGACGTTCCGAAGAAACTACAAATCAGAAGTTTTGAAAAATATTCTCACCAAGCTTTTCGACCACCAGCCGCTCACGCACGCCGAGGCGCACGCTGCCATGCGCCAACTAGGCGAGGGCGGGGCCAACCCGGCCGAAACCGCCGCTTTCCTGGCCGTGTATCGGATGCGGCCCATCACGGTGGCCGAACTGGCGGGCTTCCGACAGGCGCTGCTCGATTTGAGCCGCGACCCCGAGCTGGGCACCCACGAACTTGTGGACATCGTGGGCACGGGCGGCGATGGCAAAAACACGCTCAACATCTCCACGCTGGCTTGTTTCATCGTGGCTGGGGCCGGGGTGCAGGTGGCCAAGCACGGCAACTTTGGGGTGTCGTCGGTGTCGGGGGCGTCCAATGTGCTGGCGCATTTTGGGTACGATTTCGAAGCCAGCTCCGACCAGCTGCGCCGGCAGCTCGACCGGGCCGGTATCTGCTTTCTGCACGCGCCGGCGTTTCACCCGGCCATGCGCCACGCCGGGCCGGTGCGCCGCGAGCTGGGTCTGCGCACGTTTTTCAACATCCTGGGGCCGCTGGTGAACCCGGCCCGGCCGGCGGTTCAGTTGTTGGGCGTGTTCAGCCTGGAATTGCAGCGCCTCTACCATTACCTGATGCAGCCCACCGGCACCCGCTACGCCGTGGTTCACGCCTTGGACGGCTACGATGAGCTGGCCCTCACCGGTCCGGCCAAAGTAGTATCGTCTTTCGAAGGCGAGCGCCTGCTGACCGCCGGTACCCTGGGCCTGCCTGCCTGCACTGCCGACGACCTGGCCGGGGGCAGCACCGCGGCCGCCGCCGCCGAGATGTTCAAACAAGTGCTACACGGCCAGGGCACTGCGGCCCAGCGCAACGTGGTGACGGCCAACGCCGCCCTGGCCCTGCAGTGCGCCCGCTCTGGCCTGAATTGGGACGCGGCACTGGCCCAGAGCCGCGAATCCCTGGATTCGGGAGCCGCTAAGCGGGCCTTTGAAACCATGCTGGCGACCCAATAAATTTTTAATAGTATGCGAAGCAAATGCCTCGCGTTTCGGTTCTCTTAATCATGTCCCAAACCACCATTCTCGACACCATCGTTGCTCACAAGCGCCAGGAAATTGCTGCGCGCCGAGAGCTGGTGCCCATCAAGCTGCTCGAATCCAGCTTGTATTTTAAGTCCCAGCCGCTGTCGTTGCGCAAGTATCTGCTGCGCGAGGGCGGCAGCGGCCTCATCGCCGAGTTCAAGCGCAAGTCGCCCTCCAAGGGCTGGATAAACCAGTACGCGCCGGTGGAGCGCACCACGCTGGGCTACATGCAGGCCGGCGCGGCCGCTCTGTCCATTCTCACCGACACGGAGTTTTTCGGGGGCAAAAACGAGGACCTGACCACCGCCCGCCGCTTCAATTTCTGCCCCATCATCCGCAAGGATTTTGTGGTGGATGAGTACCAGATTCTCGAAGCCAAGAGCACCGGGGCCGACGCCGTGCTGCTTATTGCCGCCGTGCTCTCGCCCGTCGAAATCGACAAGCTGGGCCGCCTCGCCCGCTCGCTGGGCCTGGAGGTGCTGCTCGAAGTGCATGATGCCGAAGAGCTGGCCCGCTCGGCTAATGCCGAAGCCGTGGACCTGATTGGCGTGAATAACCGAAACCTGCACGATTTCAGCCTGAGCCTGGATACCTCCATGGCGCTGGCGGAAGCCATTCCAAGTGAGTTTGTGAAGGTGTCGGAAAGCGGAATTTCCACTGCCAAGGCCATCAGCCAGCTGCACGCGGTGGGCTACCGGGGTTTCTTGCTGGGCGAGGCCTTCATGCGTCACGCTCGCCCCGAGCGTGCTTGCGCTACGCTGGTGCAGGAAATCGCCGCTTTGATTAAAGAGCCCGCCGTTGCCGTCTAGTTTCCATCGATGAAAACGCCCCGTCCTAACCTGTCTGATATGGCCCTTGCTGCTGGCGTGCCCGGCGCGGCTGGGCATACTGCGCCGCTGGCGGCCCCATCGCGGCTGTTGGTGAAAGTGTGCGGCATGCGCGATGCGGTGGCCTTGGCCGAGGTAGCCGCCCTGGGTCCTGATTTTCTAGGGTTCATTTTCGCGCCCAAGTCGCCGCGCTTCGTGGGTGAGGCACTGGCCCCGGAACTGGTGCGAGCGCTGCCGCCCAGCATCTGGAAAGTGGGGGTTTTTGTGAATGAAACCACGGAAAATATGCTCGCCATTGCCAAGCGCTTTGGGCTGGCCGCCGTGCAGCTGCACGGGCAGGAAACGTCGGCGCAATGCGAAGAGCTAAGCGAAGCCGGATTGTTGGTAATGAAAGCATTTTCAGTGGGGCAGGCGGTTGATTTTGTTGCCCTGCTGCCTTATGTGCCGTATTGTGACTTCTTTCTTTTCGATACCAAAGGGGCGGCACCCGGTGGCAATGGGGCCATTTTCGATTGGAATTTGTTGTCTGGCTACAACCTGCCTGTTCCGTACTTTCTGGCCGGTGGCCTGGGACTGGAACACGCTGCCGAACTGGCGGTTTTACGCCTGCCCGGCCTGGTCGGCGTCGATTTAAACAGCGGCTTCGAAACCGCGCCGGGCGTGAAAGACGCCGGCCGGCTGGCCCAAATGCTCACTCAACTGCACCTCAGCGCACCTGTATTATGACCCCATCCTATCAACAGCCTACTGCCCGCGGCTACTACGGTGAATTCGGCGGCGCTTTCGTGCCCGAAATGCTTTATCCCAACGTGGAAGAGCTGCGCACGCAGTACCTGGAAATCATGGCCGACCCGGATTTTCAGATTGAGCAGCAGCAGCTGTTGCGCGACTACGTGGGCCGGCCCACGCCGCTGTTCGAGGCCAAGCGCTTATCGGCGAAGTATGGCACCCGTATTTACCTGAAGCGCGAGGACTTGTGCCACACCGGCGCGCACAAAATCAACAACACCGTAGGGCAGATTTTGCTGGCTCAGCGGCTGGGCAAAACGCGCATTATTGCCGAAACCGGAGCCGGCCAGCATGGCGTGGCCACCGCCACCGTGTGCGCCCTGATGGGCCTGCCCTGCGTGGTGTACATGGGTGCCACCGACATCGAGCGCCAGGCGCCCAACGTGGCCCGCATGCGCCTGCTCGGGGCCGAGGTGCGGGCTGTGACCAGCGGCAGCCAGACCCTGAAAGATGCCACCAACGAGGCCATTCGCGACTGGATTGCCAACCCCGTGGATACGCACTACATCATCGGTTCGGTGGTGGGGCCGCACCCGTACCCCGATTTGGTGGCGCGCCTGCAAGCCGTTATCAGTGAGGAAATGCGCAAGCAGCTCCTGGTGAAAACCGGTTCCGAGCTGCCGCAGTTTGTGGTGGCCTGCGTGGGCGGCGGCTCGAACGCGGCCGGAGCGTTCTACCACTTCCTGGATGAGCCTTCGGTGCGATTGATTGCGGTGGAAGCGGCCGGGCGCGGCATCAATTCGGGGCACTCGGCGGCTACGTCGGTGCTGGGCACGCCGGGCATTATCCACGGCAGCCGCACGCTGCTGATGCAGGACGAGCACGGCCAGATTACGGAGCCGTATTCGCTGAGCGCGGGCCTCGATTACCCGGGGATTGGGCCGCTGCATGCGTATTTGGGCGCAGTGGGCCGGTCGGAGTTTATTGCCATCACCGACGATGATGCCCTGGCGGCGGTGAGCGAGTGCAGTCGGCTCGAAGGCATCATCCCGGCCCTGGAAACGGCGCATGCTCTGGCGGCGCTAGGCCAGCTCGGGGCTGGCCCGGATGACGTTGTGGTGGTGAATTTGTCGGGACGAGGCGACAAGGACCTGGATACCTACCTCAAAAACATGGACAAGCTCACTTGATTTTTTAGCCCGCAGAGGGCGCGGAGGATTGCGCAGAGGACGCTGAACGTTCTGCGACTTTTGCGTAATCCTCCGCGCCCTCTGCGGGAACCAACTCATGAACAATAGAATAGCCAACGCCTTCGCCAGCAAGCACAACTTGCTCAACACGTATTTCACCGCCGGCTACCCCAGCCTGCACGACACCATTCCGCTGGCCCAGGCGCTGGTAGAAGCCGGAGCCGACATCCTCGAAATTGGCATGCCCTTCTCCGACCCGCTGGCCGATGGCCCGGTCATTCAGGGCAGCAGCACGGTGGCCCTGGCCAATGGCATGAACCTGCCCGTGCTCTTCAAGCAGCTACAAGGCCTGCGCGCCGCCGTGGCCGATACGCCGGTGCTGCTCATGGGCTACCTCAACCCGGTGATGCAGTTTGGGGCGGAAGAATTTTGCCGCCAGGCCGCCGCCGTGGGCGTCGACGGTCTTATTCTGCCCGACCTGCCGCTGGATGAGTACGAGGAAACCTATCAGCCCATTTTTAAGAAATACGGGCTGAAAGCTGTTTTTCTCATCACCCCGCAAACTTCGGAGGAGCGAATCCGTCGGCTCGACAGCCTGTCGGAAGCCTTCCTCTACCTTGTTTCCGGCCCCGGCACCACGGGCGGCACCACGCCCACCGATGCGCCGGCCCAGCAGGAATATTTCAATCGCATTGCAGCGCTCAACCTGCACAACCCGCGCCTCATCGGCTTCGGCATTGCCGATAAGGCCGGGTTTGACCGCGCCTGTGAGCATGCCGAGGGTGCTATCATTGGCTCGGCGCTCATTCAGGCGCTGAAAGATGTGGACGATGCCCCCGCCGCCGCCGCTCGGTTTGTGCGGGGCATTAAATCCTAATTTTCAATTAACTAAAACGTCATGTTCATCTGGCGTCCGCGCAGTCGAAGCATCTCTGCCGCTTCGTTACAATTAACTGTGACTACTGCCGCACGCGAACTGCTTCGACTGCGCGGACGCCAGATGAGCATGACGTTCTTTTTCCTTCGTTCAATCCCGTGATAATTCAACTCGAAAAAAACGCCTCAGTCCCCACCATCACCGAGCACCTCAAGCAGCAGGGCTACAAGGCCACGGAGGTAACGACCCAGCACGCGCACTACCTGGTGGCTATTGGAAAGAAGGACTTCGACATTCGCACCATTGGCCAGCTGCCGGGCGTGCGCGATGTGCACCGCGTGTCTGATGACTACAAGCTGGTGAGCCGCAAGTGGCGCGTAAAGCCCACCGTGCTCGACCTCGGCGACGGCGTGACAATAGGAGAGGGCTCGTTGGCGCTTTGCGCCGGCCCGTGCAGCATCGAGAGTGAGGCTCAGATGGAAAAGGTGATGGCCCACCTGGTTGAAAACGGCGTGCGGCTGATGCGGGGCGGCGTGTTCAAGCCCCGCTCATCGCCGTATGCCTTTCGCGGCTTGGGCATGGACGGGCTCCGCGACTTTCACCGCATGGCCCGGGCGCGCGGCATCAAAATCGTGACCGAAGTCATGCAGGTGTCGCAGGTAGAGGAGATGCACGATTTTGTGGATGTGTTCCAGGTAGGGGCCCGCAATACTCAGAACTATAACCTGCTGGATGCGCTGGGCGGCGTAGACAAGCCGGTGATGATTAAGCGCGGCATTTCGGGGACTATTGAGGAATTGCTCTCGTCGGCCGAGTACGTATTTTCGGGGGGCAATGAAAAGCTGATTCTCTGCGAGCGCGGCATCCGCACCTTCGAAACAGCCAGCCGCAACACCCTGGACTTGAACGCAGTACCTATTCTGAAAGCCAAAAGCCACCTGCCGGTCATTGTCGACCCGTCGCACGGCATTGGCATTCGGGAGTACGTGCCGGCCATGGCGCTGGCGGGTGTGTTGGCCGGGGCCGATGGCATTGTGTACGAAACCCACGAAACGCCCGAAACTGCCGCTTCGGATGGTGCCCAGACCTTGGATTTTGACGAATCGGCCCGGCTGATTCGCAACCTCCGGCGCGTGTATCAGCTGCGCGGCGAGCTGGAGTAACAGAAAATTAATCAACCGGAATACTTGTATTTCTAAAATTGATTCTTAAATTCGTCTCACTTATGCGTCACCAATTCGTCAATCGTACCATGCTAGCGACTTGCCCCACAAAGGGTATGAGCGGGCTGCGATTGGCGCTACCGGAGAACGAGGCATAAACCCCGAACTTCCTTAGAAACCTTCGAAAGCCCGAATCCGCCAGGATATCGGGCTTTTTTTTCGCCTACTCAGCTATGTTTAACCAACGCCATCTCTCGGCTGCCCCCAACCAGGACCAATTGGTTTGGAAAATTCTTTTTGACCGCCAGACGGCCCTGCTGCATCGGCGCGCCGCGCCGGCTTTCAGCCAGGGCCTGGCTCGGCTGGGCCTGCGGCGTGAGTTCATCCCCGACATTGGCGAGCTGAGCGCCACGGTGCGGGAGCACACCGGCTGGCAGCTGGCCCCGGTAGGCCGGCCATTTGAGCCGGCCGCGTTCTTCGCGCTGCTCGCCGAGCGGAAGTTTCCGATTGTGACCCGCATTAGGGCTATGCACAGCTTCGACTTCAGCCCCGAGCCCGACTTGTTTCACGACTTATTCGGGCATGTGCCCATGCTGCTCGACGAAGGCCTGACTGATTTCCTGCACCATTTGGGCCAGGCCTACCAAATGCAGCCGGCGGGCTCGGTGGCCCGGGAGCAGCTGTGGGCGCTGTATTTTTTCACGGCCGAGTTTGGGTTGGTGCAGCACGAAGGCCAGCCTCGGCTGTATGGGGCCGGGCTGCTGTCGTCGGCCGGCGAAATCCACCACTGCGTGAACGAGCACACCCCGCGCCCGGCTTTCGACCTGGCCACCGTGCTGCGCACGCCCGTAACCGGCACGCGCTACCAGAACCAGTATTTCATGCTGCCCGCCTGGGAGCAGCTCACCGACTGCGTGGCCGAACTGGCCGGTATGCTGGCCGTGGCGTAAGGCGCAGCCGACCAGGTTTTTCCTTGTCCCAACGCCGGGTACTGTGTAGTAGCTTCGCGCTATGTTGTTTCAATTTGGTGCCCATAGCGCGTTGCTGCTGCCATTTGTGGTGCCGGGGCTGGTGTTGGCCGTGCACTTGCTGGTGCGGGCGGCCCGCTTCGGCCACTTGCCCGATGGCCTGCTGGCCTTGCTGCTGCTGCTAAACGTGCTGCCCGTGACGCAGTGGATGCTGGGCTACGCCGGCTGGTACGACAGCCACGATGGGTATTCTACCACCATGTTCTACGTGCCGTGGCAGCCTTGGCTGCTGTGGGGGCCGGCGTTCTACCTGTATTTCCGCAGCCTGACCAACCAGGCGTTTGAGCTGGGGCGGCACTGGCGGCACTTACTGCCGGGGCTGCTGTACGCGGGGTTGTTTGCAGTGGCAGCCCTCTACGACCTGGGCTGGAGCCGGGGTCTGCACGGGCGGGCGCTACCTTTTCATTTCGGTACCAAGGGCGAGGCCGCCAATTGGCTGGACGCCATCAACGGGCTAGTTGGCTGGCTGGGCTACGCCCTGATGCTGGGCTACGGGCTGGCTACGCTCCGGTTGTTTCGCCGCTACCGCCGCTATCTCGACGACAACTTCTCGGATACGGCCCGGCTGCGGTTTCGCGGGCTGCGTGATTTGCTGGTGGCCGCGCTGTTGGGTTTGGTATTGTGGGTGGGCTTCGAGGTGCTGAATGAGGCCATTGGTCCGCTGGGCTACGGCGACTATTGGTACGCCTACTTCGCCAACGGGGCCCTGATTTACTACCTCGGCCTGGTGGGGCTGCAAGCCAATTTTGCGGCCGTGGTGCCGCTTCGCTTCGAGCCCGAAGCACCGGGCATGACCAGTGGTGTGCCCTATGTAGCCGGCTCGGTAATGCCAATGCCAATGGAAGGCGGCACAGCAGCGGCTTCATTGCCGACCACCTCATACCGACAGCCTGCCGCAAACGCGGATAAAGAGACTGAGGGCCAGTTTATTGATGGGTCAGAACTGCTTGTTGCTCAAACTTCGGTGATTCCTCAACCTGTGGCCGCGCTCACCGCCGGGCTCGCCCCCGAGCTGCACCCTTGGCGCGAGAAGCTGCAGCAGCTCATGGCCGCCGAGCAGCCCTGGCTGGAGCCGGAACTGACGTTGGCCGAGCTAGCCCACCGTCTGCACACCAACACCTCGCTGCTCTCGCACGTCATCAACACGGGCTGCGGCCAGAACTTTAACGATTTCGTGAACAGCTACCGCGTGGCCGAGGCTGAGCGCAAGTTGCAGGACCCACGCCTGGCGCACTACTCGTTGGTAGGCATTGCCCTTGAGTCGGGATTCAATTCCAAATCCACTTTCAACCGGGTGTTTAAAAAGCTGACGGGGGGCATGCCGAGCGAGGTTATTCGGCCCAAATCATAAGCCGGGGCGGCCCAAACCGTAAGTTGGAGCGCGGGCGGAATAGGAACGAGGGACTTTTGGGGCACTCGTTCACCAACCCCTTTCGTGCTCCCGACTATGAAAAACCTCCCCACTTCTCTGGCCGCCCGGCGTGGCCCCGCCGTTATGGCCCTGCTGGTTGGCCGCTTGCACTTGGGCGTAGCCGCGCTGCTGCTAATGGCCGCGCCGCTGCTGGCTTGCTCGCCTGCGGGCATCAACGGCCTGCGCTCACAGGTTCGCATCGACGTCGGCAAGCAGTTTGAGCTGGGCGGTGGGTAACTGCTGGGCTTTCGCGTCGAGGCCGACAACGCGGGCCCGGTGGCGGTCGAAATCAAGGAAAAGACCTCCGACGGCCGCATCAGGATAAAGGGCACCTTGCAGCCCGGCCAGAAAACGACGGCCTCGTTTGGCTTCGGGTCGAAAGCTGTGTTGGTAAACCTGGGCCAGCGCGAGGCCAAAGTCGACGTGAACATCAGCGGCGGTGCGGGCCTGGGCATGGGCTACGCGCCGGCCCAGCCCAGCCGTTTGGCGGCCTCACCGCCGCGCCTTTTCGGTTCCGACCTTTCCCCGGCCAGTGCCAACGACTGGCGCGGCACGCTCACTTACCGCGACTACGGCACCGGTAAATCGGTGCGGCTGAACACCGCCATGCGCGGCCAGATGCCCCGCGCCGACCAACTCATTCTCGCGTTCGATTACGAGGAGCCTAACAAGTCCCACGTCTTCGGGGCCGATACCCTGGCCGTTGGTTCCGACGGCACCCGCCTGCGCTGGGATGGTACCGATTTCGTCGTAATCGCTCGGCAGAGGCTGCCCGACCAAACCCTGCGCCTCGTGCTTGAAGGCCAGGGCCGGGACGACGACCAGCCGGCCACCATTCGTAAAACCCTCACGCTGAGCCCGCGCCAGTTCACCCTGCAAAAGGAGGTGCGCTACGAGTCAGGAACAGCGTTTTTTCAGCGTCATCAGTACCAATTCGCCCGCTGAGTTCACCAATCTGTCGCTAAAAAAACCGCAAGGTTCCTATCAGCAGGTTTCTAAAACCAAGCCGAACTTCCGCGCTACTAAGTAGCCACGCATAAGTAACGGTGAATAATTGCGTGGTATTTTTGGCCTATGTTAGCTCCTTT
>NZ_BMGY01000044.1 GCF_014640435.1 Hymenobacter frigidus | reverse complement strand
CTATCAAGCTGATTTTAGCTCAAAACTCACCCTCACCCCTTAATTTTTAACACAGTTCATGTTTATTACGGCTTGCTGGCATTTTGCCTGCTGCTCGGCCTCGGGCTGATGGTCCTGGCCTGGCAGCGCCCCCGCCAGCGGCAGCGCCTGGGCCGGATGCTGGCCGGCGCGGTAGCCACGGGCGCGTTGTGGCTCACGGCGTTTCCACCGCTGCGCCACCTGCCCGCCGCGCAAGCCGAAGCCATTCTGCTCACCGACAATTATTCACCCGACACCCTGCGGCAGCTAGTGCACCAGTTGGGCGCGGGCACGCCAGTCTGGGCGTATGGCAACGTAAAATTGCCTGCTAAAGCCAAACCGCTGGCGAGCCTGCTCACGCTAAAGGAGCAGCGGCCGGCCCTGCGCCGTTTGCACGTACTGGGCCGAGGCGTAGCTGCCGCCGAACTGCCCACGCTCGGCCAACTGCCGCTACGGCTGCACCCCGGCGCACCATTCGCGGGTTTCCGCGCGGCGTTCTGGCCGGCAAAACTGAGTTTGGGGGAAATTCTAAAAGTAGAAGGCTCCGTGACGGCACCCGCCGGGGCTGGCCCAGCCTGGGTGGTTCTGCGCGCCGCCGGCACCGGGAGCGACTCGGTGAAACTATCCACCGGTAGCGGGGCCTTTCGGCTGCGCTACCAGCCCAAAGCCGCCGGGCTGGCTACCTACGAGCTGCTGCTACGCCGGCCCAACCAGCCAATACGCACCGAGCCGGTTCCGGTCGAAATCACCATGTCCGCGCTACCGGCCGTGCTGCTGCTTACCGCCACGCCTTCCTTCGAATTCAAGTTCCTAAAAAACTACCTGGCCGAAGCCCATTACCCGGTGGCCCTGCGTACCAGCGTGAGCCGCGGCCTGGTCCAAACTGATTTCGTGAACCAGCCCGCCCTGGCGCTCGACCGCCTCACGCCCGCGCTGCTTGCTCGTTACCAAGTCCTCATTGCCGATGCGGCCACGCTAGCCGCCCTTACTGCTGCCGAAACCCAGGCGCTGCAAACCGCGGTCAGCGCGGGCCGCCTCGGCCTCATCACCTTGGCTGAAGCGGCGCCCCTGCCCCGCGCCGTGCTCGGCCGCGCCGATTTCACGGTTCGGGCCCGCCCTGCTGCTCCGGCCGCGCTCCCAGCCCTTAGCTGGCCCGATGCGCCCGGCGAGGCCCGCGCCCCGCTGCCGGCCCAGCTCCAGTCCCACCCCAACCTACGGCCCCTCATCACCGGGCCCAACCGGGTGCTGGTGGCCGCCAGCCGGCGGGTGGGCCTGGGCTTTGCCGTAGTTTCGGCGGTACCCGAAACGTTCCGGTGGGCCCTGCAAGGACATGCCCCAGTGTATGCCTCGTTCTGGAACCAGCTGCTAACGGCGGCTGTGCCGCCCGCCGCAGTGGCGGCTACCTGGCGCATCGGCAGTTGGCCGCATGTACTGCAGCCGCTTACGTTGCATCTGACCGCAGCTTTTCCTACCACGCCACCTACGGTAGCGGCGCTGGCGGGTGGGCCCGCCGCCCGGCTGGCCCTGCGTCAGGACACGCGCTTGCCCGAGTGGAGCACGGCGCAGTTCTGGCCCGGCGCGGCGGGTTGGCATCAGGTACGCGGACCCAAACCGGCTACCCACAATTTCTATGTGTACCCCGCGGCCGCCTGGCTGGGCCCGGAGTTAGCGGAACGTCAGCAAGCAGTAACGCAAAGAACAACGGCATTCACGGCTTCTCCAACAGCTCAAATCACCATCACGGAGCCGTGGCCGGCTAGCTGGTTTTTTGGGTTATTCTTGTTGGCTGCCGGGTATTTGTGGTTGGAAGAAAAGCTGTAGTAAGTAGTCGTGCAGAAGCAACTGTGCTGATGGCGCGGCAAATGTGACCTCACCCCCAGCCCCTCTCCCGCGGAGAGGGGTGCCAGCCGACGGTTCAAAACCGGCTCCTCTCTCCGCAGGAGAAGGGTGCCCACCCCGCACGGGTCCCGCCAACCTCACCCCCGGCCGCGCTATCTGCACGGTTAGTTTTGGCTCACTACTTAAGGCAGAAATCACGCTTGCTCAATAGCCACAAAAAAGGAGGCCCCTGCCGTAGCAGAGGCCTCCTTTTTTATAAATCGAAGTTTGACTAATTCTTCTCGACGCGGCGCACTGCCGTTACCGAGCCTTGACGAACCTCCAGCAAGTACACACCGGCCGCCAAGCTGGCGGGCAGGCGCACCACGTGGTTAGCCGCCAGCGTGGCGGGAGCCAGCACGATACGGCCGGTTAGGTCGCGCAGGGCTACCGTAGCGGTAGCAACCGACGGCAGCACCACCGTGATACGGTCAGTAGCTGGGTTCGGGAACACCGTGAGGCCGGGCAGCGCCTGGGTGGCCAGCGTGGCCGACACCAGGTTGAAGGGCGTGGCGCTGGTGGCCGTACCGCCGGGCGTTACCACCGCAATAGTGCCGCTGAGGCTGCCCGTGCCGTTAGGCACTACAAACGTGATGCTGGTAGCCGATACCACCGTATAGTTCGGCACGTTGAACGTGCCGATGCGGATGGCCGTGGCACCGAGCAGATTGGTGCCCGTGATGGTAACCGTGGTGCCGGGACCGCCCGAGGTGGGCGTGAAACTAGTGATGGTCGGCACCGGGTTGGTCAGGGTGAACGTCACAGCGTTGGAAGTGCCACCGCCGGGGGTGGGATTCACTACCGTCACGCTGTACACGCCAGCCGGAGCACCGGCTGGTACCGTACCCGTTAGCTGCGTAGCCGAAACGAACGTGCTGGGGATAGGCGCACCGTCTACGTTCACTACCGAAGCAGCGGTGAAGCCAGTACCGATGAGCGTTACGGTTGGCGAAGAACCTACTACCGCCGTGTTCGGCGTAATGCTGGTGATGGTCGGCACCGGGTTGGTGGGGGCCGTAAAGTTCGAGATGGAGATGTCATCAATGCTGATGCGCGCCGTGGTCGCCAGCGTGTTGGTGATGCGGAAACGCACGTTACCGGCCTGGTTCACCGTGAAGGTGTAAGGCGTGAGCGTGTTGGTCAGCGTGGCGGGGGCACCGGGTACGGTGGTGAAGGTTACGCCGCCATCCGTCGATTTTTCGAGGATGAACGAAGCACCCGTGTCGATGCCGTACAGCGCCGCATTCACGATGATGGTACCGGCACCAGTGGTTTTGTCGAAATCCATGCGGATGAAGCCAGCGCGGATGCGGGCCGATTTCAGGCCGTTGAACCGGTCGGAAAACGAGTTACCGAGAAGAGCGTCCGAGAACGTCCAGGTACCGCTGGCGAGCGTGACGGAAGCAGCGGCGTAGCTGGCCTTAGTGCCGGTTTCGAAGTTCTCGAAAGCACCGGCCGTGCTTGGGTTGCTCACCGTGAACGTGTTGATGTTCGACGTGCCGGCCGTGGTGGTTACGGTCACGGCGTAGCTGCCGGCCGTGGCCACGGCGCTGGCCGGAATGGTCACCACTAGCGACGTAGCCGTACTGCTGGTCTGGGCGTAGCTCGCGCCGTTGAAGTTCACCGTGGAAGCCGGCGTGAAGCCCGTGCCCGCGATGGTGATGGTCACGGCCGGGCCGCCCGCCACTTGGGCGTTGGGCGTGATGGACGTGATAGTAGGGATTGCCACCGGGGGCGATACCGTGAAGGTACCAGTGCTGGTGGCCGTGCCGCCGGGAGTGGTCACGGTAATGGTGCCACTGGTAGCGCCGGTGGGCACGTCAAACATCACCGAAGTGGCACTCATCACCATGAAGTTGGCTACGGCCAGGCCATTGAGCGTAGCACCGGTCGCACCGGTAAAGTCCGTGCCCGTGACGGTTACGGTAGTGCCAACCGGACCGCTGGTGGGCGTGAAGCTCGTGATGGTGGGAACGGGCGTCGCGGCCGTAGTTACGGTGCCGGTCACGGCCACGTTCTGAGTGGTAGCGCCGGTGCTGGCCACGGTCACGTTGCCGGCAAACGAGCCGGCCGTGGTACCAGCCAAACGTACGTACACGGGCGTGCTGGCAGCAGTACCGGCGGTCTGGACCACGGTTACCGAAGCGGCGAAACCCGTGGTCGCGCTCAGCGAAACTTCGTAGCCGGCCGGGGCCGATACGATGATGTCAGCGGTGAGAGTAGTGCCGCCCACGGTCACGGTCTGGGTAGCCGAAGGCGTGCCCACCACCGTCGAGAAAGCGGTGAGGCTGGTCGGCGTGGCGGTGATGGTAGCGGTGGGCGCGGTGCCGCAGGCGCTGGTGTTCAACGGGGCATCGGTGGCGGTGAGCACCACGGCCGTGAGGCCCGTTACAGGGTTCACGGTGTTGGCGCCGCTGGGCCAGGTGCCGTCGGCATCGGAGGCGCAGCCTACCAGCGTACCGTCAACCACCGAACGCTGCTCTACGCGGCGCACGCCGTTGGGCAGTACATTAGGAATGAGGGTATTCCAATCGCCAGCGGCGGCGGTGTAGTAGGCAGGCACGCTGGCTACGGTAGCCCCCGTGGCGGCAATGGCTTCAACTACGGTCAGGCCCAGCGGGCGGCCGGTGCCGGCCACGTTGTCGTACACGGCCACCAGGTTTTTGGGGGTGGCCGACGAGCTGCCTTTGAAGCCAGTGGCATCGTTGGCGGTGGTGCCGGTGCCGAGGGCCAGCACCGTCAGGGTCTGGTCGAGGGCCAGACGCTTTTCCACTACTGCGGGCGTGGCGTCGGGGGCGAGGGCAATGGTGGGATACACCGTATTGCCAGCGGTGAACCGGGCATTGCCGGTATTCAGAAAGCCAAACCAGCCGGTGTACGTACCGGCGGCATTGGTCGTGAACGTGCCGTAGTTGGTCGCGGTGGTGGACGTTAGGCTCGGGGTGCTGGTGTAGGCATAGGCCGATGCCGCGGGCGTGGCCCCGGGCGTAATCAGCAACGGGTTGCCGGCTCCCATGGTCGTAGTGCCCAAATCGGTGCTGATGCCCGCTTGGTTGAAGTAGCGGTACAGCGTGTTCGGCGTGAGGTTGCTCACGGTGGCCCGGAACAGCACCGGCACCCGCGTGGCCGTGCCGCTGCTGGTGTACTGTGGCACGATGACGGCCGTGAAATCGGCCTGAGTCAAGTTCTGCGCCTGCCCAAGCAGGGGCAGAAGCAGCATAAGTGTCGCCAGACAAGCCAGCAACCGCGTCGTGAAAAAGTGTTTCATACGAAGGGGAAAGAGTAAAACAGAAAGGTTTAAAAAGTGAGTTTTTGAAATAGAGCCAATCGCCCAAATACGCTTCAAATGTAGCGCCCGGCCCCCATTCAGCAGATTACGGATTATGACCTTGCCCAACGCTCGCACTCGTTCAGCTCCATCACCGATGCCGGTGCGCCCGTTATTCCCACAGCGGATAGTGTTCCAGGTGCACTTCCTGCTCGAAAAATATCCGGGTGCTTTCCTCAAATGAGCGGGTGAAATCGGACACGTAGAAATGGTGTGCCGGCGGCTTGGCCGAGGCGGGAGCCAGCAGCTGGTGGGCTGCCAGGTAGGCTTCGGCATCGGCGGCCACCACGTCGGAGGCATCGAGCACATCGACCTGACCAGCGTAGAAGCGGGCAATCTGCTCCTTGATGAGCGGGTAGTGCGTGCAAGCCAGTACCAAGGCGTCGATATCGGCCAGGACGGCGTTGCTCAGGTAAGCCCCAATAATATCGTCGCTGATGGAATTCTTGAAGAAACCTTCCTCAATCATGGGCACCAGCAGCGGGGTGGCCAACGAGTGCAAATCCACGCCCGCGTCCAGGTCGTCGACTTTTTTCTTGTACACGTTTGAATTCACCGTTTGCTTGGTGCCGATGAGGCCCACGCGGCGGCCCGCATACGCCCGGCCCAGGTGCGCCACAATGGGGTCAATCACGTTCAGCACCCGCGCTTTGCTGCCCACGTACTCGCGCACCAGTTCGTAGGCGGCGGCCGAGGCCGAATTGCAGGCAATCATAATCAACTTACAATTCTGGCGCAGCAGCAAGTCGCAAATCTTGACGGAATAGGCTTGGATGGCGGCCGCGCTTTTTTCACCGTAGGGCAAATGGGCCGTGTCGCCGAAGTATACGATGCGCTCGTGGGGCAAGCGCCGGGCCACGGCCCGCGCCACCGTGAGGCCGCCAATGCCGGAGTCGAACATACCAATGGGCCGGGTGGCCAGGGCCGCGGCCGCAGCAGCGGCCTCGGAAGCAACAGCAGTAGTCATGCGGCAAAGGTATGCCGGGTGTGAGTCTGCCGTTTACATATTCAATTTCTTGTTTCCTACAAACCCTCGCTATATTTCCACCCCCACCAAGCTCACTCACCGCCCATGAGCACTATTCTATCTGAAATTGACCAGGCGCTGGCCACTCATGATGCCAGCCGGGGACGCCCCGTGGCCATCTACCTCGGCGAGCGCAAGCTCACCCAGCTCACCCTCGACGCCGCCCGCGATGCCCTGCCCGACCTTGGCACCGATGACGGCCGCCCGCGCACCTACCGCAACCTGGAGCTGCTGCGCGACGAGGTGAACGTGGACGTGGTGCGCGTGATATAGGGCCGGCCGCTTATTTCAGCAACGGCTGCAGCACCGCCCACACCGTGCGGGCCACAATGCGGTGCCCCGTTGGCGTGGGATGAATGCCATCGGGTTGGTTCAGTGCCCGGTCGCCGCCCACGCCTTCGAGCAGGAAGGGAATCAGCACCAGCTTGTTTTTAGTGGCGATTTCCTGGTAGAGGGCTTTGAAATCGGTGGCGTAGGCCTGGCCGAGATTGGGCGGAATCTGCATGCCGGCCAGCACGATTTGCGCGCCGGGGCTGCGCCGCCGCACCGTATCAATAATGCCTTGCAGGTTTGCGCGGGTGGCCGAGAGCGGCAGGCCGCGCAGGCCATCGTTGCCGCCCAGCTCCAGCACGAATACGTCCACTGGCTGGCGCAATATCCAGCCCACGCGGCTGCGGCCGCCAGCCGTGGTTTCGCCGCTCAAGCCGGCATTTACTACTTCATAGCCTAATTTGAGGGAGTCGATTTTATCGCCTACCAGCGCGGGAAAGGCTTGTTCGGGCTCCACACCGTAGCCGGCCGTGAGGCTGTTGCCGAAGAACAGCAGGCGCTTGGCGGCCGTGGCGGGCGTAGCGGCCGGGGCCGCAGCGGTGGCGGCACCGGGTACTTGCTCGGCCGTGGGGCTGGAGTTGCAGGCGGTGAGACTCAGGGCCAGCAGGGCAGCGAGCGGGAAATGGCGGAATTTCATAGGCAGCGTTTTGAGCACGAAACCGTAAAGCCGGAAAACATGCCGGGGGTTTCAACGTCTTTGGTAACGAACGAGCGGCGGCGCGGTTGTGAAGCGACTGGCTGTGGAGACGCATTCCTGCGTCTCGTCGTCCTCGCCCACGCCCGTCATCGTTCAACGGTGAGCCGCAAATATGCGTCTCTACCCAATATTGCCTTCCCGCATGAGCATTCTCCGCGTCGATAACCTCACCAAAACCTACGCCAGCGCCGGCCACGCCCTCACGGTGCTGCACGCCGTGAGCTTCGAGCTGGCCGCCGGCGACACCTTCGCCATCGTTGGCCCCTCGGGCTCGGGCAAAACCACGCTGCTGGGCCTCTGCGCCGGATTGGACCGTGCCACCTCGGGCAGCGTCTGGCTCAATAACATTCAGCTCGACAACCTGAGCGAGGACGAGCGCGCCGCCGTGCGCAACCAGCATGTCGGCTTCATCTTCCAGAACTTTCAGCTCCTGCCCACCCTCACGGCCCTCGAAAACGTGCTGGTGCCGCTGGAGCTGCGCGGCCAGCGTGGCGCGGCGAAAACGGCCCTGGCCCTGCTCGACCGCGTAGGCCTGGCCGACCGCGCCCACCACTACCCCGCCCAACTCTCGGGCGGCGAGCAGCAGCGCGTGAGTCTGGCCCGCGCCTTCGCCAACCGCCCGGCCGTGCTCTTTGCCGACGAGCCCACCGGCAACCTCGACCCCGATACCAGCGAACGGGTAGTGAACCTGCTCTTTGAGCTGAACCGCGAAGCCGGCACCACCCTAGTGCTGGTGACCCACGATTTGGAGCTGGCCGCCAAAACCCAGCGGACCCTGCGGCTGCGCGGCGGCAAGGTGGTGGAACCAGCAGTGATGGCGGAAAAACGGTGAGTTCCCCAGAACGTCATGCTCATCTGGCGTCCGCTTGTCGAAGCATGACGTTCTTTTAAATGAAGCTGTTTAGGAATCCAAAAGAACTAAGTGACCGTCATGCCGAGCGCAGCCGAGGCATCTCGGTCGGGCCGTCCGGGCCGTTCAACGAAGCGAGCGAGATACCTCGGCTGCGCTCGGCATGACCGACTGACAAATTATTAAACAGCTTCAATTTATCTACCAGACCACAAATTAATGACTAATACATCCTGGCTCTTCCGCATGGCGTGGCGCGACTCGCGCCGCAGCCGGGCGCGGCTGCTGCTGTTCATGGCCAGCATTATCCTGGGCATCGCGGCGCTGGTGGGCATCAATTCCTTTGGCGACAACCTGGCCCGCAGTATCAGCGAGCAGGCGCGGGAGCTGCTGGGAGCCGACCTGGTGCTGAGCGCCAACCAGCCCTTCGAACCTAAGCTGGAGCCCGCGCTAAGCAAGCTCGGAGCCGCCCGAACGCGGGAAGTTTCCTTTGCCTCGCTGGTGCAGTTCCGGCCGGGCAAGGGCACGCGGCTGGCCCAGGTGCGAGCGCGGGATGGGGGCTTTTTCTACGGCGATTGGGACACGGAGCCCAAAGCCGCCGCCCAACGCTTCGCCGACACGACCGCCGCTCCCGGCGCGTTGGTTGACGATGTATTACTGGTGCAGTTCGGAGCCAAAATCGGCGATTCGGTGCAGGTAGGACAAGTCACGCTGCCCATCATCGGGCGGGTGCTGAAGACGCCGGGGCAGTCCGGCATCACCACGGCGGTCGCGCCCACCGTGTTTCTGCCGCTGGCCCAGGTCACGGCCACCGGCCTGGTGCAGCGCGGCAGCCGGGTGAAGTACACCCGCAGCTACCGCTTCGCGCCGGGTACCGACGTTGCCGCCCTCCTCAAAACCCTGCAAGCCCGCCTCGACGCGGCCGATATCGACACCGATACCGTGGCCAGCCGCCAACAGCAAACCGGCCGCGCCTTCGCCGACCTCACCCGCTACCTGAGCCTGGTGGCTTTTGTGGCGCTGCTGCTCGGCTGCGTGGGCGTGGCCAGCGCCGTGAATCTCTACGTGCGCGAAAAGCTGGCGGCCGTGGCGGTGTTGCGCTGCCTGGGGGCCAGCGGCCGGCAGGCGCTACTTATTTATTTGATTCAAACGGCCGGCCTCGGGCTGGTGGGCGCGGTGCTGGGCGCGGGCCTGGGGGCGGCCGTGCAGGGCTTGCTGCCGCGGGTGCTGGGCGATTTTTTGCCGGTTGATATTACCGTGAGTGTGTCGTGGCCTGCCATTGCCACGGGGCTGGTCACGGGGCTGCTAATGGCGGTGCTTTTTGCGCTGCTGCCGCTGCTGAGCATCCGGCGCGTGTCGCCGCTGCGGGTGCTGCGCACGGCATTTGAGGACGATACCGCCGCCCCCGACCCGCTGCGGGGCCTCGTTATTGGCGTTATCAGCGTGTTTATTCTGGTCTTCGCCTACGGGCAAACGCGCGACTGGAAGCTGACCCTGGGCTTTGGGGCGGGGCTGCTGGCCGCCTTCGCGGCGCTGGCCGGGCTGGGCCGCCTGCTGATGGGAGCGGTGCGGCGTTTCTTCCCGGCCGGCTGGGGCTACGTGTGGCGGCAGGGTTTGGCGAATCTGTATCGGCCCCAAAACCAGACCCTGACCCTGGTGACGTCCATCGGGCTGGGCACGTTTTTGCTGGCCACGCTTTTCCTCACCCAAGCCATGCTGCTGGGCCGGGTGCAGATTGCCGGGCAGAAATCGGCGGCCAACCTGGTGCTGTTCGATATTCAGCCCGAGCAGCGGGCCGGCGTCGAAGCATTGCTGACGGCCCAAAAGCTGCCCGTGCTCCAGCGCGTACCCATAGTGACCATGCGCCTGACGGCCATCAACCGCCGCCCGGTATCGGTTCTGAAAAAAGATACCGCCAACGGCATCCCCGCCTGGGCCCTCACCCGCGAGTACCGCGTGACGTATCGCGACTCGCTGAATTCGTCCGAAAAGCTGACCTCCGGTACCCGCCCTACCTTGGGTGCCGATGGCGTGCCGCGCATCTCGGTTGAAACCGGCTATCTGGAGCGCGTCAAGCTCAAGCTCGGCGACACACTCGATTTCAACGTGCAGGGCGCGCCCCTGCGCACCATCATCGGCGGCACGCGGGAAATAGACCGCAGCCGGGTGCAGCCGAGTTTCCTGGTGATATTTCCGGTCGGGGTGCTCGAAACGGCCCCGCAGTTCCAGGTGGTGCTCACGCGCACGGGTAGCACGGCCGCACTGGCCGCCGTGCAGCAGGCGCTGGTACGCCAGTTCCCAAACGTGTCGGCCATCGACCTGGGCCTTATTCTGCGAACCCTCGACGACATCGTGGACAAAATCTCCTTCGTAATTCGCTTCATGGCCGGGTTCAGCATCCTCACCGGGCTGTTGGTGCTGAGCAGCTCGGTGGTCATCAGCCGCTACCAGCGGGTGCGCGAAAGCGTGCTGCTGCGCACGCTGGGGGCCAGCCGGGCCCAGATTCTGCGCATCACGCTGGTGGAGTACGGCCTGCTGGGGCTGCTGGCGGCGCTGGCCGGCATCGGGCTGGCCGTGCTGGCGGCCTGGGCGCTGGCCGTATTCGTGTTCGAAGCCAGCTTCGGGCCGGCTGTTCTGCCGCTGCTGGGCCTGGCGGCACTGGTCACGGCGCTCACGGCGGGCATCGGCCTGCTCAATAGCCGCGACGTGCTACGCCGCTCACCGCTGGAAGTATTGCGGGCCGAAGGGTGAGGGTGAGCGGCGGTGTACCTTTCCTCTTTGGCTTTTTCGCTAATTATTTTGGCGACGCATTAGCAAATGCCCGCTCCTTATTTGCGCAATTTGATGAACCCAAACTTTTCCATTGAGCAGAAGCTCGTGTTGCGGGCGTTGGCGCTGGGTGCCGTATTTTTCTGTTTCAGCACAGTACTAGCATTGGCCCAACGAGCAGCACCGCCCTCTAACCCGGCCGCTAGTGTCGGGGATATTGCCTTTGACCCTGCCACCGACCGCTCCAGCTTCCAGCGCTGTGGCGAGGGCCAGTACGACGTGCCGCAGTACTACCAAAGCCAAACGGCTTACACGGGCGGAACCCAAGCGCTGCGGCAGCAATTTGTGCGAGCCGCCATGCCCCGCAGCACCGGCGCACAGAATGGCTACGTCACCATTCGGTTCCTCATCAACTGCCACGGCGAAACCGACCGGTTTCGGGTTACGCAAATTGATGCCGCTTACCAGCCGGCGCGCTTCGGCCCGGCGCTGGTGGCGGCGCTGCTTGGCCGCGCCAAAGCCCTACGCGCCTGGGTACCCGGCAAATTTACCGGGCCCGATGCCCACCACGGCGAAGCGCTGGACAGCTATTATTACCTCTTACTCAAAATCAGCCACGGCCGCGTGGTGGACGTGCTCCCATGAGAAGCTTACTTGCCGCCGCCGCCGGCCTCTTGTTGTCCCTGCCGGACCACGCCCAGGACGTGAACTGCACCATCTACCCTGCCGGCACCTCTTGCCGACTAGCCTGTGACTTGTACCAGTCGCCCGCCCGGGAGGCCACCGCCCAGGGCAGTGCCCGGTCGCAGCAGTACTTCGACGAGATGCTGGCGCTGTGCCCGACGTTTGCGCCCGCCTGGCGCGAAAAAGCCGTGCCCTACCTGAAAAGGGGCGAATTTGGCACTTGGAAACGCCTCATCGACCACGCCGTGCAGCTCCAGCCCGCGCAACACCTGGGCTACCGGGGCTGGTGCCGCTTCGAGTTTCTGCACGACTACGCCGGAGCCCAAGCCGACCTGACCCGACTCATGGCCCTGACCCGCAGCAACCCCGGCTTCAGCGCCAACGGCGACTACGACCTACGCATCGTGCTGGCGCTCTGCAAGCGCGAACAAGGCGACCCGACCGGGGCGTTGGCCGTGTTCGACCAGTGCATCGCAGCCAACGAAGCGCAGCAGCGCGTTGGCCTCTACGACTACCTGCACCGGGGCGTGACCCGACTTCGGCAAGGCGACAACGCGGGTGCCTTATTGGATTTGCAGCGCCAGCAGCAGCAAATTAAGCGGCTGGCAGACACCGAGTACTACCTCGGCCTGGTCTATCAGAAACAGAAAAAAACAGCGCTGGCCCGTCAACGTTTCGTACTGGCTAAAACCCTGTTTCAGCAAGGACACTACCGCCACAACGACTACTGCGAAACCCTGGACAAAGTATACCTCGTCGATATCCAAACGGCGCTGTCAAGCTTGAAATAAACCATGCCACGGCGAGCAGGTAGCCGGCATCGGGCTGCGCAACAGCCGCGACGCGCTGCGCCGCTCGCCGGTGGAGGTGCTACGGACCACGAGCTAAAAGGCGCTACGGAGGCTTACAGGTGAGTTAGTTAAAAATAAATAATAAAATTCGCAGAATATTTGTTATTTATTCATACATTTCAGCATGAATACAGCTTTCGAACAGGCGTACCAAGCGTACGTTGTGCGCAAACAGGCCGAGCGCCAGGCCCACATGCTGCAGCTGCGGCAGGAACTCATCAACTCGCGTTCAACAGCACCACTGGGTTCTGCCAGCCGCATTGCCTCCAATCCGCACCGGGGACGGCATGCCGCCGGTTAATCGCCTTCGATTGCCCAATTGCGACTGTGATGGACGGGGCTCCGCTAAGTGCATTTGCGCTGACCGTGCCTGCGTAGCCTATTACGCTTGGCCTGGTTATTCGGGTCTGCTTGCTTAATCAATACGCTAAATATCAGCTATATGTAGCCTGACTTGGCGTAGCTGGTTTTGTACCCGTAGTTTTTGGCCAGGCGGCAGTTGGGGCCGGCCCAGGCGACGCGCCGTTTGACCGCCCAGCGTTTAGCGTGGATGAAAAAGCGTCCCTTGTCGGCCACTACTCCGCTGGGCATCTCGGCCCGCACGCTCCGCCGGGCCAAGTGTTGGCGGTAGCGCCAGCCAGGAGAACCGGCCACGAACACCGTTGATAGCCGGTCCGGTAACTCGTTTCCCAGCGCCGGGGCGTCTCACATCCGCGCCGTCATAGCTCCGTCGGGGCAATTAGCCGTTCCCACGCCACTGGCCAGCCAGTTGCTCTGCGTGTCAATTAAAAAAAATGCTAGCGGCCCTTGCGGCGCTTGCCCGCCTGGTAGCCCACGCGGGCCGGGCTGGTGGCCGTTTTTTTTTGCTTTGCGTCTCGCGGACAGCCGCCGTGGGCTGCGCGTTTTTTTCTCGCGTTCGCGGGCCCCGATAGTCAAGCATCCATTGAACTGAACCCGGCTGCAATCGGCTGTCCACTTGGTGAAATGGAAGTGCCCCGTGGGCCCGGGCGGCCAGTCAGCGAGCTCAGGGCGAATCTGTGGCCCGCGCCATTGCCAGGGCTACGGCCGCCGGGGCGTAATCAGTTATCGGTGGCGACGACCCGGCCGTAGCCGTGCGGCAAATGGGTTTCGGCGAGCAAATGAGCTGCATCGGCGGCGGCGGTACTCTGCTTGAACACATAGAGGGCAAGGAGCTGCCCGGCGTGGCGGCCCTGAGACAGGAGCAACTGTTACACGCCAAAGAGTCCCGGCTGCTTGCGCGGCCGGGACTCTTTGGCATATACCGCATTTAGGGTAGAGCGCGGAATAGGGCGTATGGTAGCTGAGGGGGAACTTTGACAGCGGTTAAATATGGCCTTGCCTGCCGCTAAGAGCCTGCAGAAGTTGGATTTCAGGTACACAATGAGAACCAAAAAGCAGGCTTCCACCCAGCTGCCTGTTTCATACTGCTTATCTGACAATAAGTAAGTATTCCACCCACGGTTACCGCTTTATTGACGCGTCCCTTTCCCAAACTACTCATGAAAAGATTCTACCCTTTCGCGCGTATCGACAACTCTTGGTACACCGTAGGGCTGCTGGCGCTGCTATTGGGCCTGGCCGCCCCCGGCCGGGCCCAAGTCTTTTACCTCACGGCGGGCAGCGGCGGCAGCAACCCCGGTGGCACCACCACCAGCGACGACGCCCTCACGCGCATCAACTACGACGGCAACAACCCCGTGGTCATTGCCTCGGCCATCACCGGCTCGCCCTTTCTGCTGGCGCTCGACGGCGACGCCACCCGCGCCTTCATCTACGAGTCGGTGCCCGCCAACCGCGCCATCAAGGTGTTGAACATGAGCACTGGGGCTCTCATTCGCTCCTTTGCGGTGAACGGGGCCGTGACGGCCATGCGCTACGACGCGGCGGCCGACTACCTTTATTACCTCACCGCGGGCCCCGACGACGCAGTGGTGGAAGCGGCCGACGCGCTGAGCCGCGTGCACGCCGATGGCACCGGCACCCAGGTGCTCAAGCCGTCGCTGGCCGCGGCCCCGCAGCTGCTGGTGCTGAACGTGGGCGGCGGGGAGCTGTATTTCTACGACGATGCCCCCGGTGCGCGGGTCATCAACGCCCTGAGCTTCGCGAGCTATGCCCCGACGCGCACCACGGCCGTGACGGAGCGCGTGACGGGATTGGAGTACGACCAGGGCTCGAACTTCATTTACTACCTCACGTCTGGCGCGGCGAACGCCCAGAACGCGGCTGACGCCCTCCGCCGCTTCCGACCCGACGGCAGTGGCGCCGCGTTAGTAGCCTCGTCCGTTACCAATTCGCCCCAGCACCTGGGGCTGGACGCGGGCAACAACCGGGCGTTTATTTACGAAGGGCAAACCGTGAGCCGGGGTATTCGGGTGATAAACCTGACCACCGGGGCGCAAATCGGCAACTATCCCGTTGGCAGCGACATCACGGCCCTGGCCACGCCCACGGTAGCCACCGTGGTGACGGGCGCGGCCAGCGCCCTCACCTCGACTTCGGCCACCCTCGGCGGTACCGTGACGCAAACCGGCGGCGCGGGCGTGACCGAGCGCGGCGTGGTGTACAGTGCCACCAACGCGGTGCCGACCATTGGCAGCGCCACGCAACTGGTGCTGGGCAGCGGCACGGGCAGCTTTTCGGCCACCGCGTCGGGGCTCACGCTTTCCACCACTTACTACGTGCGGGCCTACGCCATCAGCACGGCCGGCACGGCCTACAGCAACGTAGTGGCTTTCACCACCACCGGCCCCGTGGTCATCTGGAACGGCAGCGTGAGCACCGACTGGTTCGACGCCAACAACTGGACCGGCGGCGTGCCCACCCCCACGCTCGACGCCCTGATTCCGGCCGGTGCCCCGCGCTACCCGCTGCTTACAACTGGCGTGCCCACGGCCAAAACCCTGACCTTGGACGCCGACGGCCAACTGAACCAAGCCGGTGCCACGCTTGATTTGAAAGGGGCCTTCGTTACCAACGGCGCCTACACCGCCACCGGCGGCACGGTGGCCCTGAGCGGAACGGCCCCGCAGGCCGTGGGCGGTGCCCGCGAGGCGCGCTTCTGGAACCTGAGCGTGGGCACTGCCGGGGCCATGCTCAGCGGGCCAACGGCCCTGCAACGAGTGCTGACCCTGGGGGCCAACCTGAGCACGAACGGCAACGCATTTACCCTACTTTCCGGGCCGGGCGGTACGGCCCTGGTCGTGAACAGCAACGGGGTGGTGAGCGGCAACGCCACCGTGCAGCGCTACCTCGACCCCCGCCTGAACCCGGGCCTGGGCTACCGTCACTACAGCGCCCCGGTGCGCAACACCACCGTGGCCGACCTGGTCACGGCCGGCTTCGCGCCGGTGCTGAATCTCACCTACAACACCTCGCCCATCCCCGGCACCGTGTCGCCCTTCCCCACGGTGTACGGCTACGACCAGGCACGGCTGGCCACCGTGACCAGCAACCTGACGCCCTTCGACCAGGGCTGGTTTTCGCTGGCGGCTTCCACCGATGCCCTCGCGGTAGGCCGGGGCTACACCGTACAAATCGGCGGCGGCGAGCTGGTGGATTTTGTGGGTACCCTCAACAACGGCGACCAGACCGTGGGCCTGAGCCGCAACACCGGGGCCACGGCCGCCAGTGCGGGCTGGGCCCTGCTGGGCAACCCCTACCCGGCGCCGCTCGCCCTGAACGCCGTGGCCGCGGCCGACCGCCCCAATCTCGACGGGGCCAGCTACGTGTTCGAAACGGCCGACCGCTACGCCGGGCAGTACCGCACCTTCGCCAACGGCCTGGGCGGCAACCCCGTGGTGCCGGTGGGGCAGGGCTTTTTTGTACGGGTGAGCGCGGGCCAAACCAGCGGCGGCTTCACCTTCCGCAACAGCCAACGGCTGACCGGCTTCGACGCCACCGCCATGCAGCGGACCACCGCCGACCTGCGGCCGCAGGTGCAGCTCGCACTGCAGGCATCCAGCAGTGGGCTGCGCGACAACCTGTACGTGTACTTTGAAACCGGCGCCACCGCCGGCGTCGACGCTCAGTTTGATGCCGTGAAGCTGCCCAACACCACCGGGTTGAACCTGGCCACCCAGGTGGCCGGCACTGAGCTGGCCATCGACGGCCGCCCGCTGCTGGTGCCCGGCACCCCCGACCTGACCGTGCCACTGGCCGTGTGGGGCCCCGCCACCGGAGCCTATACCCTGGAAGCCGCCCAGCTGCTAAACCTGCCGGCCGGTACCCGCGTGTACTTGCGCGACCGCCAGGCCGGCGTCCTCATCGACTTGCAGCAGCAGCCCCGCTACGCCTTCACCCTGGACGCCTCGGCCACGGCCCCGCGCTTTGAGCTGTTGTTTGCGCAGCAGGCGGGGGTGCTGGGAGCGGTAGCGGCCAGTCTGGCCCGTCAGGTAGCGCTGTACCCCAACCCGGCCACCACGTCGGTGACAGTGGAGCTACCGGCCGCGCTTCGCCACTCTCCGGTGTCGGCCATCCTGTTCGACGGATTGGGTCGGGTGGTGGTCCGGCAGCAGCTGCCCGCCGGTGCCGCCGCGCACCAGCTGCCACTGGCAGCGGTGCCCGCGGGCCTGTACTTGCTGCGCCTGCAAACCGAAGCGGGTGTAGTGGTGAAAAAACTTGTGGTGAATTAGATATTAGCCAAAAGTGCTTTCCTTGGAAGTTGTTTGAGTTAATAAAACGGTCATGCTGAGCTTGTCGAAGCATCTCTACCGCTTCGCTTGAGCCGGTGCAATGAAGCGGTAGAGATGCTTCGACAAGCTCAGCATGACCGTTTCAGAATGATTTTAGCTAACTCAAACAGCAGACGGAAAACTGAGCAGACTATTAAAGCCCTGCACCAGCATCGACGACGTGTATGAAGGCGATGATGTCACCTTCTTCACCAATGAGCACGGCGAGCCCGTGACCCTGTTTTTCGGCAAGTGCTGGCCCGATGAACTCGTGGCTGGGGTTGTCCGTGCAGTCGTGGCCGTCCATGCTCATCCATGGAAAGATATTGCCCCGCTTACTGCGGAAGGGGCTGCTGGTGGCGAAGTGCGGCGGGGTAGGCACAGTCCTTTAGCTCCAATTGGCAGGGAACCGAACCTGGTGCAGCAGTATATTTGAGACTAAACCAACTGCTACATGCACAAGCTAGCTCTCCTTTTTGCCTGTTTAATTGGCCTGCGGCCGGCCGTGGCGCAGCAGGTTGCCAAAAAACCGCTCGACCACTCGGTGTACGATAAGTGGGAAAGCGTTGTCAACCAGAAAATAAGCAACAACGGCAAGTACGTGCTGTTTCAGGTGAAGCCCCAGCAGGGCGATGGCACGCTGCACATCAAAACGGCCGGTAACCGCCCGCTGGCCAAGATTAGTCGCGGCGACTCGGCCGTATTCTCAGCTGATTCGCGCTACGTGGTGTTTCCCATCAAGCCACCTTACCAGTTGGTGCGTCAGGCCAAAATCAAGAAGAAAAAGCCCGACGACATGCCCAAGGATTCGCTGGGCATCTACGCCCTGGAAACCGGCAAGCTCACCAAGTACGCCAACGTGAAGTCGTTCCAGTTGGCCGAAAAAGCGTCGGTGCTGGCCTTTCTGGGCACCAAGCCGCTGGTGAAGGACCCCAAGCCCAAAGCCCCGGCCGATACGCTGAAGAAGCTTACCGACGGCCTGCTTGAAGCCAACAAAGCCGGGGCACCCCTCACCGTGCTAAACCTGTTAACCGGCAAAGCGCGCGAATTCGCCTCGGTTACCGAGTATCAAATCAGCAAGCTGGGCAACCGGACGGCGTTTGCCGTGCTGGCTCCGAAGAACAGCAAAGTCGTGCAATCAGGCTTGTTCGCGTTCGATTTGGCCGCTGGCAACCTCAAAAAGCTAAGCGCGGGCAAGGGCGTGTATAAGAACCTGGCGTTTGACGACGCGGGCCGGCAGCTGGCGTTCACCGCCGAAAAACATGCTGAAAAAGCGCTGGTGAAGCCTTTCAGCCTGTATTACTCGGACTTTGGAGCCGACAGCGCGGCTGTTTTGGTGCGGCCCGGCGACAAGGTTTTGAAAACGGGCTGGTCGCCGAGCGGATTTGGCAAAATCGTGTTCAGTGAAAATGGCGAGAAGCTGTACTTCGGCACCGCGCCCGACCCCATTCCGCAGGATACTACGCTGGTGGAGTTTGAGCACGCCAAGCTCGACATCTGGAACTACAAGGACGACTACCTGCAGCCCATGCAGCTCAAGAACCTGAAAAAGGACTTGCAGCGGAATTACCAGGCGGTGATTTACCCCAAGCAGGCCAACAAATTCATCCAATTGGAAGACGAGTACCTGCGCGATTCTTACCTGGCCGAGAACACCAACACCGAGTACGTGCTGGCCGTGACGGACACCGCCAAGCGGGTGTCGATGCAGTGGGAAGGCAGCACCCGCAAGCAGGCCTACCTGGTTTCGACGCGCACCGGCGAGCGCATTGCCATCAACTCCAAAGCGGCCAAAAGCCGCTTCCAGATTTCGCCGCACGGCGACTACGCCGTGTGGTACGACGACGCGGCCAAGGCCTGGTTTGCCTTCGCAGTGGCCACGCGCAAAACCGTTAACCTAACCCAAAAAGCCGGCGTATCCTTCACCGACGAGGAGAACGACTCGCCCACCGACCCCGACCCCTACGGCCTGGCCGCCTGGACCAAGAACGACGAAGCCGTGCTGATTTACGACCGGTACGATATCTGGAAAATCAACCCCAAAACCGGCCTCGCCGTGAATTTCACCAACGGCGTGGGCCGCCAGAATAAATTGAAATTCCGCTACCGCCTGCCGGTGGCCAAGCAAAAGTTTATCGAGCCCAAAGAGGAACTGCTGCTGCAGGCCCAAAACGAGGTGGATAAAACCTGGGGCTATTACAAAAAAGGCATTGCCGGCACCAAAAGTCCGGAGCTGGTGGCGATGGCCCCGATGAGCTACTCGACGCTGGACAAGGCCAAAAACGCCGGCAGCTTCATCTACACGAAATCCAGCGTGAGCCGGCCGGCCGACGTGTACGTGAGCGGCGACCTGAAGAAGGAAATCCAGCTCAGCACCATCAACGCCCAGCAGCAGGACTACAACTGGTTCACGGCCGAGCTGGTGCACTGGACCACCCCGAAAGGCTTCAAAGCCACCGGCGTGCTGTACAAGCCCGAGAATTTCGACCCGAATAAGAAGTACCCGATGGTGGCGTATTTCTACGAGAAGCTGTCGGACGGCATCTACCGGTATCAGGCGCCCGCGCCGTCGCCCTCGAAGCTCGACATTGCCATGTTTGCCAGCAACGGCTACCTTGTGTTCACGCCCGACATCAGCTACACCATCGGCGAGCCCGGTCCGTCGGCGGTGGAGTTCATCAATTCCGGCGTGGAAGACCTCAAGAAAAACAGCTGGGTCGATGCCGCGCACATCGGCATCCAGGGCCAGAGCTGGGGCGGCTACCAGGTGGCCTACCTCATCACGCAAACCAATATGTACGCCGCCGCCTGGGCCGGCGCGCCGGTCGTGAACATGACTTCGGCCTACGGCGGCATCCGCTGGGAATCGGGCATGAGCCGGCAGTTTCAGTACGAGCGCACCCAGAGCCGCATCGGCGGCACGCTCTGGGAAAAGCCCGACCTCTACATCCGCAACTCGCCGCTGTTCCAGCTGCCCAAGGTGCAGACGCCCGTGGTCATCATGTCGAACGACGCCGACGGCGCCGTGCCGTGGTACCAGGGCATCGAGATGTTCACCGACCTGCGCCGCCTGGGCAAGCCCGTGTGGCTGCTGCAATACAACGGCGAGGCCCACAACCTGGTGAAGCGCGAAAACCGCAAGGACATTTCCATTCGGGAGCTGCAGTTCTTCGACCACTACCTGAAAGGCGCGCCCGCCCCGGTGTGGCTGGAGAAGGGCGTGCCCGCCGTGGAGAAAGGCCGGAACTGGGGCCTGGAAACGTCGCAGCGAAACGGGCTGTAGCAGCTAACGCGGTTTCGGAGTCGATGTGCTTGTAGCGTGGACTCTGCGAGTCCGCGCGTGGGCCGAGCCGGGCGCACGCCTGCTTACTTCCAGCCGCCACCCAGGGCCTGGTACACGTTCACTGTGGCGTGCAGCTGTTGCATTTTGGTTTCGATGAGGTCAAACTTCGATTCCAGGGCGTTGCGTTGGGTGAAAAGCACTTCCGTGTATTCGGCCCTAGCGGCACGGAATAGGCTGTTCGAGATGTCGATGGACTGGTTCAGGGCGGCTACTTCCCGGGCTTTCGCCTCGTAGCTCTTTTCCAGGTTGCTGATGTTCGCGATTTGATTCGAGACCTCGAAGTAGGCGTTGAGCACGGTCTTTTCGTACCGAAACACCGCCTGGGTTTGCACGGCGTTGGCGTTGTAGTACCTGGCCTTGATGCCATTACGGTTCACCAAGGGCGCCACCAGGTCGCCCCCCAGCGAATACAGCATGGATTGAGGAGTTGAAACCAGCAGGCCCGGCGTGAAAGCGGCCAGGCCGGCCGCGGCCGACAGGCGCAACGAGGGATAGAAATTGGCGCGGGCCACCTGCACGTCCAGCTTGGCGGCCGTCAGTTGCTGCTCGGCCTGGCGGATGTCGGGGCGGTTGGTCAGCAGTTGGGTGGGCATGCCGGCCGTGATGACGCTTGGCACCAAACCACTAAACGAACCATCGTTGCGGGCCACCGGCTGCGGGTAGCGGCCCGCCAGGTAATTGAGCCGGTTCTCCGTCTCCACGATGCTTTGCTGCAGCTTGAATTGCAGGGCGCGGGTGTGCTGCACCTGGGCCTCGAAGCGTTTCACGGCCAGCTCGGTGGTGCGGGCCGATTCCTTCTGCAGGCGCACCAGCTCCAGCGCGTTGCTCTGAATACCGATGTTCTGCTTCACGATGACCAGCTGATTATCGAGGGCGAGCAGCTCGTAGTATGAGTTGGCAATCTCGGCAATGATGTTGGTCACCATGAAATTTTTGCCTTCTATCGAGGCCAGGTAGCGCATGGCCGCGGCCTTCTTCGCATTGCGCAGCTTGTGCCAGATGTCGACCTCCCAGGTGGCAAAAGCACCCAGCTGGAAGTTCGTGAGCGGGGCGGGCGTGCGGCGGTTTTCCTTGATATCGACCTGCTCCTCGGTCGCGCCTTGCAGCGTGTAGCGGCCCACTTTCGCCACGTCGGCCCGGGCACCCAGGCCCACGAAGGGAAGGTACTCGCCGCTGCGGGCGCGGACCTCGTTGCGGGCAATTTCGATTTCCTGCAGCGTGATGTTCAGCTCCTGGTTATTTTCCAGGGCCGTGCCAATCAGCGCCTGCAGGTTCGGGTCGGTGAAAAACTGCTTCCACTGAAGGCGCGCCGTATTGGCGCTATCCTGCGGAGCGGTGGTGGCGGTGGAGTAGCGGGCCGGCGTGTTGCGGCTCTCGTTCTTTACCACCAGCTCCGGCGTTTTGCAGGCGCCAACCGCTAGCGCCAGGCCAACGGCGCTTAGGCATTGATAAAGGCGTTTCTTAAGCATAAGGCTCGGTTTCTTCGATTAATACACGCGGCTCAACGCCTTCAAAAATCGGCGACTCGTTTTCGTCCCGAATCAACTTTTTGTCGCCGGCCAGGGTGCCAAAAAAGTAGTACAGGCCGGGAATGATGATGACCCCGAACACGGTGCCGAACAGCATGCCGCCCAAGGCCGAGCTGCCGATGGTGCGGTTGCCGATGGCACCCGCGCCGGTGGCCACCACCAGCGGAATCAGGCCGGCGATGAAGGCGAAGGAGGTCATCAGAATCGGCCGAAAACGAACCCGGGCACCTTCAATGGCCGCGTCGCGCACCGACATGCCTTCTTCGTGTTTCAGGGCCGCGAACTCGACGATAAGCACGGCGTTCTTGCCCAACAAACCGACCAGCATCACGAGGCCCACCTGAGCGTAGATGTCGTTGGCCAGACCAAATATTTTGATGAACAGGAACGACCCGAACACGCCCGCTACCAGCGAGAATATGACCGCCAGCGGCAGCAGGAAGCTTTCGTACTGCGCGGCGAGCACCAGGTACACGAACACCAGCACAATCAGGAAAATGACGATGGACTCGTTACCGCGGCTCACTTCGTCTTTCGACAGCCCGCCCCAGTCGATGTCGTAGCCGTGGGGCAGCTCTTTGGCCACTTCCTGCACCGCCTTGATGGCCTCGCCGCTGCTGAAGCCCGCCGCCGCGCCGCCGCGGATGGAGGCCGTGGTGTACATGTTGTAGCGGTTGGTTTTGTTGGCGCCCTGGGTCTTCACAATTTTCATGAAGGCCGAGAACGGCACCATTTCGCCCTTGTCGTTTTTCGCCCACATGTTGAGGATATCCTCGGGCAGCCGGCGGTACTCCGGCGAGGCCTGCACGAACACCTTGAAAAAGCGCTGGTATTTGATGAAGCCCAGCTCGTAGGTACTGCCCACCATGATAGACAGCGTGTTCATGGCGTTGCCGATGCTCACGCCTTTCGTGGAGCGCCAGTCGCCGAGGAATAGGAACACCACCAACGCCACCAGAATAAAGGCGTCGCGCAGGGTGTGAATCACGTTCTCAATCGAGGCGTCGAGGAAGTTCGACACGTCGTAGGTGATTTTGTAGTCCATGCCGGGCGGGAAGGACGACTTTTTCAGCTCTTCCAGCTTGGCTTTCACCTCTTTAATGACGTCCGAGGCGTTCGAGTCGTAGGTCTGCTTCAGCACGATGGCCGCCGACGGGTACTGGTTCAGGTTGGAGTAGATGTCGTAGTACTCCGAGCCCAGCTCCACGTTGGCCACGTCCTTGAGGTGCAGGCTTTCGCCGTTGGCGTTGGCCCGCAGGATGACGTTTTTGTACTGCTCCACGTCGTTGAAGCGGCCCTGGTAGCTAAGCACGTACTCCAGCGACTGCGCCTGCTTGCCGTCGGAGCGGCCGATGCGGCCGGGCGAGCCAATCACGCTCTGCTCGTCCAGCGCCTTCATCACGTCGTCGACCGAGAGGTTGTAGGCGCGCATCCGGTCGGGCTTTAGCCACGCGCGCATGGCGTACTACCGGCTGCCCAGAATGCTGGCCCGCCCGATGCCATTGAGGCGCTGCAGCTCCGGCATCATGTTCACGCCGGAGAAGTTGGACAGGTACTTCATGTCGGTGTTCTTGTCCTTGCTGTACAAGTTCACGTACATCAGCATGTTGGGCACCACCCGGTTCACAATCACGCCCCCGCGCTGCACCAGCAGCGGCAAGCGGTTCAGCACCTGCGCAATGCGGGTGTTCACGTTCACCACGGCCTAGTCGGGGTTGGTGCCGAGATTGAAGACAATCTGGATGTTGGCTTCGCCGGCGCTCACGGCGTTGGAGGTCATGTACTTCATGCCCGGCACGCCGTTCACGGCCTGCTCCAGCGGAATGAGTACCGACTCGGTGAGCACCTTGGCGCTGGCCCCGGGGTACGATGCGCTGACCATGACCAGCGGCGGCGAGATATCCGGAAACTGCGACGTGGGCAGCTGCAGGATGGCCAGCCCGCCCATGAGCAGGATGACAATCGAAATAACAATAGCAAAAACGGGCCTCCGAATGAATTTACTAAACATATTCTGGCTGGTTATTAAAGCCAAATGGTCGTCATGCTGAGCGCAGCCGAAGCATCTCTACCTCGGGAGTATTCAATGCCGTTGCAACGAAGCGGTAGAGATGCCTCGGCTGCGCGGACGCCAGATGAGCATGACGTTCTAATCTGGTTCAGGGAGTCGGGCTCCTTACTCGCTGTACACTTTCAGGTGCGAGATGACCGCCTGTGGGGCCTTGTATTCATAGCTCACCTTGTCGCCGTCCTTCACTTTGCGCAGGCCCTCCAGCAGAATTCGGTCGGTGCCGGTGATGCCGGATTTGATGACGTACAGGTCGGGTATTTCGGAGGCGATGCCAATTTCCTGCTGGTGCACCACGTTTTTTTTGTCGACCACGAAGACGTATTTCTTCTCCAGGATTTCAAACGTGGCTTTCTGCGAGATAATCAGGGCATTTTTCAGTGGCACGGTCATGAGCACGCTGCCGGTTTCGCCGTTGCGCAACAGCCCGTTGGGGTTGGGGAAAGTGGCCCGGAAGGCGATGTTGCCGGTTTCGTTGTTGAAGTCGGCCTCGATGGTTTGCACCAGGCCGGGCTGATTGAACACCTCGTTGTTGGCCATCGTCAGCTTCACTTTCTGCGCGCTGTCGCTGGCTTTGGCGTGGGCTTCGTAAGCCAGGTACTCCGCTTCGGGCACATTGAAATAGACCCACATTTTGTTATTGTCCGAGAGCGTCGTCAGCAAATCCCCGGTGAAGTCCGGAGAGCGTAATATTGTCTTCACATATCGTTAAATTTTGGGCAATAATGCGCAGACCTGGTCGAACCAGCGCGGTCAATAAATGAGAAATCTGTTAATCATCATCCTGGTCCTACTGACCCATAGGGCGCATAGTCAACCCTCCGACTCGTCGGCTCAGGCGCCCGCCACGGCCAAGCAGTGGTTCGAAACCTTTGCCATTCGCGGGTACGTGCAGGCGCGCTACAACCGCCTGCTCGAAACCAATCCGAACCTGAGCTGCGAGCAGTGCGACCGGTCGTGGGGCAACAACGGCGGCATCTCGCTACGCCGGGTGCGGATTATATTCTCGGGGCAGCTGCACGAGCGAGTGTACTTCTACATTCAGCCCGATTTTGTGAACACACCCAGCGGCAGCACGTCGCTGAATTTCGGCCAGCTGCGCGACGCCTATTTCGACATCGGCCTCGACAAAACCAGCCAGTACCGCATTCGGTTGGGCCAGAGCAAAATACCGTTCGGGTTCGAGAACATGCAGTCGAGCCAAAACCGGCTGGCCCTCGACCGCAACGACGCGCTGAACAGTGCCTTTTCCAACGAGCGGGATTTGGGCGCGTTTTTCTACTGGGCCCCCACCGCCGTGCGCCAGCGCTTTGCCCGGCTGGTGAAAGAAGGCCTGAAGGGCTCGGGCGACTACGGCGTGCTGGGCCTGGGCGTATTTAACGGCCAGACCGCCAACCGCGCCGAGCTCAACAACCAGCAGCACGTGGTGGGCCGCTTCAGCTACCCGCTGGCCCTGGGCCGGCACATCATCGAGCCCGCTTTGCAAGCCTACAGCGGCGAGTACGTGGTGGCCCGCGACCAGCTGTCGGCCGGGGTGAAGCACCGCCCCGACCTGCGCTACCCCGACCAGCGCGTGGCCGCCACTTTCGTCCTGTATCCACAGCCGTTCGGCGTGCAGGCCGAATACAACCTGGGCCGGGGTCCGGAATTTAACCCCCGCACCAACAGCATCGAAACCCGGCGCCTGCACGGCGGCTACGTGCTGCTCAACTACCGGCTGCGCTACCAGCGGCAGCAGTTCTACCCTTTTGTGCGCGCCCAATTCTACGAAGGCGGCAAAAAGCACGAACGCGACGCCCGCAGCTACACCGTGCGCGAAGCCGAATTGGGCGTGGAGTGGCAGCCGCTCAACAGCTTCGAATTCGTGGCCATGTACACGCTGTCCTCGCGCCGCTTCGAGGACTTCCAGCGGCCCGACAACCGACAGCGCGGCGGCCTGTTGCGGCTGCAGGCCCAGCTTAATTTTTAGGTAGCGGCGGCGCGACATCGGCCTTCGCCCCCGCCGCAACGGGGAGTGTCGGGGGCCGCTGGAGATGCGGCAGGTTCGTGAAGTGTCTTTGAATTAAGGTTGGCATTTAGAATCTCAAGCTATGCAGATGCGACAGCGACTATTTTTCCAGGATGCTACTTCAAATAAGTTTTGGACCGCCGAGGCTGACGACACCAATCAAATTATTTCTTTTGGTGCCGTTGGTACGCAAGGCCGACGTTCTGAAAAGCAGTTTGCATCTGCCGATGCTTGTTTGGCTGATACTGAAAAGCTAATTCAGCAGAAAATCAAAAAAGGCTATAGCAAGCTTGCCGAAAACGAAGTCATTCCAGAAAAGCCTGCTTCTTCATCCGACGAAGTCGGTCAGCAATTCTTCTGGCGCAGTATTGAGAAGTCAAACAAGAAGCGTAATGCTGACTGGTCAGAATATAACACAGAAGAGCACATTGAGAACCTAACGGAATTACTTTCTAAAAGCGGCAAGCAAAAGCTAATTCAATTTGAGAAGCAACTTCAGATTTATTTGAATCAACTCTATACCGCTGAAATTGCAGAACTATCAATCATCTTGGAGTGTGATTTCAAGAAAGAAAACGGGACCATCATTTATGACCATAGTTTATCGGAAGACGGTTTTATTTACTTTCGTTGTTGGCTATTACTGAAAGGACAGGAATTCTTTTCCGAAATAAGCCAAGATATCAACGCCCTAACTAATGGTAAATACAGTTTTGATATCGGTGACACTTGGGGCGAAGATTTACTTTGCGTAGCCGATGAAGCTTATTCGGTAAACCACGATAATGAGGATGGTTCGGAAATAAGAGATGTTATAGCCAAACAATTTCCCGAAGTCATTCACTACGACTCGATGGAAAGGGTGATGAACCGAGAGCCTAAAGGCGGCGCTGAATTACAGGCTATGTATCCTAAGCTTGTGGAAGAAATAGTTTGCGTTAGAAGTTAACTGCCGTTATCGTCATTACGGCTTGCGAATAGCACTCCGCCCGCCCCGGCCGTACCTTTGTGGCTTATTAGCCAGCTATTTATCAATAATAAACATCGAATAATCACGCCGACCGCTAACTGTTTAGCTACTTCGGCTTGCCACTTGGCCAGCGCGTGGCATTTGTTGTAGGCAGCATCTTGCAAGGTCAAGCTGGGTAAAAGAGAAGCAAGCGGCGGGGCAAGCAGCGCGGACTTGTACATTTATAGCGCAGTATATTGGCATGGTTCCGAATCCTGTTTGCGCCTCATGAAACACCTTTTACTCTGCCTCTTCGCTTGCCTCTTTTATTTGCCGGTCCGGGGCCAGCTACCCGTCTTTCCGACGGTTTTCAGCAGCACATCCCAGGACCGTATTATCAGCGCTACCACCGATGCCCTGGGCCGCACGTACTTGTTGGGATACAGCTATGGCCCCCCGAATAGCGGCGCGTATATAACGCCGGCCATTCGCACGACCACGGGCAGTGTGCCCTTCACGGCCTCGGGCAGTAGCTGTTTTGTGGCCGTGTACGGTCCCGGTGGCCTGGAACAGCAACGCTCGGTGGCTGGCAGCGACCTGCGCTCCATTGCCGTAGACAACGCCGGCAATATCTACCTCACGGGCGCAAACAATCAATACTCATTTTGGCTGCAGAAACTTAATTCGGCATTTCAATCGCAGTGGACACTGACTTATGGTACCAGCGGCGGGGCTAGGGGCAATAAGGTGCTCGTTGATGCGCAGGGCAACTGCTATGTGGCGGGTGCGGCAAACAGCTGGAGCATTTTCGGACTGGTGCTGCAAACGCGCAGTTGCTGCCCTCAAAATGACTTTATTATTAAAGTGAACCCGCAGGGCGCTTTGCAGTGGGTGCGCGCGGGCGATGGCACCACCAGCCAAAACCTGCAGTCTTCCGGCAACTCCATGGCCTTCGACCGGGTAGGCAATGTGGTAATGGTGGGCACCATCTCAGGCGTCGGCACGTACGGCAGCACCCAACTCTCGGGCGGGAACGGAAGCGTATTAGCTGTGAAATACACGCCAGCTGGCAGCGTCCTCTGGGCCAGAAGATACGGCAATGCCCCAAGCCCAAACCGTGGCAGCTCAGCCGCCAATGATGTAGCAATTGATGAATTCGACAACCTGTACCTCTGCGGCTCCTTCAATGCTACCCAGCAGTTTGGCACTGTTTCGCTCCCCAGCCCCACTTACAACGCCGACGCCCTGCTGCTCAAGCTCGACCCCGCCGGCGAGCCCTTGTGGGCGCGCGCCGGCGGTTATCTGCCGGGCACCAACCTTTCCGGCAGTACGTATTCTAGCGTGAGCTACCGCGCCGGAAAGCTCAAGGTGGGCGGCTACAGCGAAATGACGGTGCTCCAGTACGACTCCAAACCTGTGGTGGCCAGCTACCGGGCCGATGGGCAGTTTGCCTGGCGCACGGACCTTCATGCGAGCAATGTCGCGGCCGTCACCAAGGTGCTCATTGATGCCAACCAAACCAGCCACGTGTTCGGCTATTTTAAGAATACGCTGCGGGTGGGCACCGCCACCTTCGCCAGCTTTGCGCAGGAAGACGGCTTCTACGCGCAGCTGCTCGACTCGGCCCGCTACAAGTTGTCCTGCACAATTCGCGGCACGGTGTACCACGACGCCAACCAGAATTGCCAGCCCGAGACCGGCGAAGCGCGCTTGGGCGGCATTATCGTAGAAGCCTGGCCCGGCCCCTACTTCGCCATTACGGACTCGCTGGGCCGCTACGCCATCGCCACCGATACGGGGCGCTACACCGTACGCCAGAACCTGCCCCAGATTCCGGGCCGTACCGTCACGCCTACGTGTCCGGCCGCCAACGTATCGGCCCTGCTGACGCTGCCCACCCCGGGAAGTTTAGCGGGCGGCATAGACTTTGGCGATGCCCTGCCCCAGGGGCCGCACTTGGTCACGAGCGTATCGTCGGGGCGGCGGCGGCGTTGCGCGCCCGGCACCACGGCCATTAGCTACAGCAATCTGGGGGTGGCGCCGGCTCCGCAGGCCCAAGTCTTCGTCAAGCTGCCTCGCTACGTGGTGTTCAAATCGGCCAATCGGCCTTTCACCCTGCAGGCCGACAGCACCTACGTTTTCGCAGTGGGCACCCTGTCGCCTGGCCAAACGGGGAGCATCGTCATACAGGATTCGGTGGCCTGCGGCAACACCGCTATTCGCGGGCTCACCATCTGCACCCGCGCCTGGATTACGCCCGGCAAAGTGCTGACGCGCCCGGCCGGCTGGAACGAAGCATCCATGGTGGTGCGGGGCCGCGTGCAGGCCGCCAACACGGTGCGCTTCGTGCTCCGCAACGAGGGCGTGGGCGCCACCACCGACAGCCTGGGAATGCGCCTATACCAGAACACCCAGCTGGCTCTGAAGCACCGGTTCATGCTGCCGGCCGGCGACAGCCTGGTGCTGCGCGTGCCCGCCACGGGCGCCGTGGTGCGTCTCGAAGTAGACCAACCCCAAGCCCACCCGCTTAGCACCCACACCAGCGCCACAGTGGAAGTGCCCGGGCTGCGCGCCCCCGGCGGCGCCCCCAGTCCTGCCATGGCTGCCTTCCCGCCAGCGCCGCCAGCGCCCTCGGCTTCGCAAGAGTGCCTGCCCATCGTGGATTCCTTTGACCCCAACGACAAGCAGGTGGTGCCCACCGGCTTCACGGCCCAGCGCTACACGCCCACCAACGTGCCGCTGCGTTTCCAGGTGCGTTTTCAGAACACCGGCACCGCCCCGGCTTACCGGGTGGTAGTGGTCGACACCCTGGCCGCCAACCTTGACCTCCGCACCCTGCGCGTAGGGGCGGGTTCGCACCGGTTTCGCATGCAGGTTTCGGGCAAGGTCCGGCCGGTACTCACATTCACCTTCGACCCCATCGACCTGCCCCCGATGTCGAGCGATGCCGCCGGAAGCCAGGGCTTTGTGCAGTTTACCATTCAGCCGGTGGCCGGCCTGCCCGACTACACGGTCGTGCGCAACCACGCCGACATTTACTTCGATTACAACGCCCCCGTGCGCACGGACACCACCCTCAACCGCTTGCACGACATTCCTCCGGTGGTAAGTCCCGCCATTGCCTTGAGCTACCCGGCGGTGCTGGCTTCGCCCGCTATTGTGGCGCTGGCGCCCGGCCAGGGGCGCCGGGCAACGCTGGTCACCATCACGGGGCAGCGCTTCGCGGCCACCGCAGGTTCAAACAACGTCTTTTTTAACGGAACCGCAGCCCCGGTGCTTAGCGCCACCGCCACGAGCCTGACGGTGCGCGTGCCCGCAGGCGCCACCACCGGCAAAGTGAGGGTGGTAACCCCGAACGGTGCCGTGCAGAGCGGGGCCGACTTTACCGTGTATCAGGCCCCTACCCTGGCGACCCTGACCCCCACCGAAGCCCGGCCCAACGACGTGGTTACGCTCACGGGCACGCACTTTTCGGCGGTGCCCGCGCAGGACACCGTATGGTTTAATGGGGTACCGGCTTTGGTGCGGCAGGCCACGGCCACGGCCCTGCAGGTGACCGTGCCCGCGGGCGCTACCACTGGCCGGGTGCGCATCAGCACCTTGGGCGGCACAGTGGAGAGCGCGCAGGCTTTTCAGATTTGGCACGTACCCGCGATTGCCCGGATAAACCCAGCCAAGGCCCGGGCTGGCGCCCTGGTTACCATTACTGGCTCGAACTTCGCCGAGGTGGCAGCCCGCAACGCCGTTTCCTTTGGCACAGGCCGCGCCACGGCAGTGCAAGCCACTGCGAGCAGCGTGCAGGTACGCGTGCCCACGACTGCCGTATCGGGCACAGTGAGCCTGGAAACGCCGGGCGGCACGGCTTCCGCGGCAGGCTTCATCTTCCTGCCAGCGCCCATAATCTCAGAATTCAGTCCCCTTCGGGGCAGCGCAAACACGCTGGTGCTATTGACGGGCAGCAACTTCCGGGTAGATGGGCAGGTTGACACGGTGTTTTTTGCCGGCGTGCCGGCGCCAGTGCTCAGCGCTACCGGTACATCGGTGCAGGTGCTTGTGCCCAAAGGTGCCCGCTCGGGGCTGGTAACCGTGGCCGGGGCAGCGGGCCGGGGCAGCGGGCCGGTCAGCTTCAAAGTGCTGGCGCTAACGCCCGAAGAAGCCATTGCCGCGTACCCCACGCCCACCGCAGGCGAGCTGACCGTTGACTGGAGCCGGGCCGAATTTGAGGTGCACGACTTAACGGTATACAATGCGCTGGGGCAGCGGGTGCAACATCAAAGCCTTGACGCTGCCGGGCCCTCCGAAGTGCGTCTGCACCTGGGTGGGCACCGGGCGGGCATTTATCTACTGGTGCTGCAAACGGGTGCAGGCACCGTACTCAAACGTGTCAGTTTATTGTAGTTGAAACTTCCCAACCCCGCCTGCCCCGGCCGTACCTTTGCGGCCTATGAATCTGTTATCCGCCGAGAATATCTCGAAGAATTACGCCGACCGCTGGCTATTTAAAGACCTCAACTTCGGCTTGCAGCTGGGCCAGCGCGTGGCCTTTGTGGGCATCAACGGCACCGGCAAAACCACGCTGCTGCGCATATTAGCCGGGCTCGAAACCCCTGATACCGGCTTGGTGAGCACCCGCAAGGGCATCCGCGTGACGTACCTGGGCCAGCAGCCGGTGTTCGATGAAAGCCTGACGGTGGAAGAAACCATCTTCGCCAGCCAGAACGACACGCTCAAGGCCATTCAGGAGTACGAGCACGTCATCAACGACGCCGACCACAAGGCCGACGACCTCCAGCGTGTGCTCGAGCGCATGGACGCCCTCAACGCCTGGGACTACGAGGCGCAGGTGCAGCAGATTCTCAGCCGCCTGGGCATCCTCGGCGAGCTGCTGACGCGCAACGTGAGCCAGCTCTCGGGCGGGCAGCGCAAACGCGTGGCCCTGGCCCGCGTCCTCATCGAAGAGCCGGACGTGCTGCTGCTTGACGAGCCCACCAACCACCTGGACCTGGCCACCATCGAATGGCTCGAAAACCGGCTGTCCTCCCCCACCCTCACGCTGCTGATGGTGACCCACGACCGGTATTTCCTGGACAAAGTGGCCAACGAAATCGTGGAGCTCGACAAGGGCCAGATGTACCGCTACCAGGGCGACTACGCCTATTTCGTGGAGAAAAAGGCCGACCGCGAAATGCGCGAAACCGTGGAAGTGGAAAAGGCCCGCCAGCTCTTCAAAAAGGAGCTCGACTGGATGCGCCGCATGCCCCAGGCCCGCGGCACCAAGCAAAAAGCCCGCATCGACGCCTTCTACGTAACCAAGGAAAAGGCCAGCACCAACCTAAGCAAGCAACAGGTGGAGCTGAGCGTGAAAACCACCCGCCAGGGCGGCAAAATCATCGAGGCCGACAGCCTGAACAAGAAGTTTGGTGACAACGTGGTGCTGGACGATTTCAGCTACGTGTTCAAGAAGAAGGACCGGATTGGCCTGGTGGGACCCAACGGCGCGGGCAAATCCACGCTGCTCAACATGCTCACGGGTAAGCTCCAGCCCGATTCCGGCACCATCGACGTGGGCACGAACACCGTGTTCGGCTACTACACCCAGACCGAGCTGGAATTCGACCCCTCGCAGCGAGTCATCGACATCGTGAAGGAAGTGGCCGAAGTGGTGGAGCTGGCCAGCGGTGACGTGCTCACCGCCAGCCAGTTCCTCAACCTGTTTCTCTTTCCGCCGGCCCAGCAGTACACGCTGGTGAGCAAGCTGAGCGGCGGCGAAAAGCGCCGCCTGCAGCTGCTGCGCGTCCTCATCAAAAACCCCAACTTCCTCATTCTTGACGAGCCAACCAACGACCTGGACCTGGCCACGCTCAACATTCTGGAAGACTTCCTGCTGCACTTCACCGGCTGCCTGCTCATTGTGAGCCACGACCGGTACTTCCTCGACCACCTCGCCGAGCACCTCTTCGTGCTCGAGCCCGGCGGGGCCGTCCTCAACTTCCCCGGCAACTACACCGACTACCGCGAGTACTTGGAAGAACGCGAAACCGAAGCTGCTTTAGAGGCTGAAGAAAAGGCCGCCAAAGCCGCCCGCGCCGCCGCCAAACTGGCTGCGCCCGTAGCCGTGAGCACGGCGGTAGCGCCCTCCCCCCAAAAGCGCCGCGCCACTTTTGCCGAGAAAAAAGAGCACGAGCAACTCGAAAAAGCTATGGCGATTCTCGAAACCGAGAAGGAGGAAATCACCGCCAAGTTGAACGGCGGCAGCGGCAGCCCGCAGGATTTTGCCGCCTGGGGCGCGCGCTTGCAAGCTGTTGAAAAGGAATTGAGCGAGAAGGAGGAACGGTGGCTGGAGCTGGCGGAGTTAGGATAAATTACTCCAATTGTTCCCGAAAGCAAACAGGCCGCTGTGATGATATCGCAGCGGCCTGTTTGCTTCTTGGTTGGCGGGGATGGTTTTTTAATCAGTAGCCTCTACTTCGAGCTTCACCATCGCGTTATACCGGCGCGAGCTGTTGGATTGCGGTAATAGTGTCTACCCCTTTTCTGAAGAATAGCTCCAAAGTCTGCTCTTTTTAAAGTCGAATGCAGGACGCATAATTTGCCCAGCAGGAAGGCAATTATCCAGTTTTGGCTGGGGTAGTTGATTAGCGGGCTTTTCAAATTCCAAGGCCACGAAATAACCCTCTTTGGGAATGGCAATATGGTAGCGGCTCAAGTCACTGGTGAACCACTGGCCACTTTTGGAAGGCATAAGAACAACCCGCTCGGTAAGCAAATCGGTAGCAGGAATATAATTCTTACCGTCTGAATTACCAGCCGCCAGAAAAGCTGAAGTTCTTCACCAAATATTTTACCGCCGCACCCGCGTCTGCGCAAATTCCAGCGGCAGCACGCTGCTACCCACCGGAGCCTTCACCACCAACGCGTCGGCCGCGTCGTAGCGGGGAAAGTAGAGGTAGCCGCGCACCTGCTGGCCGGGCTCCAGCGTCACCTTGCGCAGGGCGAAGTTTTGGAGCTGCGCGGCCCGTTGCTGCAGCACTTCGGCCGCTACGGCGTGCTCGATTTTGGTGGCGGCCGAAATCACGTTGTACGTCACGGCGACATCGTTAAGAAGCTGTTTGAGTTAATTTTGCAAGATGGATACCTCCGCTATTTTGACCCGAAAGTTAT
>NZ_BMGY01000043.1 GCF_014640435.1 Hymenobacter frigidus | reverse complement strand
AATGTCGCCGCCCCAGCCGCTGCTGCCGCCCGCGGCAATGTCGCCGCCCCAGCCGCTGCTGCCGCCGATAACGTTGGTTGTCATGCTGGTTGCGGTAGCTAAATCCTGCGAGGTAGTGGTTTGCTGATTTGCGCTGGCGGTGAGGTTAGCGAATTGGAGCAAGGCGAAGGCGAGGATGTTTAGCACGATTGAGAAGGATTAAAGAGCATGTCAGTTGTTTGACTGACACAAAGTTGAAGCCTTCTTCAAGCGTATAAAAGGACACTATTAGGTTAATGATGACTTGTGTACAAGTCATAACTTAAATAACTAAAAAGAGAAATAAAATATAAATCAGTCTTCAATCGTTGCAGGCCAATTTTTTTGTTTAAAGATTCCAAAAAAAGCGGTCAAATTGTGACTTCAAACAGCCTAGATGGACTGATTTTACCATGATACAAAGGTTGCAGCAATACTATCAATGAAGAAAGGAAGGAATGCCTGATTTTGTGACATCGTTTTTCACCCCTACCTTTCCTGAAAAACGCCAGATACGTCCTGTTTTACGGTTTTTGTGATGAATGAAATTGCGAATTTGACGCGAATTGTGACATCTCGTAGCTTGGCTTCTTTGCCAATATTGGACCTCCACGGCCGGCAATCGAATAAGGAAAACCAACTTGTTGCGGCTCTGACCAAAGCTCCGGAGGCCACGCAGCTGCAAGTAGTGAAAGCCCTGTATGGCAAAGCCACCACTACCAATGTACGCGCACTCCAGAAGCTGCAGTCGCGGGTGCGCAGCAAGCTGCTGAACCAGCTGTACTTTCTCGACCATTCCGACCCCCGGCATTTGGTGTCGCGCCGCTACGAGTTAGAATGTCTGGATTTGCTGCACAAAGTGAGTATTCTGTACGCTGAGCGCGAATACAAGCTCTCGGAGCGGCTGATGATGCGGTGCCTGCGGCTGGCCGAGACGGGGGAATTTACCCAATACGCGGTGCAAAGCGCCCGCATGCTGCGCAACCTCTACGCCGAGCAGCGGCAGCCTATTCAGTACAAGAAGATAACGCAGGTGCTGCTGCGCGCCCAGCAGGTACTGGCCTGGGAGGACGAAGCTGAGCAATTATATTTCGATACGCAACTGACCCTCAACGGAACGGTGGCCGCCCGCCGGGCCGTGCTGGCGCTCCTGCCCGACCGCATTGCGCAGGTTGAAACCCTGAACCAGCGGGCGCGCAGCTTCACCACCTTCAATATTCTGTACCGCCTTCGGCTGGCGTATGAGGAGCAGCAAGGCAACTATCAGGAAATCATAAAGGCCACAGCGGCGGCCTCACGGCGCTGGCGCGATGGCAAGCTCAACGCCCGGCGGTTTGATATTCGCTACAACCATTTTATGAGCATCTATGCCTACCTGCGCGGTCGGCAATCGGTGCAGGGGCTGCAACTGGCCGAGCAATACGTGCGGGATTTTCATCAGTCGTCCAAAAATTGGTTCTACTTTGAGGAGCACCACGTGCTGCTAGCCCTGCATGCCCAGCAATACGAGCGGGCCCAGCAACTGCAGTTGGAAATAAGCAAAAACCCGGCTTACCCGATGCAGCGGGAGGCCGCACTGCAGCGCTGGGACCTATACAAGTCGTACATCGATTTTGTGCTGCCACCCCAGCGTGTGCTCACGCCCCGCCAACGCCAAATGGCTCAGTGGGTGCTGCAGCTGCCCGAGTACAGCCGCGACAAGCGCGGCCACAACGTGGCTATTCTGGTGCTGCAAGTGCTGTATTTTTTGCGTGAGCGCCGCCTCGAAGAAGTGCTGATGCGCCTCGAAAGCCTGCGTAAGTACCAGCAGCGCCATCTCTCTGAAGCCACCACGCTGCGCAGCCGCCTGTTTCTGAGCCTGTTGCAGGTGATAGTGGAAAAGAATTTCGACGCGGCCAAGGCGGCGGTGCGCGGCCAAACCCTACTGCAGCAGCTAAAGGATACGCCGCCCCCCGGTGAAGCCTTTGCCGAGGTCGAAATTATTCCTTACGAGCACCTGTGGGCGTTGGTGCTGGGCCTGCTGCGCGACGGCTCGCCCGTAGCCGTGGTCACGGAAGTGGCAGCATAGCGGGTGGCACGCAGGAACTGGCAGGCAGCCTCTTGGGCGCGGCCTGAAACAAGCAGCGCACGCGCAACTATTTGGCCGTCACCTTAAACTCGGTGCGGCGGTTGAGCTGGCGGTTGGCTTTGGTGGTGTTGGGTGCTTCCGGCTTCGTTTCGCCGTATCCGGCGGCGGTGAGGCGGGCAGCGGCTACGCCGTGCTGCGTGAGGTAGGCGACCACGGCCTGGGCGCGGCGCTGGCTAAGGTCCTGGTTCATGGCGGCGTCGCCCACATCATCCGTGTGGCCGGCCATTTCCAGCTTCAGGGCCGGCGTTTCGGTGAGGAGCTTTTGCAGGCGCTCCAGCTCGGCGGTGCTTTCGGGGCGCAGGGTGGCCTTTCCGGTGTCGAAGAAAATATTGCGCAGCACGATGGTGGTACCTATTTCCAGCCGTTTCAGCGGGATGTCCTTCACCACTTCGGCAAATGCTGCGCCGGCGGGCAGGTCAAAATTTTCGGAGTGAAACAGGTAGCTGTCCTGCCGCACCACAATGCCGTAGTTGGTGCCCGAAGGCAGGCTGACGAGGTAACGGCCCGAAGTGGCGTTGCTGCGGAAGTTGGCAATGGTCTGACCACTGGTGTTGTCGATGAGGTCGATGGCCGCGTCCAGCGGCTGGTGGGTGGCATCGTCGGTCACGGTGCCTTTCAGTATGGTGACCTGGGCGGTGGCCACGGCCACGGCGGGGGCTAATACCGCTTGCTTCACCGGAGCCAGGCGCGAGGCCAGCAATTGGTCCTCCTCATTGAGCACAGGCTGTTTTTCGGGGCCGAGGAAGGTGATGCGGTAGATGTCCTTCGCGCCCAGGCCGCCGGGCCGGTCGCTGGAGTAGTAGCCGTGCCGCCCCGAGGCCGAGGTCACAAAAAACACGTCGTCGTCGGGCGTATTGATGGGCCAGCCCAGGTTCTCCGGCTCGCTCCATTTGCCGTTCTCGTACACCGATTTGAAGATGTCGTAGCCGCCCATCGAGTTATGGCCTTCCGAGGAGAAGAACATGGTTTTGCCATCGGGCTGCATAAACACCCCCTCCTCACCATAGGCCGTGTTGATGACCGGCCCCAGGTTCACGGGCGTGTTTTTGCCGGCTAAATCAACCTTGTAAATATCGGAGCCGCCCGCTCCGCCGTCCCGGTCGCTCACGAAATACAGTAACCGGCCATCGGGCGAGTAGCTGGCCGACGTTTCGTGGCTGTTGGTGTTGATGCGGCTGTTCAGTCGGCGGGGCTTGTCCCAGGTCGCACCGCCGAGGGTGGCTTCGAGCAAATCGCCGCCGTTGGTGCCGGCGTACACCAGCATGCGCTGGCCGTCGGGAGCCAGGCCCACGGTGGCGTTGTGGTCGTCGGTGTTCACGGGCGCGCCCAGGTTGGCGGCTGCGCTCCAGGCCTTGCCACGCCAGGTAGCCTGGTAAATGTCTTCGAAAAAGCCGTTGCCTTCGGGGTCCTTCTTGCCGCCCGTCGAGCCCGCCCGGCGCGAGGTGATGAGGATGGTCGACTCATCGGCCGATACCACCGGGCCGTAATCCGAGGCCGAGGAGTTCAGCTCCGGCCCGGCATTGTCGATGAACACGCGGGCGGGGCGGGCCATCAGCTTCTGGCCGTTGCGGCACTCCAGCATGCGGCGCTGCAAGTCGTTGGCGGTGAAGGATTGAGCATCACCGTTGCGCGTGTTGTTGCCCACGGGCTTGGCCTGCTGGTATTCGCCAATGGCTTCGGTCCATTTGGCGCTTAGGTGCAGGGCGCGGGCCAACAGGTAGTGCGTGCGGGCATCGGCCGTCACGTCGAGCTTCGCGGCTTTGCGCAGGTAGGGCAGGGCGGCGGTTTTGGTAGCAGAGTTGAGGTAGCAGTCGCCGATTTTCACGTTTAGCGCCGCGTTGTTGGGGTTGAATGTCTGGGCGGCCAGAAAATGCGGCAGCGCCTGAGCGTAGCGCGGTGGGTCGGCGCGGTATTCCTCGTCGCCGGTTTTCAACTCGCGCAGGGCTTCGCGTAATCCTTCTTTGTTGTCGCCAAAATTATCTTTGGTAAAGGCTGTGCTTTGCGCGGCAACGGGCAGCGCGGCGGCGAGTAAGAGCAGGATTAGCAGGCGATTGAGGGAAGGCATCGCGTTGGTTTTAAAATAAATGCGGCCGTCATGTCGAGCATTCTGTGCATCAAGCAGAGACCGAGACATCTCGCTCGAAGTCGTTGATTGCTATTGCACGCGAGATGTCTCGGCTACGCTCGACATGACGTTCTGAACAAATGAAGGGGCCTTTACTCTGCCGTCTCGCCCGCGCAGCCGGCGGCGGCGGCGTAGCTATTGCCCACCGTCAGGCCCAACTCGGCGGCTTTGCGCCAATCCTGGCAGGCTTCCTCGGCTTGGCGGAGCATTTCGCGGGCGTGGCCGCGGTTGAGGTAAGCTTCAGCATAATCCGGTTTTAGCTTAATGGCGGCGCTGGCATCGGCGGCGGCATCGGTGTATTTTTCCAGCTTGAGCTGGCCGGCGGCGCGGTTATTCCAGGCGTAAGCGTACTTCGCGTCAAGCTGCAGGGCCTGGCTGAAATCGGCGATGGCGCCGGCGTAATCCTTGTTTTCGAAGCGGGCGCCGCCCCGATTATTGAACGCAAGCGCATTGTCGCTTTTCCGGGCGAGGTAGGCGTCGTAGTCCTTCAGCGCCTGGGGCAGCTGACCGGTGTGGCGCTCGGCGGTGGCCCGGTTCAGCAGGGCGGATAGCAGGTCGGGCTGCAAGGCCAGGGCCTGCGTATAGTCCTGCGTGGCGGCGGCGTAGTTATTAAGCCTTTGCTGGGCGCTGGCGCGGTCGTGGTAGGCGTACGCCAGCTTGGGGTCGGCCTTGATGGCGCCGTCGAAATCGTCGCGGGCAGCCTGGTAGTTGCCTTTTTCGAAGCGCAGCACGCCGCGGTTGTACCAGGCGGGTCCGTAATCGGGCTTGGCTTTCAGGGCTTCGGAGTAGTCCTGTTCGGCTTCGGCGAGGTGGTCCTGGGCCTCGTGGGCGCGGGCCCGACCAAAGTAGCTGGCGTAGTTGCTGGGCTCCAGCTTCAAGGCCTGGTCGTAGTCGGTAAGGGCCTGGGGGTACTCTTTCAACTCGTAGCGGGTACCGGCGCGGTTGGTGTAGGCGGCGGCAAAATCAGGCTTAGCGGCAATGGCTTGGTCGAAGCTGGCCAGGGCCGCCGGGTAGCGCTGCTGGTTGAAGCTGACCAGGCCGCTGTTGTAGGCTTTCTCGGCCAGCTGCGGGCCGGGCAGGGTGCTGGCCCGCACGGTATCAACCTGCGCCTGCGCGGCAAAAGAGGTACCCACCAACACGAGAAAAAGTAGAGCATTTTGCATCATAGCCAGAAAATACTTCGAACAGGCAGCGGAGGCAACGAAGATATTGGATATTTTGATTCTATGCCATCGAATAGAAGCCGTCATGCTTCCCTTTACTTCTCCACCTTCTTCGCCTTCGCCTTCCCAAAAATGCTCTTGGGTAAAATCATGTGCGCCCCGCGAGTACCGTCTACCACCTGAGTTACTTCGAGGTCGCCGGCCGCGCTGCACAGCATGTAGGCATCATCGCGGCTCAAGTGCTTTTCGGTTACCAGGAAGGCAATCATTTCGCGCACCGCGTCCTTGGCGGCCAGGGTCAAATCCTCGTTCAGGCCCATGCTGATGTAGGCGGTGGGGGTTTCGGCGCGGGGTAGGGTGAGGTGCAGGTCTTTGCGCACGATGAACTGCAACGTGCCCGTGAGCGAGGTTTCCAGGGCCGTGATATCGACTTCGCCGTTACCCTGCGCGGCGTGCCCGTCGCCCACAAAAAACAGCGCTCCCGCCGCGTGGACCGGTAAATACAGCGTGGTACCGGCCACCAGCTCCTTATTATCAAGGTTGCCGCCGTGGATGCCGGGCGGCGCACTGTTGATGCGGCCCGCGGCGGCCGGCGGGGCCACGCCCATACTCCCAAAAAACGGCCGCAGCGGAATGTCGATGCCCGGCAGAAAGTGCGCCACCATTTTCTTTTCATCGAGCGGAATGATGCGCATTTTGGCGTAACCGAAATCCTCCGGAATGAAGCCGCTTTTGGCCCCAAAGGCGTTGTAGGCGTAGGGAATGGCCAGTTTGACGGATTGGATTCGAACTTCCAGCACGTCGCCCGGCTCGGCTCCTTCCACGAAAATGGGACCGGTGAGGATGTGCCCGCCCGGCCCCTTGTTGGTGACGTGCTCAGTGATATCGCGCAGGGCGGGCTCGACCTGCGCGGCGGGCAGGCCCGCGCCTTCCAGCCGGGCCGGGGTGGAGGTGATGAGCGTGTGCACCGTCACGGTTTCGCCCGACTTGATGCGGAGCACGGACGGTGCGGCGGCATCGTAGTAGCCCCAGGCGGCGGTGGCGGGCGTAATGGGCAGCTGGTGCTGAGCCCAAGCGGCGGGCGCGAGGCCGAATACGAGCAGCAGGTAAACGATGGCAGGAGGCAGGCAGCGGACTTTCATGCCGACAAGGTCGCCCGGCTACCGCAAAGAATTGGTGAATAAGACGGCTAAGAAACAGCGCGAGCCTGAAAACTGCGTTTCTGGCAGCTCAGCGCATTAAATAAAAGCCATTTTATTATTATGTTAAATAAATAAACTGCGCAAACAAGCCATTATACGTGCTGATTCAGCTCAGGCCAGACGGGCAAATATAGCGCGAGGCAAGCACCATCAGGACTAGCGAGGTGGGCGGCGGCGGCTTTTTCGGATGCCGCAAGCGCGGTTGGAGTCAGTGGTGGAGGCTGAGTGCGCGCATTTGGAATGAAATTGCAGCTTTCGGCCGTCAAGCTGCGGCCTAATTTGTTTATCCATCGTCCTGTTGCTGCCAACTTATGATGCTTCCTACTGACTCAGCCCTTTCTGCCGCCGAAACCAACCGCTACAGTCGGCACCTGCTGCTGCCTGAAATCGGCCTGGCCGGCCAACAGAAGTTGAAAGCCGCCCGTGTGCTGGTAGTGGGCTGCGGCGGTCTGGGCTGCCCGGTGCTGCAATACTTAGCGGCTGCTGGCGTGGGCACCCTGGGCCTGCTCGACTTCGATACCGTAGACGATAGCAACCTGCAGCGCCAGGTGCTTTTTGCCACCGCCGATGTGGGCCAGCCCAAAGCCTTGGTAGCCACCGAGAAGCTGCGCGCTCAAAACCCATTCATCACGCTGCAAACGCACCAAGTGGTGCTTTCAGCCGCCAACGCGCTGGCCCTGTTTGCTGGCTACGACTTGGTGGTGGACTGCTCCGACAATTTTGCCACTCGCTACTTGGTGAACGACGCGTGCGTGGTGCTGGGCAAGCCGCTGGTGTTCGGGGCCATCTTCAAGTTTGAGGGTCAGGTGTCGGTGTTCAATTACCAAAACGGCCCCACCTACCGTTGCCTGCACCCCGTGCCGCCCGCCCCCGGCGATGCTCCCAACTGCGCTCAAATTGGCGTGTTGGGTGTATTGCCTGGCCTGATTGGTACCATGCAGGCAAACGAGGCCCTGAAAATCATTCTGCAAATAGGGGAGGTGCTGAGCGGCCGTTTGCTGCTGGTAGACGTCCTGAGCATGCGCTTCCAAACCATTCGCTTTCGTGCGGTGGCGGCCAACCAGCAGCTCATTCGCCTAGCCGACGATTACGCTGCCTTCTGCGGCGAGGCCCCATTGGAAGCCCTGGCAGCGCGCGCCCCCGAAATCAGCGCCGATGAGCTGAAAGCGTGGCAGCACAGCGGCCGGCCCCTGCAGCTGCTCGATGTGCGCGAGCCGCACGAATATGCCCGGCGCAACATTGGCGGGCAGCTCCTGCCTTTGAGGCAGCTAGCGGAACATGTCAGCGCCATTCGGCCTGATGTGCCTGTGGTGATACACTGCGCCAGTGGCGTGCGCAGCCAGCAGGCCGCGCAGCTGCTTCTAGCCCACGGGTTCGTTGAAATTTATTCGCTGCGCAATGGCCTGGCCGACTACTGAGCAGCGGCGCTGATTCAAATTAAATAAACCGCAAAGCTCAGCTGTTATAATACCAAGTAACTGACGCTAAAATTCTTATTACGCTTTATCAAATAACTGAATAAAGGGCAGTTGCAGTAAATGCTCAGAACTGCTAGCTTTGCAAGCAAAAGACTAAATAATATATATTTCATACAAAAATATTATTTAATGACTCATGTTTTTATGGGTAGTTCTCTTTTTTGGTGAATGCCTCACCCTTGATATTACTATCTGCCTGTCTGTCTGTTGTTTGCTTGACAAACAGGTAATGCATTCGTGAGTGAGAACATTAACAATATTGTAATTATGCCATCTTTATGCAATTGAAACGTTGCAAAGTTGTCGATAGCAATTAGCTTTGCCCCTTTCTGAAAGTTAATTTTCTATAAACCAAGTGCTTATTCATATTCGTTAGCTATGAATCCCTACCATCCATACACCTGGCCGAAACAATGGGCTAGGACACCGTGGGGTAGGTTGCCGGGCGTTGGGCATAGCCATTCATAAGCCTTGGTTTGCCCATGAAATGGATTTTTACAGCCGTAGCTTTTTGGGTATTGAGTGGGCCCTTGCTGGCGCAGCGGTACTACTGGGATGCGAACTATGATTCGCTGGCCCTGGTGCTGCCGCAGCAGCGCACCGATACGGCTCGGCTGCGCACCGTGCTCCACCTGCTCGACCTGCACCCCACCAACCCGCAGGCCCTGCCCTTGCTCGACCAGCTGCTGGCCCTGAATCGGCGCCTGCAAACCGTGGACGCTGCGCCTTACCGCCGCTTGCGCGCCGGCCTGCTGCTGCGGCAGCGCGGCACCGCCGATGCCGCAGCCCTGGACACCATGAAAGCTGCCGTAGCCGATTTTGACCGGGTGGGCCGGCCCATTCCGTGGCTGCTGATGGACCTGGTGGTGTTCTACAACCGCCTGAACCAGATGGCCGCCCGCAAGCAGTACTACGAAGAAAAGCTCGCGTATTATCAGCTGCGCCGGGCCACCGAAAACATTGCCGCCTGCTACGTATCGCAGGCCGCCTACTACCGGCGCATGGGCGACTACAACCGGGCCATCAACCAAAGCTTGCGCGCGGTGGATACGGCCGAGCAGTTTAGCCGCACCGTCTACATCAACGAGCTGCTGGTGACCGGGGCTGTTTATGCCGACTGGGGCAACATCGGTAAAGCCGTGCAATACTTGGACCAGGCCCGCGCCCTGCCCGAGTTCCGGCGGGTGCAGGGCACCAACCGCGTGTTTACGTTTCTGGCGTTGTCGGACCTCTACCAGCAGCAGCAGCAATACCCGGCGGCGCTGCGGTCGGCCGATTCGGCCCTGGTGGCCCGCTTTAACGACGGCTATGAGCGCCGCATGAACGAGGCTTGCGCGCTGGTGCGCAAGGCGGCGGTGCTGTTGCAAATGCAGGCCCCTGCTAAGGCTTTGCCCTTGCTGCGCCGGGCCCAGCAGCTCGACGATTCCCTGGTCCTGCCCATGTCGGCCAAGCCCGGTGAGTTTGAGTTGGACGCGACCTGGGCCCAGTACTACGAAGCCCGACAGGATTATGCCCGCGCCGAGCAGCATTGGCTGCTGGCCTACCAAAAAGCCACCGTGGCCCACCTCGACAAGCTGCGCCCCAAGTACCTCAAGCAGCTGGCAGCCTTCTACGATGCCCGGGGCAAGCCGGCGCTGGCCCAGCGCTACGCCAAGGCCTACATGGCGCATACCGATACCTTTAATACTGCGCAGCGCACCTTTCACGTGGCCCAATACGAAAGCGAACGAATTGAGCAGTCCCACATGGCCCAGATTAACGACCTGCGCGAAGCCCAGGCTGTGCAGGCCGTGCGCCTGCGTCTGGGCCGGCGGCTGCTGCTGGGGGCGGTGCTGGCAGTGATGCTGATTTCGGGCCTGGGCGTGTTCATCTACCGGCAGCTGCAAGTGAACCGACGCACGCTGGTGCAGCTCCGCCAAACCCAAGGCCAGCTGGTGCAGGCCGAGAAAATGGCCTTTCTGGGCGAGCTCACGGCGGGTATTGCCCACGAGCTGCAAAACCCGCTCAACTTCATGAAAAACTTCGCCGAAGTCAGTACCGACTTGGTCGATGATATGCACGGCAACGAGCGGACTCTGGGAAAAGGGGCCGATGGGCTGGAGGCCGAAATTCTGGCGGGCCTGAAGCAGAATCTGCAGCAAATCAGCCAGCACGGCCAGCGGGCCTCATCCATCATCAAGGATATGCTGGCTCACTCGCGGGCCGGCACCGGCCGGCGCCAGCCCACCGACCTCAACGCCCTGGCCGACGAGTCGCTCATGCTGGCCTACGAAGGGCTACAGGCCCAAGATAAGGATTTTTGCGCTACGCTGAACAAGGAATTCGACTCCCGGTTGGGGACGATTTCGGTGGTGACTCAGGACTTGGGCCGGGTGCTGCTCAACCTGTGCACCAATGCCCTGTATGCCGTGCGCCAGCGCCAGCTGGAAGCCGCTTTGGTAGCTGCTGGGGTGCCCGGGCCCGACTACCAGCCCACCGTAACCGTGAGCACCCGCCGGCCGAGGGGAAAGTCCGTGGAAATTCGGATTCGTGACAATGGTACCGGCATTCCCGAGCAGGTGCAGGCCCGTATCTTTCAGCCCTTCTTCACCACCAAGCCCGAGGGCGAGGGCACGGGCCTGGGGCTGTCGCTGAGCTATGATATTGTGACCAAGGGCCATGGTGGCACCCTCACGGTGGCCAGCCGCGAAGGAGAAGGCACCGAATTTCTCATTATTCTGCCCGCCTAACTGTGGTTCATTCACTTGTTCGAACACTGGTGGTGCTGGCGCTGCTGGTGGGCCTGGCCCCGGGCCGGGCCGCCGCGCAGGCCGCGCCCGATACCGCCCACGCCGTGCTGCGCACCGTGCCGGCCACGGGCACCGTGCTCGACCACGGCTGGAAGTTCAAAGCCGGCGATGACCCGGCCTGGGCCCATCCCGATTTCGATGACCGCGCCTGGGCTCCCATCAATCCCAACCAGCACCCCCAATTGCTGCCCCAGGTGCAGGCCGCCCGCATTGGCTGGCTGCGCCTGCGCCTGCAAGTGCCCGACAGCCTGCGTACCCGGGCGCTGGTGCTGCTGTTTCAGCAAACCTGCGCTTCCGAAGTATACCTCAACGGCCGCCTGTTGCACCGCTACGGCCGGGTGAGCGCCGTGCCCGGCCAGGTGCGCCCCGCGGGCTTCACCGCCGACCCATTGGAAGTACATTTTAGTGGCCCCACTGAGCAGGTGCTAGCCATTCGGTTTGCGCCCTGGCCGCCGCTGGCGTGGTTCAAGGACAACATCAATTTCATGCGCGTGCGCATCACGGGCCTGCCCGGCCTGCTGAAGCGCAACGTGGAGCGGGCGGTGGGGCCGGTGGCTAATTTTGCCACGTTCGCGGTGTTTTTACTGCTTAGCCTACTGCATCTGTCATTTCTGCGCTACAACCCGGCGCAGCGCGCCAACTTCTACTTTTCGCTGTATGCCGGGGCTGGGGCCTTGGGTTTTCTGGCGCTGTATGGCGGTTGGCAGGTGCAGGGCATGGCCGGCACGCTGGCGCTGGGCATGGTGGCCGATGTCTTTTTGCTGATGAGCTACGTGTGGGCAGTGCGGGCCCTTTACGCCCTGTTTGAGTACAAGCCGGGCCACACCTACACGGGCCTGTGGGCGGCGCTGGTAGTCTGCTTGGCCCTGAGTGAGTTCACCCAACTCACCTCATATTCGGTGCTGACGAGCTATTCGTTCGCGTTCTTTGGCTTTGTGGCCTTGGCCAGCGCCGAGCAGCTGCGCCTCACCATGCGGGCGCTGCGGCAGCGCAAGCGCGGGGCGGGCATCATCGCGGCCGGTTTTGTGGGGGCGCTGGTGTTTGCCTTCGTCTATGCGATGCTGATTATCACGCAGTCCCAGATTTCCTTCCGCGTGTCGTCGTCGCTCGTGGCCCTGATGGCGCTGGCCCCAGCCCTGAGCATTTCGCTATTCCTGGCCCGCGAGTTTGCCCTGAACAGCGAATTGCTGCTCGTGAAGCTGAGACAGGTGCAGGATTTGTCGGCCCAAACGCTGGTCCAGCAACAGGAAAAGCAGGCCCTGCTGGCCGCTCAAAACGAAGTGCTGGAGCGCGAAGTAGCCGCCCGCACCGCCGAAGTAGCCGGCCAGCGCGACCGCGCCGAACAAGCCCTCGGCGAGCTCAAAACTACCCAGCACCAGCTGGTGCAGGCCGAGAAAATGGCCTTTCTGGGCGAGCTCACGGCCGGCATCGCCCACGAGCTGCAGAACCCGCTCAACTTCATGAAAAACTTCGCCGAGGTCAGCACCGGCCTGGTCGACGACATGGATGGCGAGCGGCGCGACTCAATCCAGAGCGCGGGCCTGGAAACGGATATTTTGGTGGGCCTGAAGCAGAACTTGCAGCAAATCAGCCAGCACGGCCAGCGGGCCTCGTCCATCATTAAAGACATGCTGGCCCATTCGCGGGCCGGCACCGGCCCGCGCCAGCCCACCGACCTCAACGCCCTGGCCGATGAGGCGCTCACGCTGGCCTACGAAGGGCTGCTCACCACCGACAAATCCTTCCGGGCCACGCTGGCCCGCGAGTTTGACCCGGGCCTGGGCCCGGTGCCGGTGCTGTCGCAGGACCTGGGCCGGGTGCTGCTCAACCTGTGCACCAATGCCTTGTACGCTGTGCGCGAGCGGCAGCAAGTAGCGCGCGCGGCCCACTTGGCCTACGAACCCACCGTGACCGTAAGCACCGGCCGTACCCCGGGGCCGACCGTGGAAATCCGGGTGCATGACAACGGGGTGGGCATGCCGGCCCACGTGCGGGAAAAAGTATTCGAACCTTTCTTTACTACCAAGCCCGCGGGCGAGGGCACGGGCCTGGGCTTATCGATGAGCCACGACATCGTGACCAAAGGCCACGGCGGCACCCTCACGGTGCAAAGCCGCGAGGGCGAAGGCACCGAATTTCTTGTCACACTGCCCGTGTAATCAGGCATTAATGCTACATTTCGAGCGGATGGCCGGGGCCAGAATCGCATTCGGAGAAAGGTCCCGGTGGAAATAGTCAAATTTGCGGCATATGCCTCAGTTTCTGTGCTATTTTCTGCGCTGAAATAATCTACCTAGACTTTCTATTCTGCTATGAATCAGTCGGCTGTTTACGGCGAATTGCTCTTTTCGGCTCTGATTGCCGCGGGCATTGGGCGGGGGCTGAGTAAGTTTCTGGACCTGCCCCGGCGCCTGCCCCGCTGGAACCGGCTGCTGAGTTACCTCTGGGTGCCGGCCGCGGTATTGTTTCTGGCAATAGCCATCTTCAAGCTTCGTTCGCCGCTGATTGGCGAAGGCTACTTCCTGCTGGTATTAGTGCTGCTGCTGGCCGTGCTGCTGGCCGTGCGCTACCATCGGCCCGCCCGTACGCTGCTGTTTGCCATGGCTCCCTTCGTGCTTTACAAGGCGCTTGAGCTGCTACTTGAAGAGCCCGACGGCAAGCTGCCCAAAGCCTATGACGCCTTCATGGACACCACTCGGTACTTCGTGCTTATCTGGCTGATAACCTTTGTTTTTATTGCCCGAAGCCAGAAAAAGACGCTGGAAAAAGAGCGGCTGGTGCGCGAGGAAGAAGAAAAGGCCAAGCGCCTCATCGAGATTCAGAACGTAGAGCTGGAACGGCTGGTAGTCGAGCGCACCGCCGCCCTCACCACCCAGGCCGAGGAGCTGCGCGGGGCCCTCACCGAGCTGCGCACCACGCAGGCCCAGCTGGTGCAGAGCGAAAAAATGGCCAGCCTCGGCGAGCTCACGGCGGGCATTGCCCACGAAATTCAAAACCCGCTCAATTTCGTCAACAATTTTGCCGATGTGAGCGTGGAAATGCTGAGTGAGCTGCGCGAGGAGCAGGCCCGCCCCGAGCGTGACCTCGCCCTGGAAGCTGAGCTGCTGAGCGACATTTCCCAGAACCTGCAAAAGATTCATCACCACGGCCAGCGGGCGGCCAGCATCGTGAAGGGCATGCTGGAGCACAGCCGCGCCAGCACCGGCGAACGCCAGCCCATCGACCTCAACCACCTCGCCGACGAGTACCTCCGCCTGGCCTACCAGGGCCTGCGGGCCAAGGATAAATCATTCAACGCCACGCTGGTGACCGATTTTGCGGCCAACCTACCGCAGGTCGAAGCCATTGGCCCCGACTTGGGCCGGGTGTTACTCAACCTGTTCAGCAACGGCTTTTATGCCGTGCGCCAGCGCCAGCTGCGTGGCGAGGCCGGCTACGCGCCCACCGTGAGCGTGAGCACCGCCCGGCAAGGCGACGAGGTGGAAATCCGGGTGCGCGACAACGGCATGGGCATCCCGGAGGCGGTGCGGCAGAAAATATTCCAGCCGTTTTTCACCACCAAGCCCAGCGGCGAAGGTACCGGCCTGGGGCTGTCGCTGAGCTACGATATTGTGACCAAAGGCCACAGCGGTAGTATCACAGTCAACTCACAGGAAGGTAAATACACCGAGTTTCTGATTAGCTTGCCTATCCATCAGGCCGGGTAGCCGCGGGGCCGGAATGGGCAAGCGGCGCGGTCTGCTTTTACGCATACAGGGCAGTCTATTCAGGTATAGTGTTTTTATTGTGGTTCCGCAAAATTTTGCCCGCGCAAACCGCCACCGCCACCGCCGCTACCTGGCTGCGGTGCAACAGGCTGCTGCGAAAAGGTTGTGAATGTTCATGCATGTATTTGGAAATTAGTGTGCCAATAAGTTCTACCAGTTCGTTGTTCGCACGTCGGGTACTACATCGGTTGGGGCTGCTAGTGCTACTGCCGGGCTGCTGGCCGGGCCAGTAGCGGCCCAAGTATTGCCGCAGTCAGCCCAAAGCACGGCTGTGAATAGCCTGATGCAGCTGCTGGCCAAGGATAAAAACTTTGAGGCCCATCTGGTGACCTTGCTCGCCGCTGGCCTACCCGCCGTGGCCGCCGTGCCGCAAGACCTGGGCCGCGTGCTGATAAACCTGTTTACCAACGCGTTTCATGCCGTGCAGGAGCGCCGACCCGCCCCGCCGCTTACCAGCCCGAGGTGCAGGTAGCCACCCGCGCCGTGCCGGCCGGAGTTGAAATTCGCATTCGCGACAACGGCACCGGCATGCCCGAGGCCGTGCGGCAAAAAATCTTCCAGCCCTTCTTCACCACCAAAGCTTTGGGCGAGGGCACGGGCCTGGGCTTGTCGCTCAGCTTCGACATTGTGACCACCGGCCACGGCGGCACGCTGGTCGCGGAAAGCGAGGAAGGCGAGGGCACCGAATTTGTGGTCACGCTGCCTGCCTAAAGCGCGTTGGCACCTAACTTTGGTACTCTCCGGTTACTGAAAATATTTCCCATGCAAATTCTGGTTGTTGACGACGAAACGGACGTGCGCGACTTGTTCCAGCAGCGTTTCCGTCGCGAAATCCGCAACGGCGAGTTGCAGTTCAACTTCGCGTTTTCGGGCGAGGAAGCCCTGGGTTTTTTGCGGGCGCATCATTCCGAGGTACTCATCATCCTCTCCGACATTAATATGCCCGGCATGAGTGGGCTGGAATTGCTGGGCTACGTAAAAGAGGAGTTCGAGATGCCGCCCACCACCATGATGATGATTACGGCCTACGGCGACGACGAAAGCTACCGGCAGGCCATGGCGCTGGGAGCCAATGATTTTCTGGTTAAGCCCCTGGATTTTTCCGTACTCAAGAGTAAGTTATCGCAACTGAATTCCTGACGTAATAAGTGCGGAGTAATCCAGTAGTAAGTGGTCAGCGTTTGCGCCGCCACACTCCGTCCGCTGGGAGTGAAAACACGCGAACGGGACAGCTTACCCAACACTTTCTGCTATGAAAACAAAAATACTGGTGGTCGACGACGAAGCCGACCTTGAACTGCTTATCCGCCAGAAGTTTCGGCGTAAAATCCGCGAAAATATCTACGAGTTTGTGTTCGCTACCAACGGGCAGGAGGCCATCGAGCGCATCGCCGAGCATCCAGATATTGACATTATCCTCAGCGATATAAATATGCCGGTGATGGACGGGCTCACGCTGCTCTCGCTCACGCACGCCCAGCACCCGGCCATGAAAACGGTGATTGTGACGGCCTACGGCGACCTGGCCAACCTGCGCACGGCCATGAACCGTGGCGCGTTCGACTTCGTGGTGAAGCCCATCGATTTCACCGACCTGGAACTGACTATTGAGAAAACGGCCGACCAGGTGCGCCAGCTGCGCGACACGCTCCGGGCCATTCAGGAAAACAACATCCTGAAAATGTACGTCGATGAAACGGTGCTCAACTTCATGACCCGTCCCGACTTCAAAAACCGCCTGCTGGCCAGCGAAACGGTGGACGTGACGGTGGCTTTTATCGATATCTGCGGCTTCACTTCGATGGCCGAAAAGATGAACCCGACCGATTTGGTAAGCCTGCTCAATACCTATTTCGACCTGATGGTGAAGGAGGTAATTGCGCAGGGCGGCTACGTGGACAAGTTTATGGGCGATGCCGTGATGGCCGTGTTCCGGGGCGAGCACCACCTCGACCGGGCCATTGATGCGGCGCTATCGGCGCGGGCGGCACTGCAGCACAGCACCGCGCCGCTGCCGCCCGGCTTCGAGTACCGCCCCGAGGTCAGCATTGGCGTAAATACCGGCGAAGTTGTATCGGGCAACATTGGCTCGGTGTCGCTCAAACGTCTGGATTACACCATTATCGGCGACGTGGTGAACCTGTGCCAGCGCCTGCAGTCCTCTGCCAAGCCCGGCCAGATTATCATCAGCGAGGCGGTGTACCTCAAGGTCAAAGAGTCCTTCAAGGGCCAGTACGTGAGCGAGGTCGTGCTGAAGAACAAGGCCGAGCCCGTGAAAATCTACGAGGTGATGGAGTAGCGGCGATGAGAGGTTTTCTTAATAGACTTGTGCCTAAACGGGGTTTAAAATTTGCGTCAAATGCCAATTCCAGATAACGCAGGCGATTGCCATTACCCGGTCATTGAACGCATTGGATTTATTACGGAAGGCCTGCGCAACGCATCCGAGCCGTTTGGCTCCGCTGATGGCGTGTTCGACCTTGACGCGGCGGCGGGCGTGGGCACAATTGTCGGTGCGTTGAACATCGGTCAGGGCCGCAACGGGTTACTTTTTGCTGCGCCGGGGCTTGCGGTGGGGTCGGCTGCCGGCCGGTACGTCGTCGTGCTTTACCAAGCCTAGGTAGCCCAAATCGGCTAGCAGCGCGAACAAGCCCGGATTTGCAACAAATCCGTTTCTAAGCAGTTGAAAATCATGGGTGAACCCGCTTGTGGTCGGACCCAGGTAGTGGATGTAGCGGCTGGGGTCGGCAATGAGCGTGTTTTTACGGGTCAGTCTTTTTTTACCCAAGTAGTCGGCCTTGCGGTCCACGACGGCCTGCGAGCGGTGGTGGGGGCGTGTTGGTTGGCGTGGCGCTGATGCGCTTGGCTTGTTCCGGCCACGTTCACTGCCGCCCCTTTTTCCTATCTGCCCGCCAGCCTTTGGGGCAGGTGCTTGGCGGGGGCCAACTGATTTGCCATGAGCAATTGCTGCGCTCTTTGCAGGGGGAGCTGCACTGCTGGGGACCACAGCCGGGGCATGGCCATCGGGACGATTAGTGGCACCGCGGATGCGCGGCTGGTTTCGCGGCGACCAAGGCGGTGCATGTAGGCTACAATGGGCTTCTCGATAAGATAATAGGATGGCAATGAGCAGATTATTGCCACAATAGCGCCCGTGTAATACGGCCAGCGACTGTAAAAAACGAGGTCGCCCGAAATTCGGGACAACACGGCGTAGAACAGGAGCAGTCCCCACATATGGTTGAGGTACACGGAGTAGCTCACCTCGCTGAACCATGCCACGGCCCGGGGCACCCGAACGGTTCGGGTCAGCAAAAACTCAAGCACCAGGAAGGCTAACGCCACTGTCAACAAACTGGCGGGATAGTTGTGGCCCAGTTTGCTCAGCAAGTAAATGCCCATGTACAAGCCCATAATGGCGGTGCCGTACAGCCAGGTAGGCAGCGTGGTCGGTATGCGCAGGCCCCGCTCAAACCCCTTGTAGAGCGTCATGCCAACCAGAAAAAACGACTGATGAAAAAAGATGGCATCGCCGGTGGCAAGGACCAGCGCCACGCAAATGCCCAACAATCCAAGCTGATTGCGAAAGGGCAACAAATTGTATAATGGAAATAAAAGACAGAAAAAAAATTCCTGCTTCAAGGACCAGTACTGCACACCGAATCCAAAGTATTCGCCGGACTTGGTAAAAGACAAAGAGTGCAGGAAGGAGCCGGGGCTAAGTTCTTGGTAGCCAGCAACTAGTCGGGAATTGTACTCTCGAACGCCTTCGGTGTAAATGTTGCTATTTATATAAAGAAAGGAAACGTATAGTGCTATTCCAGCTAGTATCGTGGCGGCAATGTATGCGGGGTACAGGCGCAGAAAACGCTTGCGCAGGTAGTTCGGGAGTGAAAACCTGTTCCGGATGGAATACTGGGCAAAGAATCCGGAAAGAATGAAAAACAAGTAGACCCGCTGCGGCCCCAGCGAAGTGATGAGGTCCGAGAAAAACAGCGGATACTCGAAGAGACCCCATTTTTGGACTGGAAACTTGGCAACGTAGGCTTCGCCGCCGCTCCAGAGGACGAACCTGGCATGGGTGAGTACGACGCCGACAGCAGCAATTGCCCGAAAGATGTGCAGCTGCGCGACTTTGTCTTTTTGAATCAAATTCACGAGCTATAATTTATAATCAGCTAAGGCCAGCTCCGTTTTCGTGCACTGTGGGCGCGCAAAGTGTGGTCATAGCCCCCTCCTGTTTAACCGAGCCCTCCTGGCAGCACGCGGTGCGCGCAAACGGAGAGGAACTTCAAAAGTGGTGGCTAGCGGTGGCTACGCGGGCAGGCTGAGCACCTGAATTACCCGAGGTAGTTCCCGGCGCTGGCGCTGTTCTGCTTGCTGCTGGTCTCGCTCGGCCTGCCTGACGGCGCGGAGCACCAGCAGCTGCTCGGTGAAGAGCTGCGCCTCATTCGGCGTTTGAAACCGCCGTGGCGACATCCGATAGCTGCCGCGTTTAAAGATTCGCTCCTGCACCGGCTGCCACAGCGGGCGTGGCCAGTACCATACCCGCTGGCACTCTTCTATTTCGTAAGGCAGCACGTTGGTAAGAGCCTGCGTCTGGATAATGCGGAATTCATTCATCATGAAATTGAGGACAGATAATAAAAAGTAGAATGTCGCCGGTGGGGGCTACCGCAGTGCTTATTCGGCTTGTGTGAGCCGAATAGCTTATTAAAAAAGTTATATTTTATGAAGTCCTGGCTTGTAACTATCATGAGCTTATCTCGCTCGTAGTGCCACCCTTTCAGTGACTAAGTTTGTTGGTTTATGCCCAGTGCTTTGGCGCTGGTCGGGCTGGGCCAGTAGTAAAATAGAAAGCAGCGCCACAAGAAAAATGTACCATGAAGCGTCAGTTCGAAGCTTATGTGACTGAATTTCTTTTTCAGCGCCAGCCAATGCAGGGCTGGCCGCGGTAGATATATTCATAGTAGCAGGAAGCATAAAGTTCGGATACATTCTATACACAAATGTATTTAGTCCTTTGCCAGGCAACTAGAAATAGTCATACCCTAAATGCGGTACCTGTTGCTGCTCCTGATTAAGTTTTTGGCGCCAAGACCGCCGCTAGGGCCGCCGCCTATCCGATACCAGGTTGCGTGCGCCGGTGGCCGGGTTTACCTATCAGACCTGTTCCTAAATAACCTTTTGCTTTTTGGTCAGATGCCAGTTCCAGATACCACAAGCCAAGGCCATCACCCGGTCGTTGAAGGCCAGGGACTTGTTGCGGTAGACTTGCGTGACGCAGCCCAGGCGTTTGGCCCCGCTGATGGCGTGTTCCACCTTCACGCGGCGGCGGGCGTGGGCGCGGTTTGCGGCGCGTTGCGTATCGGTCAACGCCGTGGCCGGCACCTGTTTGCTGCGCCGGGGCTTGCGGTGGGGCAAGCTTTGCGGGGCCACGTCGTAGTCCCGAATCAGGCCCAGGTACCCCAAATCGGCCAGCCGGGTGAACAGGTCCAACAGGCCCAGGTTGACTTCCAGCTCGTTTTTCAGCATCTGGTAGTCGTGGGTCGCCCCGCAGGTGGTCGGCCCCAGGTAGTGGATGTACCGGGCGGGGTCGGCGATGAGCGTGTTTTTACGGGTGGGCCTTTTTTTGCCCGAGTAGTCAGCCGGCCGGTCCACCGCGGCGTGCGCCCGGCGGTAAGGTCGTTCGGTGGCGTCGAGCAAGAGCACCGGCACGTCGGCAAAGAGGGCCTGCATTTGGGCCAGCGAGTCGATGACTCGCGCCGACAGCACGCCCAACGTGCGCAAGCAACGTTCCAGGGCCTTGGCCAGGTGATGGGCGTGTTCGCAGGCTTTGGAGCGGGGCAGGCCAAAGGTGGTCCCGGGTACGTCGAAGGTGGGGTAGGTTTTCAGGTAAAACAGGATGAACAACAACTGCTGTTCCGGGCTGGCCGGCACGCCTTTGCACCCACCGCCGGGCCGGCGTTAGTGCGGCTGCTCCACCGAAAAGCACGCACCCGCTTCGGCCTGGCAGCCCGCCGTGAACGGCTCGGCCAAGGCGCAAAAGTGGCCAAATCCAACCCCTTCAGCGCCCGCATTTGCTGGTCATCAACTATCGTATTCACCTCAAGCATCCCCAAAAATACTGTTTGGGAACAAGCCTAATAGACTTGTTCCTGAATAAGAAATGGTCAAAGATTTTAGCCGATTATGATGCCTGAATGGTCTTTTTGGTTTGGCCAAGCTTGTATCCTTGGATTCTTTGAGCAGCCCCCGTTTCTGGCGCCAAATACGACTTGGAAAACCACCGATTTCTTATTGAGGAACAAGCCTAATGACTAAAAGGACGTCATCCTACTTGGCCAACTCGCGCATCTTCTCGTTCTGCTGGCGAATGCGCTGGCATAGCATCCGCAGAATGTTGCGGAGTACCTCGCCCCGTTCCTCCATTAGGTCGTAAAAATCTTCCTGGTCGAGACGGAAAGCCAGTACTTTACTCAGCGCCGCTGCGGAGGCAGAGCGGGGCTCGGCATCGAGCAGGGCCAACTCGCCAAAGAAGTCGCCGGGCCCGAACGTGGCCAGCTGTTGGCTGCCATTGAAAATGCCCACCTGCCCGTCGTGCACCACGAACAGCGACGTCCCAATGTCGCCTTTGGCAAATATTTCTTCGCCCTCGTAAAACGTCACTTCCTTCATGATGGGCACAATGCTGCTCAATACGTTTTCGGGTGTTTGCGAGAACAGGGCGGTGCTTTTGAGGACGACCACCCGCTCCAGGGCGGAAATACGGGTTTCGGAAGCCGGGGAATGGCTCATGGCATGGGTGTGAAAAGGAGTGACGGAAATGGTGTGGCCCAGGCGGGCGGCCAAAACCTTAGCCGCCAGTTGGGCACTTTCGGCCAGCAGCGCGTTGGGCGACTGTAGGTAGGGCTGCAACAGAGCCGGCGCATCGGGCTGAGTGGGCTGCCAGGTGCGCAAGGCCACCCCAAGCGTCCAGGTGGTGAAGGCGCTGTGGCCGTGCCGCAGCAGCAGCACGGGCAAGGGCTCGGTGAGGGTGGCGGCGTGAAAAGCAGGTTTGGCCATTGTCACGGTCTGGTGCGCGCCAAACCCAGACCGGGTCGGCTGCAAGGTCTGCACCAGCTGGTTGTTCGCCGTGACATCGGCAAACAGCTGGGCCTTTTCCGTCACGGACGTATCGTCGAGTAGTGCTTGCAGGCCCAGGTATACCGGGCGCGGAATCAGGTTATCGAGAATTTCGAGGGCATTGGCCTGGCGCTCGCGGACGGCGTGGGCCACATTGCGCTGGGCGGTAGCCACCAGCTCGGCATCGTAGAGCTGGGCCAGCAGACCAAACAGGCGCTGGTGCAGCAGCATCAGCTCGTAGCCGACGGCCGTGTGCAGCGCCGGTCGGTGGTCGGCAGCCAGGCCCCGCAGCAGCTGCGCCGCCAGAGCAAATTCATCGCGCAGCAAGTGTTCGAATATGGGTGCTTCGGCGGGCACGGCCGGAAAGCGGCGTAGCGCCCGTAGCGCGACTCCGCGCGAAAACAGGTTGCTGCCCTGCGCCAGCGCCACTAAAACTGCCCGGCTGGCGGGGGTGGCAATTCGCTCCAGCACGGTGGCCAGGCGGTGCAAGTGGACAGGGCCGGGCGTGTGGTGCAGGGCCTCACGCACCAGGGGCACCATGGCGGGCCCCAGGGCGACCAGGCTGTCGGCGGCGGCCTGCCAGCGCTGCTTCTCGCCCAAGGCGGGCGGTAAGTGGTAAGCCAGTTGGGTGTGGGGCAGGGTGCCAATGGCCGCAAGCGCCGCGCTGGCTAAGCCCAGGTCAGGGCTGGCTAAGCTGTCGTCAATCAGCTGGCTCTGGGTTTCAAAAGGAAAAAATGAGAGGAGGCACAGCGCCGTCCGGTTGGCGGCTGGCGTCGGGTTAACGAGCAACTGCCCCAGGCTGTGGTGCGCGGCCTCATGCTCAGGCCGCGTTTCGATACAACCCCGGATGGCTCCCTGCCGGGCGGGCAAGTCGGCACTGCTCAGCAGAGTGGCTACCGTGGGCGCATCTGGGTCGGCGGCGGCCAGGAGGCGGCTTGCCGCTTCGCGTACGGGGGCAGCGGGGTCGCGCAGGGCCAGGGCCTGCAGCGCCTCGGCGGGCAGCGGGGGTACTTCGACGGTATTGAGCAGGGCCAGGCGCACCCGCTCGTCGGGGTGCTCGAGCAGGCCGGGGGTGTGGCCGGCCAGGGCTTTGGGGTCGCGCTTGCGTAGCCAGGCCACGGCATTGAGGACTTCGGGGGGGCGCGAGCTGTGCAGGTGGGCCAGCACTAGCTGCAGCGCGGCATCGGGGAGGGCCAAGTCGGCGGTTTCGGCAAAGCGCCGGCTCAGGCCTTCGCGTAGCTCGGCCAGGTAGCTGTAGTAGGTGCGGCGCAGGAACAGCAGCGCCAGCAGCAGCAGGGCCCCCATCCAGGCAAGTGGCAACCAGCCATCAAGCAGGCCGCTATAGCGAAATGCGAAGAACAGCAGACCCGTGAGGCCCATGCCCAGGGGCTCGTAAAAACCCTTGGCCAGGGTGTGGGCCGCCAGCCGCTGCTGCGGGGCCAGGGGCTGAAACAGCACCAGAAAAACGGGGTCGAACACGCTGCGACGCAGCACTTCGAGCAGCAGGTAGAGGCCGCAGAAATATATCAGCAGGCCCGTGGAGGTGTAGCTGCTCACGGTGTTGAGTACGCCAAAGCCCAGCAGGAACCCCAGAGCTACCAGCGGCAGCAGCCGCAACGACCATTGCACGCCGTAGCGCTCCAAGGCCTGCCGACTCAGCAGTAGCTTGAAGAACATGGCCGCCATATAGGTCAGGGCCAGTATCCAGCCCACCGATTGGGTGACGTCGGCCGAGTCGTGAAACTTGTGCTTCACGTTCACAAAAAACATGTACTCGACCCCGGTGAGCGCCGCCGCGATGGCCAGCAGGCTGAGGCACATGGCCAGCACCAGCTCGCTGCCGCCAAACAGTTGCCGGGCCAGCTGGCCCGGCAGCTGTTTGGTCAGACGCGCGGGCCGCGCCGCCGCCTCCACCACGTGTGAGCTTAGGGTAGCGCGCAGCGCAAACAGTGCCCCGATGTAGGCCACAAACGACACGCCCAACAGCACGGGCAGCTGCGCCTCGCCGTGGATAAGGGCCGCCAGCACGGCCCCCAGGGCCTTGGCCGGCATATCGCCCGAGCTAATGATGCTGAACAGGCGCTTGCTCTGCCGCACGTCGAACACCACCGCCGAGACGCCCCAGAACTCCAGGTTGGTGAGCAGGTAGATGATTCGGTAGCCGGCCATGATGGCCACGGCCGCCGCCACCGAGTGGCCCACCACCACCAGCACGCCCAGCACACCGGTGAGGGCCACCACGGCCAGCAGCACCCGCACGGCCAGCTGCTTGAGCAGGTAATGATGCTCAAAATAGGTGTAGACTTTGCCCACGGCCATCATGGCCAGCGCCCCGGCCACGTAGCCCAGGGGCAGGCTGTGCTCGGGGTGGTGCTCCAGCAGCAGCACGTTAGCCGCAACGTACACCAGTATCGAACCGATGCCCAACAGAAAATTATGCAGCAAAAAGAGCCCTACGGTGCGGGTTTCGCTGGCTTTGATGCCAAACAGGCTTTGCAGAGAGGTGGCAGAAATCATGCGGAGAAGGAGCCACTGCCAACGGGCACGGGCGTAGCCAAAGATAAGGAAGCTGGCCAAGCAACGGCACAACACGGGCCAGCAGCCCCGGCGATGCAGACGCCTCTCCCAAAATAAGCCCCGCAACTGTGACTAATCCTTACACCAAAGTGCAGCAGACGAAAGCTCGTAAAATAAGCACGCCCATCCGGCCAAAAAAGTGGCGGATGGGCGTACGGAGATTAACCAGGTGAAAAGGGCCTTACAGGCGGAACTGCGCCCCCACCTTGATACCGAAGTTGCTGGTGCCGGGCGTGTCGCGGTACGTGAGGCGGTGGATGAAATCGACCCGCAGAAACTTGAAAATATTCTCGACTCCGTAGCCCACCTCCACATAAGGAATGGAAATGGGGCCGGGTAGGTCCGAAGTGTTGCCGTTGGCGCGGCGGCTGCGGTCCGAAAGCTTACCGTAGAGTACGTTGCCGGTAGCCACAAAACGCCAGTTTAGCGCCCGAATACCGGGGATGGAGTTCAGCACCAAGCCTTCAAAATGATGGTCGAGGCGGAGCGTGGCCGAGCGGTCAGTAACGAACTCAAAGTAGTTCATCAGGTTGAAGGCGTTGGCGTTGTAGAACGGGGTCTGGTTGCCCAGCGGCGTTTTCAGGATGTAGTAAGGCAGCGCCGAGGGGATGTAGCTGGCCTCGGCCCGGTAGTTGAGGCGGCCGAGGTAGCCCACCGAAACGCTGTGCGAAATGGATAGGTTGAACTTGTGATACACGAAATTGCCCTGAATCCAGTCGATAGCGCCCAGCGTGTAGCGGAAGCCGAACACGGGCAAGCGTTTCAAGCCCACGGCCCGGCGGCGGTTTTCGTTCTGCACCAGGTTTTCATCGGGCGCGTAGCGCGACTCCGACACCAGTTCGCTCAGTTGCAAAATATTGGAGCTGGGCTCGTCGCTCACCGGCGGGCCATTGGGGCCGGTGCGCCGGTGAATATCGAACAGCGGGTTAACGTTTTGGTAGCGCAGAGTCAGGGTTTGGGTGAAGCCGTGAAACAGGTCGCGCTGCATGCTCAGCGACGTGAGGTCGCGCAGCACCGGCCGGCCCTGACGGAACCGGCCCCAGCGCGAGGCGGCCACAAATAGGTTGTTGTTGTCGAGGAAGTCGTTGTCGAGCAGCGCGGCCTGCTCCACGTCGTGCCGGAATTCACCCGAAAACACTGTCCAGTGGCGGCGTTCGGCAATGTAGTTGACCCGGGCCCCGTACTTGAAGCGCCCATCCCGGGTACCGTAGGCCACGTAGGCTTGCGTGAGCCAGTCGCGACTGATGAGGGGCGTAGTGCGAAAGCCAAACCGAAAGCGGTTGCCCTCCAGGTCGTTGCGGGAATAAACGGTGGAAATGGGACCCAGGTCAAACTTGCCCACGCGCTTGTAGCCGTTCACCAACAGCTCCACCCAGTCGAGCACGTTGCGCACCGAGGGCAGCTGCTTGGCCGAGTCCAGCACGGCAAACGTCTGGCGCTCCGAGAGGCTGAGCGTATCGGGCCGGTGCTGGTCGAAGTAGCCGCCGCCCGCCGCGCCGCCCTGGGGCAGTCCGCTCAGCAGGTCGCTGCCCGAGCCCTTTTCGGCGGGTTCCATCAGCGACGACACGATGGGCTGGTCGTAGAAGCCGCTTTCGGTGTGCACCTGGTTGCGCACGAAGTTGCTGCTCACCGTGGTGAAGCGCACCAGCATGGCCGCTTGCTTCTCGTAGGGCCGCACGCTCAGCACCAGCTTGGTGCGGGTGGGCAGGCCCGGTCCCTCGGCGGGTGAGGTCAGCTCCTGCGAAATACGCAGGTCGCTCACGAAGTTGATGTTGGCCTCAGGGTTGGCCACTACGTCAATGCGGCGCAGGGCGTAGCCCTCGGCCGTAACCCAGATGGTGCCTTTGAAGGCCAGGTCGTGGCTGCGCTTGGGTGTCACGCCAATGCGGTAGCACCAGTCCTTGCCCACAAACACGGAGTCCTGCAACTCGTAGTCGTAGGTGCCGCGGCCGCCTTCGGCAACGGGCGATATAAAGTCCTTGCCCAGCACGTTCTGCCAGTTCAGGTAAAAGTCAAAGTTCTGAAAGTTTGAGCCCAGCATTTGCGAAAGTACCGAGCCTTCGCGCGGGCCAACGCCACGCATCTGCTTGTGCATCAAGTCTTCGCGGCGGCGTAGAGGAGCGTTTTTCTGGTACACCCGTGAGCCCACCTCCGACGCGAAAATGGGCAGCGGGGCGTCGGTGTCGGTGGCGGCGGCGGCACCCTGGCGTACGGCCAGCGCCCGAATATCCTTGATAACCTTGCGGTTGGCCATGCTGGCGGGCAAGTTAATCAGGCTGGTCTCGATGCGGTTGTAGGAGTCGTACTCGGCTGCTTTCAGCGAAAGACGGCCGTTTTCAGGCTTGTGCTTCTGCACTTCGCGCAGGATGCGAAAGGCGGGGTTTTCGGGTTGGCGCGATGATACTATCACTTCGGCCAGGGCCACGCCACCGGTTTTCATCCGAAACAGCACTGTTTGCACAGCGGCATCGGTGAGGCGGCGGTGCTGCGTAGCAAAGCCCATGGCCGACGCCGCGATGGAGTCGGGCGTGCCCGCCACGGCCAGCTTAAACTTGCCGTCGGCATCGGCGGTGACGCCGGCACTGGTTTTGGGAATAAAAATCGAAGCAAACGGTACGGGTTCCCCGTTGGTAGCTTCCACTACTTGGCCACTGATAACAATACGCTGGGCGGCAGCTGGAAATACCCACAGGCACACCAGAAGCAGCGGAGCAAAAAATTTCATAAGCAGTGTAAGCAGTATAAAGAACCCAAATGCGAAACCTGTAGTAGTTTGGCAATTTACGCAAAGCGTAGGAGCCGCCCAACTAGTTCCGCGCCAAAAACTGGAATTTATTAGTGAAAGATTAAACCCAATGGATAAATAGTTATCAGGGGCTGAAATGCTATTTGCCCGAAACTGCAGCACCGGTTCCGGACGGTACTTTTTGTGCGAAATAGCTGAGCTGACAGACTGCGGAAATGCGTGCTAAACAAAAGCATAAGCCGTGGCCGGGCCGCCAACCGACCTATGCCGAACCGAACTTACTGCCCGCCTGGGCCAGCCAGATAGTGGTGCCGGGCGGCAGCGCCAGGGGCCCGGCAAAGTCGAGCAACAGGCCCCGCGTAGAAGCGGTGCTTTCCTCTGGCCGGGTTATTTCTTCCACGGTAGCACGGGCAGCGTGGCGGGTGCCATCGGGCAGGACGGCCTCTACCAACAGGGCAGCGTGCAGGGCGTAGGCGGCCAGCGGGGCGGCCGGCTCCTGCGGCAATGCCAGCAGGCCAAGGCCGGGCAAGGACCACGTCGCGGCCACGCGCAGCAGCAAGGGAGGCATAATAGATGGCATGAACGCGGCAATTGCAAAAGCGAACTGGAAAGCTGGCGCAAACGAGCAGCCTATCCTACCCTCGGTTGTGGCTCCGCCGTTGGTAGCCTTCGTAATTGTCAATCGGGCCCGGTAGCGGGCTAGGTTGCCAGAGCAGTCGGTGCAGGGCCGTTTGAAGCAGCAGATGGTGTTTCATGGGTCAAAAAACGGCCTGTTCCATGTGGTTATGATGAACGTTGGCGCGCGGCCCGGCCGGTTTGGGCTCCCGTTTGGCTACACCTCCACTTTGAGCGTGGCCGGGGCGGTGGTAATCTCAAACAGCTCGCCGTGGGGCACAATAGTAATCTGGCCGTACTCCTGGAGCAGCATTTTGTAGGCGTCGGCTACGGGGCGGGGCTTGCGGTCGAGGTCGAAGAGGCCGCAAGGGTTCACGGTGCCCACTTTGCGCTCCAGGCCCTTGTCCCAATCAATCTGGTCGATGAGTGAATACCAGGTGAAACCCAGCACGGGCACCCCTTCTTTCCGCATTCTGAGGATATTGACCCACTGTTTCCAGAGCCAGGTGGAAGCCTGCTTGTCGCCGAGGGTGTTGGTTTCGGTGTGCATCACCGGTTTTTTGTAGCGCTGGTAATAATCGCGCGTGATGTTGTACCAGCCCAGCACGTCCATGCTGGTCACGATTTCGCCATTCGGCAGCATTATTTTCTCGTTGCGGCCGTAGTAGTCGTTGCCCATCACCTGGTAGCCGGGCGGCACGCCGGCCATAAACCAGTCGTACTCGCGGCGGGTCAGGCCGTTGTCGTAGAGGTAGTTCAGGACATCGCCCTCGGGGTGATGCCCGTAGAGCAGGTCGAGGGAGGCGAAGCGCATCTTGTTCTGCATCTGCACTTCAAAGGTGTGCTCGGCCCGCAGCTCGTGGGTAAACTCCGCCGACTCGCTCTGTACGATAATGCAGTCGGGGCGGTGCTTGGCAATGCGCTGGGTGCCCATGATGCTGGCGGCCACCAGGTGCTTGAGAGCCGTCACAAAGGCTTTATCCGACTTCAGCTGCTCGTTCCAGATGCCGTCGCGGGCGCTCATTTTGGCCGTCACGTAAATTTCGTTCACCGGCGTGTAGTAGCGCACCCACGGGTAGCGCTTGGCCACGGCTTCGCAGTAGGCGGCAAAGTGCACCGGCAGCTCCGGGTTCTGAAAATTACCCAGCCAATCGGGCACGCCAAAGTGCATCAGGTCCAGAATCGGGGTAATGCCCAGGCGCTGCATTTCGGCCATAGCCAGGTCCGCGAATTCCCAGTCGTACTTACCGGGGTCTTTCTGGATTTTATAGTACGGCAGGCCGTAGCGCAGCACCTTCAGGCCCATCTCCTTCACCAGGCCCAGGTCCTCCTGATAGCGGTTGTAGTGGTCGCACTCGGCCAGCAGGTCGCGGCGGGTTTTGCCGTGGTCGATGGTTGGGTAGCTGCACTCGATGCCGGTAGCGAACATGAAGTTGTTGGGCAAGCCGGTGGGCAGGCCGTTGCCGTTGTGCCCACTGGCCCCGCCAAACTGGTCGCCTTCGTAGTTGCCATCGCCGAAGTGCTGCTTGATTTCTGTGAGGAAGGATTTCATTGACTTTATGATTTGAGGCTAATAACCGGTTGTCATGCCGAGCGCAGCCGAGGCATCTCGCATGCGGCAGTAATTAGTTTGCTGGGCGAGATGCCTCGACTACGCTCGGCATGACGTTCCCGTTGAACAATGGCGTCACCCGTTCCGTCGCTGCTGTTGTTCCAGGAATTTATCGGCCGTGCGCAGGCTCAGGGCCATGATGGTCAGGGCCGGGTTCACGCTCAGGGCGCTGGGAAAAGTGGAGTTGTCGGAGATGTACAGGTTGGGTACGTCGAAGGCGCGGCCGTTGGCGTCCACCACCGCGTCGTCGCCGCTCAGGCCCATGCGGGCGGTGCCGATTACGTGGGCGTAGCGGCCAAAAGCCCAGATATCGGTGGCCCCGGCGGCTTCCCAAATGCCACGCATAATTTTCTCGGCGTGGGCATTCATGCGCTGCTCATTTTCCTGGGCGGTGAAGTGCAGGCGCGGCTTGGGCAGGCCCCGGGCATCTTTTTCCTCGGCCAGCTCCATAAAGTTGTCGGCATGGGGCAGGCAGTCGCCCAGGATGTTGATGCCGGCCACGTGGTTGAACTGGCGCATGTAGTCGCGCAAGGGCTGGCCCCAGAGCTTACGGCCCCGGGCCACCTGCCCGGCAAAGGTCACGGGCATCACCCCGATGCTTTGCAGCAGGTAGCCGCCCACAAAGTCCGCATCCTTTGGTCGGTGGGTATCCTGCGAAATCAGCCCGCCCGGAATGCCCTTGTTGGGCCGCACCTCGTCGGCAAACGTGCCCCACACCTGCACGCCGGGGTGGGCCATCAGGTTGCGGCCCACTTGCCCGCTGGTCAGGGCCAAATCATTGAGCAATAGCAGGCGCGGGGTTTCGACCGAGCCGCCGCACAGGAACAGGTGACGGCAGCGCTGGCGCTGCTGCTCGCCGTTCTGGGTGTACACCACGCCCGTCACGAAGCCGCGTTCGTCGCGCTCAATCTCGGTCACGAAGCTGTTGGGCCGAATGTCGGCCCCGTGCTGCACAGCCAGCGGAATAAACGTAACGTCCATGCTGGCCTTGGCCCCGTTGGAGCAGCCCGCCTGGCAAAAGCCGCGGTTGGTGCAGGCCTCGCGCCAGCCCACGCCCTCCTGGTAGTAGCGGGCCGAAAGGGCGGCGTTAGCCGCCGGCGACGTCTGGATACCCAGCTTCGCGGCTCCGCGCACCATGAGCTGGGCCGCGCCATTGAGCGGGAGCGGGGCCAGCGGGTAGCCTTTGCGCCGCGCCGGGCCCCAGGGGTAGGGCGTCGGCCCGGAAATTCCCAGAAAGCCCTCCAACTCCTCGTAGTAGGGCTCGAGCTCTTCGTAACCAAAGGGCCAGTCCTCGCCCCGGCCAAAGTCGCGCTTCAGGTGCAGGTCGTCGGGCAGGGGGCGGGGCGTGTAGGCCGTGTAGTGCAGTGTGGAGCCGCCTACGCCGGTGCCGGAGTTATTGCGGCCCATAGCCAGCGGGTCCTGCCCGGCGGCCAGTCGCTCATCGTTCCAAAACAGGAAGTCCTGGGCCTGCTCGTCGGTGGCGAAGTCTTTTTTTGCATCGTGCCAGGGGCCGGCTTCTAGGGCCACCACCTTTAGGCCGGCCATGGCCAGGCGGGCCAGCAGCGGGGCGCCGCCCGCACCCAGGCCAATCACCACGCAGTCCACCTCATCGGCCTCGGCCGGAAGGGCTTGCGGTTGTTCCTGGGGCGTATCGACGGGTGCGGGCTCGTCGGCCAGCAGCGCCCGTAGCAGCGGGTCCTGCACGTCGGGCATCACCGGGTTGAGGACGCTTTCTTCGAGGATTTCTTCTTCGGGCATGGTATAAGGGTCGCTATAGTTTGATAAGAAGCGGCTGTCATCCTGAGCACAGCAAAGGACCTTACTGCGTCCGTGCCGGTTTAGATTACTGCAAGCCGTCGACCGTAATAAGGTCCTTCGCTGCGCTTAGGATGACAGCCGTTCTTCCGGTTTGGGCTCCCGGTCTTCTTTCTCGTTGAGGCCGATTTTCGTCCAGGCGGGCAGGTCGGCCATGCCCACGTAGCCGATTTCTTCCTGCGCCAGCGGGTGGGCGTAGTACGTGGCGGCCAGCTCGGCCAGCAGTTCCTCGAAGAAGCGGCCGGCATCCAGGGTTTGCCAGGCGGTGCCGGGCGGGTGGCTACCGGCCAGCATGTGCAGCACCGCATCCTGCTGCGCGGCTTCCAGATTCATAAAATCAGTTTGAAACTGCGCCTGCGCTATTTCCTGAATGCCGCCCAGGCCCATGCGGTAGGCCTCGCGGTCGGGGGGCAGGGCGTCGTAGCGCCAGCCATCGGCGCGGCCGTCGGCCAATCGCTGGTCAATGGCGGGGGCCAGCGGAATTGGCTGAGTCGGTCGGTCGGGCTGTGGAAACAGGCGGGCGGCTACGGCTTCGAGCAGGGCGAAAGTTTCGGGGGCCAGAAACTGGGGCGCATACGTCGCGGGGGCATCAAGCCGGGCCTGCAGCGCCGCGCGGGTAGCGTCCGATACGTGAGCGGTGTCGAGCAGGGCGCGAACGGTGCCGCTGGGATAAGCTGGTGAGGACATAGAAAGGGGGCAACTGATGCAGCACCGTACTACACAGTTCCGCTAACAACTCCTTACGAGCAAAACCTTCCCGGCGGCTTCCTCTGGGAGCTATTCCCCATTATAATTCTGCCGCTATCCCTCAAGAACGATTATTTCATCAGCATGATGGCGGCCATGGTTTCGATGCCATCCCAGAGGTTGCCGAGGCGAATGTTTTCGTTTTCGGCGTGCTGGTTGTTGTCGTAGTTGGCCACCGGCACCGTGACGGTGTGGGCCCCCAGCTCTCGCTCAAATACCCCCAGCGGCAGGGTGCCGCCCATGCTGGGCAGCTGCACTATCCGGTCGGGGGTGGTGGTTTGCACGGCCGCTACCACCTGGCGGGCAATAGGCAAGTCGAGGCGGGTGCGCTGGGCATTTTCGCCTTTTTCAGCGTTCACCCGCACCAGCAGCGGGTACTGGGTGCGCTCGGCAGCGGTGGGCTCGGCCGCCACCACATGGTAGCCCTGGCGCTCGATGTGCCGGACCACCTTCTGCACCTGGCGCTGCGCGTCGTTGCCGAGCACCAGGCGTAGGTCCAGCACGGCCGAGGCCACGGTGGGAATGACGTTGGCGGCCTGCGCGCCCACATTGGCACTCTGCATGCCGTTGATGTTGAGTGAGGGCTGGTTGAGCAGCTCCACCAGGGATTGGCCAGTGCCATAGGAGCGCGCAAAGCCCAACTCCTGCCGAATGGTTTCGTCGAGGTTAGGCACCTGGGCGAGGGCGGTTTTCTCAGCCGCGCTCAGCGGCGTCACATCGTCGTAGAAGCCGGCCACGCGCACCCGGCCGGTGCTATCGGTCATCGAGGCCAGCAGGCGGGCCAGCGCCAGGGCGGGGTTGGGGGCCCAGTTGCCGTAGTGCCCGCTGTGCAGGGGGCGGCGCGGGCCATACACTTTCAGGCTCATATTCACGTCGCCCCGCGCGCCGAATACCACCTGTTTGCGGCCCGACTGATGCACCGGCCCGTCGCAAATCACCCACAGGTCGGAGGCCAGCAACGCCTTGTGCCGGGCCAGAATCTCACCCAAATGCGGCGAGCCCCGCTCTTCTTCCCCTTCAAAAAAGAACTTCACGTTGACCTTGGCCTTCAGCTTGCTGGCCGCTAGGGCCTGGTATCCGGCCAGAATAGCCATCACGCCGGCTTTGTCGTCGGAAGCGCTGCGGGCATACAGCCGCCAATCGGGATTGAGGGGCTGGCCCGCCGCTGGGCGGGCGGCCAGCTGACCGCCACGGTCGAGCGGCCCCGTGGCCAGCTGCGGCTGAAACGGCTGCAGGCCCTCGCGCCACTGCGCGGGGTTCACGGGCTGGCCGTCGTAGTGGGCGTAAAATATGACGGTGCGCGTGGCCCCGGGCGTGCGCACCTCGCCAAATACCACGGGCGGCACGCCCGGCGTAGGCGCCGCCAGCAGCCGTGCGCTGATGCCGCGCCGCTGCATCATGCCCTGCACAAACAGGGCTGTGCGGCGCAGGTTGGCCGTGTCGGCCGCTACGTTCGGGATGGCCACCAATTGCTCGAATTCCGTGAGCAGCTCGTGCTCGTGCGCCTGCCGGAACTGGCGCACGCGCAGCATGGGGTCGTTGGCCTGGGTAGCACCCAGCCCTACCAGCAGGGCCAGCGCAAATAGCTTTTTCATAGCCGCAAAGTACAGGCTTTTCGAATCTGGACCCTGGCTTTTATTTGACCAGAATTAAGCACCCACAAAAAAGCAGCCGACCCAGGGCCGGCTGCTTTCTCAGAAGCACCAAATGGAAGCGGTTTACTTAAACAGCGCCAGCGCTTTGATGAAGGTTTGCGACACGCCCCAGGCCAGGGGAAGGCCCACGAACAGCCAGGCCAGCACAGGCGAGCCGCCCGAGCCGGTGTCGGCGGCGGGGGTGTTAGCAGAAGAATTAGGTTGCGGGTTCATATTGGGAATGAATTAGAAGTGAGAGGAAGCCCTAGTGGCCCGCCGAAGCCGTCGTGACTGTTCCTTTGAATGCGTACCGCTCATTCACGGCCGTTACCAGCAGGTTGGCGATGAAGCCGACCACCAGCAGGCCGGCCATGGTGTAAAACACGGTTTGGTAAGCCGCGGCACCGGTCAGGCCCTTGGCCTTTTGCTGGTCGTGCAGGTAGTTTACCAGCAGCGGGCCCAGGATGCCGGCCGTGGACCAGGCCGTGAGCAGCCGGCCGTGGATGGCGCCCACCTGCATGGTGCCAAACAAGTCGCGCAAGTAGGCTGGAATGGTGGCGAAGCCGCCGCCGTACATGGTCAGAATGACGCAGGCCACCACCACAAACAGCGTGAGCGAGCCCTTGGCCATCAGCGTGGGTGCCAAGGCGTACAGCAAAATGCCCAGCCCGAAGTAAATCATGTACGTGGGCTTGCGACCCAGTTTATCGGAAGCCGACGACCAGAAGAAGCGGCCCAGCAGGTTGAACAAGCTGAGCAGGCCCACGAAGCCGGCCGCGGCGGCGGCAGTTACGCCCCGGCCCGCGCCCATGCTGGCATCCGAGAAGGTTTCCTGAATCAGCGGCGAGGCCGTTTCGAGCACGCCGATACCGGCCGTCACGTTGCAGAGCAGCACTACCCACAGCATCCAGAACTGGGGAGTTTTGATGGCGTTGTCGGCGTCCACGTTCGAGGTGGTGATGAGAGTGCTGTGCTGAGCGTTAGGCACGTAGCCGGCCGGTTTCCAGCCATCGGCGGGTACGCGGATGGTGAACACGCCGAACATCATGAACACCAGGTAAATCAGGCCCATGGTGATGAACGTGGGAGCCACGCCCATGGGCGCGGAGGTTTTGAAATGCGCCATGAGGGCCACCGCCAGCGGTGAGCCAATCATGGCCCCGCCGCCAAAGCCCATGATGGCCATGCCCGTGGCCACGCCCGGCCGGTCGGGGAACCACTTAATCAGGGTACTTACCGGCGAAATGTAGCCGATGCCCAGCCCGATGCCGCCCACGAAGCCGTAGCCGAAATACACCAGCCAGATGCTGTGCAAATGCACGCCCAGCGAGGCAATGAGAAAGCCGCCCCCGAAGCACAGCGCCGAGGCCAGCATGGCCTTGCGCGGCCCCACGCGCTCCAGCCACTTGCCAAACACGGCCGCCGAAAGGCCCAGCAGCACGATGGCGATGGAGAATACCACGGCCAGCTGTCCGGGCGTCCAGTCCAGCGCGTCGGGCTTGTCCACGTTGCCGCTGATGAGGGCACCCATGGGCTTTTTGAATACGCTGAACGCGTAAGCTTGTCCGATGGCCAGGTGAATGGCCAGCGCCGCGGGCGGCACTAACCAGCGGTTGTAGCCGGGCCCCGCCACGGTGTGGCTGCGGTCAAGAAAAGAAGAGGAGTTTTCGGCCATAAAAGAATGGGAGTTGGAGTGAAATAAATGGTATGAATGGGTTAGCGCAATGCCCTGCTCAGCACTTGCGGGCAATGGTAGGTGGAAAGGTAGCCGGCTTTTTAACAGATTGATTATCGGGCCCTATAAAACATTGCTAAACAACTATAGCTGGTATGAATTGAGGAATGAGGAATGAAGAAGGAGGAATCCGACATCGCTATGGGCGGTGTCGGATTCCTCCTTCTTCATTCCTCGTCAAGTGAAGCGTTATTCGTCGCTGCTGAGCTTGCCGCCGGTGACGTGCACTAGGCTGCCGGTCATAAAAGAGCCGTCCTGACTAGCCAGCAGCACGTAGGCCGGGGCCAGTTCCTCAGGTTGGCCGGGGCGCTTGAGGGCCACTTCGTGGCCAAACTTCTCGATTTCGGCCAGCGGCATGGTGGCCGGGATGTTGGGCGTCCAGACCGGGCCGGGCACCACGCAGTTCACCCGGATGCCGCGTTCGCCTAAATACAACGCCAGTGATTTGGTGAGGGCATGAATACCAGCCTTGGAAGAGGCATAATCCACCAGAATCGGGATGCCCGTAATGCCCACGATGCTGCCCGTATTAATGATGCAGTCGTCCTTTTGGAGGTGCGGAATAGTGGCCTGCGCCATCCAGATGTACCCCAAAATATTGGTATCAAACGTGCGCCGAATCTGTTCTTCCGGAATGTCCTCGAACTTCTCCTGGCTCATCTGGAAGGCCGCATTGTTCACCAGAATGTTCAGGCCGCCCAGCTCGGCGCGGGTGCGGCGCACGGCTTGTTTGCACTGCTCGGGGTCGCGTACGTCCAGTTGCAACAGTAGGCACTTGCGCTTCTCTTTTTCGACTAGCTGCTTGGTTTTTTCCGCATCCACCACGTTTTCGTTGAATACGATGGCCACGTGCGCGCCTTCCTTGGCGAAGGCAATGGCCACGGCCCGCCCAATGCCGGAGTCGGCCCCGGTGATGATGGCGACCTTATCCTTGAGCTTGCCGGCGGCCTTGTAGTTGGCCAGGTCCGAATCGGGCTGGAGCTTCATGTCGGCCTGTTTGGCCGGGTATGGCAGCTTCTGGGCGGCGGCCTTCATGTCTTTGGCCGTGGGGCGGCGCTCGGCTTTGGGGGCCGGAGCTTTGGCGGTGGTGGGCTTCCTGGCAGCGGGCTTGGCTGGAGTAGTCTTTTTGGGAGGCATGGCAGCGGAGAAAAAGTGTGGACTTGCTTACGCGAAAATCCTGATAATGGCTGCCCTACTCATTTTTATGATAGGGCTTCCGCACCAAAAGTAAGCGGGCTGTAGGTTAGTTTCGGGCATGGACCCTTTCGCTTCCT
>NZ_BMGY01000042.1 GCF_014640435.1 Hymenobacter frigidus | reverse complement strand
TTTTCTGGCTTTTGCGGTCCTTTTGCTGCGTAAAATACCCCCTGATGAGAAACCCTAAACAGGCTCTTTGCCTACTTCCAATACCGGCACGGCGATGGAGTCCACCAAACCGTTGATATTATTAACCATGTCGCGCCAGAAGCCGGCGGCTCCTTCGGCCGAGGCCCGAGCCTTGAGGTTACCCTCCACCCCCGCCACTTTCGAAATGCGCGATACTTCGCCTCCTACCCCGCCAATCATTTCCACCATGGAATTGTAGGCTTCGGCGATTTCGGCAAAAATGTCGTCGTTCTGCTTAGTGAGGCGCACCGACACGTCACCTTTTTTAAAGGCGTCGAGCGCGAAGAGCACCCGGTTGAGCTGGTCGTTGACGTAGCCGGGGTCCTGGGTGTCGACGGAACCACGCGAACCGCCTTTTTTACGGGTCAGGTCGTTGTTGGTCCGGACAACGTCAAGGGTCGAAATGGCCCCGAAGTCGCTCGAACCAGTGGTCGAATCGTCCACATTATCCACCGCGAGGACCTTACCTGTCTTGGTTTGCGGAGTCTTGGGGGAAGCCATAATAGATATAGAATTCAAACGGAGAAGAAGCAATCAAACGAAAGGCGAAGTACGGAGGTTGGGCGGGAATAAGCAAAGGTATCTGCCCAAGTCAAGCCAATGAACTACGCCAGGCCCCAGCCGTATTGGGAGGGCACCCGGCGGCTGAAATTCTGGCTCGATGCGCGCCCGCTGGGAATAATCCGGCATCTTTGCGGCCAATTTTAACATTTCGCGACAGCTGGCCGTTTCATTCACCCCGAGCTCTTCCTGCCTGCTGTCATCCCTTACCCGCCCACATGGTCAAGAATTTAGTTATCGTCGAATCGCCGGCCAAGGCCAAAACTATTGAAGGCTACCTCGGCCAGGATTTCGTGGTGCGCTCCAGCTACGGCCACGTACGCGACTTGCCGAAAGACAACAACGCCATTGATATTGCCAACGGTTTCAAGCCCACCTACGTGGTTTCGGCCGATAAGCGCGAGCTGATTGCGCAGCTGAAAAAACTTTCGAAGGAAGCCGAAACCGTCTGGCTAGCGAGTGACGATGACCGCGAAGGGGAAGCTATTTCGTGGCACCTGGCCGAAACCCTGAACCTGCCCGCAGCCAAGACGCGCCGCATCGTTTTCCGCGAAATCACCAAAAACGCCATCCTGGCCGCCATCGCCGCGCCGCGTACGGTGAACCAGGACCTGGTGAATGCCCAACAGGCCCGCCGCGTGCTCGACCGCCTCGTGGGCTTCGAGCTCAGCCCGATACTCTGGAAAAAAGTGAAGCCGGGCCTGTCGGCCGGCCGCGTGCAGAGCGTGGCCGTGCGCCTGGTGGTGGAGCGGGAGCGCGAAGTGGCCCACCACCTCTCGGCCAGCGCCTACCGCATCGTGGCCCGCTTCGATGCCGGCCGTGGCGCGGTGCTGGAAGCGGAGCTGCCCACTCGGTATAAGGTACGGGCCGAAGCCGAGGCTTTTCTGGAGCGTTGCGTAGGCGCAACTTATCAGATTGAGAGCCTCGATAAAAAGCCCGGCAAGCGCAGCCCGGCCGCGCCGTTCACGACGTCTACGCTGCAGCAGGAGGCTTCGCGCAAGCTGGGCTTCTCGGTGGCCCAAACCATGAGCGTGGCCCAGAAGCTGTACGAAGCGGGTAAAATCAGCTACATGCGGACGGACTCGGTGAACCTGTCGGGCGAGGCCCTGGCGGGGGCGCAGGCGACCATCACGGCCGCTTATGGTGCTGAATACCACCACACCCGCACGTTCAAAACCAAGTCGGCTTCGGCACAGGAGGCGCACGAAGCCATTCGCCCCACCGATTTCAGCACCATGAAGGCGGGCTCCGATGCGTCGGAGCAGCGGCTGTACGACCTTATCCGGAAGCGGGCCATGGCTTCGCAGATGTCCGAGGCCGTTATTGAGCGCACCACGGCCGTAATCGGCATCAGCACGCAGCCGGGCACCACGCTCACGGCGACTGGTGAGGTTATCACCTTCGAAGGCTTCCTGAAAGTGTATGCCGAGAGCAAGGACGACGAGGATGAGGACGACGCCAAAGACACCGAATCGAGCTTTTCGCGCGGCCTGCCGCCGCTCACCGTGAGCCAGAACCTGCCCTTGCAGCGCCTGAGCGCCACGGAGCGGTTTTCGTCGCCCCCGGCCCGCTACACCGAGGCTTCGCTGGTGAAAAAGCTGGAGGAAATGGGCATCGGCCGCCCTTCGACTTACGCCCCCACCATCAGCACGGTGCAGAAACGCGGCTACGTGGAAAAAGATACCCGCGAAGGCAAGGAGCGCAAGTTTCACGTGCTGACGCTGGATGACCGTACCGTGCAAACCGAAGTCAAGACGGAGAACTACGGGGCCGAAAAAGCCAAGCTGTTCCCGACCGATACGGCCATGGTGGTGAACGACTTTTTGGTGGCCCACTTCCCCGTGATTGTGGACTACCAGTTCACGGCCAGGGTGGAGGACGAGTTTGACCAGATTGCCAACGGCCACGAGGACTGGACGAAGATGCTGACCGGCTTCTACGGCAAGTTCCACGCGACCATTGAGGCCGGCCAGGACATTGACCGCAACACCTTGGGCGGCACCCGTGAGCTGGGCGTGCACCCCGAAACGGGCGAGCGCATTTCGGCCCGCCTGGGCAAATACGGCCCCTACGTGGCACTGGGCGACACCGATGGCGAAACCAAGCCCGCCTACGCCAACCTGCGCAAGGGCCAGTTCATCGAGAGCATTACGCTGGAGGATGCGCTGGAGCTATTCAAGCTACCGCGCATCGTGGGCCAGTTTGAGGAGAAGGACATGACGGCGGCGCTGGGTCGTTTCGGTCCGTACATCCGCCACGACAGCAAGTTTTTCTCCCTCACCAAGGAGCAGGACCCGCACACCATCACTGCCGAAGAAGGCGTGACGCTCATTGAGTTGAAGCGCAAAACCGACGCGGAGCGCCTCATCAAGGCCTTCCCCGAGAACCCCGATATTCAGGTGCTGAACGGCCGCTTCGGCCCGTACATCGTGGCGGGCAAGAAGAACGTGAAGATTCCCAAGGGCGAGGAGCCCACCGAGCTAACGCTGGAGCGCTGCCAGGAGCTGGCCGATGCCACGCCCGATAAGCCCGCCAAAGGCGGCCGCTTCGGTAAAAAAGCCGCCCCTGCCAAAGAGGAAAAAGACACGGACAAGCCCGCCAAGAAAGCTCCTGCGGCCAAAAAACCAGCCGCCAAAAAAGCCACGGCCGCCAAGAAGCCCGTTACCAAGAAGGCTGCGGCCAAGAAGCCGACTGCCAAGGTAAAATAAGCAGCCGTTACCCGCGTTAGAACCACCGAAAGAGCCCGCGCCCCGCGGGCTCTTTTTTGCGCCCGGGTTCTATGAATAACGTTCGATTACTTCTACCGCTGGCGGCACTGAGCCTGCTGATGGGTTGCCCGGCTGGCACACCGGCAGCTCAAGTCCAGGCCCAACCACGGCGGGCGGTGGTGCAGCCCGGTGGCCTCTCCTACCCTTGGCTGACGCAGCCGGGGCCGGTTGGGCAGTCGTTAGCGGCCCGCTTTCCGGCACCGGCCGGCTGCCGGCGCGTGGCGGTGGCGGCGGGCTCCTGGGGCGAGTGGCTGCGCTACCTCCCGCTGCGGCCCGCCGGCAGCAAAGCCCGCCTCTACAACGGCACGCCCAAAGCCCGGGCCGAGGTGGTGGCCGCCGTGGTCGACATCGACGCGGGCACCCAGGATTTGCAGCAGTGCGCTGATGCCATTATTCGGCTGCGGGCCGAGTACCTGTTCAGCCACGACCCCAATAAGGTGCATTTTCATCTCACCACGGGCTACGACTTCTGGTTTTCCGACTACGTGGCCGGCAAAACTTTCAAGGTGCGCGGCGAGGACGTAACACCCGCCAGCCGGCCGGCCGAAGCCCCCACTCATGCGGCCCTGGCCCGCTACCTCGTTCCCACGTTCGGCTACGCGGGCACGTTGTCGCTGAGCCGGGAACTGCGGCCCGTGCCGCTGGCGGCAGTGCAGCCCGGGCAGGTCCTCATCCACGGCGGCGCGCCCGGCCACGCCGTGTTGGTGGTGGATGTGGTGGAGAACCCCGCAACGCACGAAAAATTTATGCTGCTGGCTCAGAGCTATATGCCAGCCCAGGATATTCACGTTTTGCGCCCCGACTGGAATGCCAGCCCGTGGTTTCGGGTCGATGCGGAGGCCAGTATTGTGGGTACCCCGGAGTGGTCCTTTGCCCCGGATGAGCTGGCGCAGTTTTGAGTGCGGCAGTCAGTTGGGAACAACGACGGCGAAACAATTTTGGCCTAAGCAATGTATAGACATTAAATGTACATACATTTGTATTAGTCATTCACCTCCGTCGCTGCTTTCATTATGGCCAACACCGTTCTGCACCTCGCCAATACCCGTGGCCACGCCAATCATGGCTGGCTCAATTCTTTTCATACGTTCAGCTTCGCCGGGTACAATAACGCCGAGCGCATGCATTTCGGCGCGTTGCGCGTGTTGAACGACGACTCCGTATCCGGCGGTATGGGCTTCAGCAAGCACCCGCACGACAACATGGAGATTATCTCCATCCCGCTCTCCGGCGACCTGGAGCACCAGGACTCGATGGGCAACAAAACCGTTATCCGCCAAAATGATGTCCAAGTGATGAGCGCCGGTACCGGCGTGGCTCACTCCGAGAAAAACCACAACCACCAGCAGGAAGTGAAATTCCTGCAAATCTGGGTGTTCCCGAATAAGCGCGGCGTCCAGCCCAACTACGGCCAGCAAACCTTCGCCCCGGAGGCTCGCCACAACCAGCTGCTGCAAGTAGTATCGCCCGGCGGCGACGGTACCAACCCGCATATCCAGCAGGATGCCTGGTTCCATATCGGCAACCTAGACCAGGGCTTCGCCACCGACTACACCATCAAAAAATCCGGCAACGGCGTCTACGCTTTCGTGCTGGAAGGTGATGTGACCATCAACGGCCAGGCCCTGCACCGCCGCGACGGCTTCGGCATCTGGGAAACCGATAAGCTGGCCATCAGCGCCGACAGCAACGCCGAGCTGCTGCTGATGGAAGTACCCATGGAATTTTAAGTTTTGAACGCATGAAAACCCGCCTCACCCGCGCCGCCGACCGCGGCCTCAAAGACATCGGCTGGCTGAAAAGCTACCTCTCGCTTAGCTTCGGCCCCTACCCCGACCCCGAGCGCAGCGGCTTCGGCCTGCTCCGCGTCTTCAACGACGACGTGGTGCAGCCGGGCGGCGGCTTCGGCATCCACGGCCACGCCAACATGGAAATCATTTCGGTGATGCTGGCCGGCAGCATGAACCACAAGGACACCCTCGGCTACACCGAAGTGGTGCACCAGGACTGGGTGCAAATCATGAGCGCCGGCACGGGCCTGCGCCACGAGGAGCACAACGTGGGCGATACCGACGTGAATTTTCTGCAAATCTGGATTGAACCCAAGCTCCAGAACGTGGGCCCGCGCTACCAGCGCCGCCAGTTCCCGGAAGCCAAGCGAGCGAACCAGCTGACCACCGTCGTGAGCAACGAAGAAGGCCAGGCCCACTGCTGGATTAACCAGAACGCCAAGCTCTCCCTCGGCTACTACACCGAGGCCCAAACAGTGGACTACACCTTCAAGCCGCTAAATAAGCTGCTGTTTCTATTCGTCATCAGCGGCTCCGTGGCAGTGGCCGGCCAGGCGGTAGGCCCCCGCGACAGCCTCGGCATCTGGGAGACGGATAATGTGAGCATCGAAACCGCCGCCGACACGCGCTTCCTGCTGATTGAATGCCCGATTAACCACTAATCGGGCTGAAGAGATTTTCTCAAAACGTAATGCCGAGCGCCGCCGAGGCATCTCGCGGGCAGCAGTAATCCAATCGACCGGATTTACTATTGCCTGCGAGATGCCTCGGCGGCGCTCGGCATGACGTTCTTATCTTTCTACCCACTACTTATTACTCACTTCTCCCCACCCATGAAACACCTCGTTGTCCTCACCGGGGCCGGCGTCTCGGCCGAGTCCGGCATCCGCACCTTCCGTGACACCAACGGCCTGTGGGAAGACCACCGCGTGGAAGACGTGGCCTCGCCCAAAGGCTTTGCCCGCAACCCCGCGCTGGTGCTCGATTTCTACAACCAGCGCCGCGCCCAGGCCCGCACCGTGCAGCCCAACGCCGCCCACCTGGCCCTGGCCGGCTTCGAGGAGCAGCCCGGCTGGCGCGTCAGCATCATCACCCAGAACGTGGACGACCTGCACGAGCGCGCAGGCTCCACCACCGTGCTGCACCTGCACGGCATGCTGAACCAGATGCGCTCCGTGGCCGACGAAACCACCGCCTACGACTGCCCCGGTGATATCAACGTCGGCGACCTCGCCCCCGATGGCGCCCAGCTGCGTCCCCACATCGTGTGGTTCGGCGAGATGGTACCCGCCATCGAAGACGCCGCCGAAACCGTGGCCACCGCCGATGCCCTGCTCATCGTGGGCACTTCGCTGCAAGTCTACCCGGCCGCGGGCCTGCTGCACTACGCCCCCGCCACCTGCCCCGTCTTCGTCATCGACCCGCACCAGCCCGAAGCCGGCCGGCGTGGCGTGCGCTACGTGGTGGAGCCCGCCAGCACCGGCGTAGTCAAGGTGCTGCGGGAGCTAGCCGGGTAACTGGGTTGGTAATCAGAATAAAGCCTGTCATGCCGAGCGCAGCCGAGGCATCTCGCTCGGAGTAGTATGCCAATTGGCCAGGTTTACTATTGCCCGCGAGAGGCCTCGGCTGCGCTCGGCATGACGGGCTTTTTTAGCACAACCGGCTTACATATTATCATCGCGCCTTCCCCAAATCCCCCCCCAGCTTCTACCTTCGCGGCATGTACAAGATTATCACCAAATACACCCTGCTCGGCCTGCGGCACGAAAACGACCTGGCTTCCCACACGCACAACATGGTGCTCAAGCCCGTGCCAGAGGCCCCGGACAGCTTCGCAACGGAGCAGGCCGCCTTCGACTGGGCCCTCGGCAACCACGACGACCTGCGCCACCACCCCGAATTTGTGGTGCTACCGGTGCACCACATGGTGCTCAGCGACTCTTAAGTCGGTGCCCCCTGCTCCCGGCCGCGGTTTTTGGCGCGAGTTCTGGCCCAAGGCACTTATTGTGGTGGCGATAATTGTTGGGCTGTCCCTGCTTGAACGGTGCGGCATCATTCGCCGCTGGTGAAACCCCTGGCAACACAGGCAGTAGCTTCCCTACCCTGGGCAGAAAAGCATGGCCGCGTCTTTGCGTCCGCATCTTAGCGCAGGCCTGGGCCCCAGCCACCTCGTTTAGCCCGCCCCTTCCATCACCTCCTGTTATGGCTTCCGCATTCGGCCACGCCGCGCTGGGAGCAACCCTCGGCAAGCTCCTGCTCCCCAACCGTCGCTACTGGCCCTGCTGGGTAGCGGCCGCCTGCTGCGCGGCCCTGCCCGGTGTGGACGCTCTCGGCTACCGCCTGGGCGTGCCGTATGACAGCATATGGGGCCACCGTGGGCTGACGCATTCGCTGCTGGCCGCCGCCGTAGTAGCCGCTGTGGGCACCGCCCTCGCCCAGCTGGCAATTCTGAAGAGGCGCCCCCCGGCCGGTCGGCTGGCCCTGCTGCTTTTCCTGGCCACTGCTTCGCACGGCCTACTCGACGCCATAACTACCGGCGGCCTGGGCGTAGCCTTCTTTAGCCCCTGGGACTTAAAACGCTACTTTTTTGGCCTGCGCCCCATTAGGGTTTCGCCCACTGGCATCAAGGCATTTTTTGACGGGCGCGGGCTGCGGGTACTGGCCAGTGAGGCCCGCTGGGTAGGGCTGCCGTGCGTGGCGGCGCTGTGGTGGCAACGCCTCGCTGGGCGTCGGGCACCAGCCCGGAGCACCTATTAGCCAGCAGAAACCCGCTCATCTGCTACCTTATGCTACTTTCTGCGTAAGTCAGCGCACACACATTCTCTATGCGCCCACTATTTCTTTCTGCGCTGGCGGCGCTCGGGCTTACCACTGATACGCTGGCTGCCCAAACCACTCCTCCTGCTCACACCGTTTTTTTGCTGGGCAATACTGCCCAGACCGATTTGCCACCCGCCCGCCTGAAGCTGCTGCGCCAAACGCTGGAACAGCAAACCGGCCCCTTCACCGTGGTGCACCTGGGCGATATCGTGGGCAATACCGGCCTGATGGCTAAAGGCGACACTGCGATTGCCCAGACCGAGCGCACCCGCGCCGATGCGCTGATAGCGCTGGTACGCGGCCTGCCGCAGGGCAAAATCTACTTCCTGCCCGGCGATAAAGATTGGGCCAACTCCGGCCCCGACGGCCTCAAGGCCGTGCGCCGCCTCGAGAAGTACATCGAGAAGCAGCTGCCCGGCCAGAACGCCTTTATCCCGACCAACGGCTGCCCCGGCCCCGAAGTAGTGGACGTGGCCCCGCTGGTGCGCTTGGTCGCCATCAACACGCCGTGGTTCACCCATCCCTTCGACCGCCCCGAAGCACCCGACACCGATTGCAAGACCCTCACCAAGGAGGAATTTCGGGAGCAGCTGCAGGACCTGATTGACGAAACAAAGAACAAAAACGTGCTGGTGCTGGGCCACCACCCGGTTGTCAGCAATGGCGTGTACGGCGGCCCGCAGCCCCTTTCGCGCCACCTAAGCCCGCCGGTGCTCGGCACCATCTACGCGGCCTACCGCCAGAACGTGGGTACCCCGCGCGACCTCGCCAACCCACGCTACCAGGAGCTGCGCAAGGAGCTGCTGAACACGCTGCAAAGCAACCCCGGCGTCATCTACGCCGCCGCCCATGATTATAGCCTGCAAGTGACGCCCTTCCAAGGCAACTACCATGTGGTGAGCGGCAGCTTCGCTAAAAGTGAGCACGTGGGAGTTCAGGGCACGTCGCTTTACAGCGAACGCGAGGAAGGCTACACCACACTGGAATACTTTGCCGACGGCACTGTGAAAACGCACGTATTCACGTTCGGCCGCAACGACCAGCCCGCCAAAGACGCTTTCGCCGCTACCCTGTTCCGCTCGGCCTGCGTAGAGGCGGCCGACCAGAAAGCGCCCGCCAATCCGTTCATCACCAACTGCCCCGGCGCGACGCGCACCGCCGCCGAAGCCAGGTCTGATGCCCCTTTCCAGGCCACGACCACTGTGGTGCCCGGCCCGGAATACAAACCCACCGGCAGCAAGCGCTTCTTTATTGGCGACAACTACCGGTCGTCGTGGTTGCAACCGATAGTTGTAAAGACGTTGGATTTGAACACCGAGAAAGACGGCCTGCGCCCCACCGGCAAGGGCGGCGGGCGCCAGACGACCTCCCTCAAGCTCATCGCGGCCGACAGCTCGGAGTACGTTTTTCGCTCCGTGGACAAGGACGTAACCAAAATACTGCCGCCCGAGTTGCGCAACTCCATCGCCTCTGATATCCTGCGCGATGTCACGGCCACGGCCAACCCGTATTCGAATCTGCCCATCAGCTATATGCTGGACCAGACGGATATCCTGCACGCCCGGCCCCGCCTGTTTCGCCTGCCCGACAACCAACAGCTCGGCGCGTACCGTGAGCAGTACGCCGGCTTGCTCGGCACCCTCGAAGACAGCCCCAAGGACCCCAAGCCCAACCTGCCCGGCTTCGGCGGTTCCGATGAGGTGACGCGCAGCTTCGGCCTGTTCCGCAAGCTCTACAAGGACCACGACAACCGCGTGGATGCCCCGGGCCTGGCGCGGGCCCGCGCCTTCGATATGCTGGTGGCCGACTTCGGCAAGCACGAAGACAACTGGAAATGGGCCGGCTACAAGCAGAAAGATGGCGGCACGCTCTACCGCCCCATCCCGCGCGACCGCGACCAGAGCTTCACCCTCTGGAATGGCTTCCTCACCTCCCTCGCCAACCGCGAGTGGGCGGTGCCCAGCATCGAGGGCTTCCAGACCGATTTTCAGGACATGAAAAGCCTGAACTGGCCCGCCCGTCACCTCGATAGATTCCTGCTCCAAAACCTCAGCCGCGAGCAGTGGCAGGAGACTGCCAGGTACCTGCAAGGCAAAATCACGCCCGCCGTCATCGACGAAGCCACGGCGCAGCTACCCGCTGAAATTCAGCGCTTATCCGCAAAATATATCAACCGCAAGTTGAAGTCCCGCATCCAGCAATTACCCAAAGCTATTGACGAGTATTACCTGCTGCTGGCCCAGCGCGTCGATGTGGTCGGCTCCAACAAGGGCGAGGTTTTCCTGGTGAACCGCACCCCCGATGGCTTGGTGCGTGTGCAGCTATTTGACCGCGCCGGCGACACCGAAAACCCCAAGGGGTCAGCCCTATTCGACCGTACGTTCAAGCCCAACGAAACTGATGAAGTATGCCTGTACGGCCTCGGTGGCCGGGACATTTTTACCGTAACCGGCGACGGCGGTAAGCGCAGTGTGCTGGTGCGCGTCATCGGCGGCGATGGCAAGGACCGCATCGCCGACAACTCCACGGCCACCGGCCTGCGCGCCCGCACCAAAATCTACGACCTACCCGATACCGACATGAAGCTGGGTTCCGAATCGGACAACCGGACCAGCACCTGCCCCGGCGTGAACGAGTACGACCGGGAGCAGTTCGAATTCGACTCCTACCGCCCCAGCGTTTCGCTGTTTTACAATGCCAACGACGGATTCGGCGTCGGCGCCGGCATCACGTTCCTGCGTCAGGGTTTCCGCAAGCCCGGCTACAAGAATATGTACAAGTTCGACGTGCAGGGCAGCGCCAACGGCCTGCTGCAGCTCACGGCCAGCACCCGCCACCGCTACGCCATCGGCAAAATCGACGTGGGTGCCGAGGCCCGCGTGGGCAGCTACTTCCCCTTCTACCGCTTCTTCGGACTGGGCAACAACACGGGCTTCGACCAAACCGCGTACGACAACAAGTTCTACAACGCCCGCTACCGGGGCTACACCCTCAATGCCTTCTTGGAACGCACGTTCTTCCAGCGCAGCGTCATTCGGGTGGGTCCCACGTTCGAGAACTACACCAGCAGCTTCGCCGACAACAGCTACCTCGGCACCGTCAACACCCGCCCCGTGGACGTGCGCCCCAACACCAGCCCCCAGCGCCTACTGGGCCTGAATGGCGTGTTCGACCTCGACCTGCGCAACCGCCCCAGCTTTGCCCAGCGCGGCGTCCGCATCCGGGTGCAGCACGATAGCTACACCCAGCTAAGCGCCAACCTCGACAGCGCCCGCACCAAGAAATCCACTTTTGGCCTCACCCAAGCCTTCGCCGAATACTACGGCACGGTGCGGGTTGGCATCCCCATCACGCTCGTCGTGAAAGGCGGCGGGGCCAAAAACTACGGCCCCGACGCGGCCATTCCCTTCTACAAATTCGCCAGCATCGGCCAGAATGAAGGCCTGCGCGGTCACTACCGCAACCGCTTCAGCGGCGACGCTGCCCTGTACTACAACACGGAGTTGCGCTTCGCGCTGGGCCAAGTCAGGAACGGCTTCCTGCCGTTTTACTACGGCGTGTTCGGATTCTACGACCAGGGCCGGGTGTACTACGAAGGCGCTTCGCCCGGCGGCTGGCACACCGGCTACGGGGCCGGCTTCTACATTTCTCCGGTGGTTGAAACCCTGGCCCTGGCCGTTTCCTACCAGAAGTCGGCAGAAAGCAACCTGATTCAGGTCGGCATCGGGTTCCGGCTTGATAAGTAACCGTTCATTCCTTGCTGATGTCCCAACCAGACGGGTCAGTTGTTCATCTCAATGTTTGGAATGAGAGCACTGCATAGTGCAAAGTGCAAACCCGTCGAACCCGTGCCGCAATCACCTTATCTTTGCCCTTCCTGCCGCCATACACCTTTGCTTCCTGCATGAATTTTCCCCTCCGTAAGCTCGCTGCCATTGACATTGGGTCCAACGCCGTGCGGTGCCAGATATCGGCAGTATTGTATTACGAGGGACGCTACCGCCTCAAGCGCGTGGAGTACGTGCGCTTCCCCATGCGCTTGGGCGAAGACGTGTTTGCCACCGGCAAAATTTCGCCGGCCAAGGAAGAGAAATTCGTCAAGTTCCTGCATTCCTTGCGGCTGCTGATGGAAGTGCACGACGTGGCCCATTACCTCGTGTGCGCCACCTCGGCCATGCGCTCGGCGGCCAATGGCGCGGCCATCGCGGCCCGGGTGCGCGAGGAGCTGGGCATGGAAATCAAGGTCATTGACGGAGAGGACGAAGCCTTCTACATCAACCGCGTCATCGAGCACGTGCTGGAGGACAAGCGCCACTACCTGCACATCGACGTAGGCGGCGGCAGCACCGAGTTCAACATCTACCACGACCGCCGCAAGGTGGCCGCGCAGTCGTTCGAAATCGGCTCCATCCGCCGCATGCAGCAGGAGGAAAGCGGCGAAGCCGGTACCGAAGCCCAAACCGAGCTCTGGGCCCGCATGGAAGCCTGGGTGAAGGAGAATGCCCGTAAATACCACGTCACACGAGCCATCGGCACGGGCGGCAACATCAACAAAATCTACAGCCTTACCGCCGCCGCCCCCGACAAGCACATCACCCGGCGCAGCATCGAGGCCACCCTCAACCGCCTCTCCGGCCTGAGCATGACCGAGCGCGTGAACGTGGCCATGCTCAACCCTGACCGCGCCGACGTCATCATCCCCGCCGGCCACATCTACCTTTCGGCCATGCAGTGGGCCAACATCAACACCATGGTCGTGCCCGACATCGGCCTGAAAGACGGCATGCTGCAGGCGCTGTTCGAAGAATTCTTCGACGAGATGAACGCCGAAGGCGGCCACCCCGCCAAGCTCCCGGTGCCCGACGTGCAAAACCATCCGGCCGAAATAGAGTAAACCGCATCAACAAAAAGCCCCGATTCGCGAATGATTCGGGGCTTTTTGTTGATGCGTGGTCCAGGGTACGCCAAGCTGAAAAATCTACCGCTGTTTGCTGGCAGAAACCGGCTGCTCGGGCACTGCATCAGCCCCAACGCCTTCCTCGTCAATGTGCCCGACGGGTGTGGAGTCATCTTCGCAGATTTCTTCCTGCTCGCCCTCCCCAAAGGCGTCGTCCACGTCCGTCTCGGCAGCTTCCGCGGCCTCGGTGGCGGCAGCTTCCTGCGACTCCAGCAGGGCCGTGGCTACGTCGAGCCGGCGCTGGGCTTGCACGCCCATCAAGGCCATCAATCCCTCGGGCGTGGCGGTTGCCAGCTGCGCCTCATCGCGCTTAAAGAAGTCGCGGTGCACGTTCACCACGGGCTCGCCCGGGGCGGGTTGCTGCCGAATGTAAGCGCCGTCCTCGCGCATCACATAGCTATTCTGATTGTCCATCATATTCATCATCAGAATATTAATAGCTTCGCGCTTAAGCTGCGGATTAACAATCAGAAACAACGCTTCAATGCGCCGGTCGAAGGAACGCACCATGATATCGGCGGAACCGGCGTAGACCTTGGCATCGCCGCCGTTGTGGAAATAGAACAGCCGGGTATGCTCCAGGTATTCACCCACGATGCTGCGCACTTCGATGTTGTCGCTCAGGCCCGGCCGTCCCGGCCGCAGGCAGCAAATGCCGCGCACGATAAACCGAATAGGCACCCCCGCCTTCGCAGCCTTGTAAAACTCGTCAATCATTTCCTTGTCTTCCAAGGAATTCATCTTCATCACGATGCCGCTGGCCTGGCCTTTCTTCGCGTGCTTCACTTCCTCCCGAATGAGGTGAATGAGCTGCTGGCGCATGTCCTTGGGCGCGGTGATGAGGTATTCATAGTCGTCGGGCTGCGAGTGCCCGGTGATGACGTTGAAGAATTCCGACACGTCGTGGCCGTACGTGTCGTTCGTCGTCAGCAGGCTCACGTCCGTGTAGAGACGGGCCGTTTGCTCGTTGTAGTTGCCCGAGCCGATGTGCACGTAGCGCGTCACCTTCTCCCCTTCCTTGCGGATAATCATGAGCAGCTTAGTGTGCGTCTTGTACTTGCTCACGCCGTAAATCACGAAGCAGCCGGCCTTCTCCAGCCGCGCGCCTTCCCGGATATTCTTCTCCTCATCAAAGCGCGCCTTCACCTCAAACAGCACCGAGACGTGCTTGCCGTTCTCCGCCGCCTTCAGCAGCGCGGCCGATACGCGCGAGTCGTCGGCCAGCCGGTAAATCGTTTGCTTAATACCCAGCACGTGCGGGTCCACGGCGGCCTGCTCCAGCAACCGCACCATCGGTTCGATGCTGTTGTAGGGGTGGTGCAGCAGCACGTCGTGGTGCTTGAGGTACTCAAACAGGTTGTCGTCGGCACCTTCCGGCAGACTGAGCGGTGGCACGGTGGCGGGCTGTTTGGCCGTTTTGCCCCGGAAATTGGCATGGCGCACAATCTGCCACAGCCCCTTCAAGTCAATCAGGGAATTGATGACGAAGACGTTGCCGTTGTCGATATTCCACCGCTCGCGCAGTACAGCCATCAGCGTCGGCGAGGCGTTGGGCTCTACTTCCACGCGCACCACGCGGCCGCGCTTGCGGGTTTTCAGGCCTACCTGAATTTCCTTGATGAAGTCGTTGTCGATATCGTCCGATTCTTCCAACGTGAAGTCCCCGTTGCGGGTGATGCGGAACAAGTCGGCCGAGATGATTTCCACATTGCGGAACAGGCGCGGGAGAAACTCGCGCACCACTTCCTCAATCGGCACGAAGATGACCTTGTCTTTGCGGATGAGTTCAAAAAAGCGGGTCAGGTTCTGCGGAATCTGCACGAAGGTGAGCCGCTCCTGCCCTTTTTCGGCTTCGCCATCGAGGCCCACGGCCCCGTTGCTGCCAATCCGCGTCACCACGCCGAAAATAAGCATTTGATTCATCATCAGCGGGAAGCCGTGGTACGAATCGTACATCATCGGCGTGAGCAGCGGAAAAACCGTATTTTTAAAGTAGCCGTCGGCTTTCTTCACCTCCAGCTCCGTGAGGTCGGCCATCTTCAGAATATTGAAGCCATTCTTCTCGAAATTGGGCTTCAGCTCGTTCAGGTACGTCAGGCTTTGGTCGTTCACGAAACGATGCGCAAAGTCCAGCAGCTTGCGCCGAAACGGGAGCTCGCGCAGGCCCGAATAGTCAATCCGTTCCTTCCCATAATCCAGGTAGTTATACAGCGACCCCACGCGAATCATGAAGAATTCGTCCAGGTTAGAGCTGGTGATAGCCAGAAACTTCAGCTTGTCAAATAAGCCCCGGCTGGAGTCCTGCACCTGGTCAAGCACCCGGTAGTTGAACCGCATCCAACTCAGGTCGCGGCTGATGTATTTGCTTTTTCGGATAAGGTCGGCGGACTTGAACAGTTTCATAGTTAGTAATGGAATGCAGGGCAAAATACGTGAAATCTGCCCTACGAATAATACTTTACGCAGAAATAATGGCCGTGGCCTCAATCTCCACCAACATTTGTGGGTCAAACAACACCTTAGTTTCTAGCATCGAAGTCGCCGGTCAAATATCCCCAAACCCTTCTATGCGCGCCACCACTTCCCACTGAGATATATCGGTCATGATTGTCCGCGTGCGAGCAACGTCGATAAAGGAAGCTCCGGCGGCGGTCAGCGCCTCACCAATCCAGCGTGCGCTTGGTTTGGGAGTAGGCATCAGTGCCAGCCACTTCCACCACACAGCCGACGCGCAACAGTCCGCCGCCCACAATCGGCCCGTAGCGATAGTCCAAGGAAATTAGTAAACGTATTTCATTCGAGTAAGAAGACCAGAAAAAGAAAAGGCCCGCTTTGCAGCGGGCCTTTTCCGTGAAACACTGGTTACACGTCCAGTTTCGCGTACTTGGCATTCCGTTCGATGAATTCCCGGCGGGGGGCCACTTCATCGCCCATCAGCATGGAGAACAAGTGGTCAGCATCAGCCGCCGACTCCACCGTTACCTGCTTCAGGGTACGGGTCTTGGGCTGCATGGTGGTGGTCCAAAGCTGCTCGGCGTTCATTTCACCGAGGCCCTTGTAGCGCTGCACGTTCACCGTTTCGGGCTTACCCCGGCCCAGTTCCACCTGGGCGGCCATGCGCTCTTCTTCGGTCCAGCAGTACCGCTCCTCTTTGCCGCGCTTCACCAAATAAAACGGCGGCAGGGCGATGTAAATGATGCCCCGGTCCACCAGCTCGCGCATGTAGCGGAAGAAGAACGTCAGAATCAGGGTTCGAATGTGCGAGCCGTCGATGTCGGCGTCGGTCATGATGATGACCTTGTGGTAGCGCAGCTTGCTGAAGTTGAGCGGCCCCGACTCGGTGCCGTCGTCATCGGTAGTGAAGGCCAACGACTTACGCTCGTTGAACGTGACGCCCAGCGCGGTAATCATGTTCTTAATTTCCTCGTTTTCCAGAATGCGGTGCTCCTGGGCTTTCTCCACGTTCAGGATTTTACCGCGTAGCGGCAAAATGGCCTGGAACGCCCGGTTGCGCCCCTGCTTGGCCGTGCCACCGGCCGAATCTCCTTCGACGAGGTACAGCTCGCAGATTTCGGGGTCCGACTCCGAGCAGTCAGCCAGTTTGCCCGGCAGGCTGTTGCTCGAGAGCACGCCTTTGCGCTGCACCATGTCCTTGGCCTTGCGGGCGGCGATGCGGGCCTTGGCGGCCAGAATCACCTTTTCCATGATGCGCATGGCCTGGCCGGGGTTTTCGTCCAGGTACTGGGTCAGAATTTCGCCCACCACTGAGTTCACCGCGCCGCTCACCTCGGAGTTGCCAAGCTTGGTTTTGGTCTGGCCCTCGAACTGCGGCTCCTGCACCTTCACCGAAATAACGGCCGTGAGGCCTTCACGGAAGTCGTCACCGGTAATCTCTACCTTGGCTTTTTCAAACAGCTTGTTCTTGTCGCCATAGGTTTTGAGCACCCGCGTCACCGCCGAGCGGAAGCCCGCTACGTGCGTACCGCCCTCAATGGTATTGATGTTGTTGACGTAGGAATAGACGTTTTCCTGGTACGAGGTATTGTACTGCAGGGCCACTTCCACGGGCGTGCCGCCTTTCTCGCTTTCCACGTAAATGGGCTCAGCCAGCAGCGAAGGCCGCTGCTCGCCGTCGAGGTACTGCACGAAGTCGCGCAGGCCGCCGGTCGAGTGGAACTCATCACCACGGAACACGCCACCTTCCAGCTTCTCGCGGCGGTCGGTGAGCGTGATGCGGATGCCTTTGTTGAGGTAGGACAGGTCGCGCAAGCGGCCGGCCACGGTGTCGTAACGATATTCGGTTTCGGTGAAGATGCTGGCATCGGGCAGGAACTGCACTTCCGTGCCGTGCTCGTCGGAGTCGCCCACCTGCTTCACGTCGTACTGCGGAACACCGATTTTATATTCCTGCTCGTACTTGTGGCCATTGCGGCGCACGGTCACTTTCAGGTCGGTACTCAGCGCGTTCACGCAGCTTACGCCCACGCCGTGCAGGCCCCCCGATACTTTGTAGGAACCTTTGTCGAATTTGCCGCCGGCGTGCAGCACGGTCAGCACCACTTCCAGAGCCGAGCGGCCTTCCTTGGCGTGCCAGTCCACGGGAATGCCGCGGCCGTTGTCGCGCACGGTCACCGAATTGTCTTCGTTGATGGTCACGTTAATCAGGTCGCAGTGCCCGGCCAGCGCTTCGTCGATGGAGTTATCGACCACCTCCCACACCAAATGGTGCAGGCCTTTCATGCCCGTGTCGCCGATGTACATGCTGGGCCGCTTGCGCACGGCCTCAAGTCCTTCTAATACCTGAATGCTGTCGGCTGAATAGTCCGACTGGGGAATTTTTGCTGTTGTTTCGCTCATGAGGGCGGGATTAAATCAAGTCATAAAACAGCCCAACGGGCCGCTAGGTACTGAACACTCAAAAGTACCTAATTAATCCCATTTTTAACGATTTTTGCGGCTTTAATCCTCGTATTTTTTTATTCGTGCCGTACTCGCTTTAGTGGTAGAGAAAGCCTTTTTTTATTCCAGTAAAAGCAATAAAAAAAGGCCTTTCCCGCTGGGGAAAGGCCTTTTTTAACTTGGGCAAACCAGTTAATTACTCAATTACCAATTTTTGCGTGGCAATGCCAGCTGCCGTGCGAATTTGCAGCGTGTAAACGCCCGACTTTTCGTTGCTCAGGTCAAGTGCAAATTTCTTTGAACCAACGACCGTAGCGTTCAGCGTCTGGGACTTCACCTGCCGGCCGAGGGCATCGGCTACGGTTAGTTGAGCGCCCGCCTGCAGGTTAGAACCCAGCTCAACGGTGAAAGCACCGGTAGCGCTCGGGTTAGGATACACGCTTAGCACGCTTTGCAGCGAGGCATCGCGGTTGGCAAGGGCAATGACGTTCGTCGCTTTGTAGATGCCACCGGAACCCGTCGCATCGGTGGCGGCACCGGCATAGCCCGCAATGGTACCAGCCGTGGCACCCGGAATTACATCGATAGCCAGGAATGGCTGGGCAAGACTGATGTTGTTCCAGGTAATGCCATCGACGCTGGAGGAGGAGCCACGGTTCTCCGGTACGGCCGGCGCAGCTTCAGGAAAACGGGCGCCGACGCTGTAATAACGGCCGTCTACGGCATCAATATCATACCAAAAGAAGCTACCGGTACGTGCGTTTACCGGAGTAATGGGCGCCCAGGTAGCCCCGCCATCGGAGGTGCGGATAACGTTTACTTCGGAGAGTGCGCCGGCTACTGCTTTCGTGTTGTAAGCAATGCCGTTCAGGTCATCCTTAAAAGCCAAGCGGTTGATAGCGCCCCGCAAGGTGGTGTTGGTGCTGAACGTCCAGGTCAGGCCCCGGTCCGTTGATTTGAGGACCCGCACCAGGTTGGCGTCAACAGAGGAACCCAAGCCGGCCCAGACGGTATTGCCACGCACGAAAAACGAACGCGCCAAAGCGTATTCATCGGCTTGTGGCACGGGGCTGCTGGCCTGCGGCAAGCGCGTCCAGGTCACGCCGCCGTCAACAGTACGCAATACTTCGAAGTAGCCGTTGGTGGGGTCGCCCAGCGACACGCCAACGTTGGCATCGAACATGTGCACCCAGTTGCAGAAACCGTTTTGACCAGGGTTGAACTGTGATGCGTTGGTCACCTTGGTCCAGCTGATGCCGGCATTGATGGTGCGCAAAATTTCGCCGCCCGCAGTCGTTGGCGGATAGGTAGCGGCAACGGCCGTAGTAGAGGCCGCTGGCGTACCAGCCATGCCCACCGGGGAGATATTACCCGTCTGGAAGTTTTGCGCGCCGTTGGCCGCGTTCACAGACCCAAAGTCGAACTGCGTGCCAGCCGGATTATTGGTTACGAAAAATGACGTGGGGTTGCCTGCTGCTGAGTTTTCTTCGGCCACAGCCCAAGCCACCGTTGGCGAAACGGTTTTAAGGTCGCGCACCAGAAAGCCTGGAGCATACGAAGCGGGGTTGACAGTATTTACCTGAACCCAGGGACCGAGGTTGGGGCCGGTTTGCGCATTAATGCTGCTTGCATAGCCAAGCAAACCCAAAAAAAGTAACGATTTCTTCATGGTAACAGGTTTTGACGTTGAAAATTGATGGAGGGGGTGGAAAATTAAAAACGGGGTGGACAACGGTTGAGAATGTCTCAATGCAAGCCGCTGCTGATGTTTGACAAGCGGGTTTGCGGACCCAAGATAGCAAAAGCAACCGGTTTTTGTGCAGCGCCTGCTTCATTTTGCAATTGCACCCTAGGCAGACAGCCGCTCCAATGAGCAGGGCCAAGGTCTTCAGCACTGCTGAATAGGCTACGAATGGCCGAAAATGCAAAAGTCCCTCCCCCGTTCCGGGAAGGGACTTTTGCAGTGGCCCCGTTTGGATTCGAACCAAAGACCGACTACTTAGAAGGTAGTTGCTCTATCCAGCTGAGCTACGGGGTCGAAACGGGAAAATGTCGGGGTGGCAGGATTCGAACCTACGACCTCCTGGTCCCAAACCAGGCGCGATACCGGGCTACGCTACACCCCGAGAAAAAATAATGCTGAGTTTTGAGTGCTACCTACTGAGTGGAGCCCCAGCGGGAAGCTTTCGCAACCCAACATTATAGTGGAGAGGGGGGGATTCGAACCCCCGGTAACCTTTAGAGCTACGGCAGTTTAGCAAACTACTGGTTTCAGCCACTCACCCACCTCTCCAGGTTGGTTTCGCTTCCGTCTGAAGCGGGTGCAAATATACGGGCACAACTCAGAAAACCACACTTTGCAGAAAAAATTTATCTGTTGCCGCTATATTTTTTGAGCGGCCCAATTCCGCGGCCGCTGGGCTGATGGCTGCCCACCCAACTGGTCGGCCAACCGACGGGGAGGAGCTGCGCCCAAAATGCTGCCGTAATATTGACCTTTATTTGAAGAGCGTGCTGACCTGGGCTTATCCTGATTTTGTGGCCGTTGGGCTGGTTTTGGCCGGGTGCTTCCTGCTGCTGCTGAGGCAGTGGCGGCGCACCAGCCGGATGGGCCGTGCCTTGGGTACCCGCCCCCGCAACCGGGGTTGGAAACTGATGCTGCGCCTGGCAATTGGCGGCTGCCTGCTGGCGGCTGCGCTGGGCCCCGCGCTGGGCGTGAGCCAGCAGCCGGTGCGCACGGCGGGCAAAGACGTGTGGCTGCTGGTGGATGTGTCACGGTCGATGGATGCTGCCGACGTGGCACCGTCGCGCTTGTTGCGGGCCCAGGCCGAGCTGCAAAAATTGGTGGCCCAGTTTCCGGCCGACCGGCTGGGGCTAGTGGTATTCGGGGCCGAAGCGGTGGTGCAATGCCCCCTCACCTATGACCAGGAAGCCGTGCAGGTATTCATCAGCACCTTACGAACCAGCCTGCTGCCTGCCGGGCCCACCACGCTGCGCGCCCCACTGGAACTGGTGTTGGGCCGCCTCGCTCCTATTCCCGGGGCAACGCTGCCCGCAGCTACGGCCCCGCGCGCAACGGCCTTGGTGGTGGTGAGTGACGGCGAAGACTTTGGCGAGAACCTGGAACCGGTACTTCAGTCCCTGGGGCGCACCGGAGCGCGGATTTACGCCGTGGGAGTGGGTACGGCCGAAGGGGCCGAGATTCCGAAAGCCGGGGGCAACGTGGTGCGGAATGGCCGCGGGAAAGTGGTGCGCAGCCGCCTGCGGGCCGCGCCACTACGGCAGCTGGCAGCCCAAACCGGTGGGCAATACGGGGAATTAAACAATCAGCAAAATGGCTTTGGGGCCTTGCTGCAGTCGTTGCGCACCATGCAGGGCACCGTGGAGCAGGTACGCACCGTGGCCGTGGCCGACAACCGCTACCGCTACCCGCTGGCCGCCGCGTTGTTGTTACTGCTACTGGAAGTTGCGTTAACCATTACTGTTATCCGGCCATCATGAAGGACCTACTGCTACTGCTGGTGCTGTTGGCGGGCGGCCCGTCCTGGAGCCTGCTTACCTGGGTGCGGACCCGCAACGAGGCGGTGGCAATGGGTACGGCGGCGTATGCCCGCGGCGATGCGGCCCGGGCGGCACAGGCATTTGCGGAAGCGACGCGCACGGCATCGCCCCACCGAAAGCCCGACCCGCGCCTGCTGCTCAACCTAGCCCATGCGCAGGTCCTGGCTAATCAGCCCGAAGCCGCGCGTACCACCTACGGGCGCTTGCTGAGCGGCAGCCCGGCGGCTTTGGCCAGCGTGGCGCGGCAGCAGCTGGCCGTGCAGGCCACGCGGCAGGGAGAATTGGCTCAGGCGCTGAGTCTGTTGAAGCAAGCGCTGATTCTGGACCCGCGCAATGCCGGAGCTCGTTTCGACTACGAGGCCGTGAGCGACTACCTCGCCCATCGGCCCAATAGCCCGCAAATAGCACCGCCGCCGCCGGCTCCTCGGCCCGGCGCACCCAAGCCTTCTCCCGAAAAGAATTCATCTGAGAAGAACCGTCCGGCAGAACAGGCCGGCACTAACCGCCAGGGCGAAATCAATACTTCAAGACCGACACCGACGGCTCCCACTACACCGCTGGAGCGCCGCCCCGACCCCGCCGGCCAGCCCGACAACCAACGGCCCAGCGCCGGGCCGGGCAGCGTGGCCGGCGGCCAGGGCCCCGGAGCGGGCACCCCGCAGCCAGTGGCTACCGGAGCCGCGCCCGGCACCCAACGTGGACTCGACCGCAATACCGCCGCTTCGAACCCTACGGGAAATGCCCGGGGCAACCGGCCCGGAACCGATGCGGCTACGGAGGCCGACCTCAGCCTGCAAACCCAGCGCGAGCGGCTGCAGGCCATGAACCTGAGCCCCGCCCAGGCCCGGCAGCTGCTGGAAACCCTGCGCGCCCAGGAGCAGCAGTATTTGCAGCAAATTACCCGCCCGGCCACGCAGAAAGCTGACCCCAATCAACCCACCTGGTAATCAGCTGCGAGCCGCGGCGACTAAGCCAAAGCTCTGTCGGTTGCGGCAGCATTCGTTTGGGACCGTTAAATCCGTACTTTTGCGGCCTGATTCAACCGCCAATCCCACCCTTTAATATCCCTGTATGCAAACCAAAGAAGTTGTCATCATATCTGCCGTCCGCACGCCAATTGGTTCGTTTGGGGGGGCGCTGTCCTCGCTATCGGCCATTGAGCTGGGGGCAATTGCGCTGAAAGGAGCGTTGGAGAAAGCCGGCGTTGCCGCCTCGGAAGTGGAGCAGGTGATTATGGGCAACGTGATTTCGGCCAACCTGGGCCAGGCTCCGGCCCGGCAGGCGGCTAAGAAGGCTGGCCTCCCCGACACCGTGGAGTGCACGACCGTGAATAAAGTGTGTGCCTCGGGCTCGAAGGCCATCATGTTCGCTTCCCAAGCCATTATGCTGGGGCAGGCCGACGTGATTCTGGCCGGCGGCATGGAGAGCATGAGCAACGTGCCTTACTACCTGGACAAAGCTCGTTTTGGGGCCAAGTACGGCCACGGCCAGATGATTGACGGCCTCGTGCGCGACGGCCTCTGGGACCCGTACCACGACTACGCCATGGGCAACGCGGCCGAGAACACGGCCAAGGAAATGGGCTTCACCCGCGAGCAGCAGGATGCCTTCGCCATCGAGAGCTACACCCGCAGCGCGGCGGCTGCCAAGGCCGGCAAGAAGAAGGACGAAATTGTGCCCGTAACCATCGAGAGCCGCGGTAAAACCACGGTGATTGAGGACGACGAGGAATACCTCAAAGTCGACTTCGCCAAGGTACCCGGCCTCAAGCCAGCCTTTATCAAAGACGGTGGCACCGTGACGGCGGCGAATGCCTCGACCCTGAACGACGGCGCGGCCGCCGTGCTGCTGATGAGCCGTGAGAAAGCTGATGCCCTGGGCCTCAAGCCCATCGGCCGTATTTTGGGCTTTGCCGATGCGGAGCAAGCTCCGGAGTGGTTCACGACTTCGCCGTCGCTGGCAATTCCGAAAGCGCTGAAAAACGCCGGTAAAACGGCGGCTGACGTAGATTTCTACGAAATCAACGAGGCGTTCTCGGTGGTGAGCCTGGCGAATAACAAGCTCCTGAACCTGGAAGGCAGCAAGGTGAACGTGTACGGCGGGGCCGTGAGCCTGGGCCACCCGCTGGGCGCTTCGGGCGCACGCATTGTGACCACGCTGATGAACGTGCTGAAGAACGAGGGCGGCAAAATCGGCGTCACCGGCATTTGCAACGGCGGCGGCGGGGCCAGCGCCATTGTGGTTGAATCATTACTCTAAAGCACTGATTGTCGCTGATTAACCGTGATTTCACTGATTTTTCCTTGTTCGGTTCGATGATTTTTTAGTCAGGAAGCAGGCGGGATAAATTCAGAAGAGCCACTCCTTAATTGGAGTGGCTCTTTCTTTGTCAGGGAGAAATGCCGCTGAATTAAACGAAACACAGAGCGGTTACCGTTTGCACCCTGCGGTTAATCAGTGAAATCACGGTTAATCAGCGCCAATCAGTGATTTATGAAATATTTGTTGCCTTTGCTTCTTCTAACGCTGGCCTTCCCTTCGCAGGGCCAGCGCCTGCGCCGGTTAATCACCTTTTTTGATTCGACCAAAGTGCACAGGCGCGAGGTATATACGGCTCTGGTGGCGGCCGACACCGTGCCGCAGGGCCCGTACAAGCGCTTTTACCGCAACGGCAAGCTGGAGCAGCAAACTAGCTTCACGCAGGGCAAGCGCGACTCAGCGTACGTGGAATTTTACCCCACCGGCACCCGGCGGCTGGAGGCGACCTATCGCGACGGCATTCGCCAGGGCCCGTTCAAAACGTATTACAACGACGGCAAAGTGGCGCAGGCCGGCTTCTTTGAAAACGACGAACCCAATGGCGAGCTAACCTACTTCCACCCCAGCGGCGAGGTGCGCCTGAAAACCACCTTGGTGAAAGGCCAACCCAACGGCCCGCTAAAGGCGCTGTACCCGGACGGCAAGACCCAGGCCGAAATCGGCTACGTGGAAGGGCAACCCAACGGCGCGGTGAAGTTTTACTACCCCAACGGCGTGGTGCAGAGCGAGGGCAGCTTCACGCGCGGGCTGTTATCGGGTCCGTACAAAACGTATTACCCGAACAGCCAGATTGAAGTGGAAGTACTGGCCGACAAGAACGGCCGCGGGCGCTACCGCAGCTACTACCAAAGCGGTAAACTCCAGACTGAGAGTATCTACGCGCCTGCTCCGCTGGTGCAGCGGCCGGTGAGAAACGCCCTCGGTGATGACCTGACCAAGCGCGTGGCCCCGCCCACCGGCACCAGTAACCTTGATGGCCCCGCCACCAGCTACTTCGAGAGCGGACAGGTGAAAAGTAAGCTGACCTACCGCAACGGCATCCCGACGGGCCACGGCCTGGAATACTTCGCCAATGGCCACCTGCGCGAGGAAACCGACTACGGCAACAACGGCCGCGACCGCAAAATCACGCGCTACCAGGATGCTGAGGGCAAGCTGGTGCAGGCCGAGGAGCAGTTTAAGAACAACCGACCAGCTGGCACCTGGCGCGAGTTTTACCCCGATGGCAAGGCCGTGCGCAAGGCCGAAACCTACGGCCCCAGCGGCCGCTTACTTGGCGACCGCCTCACCTACTTCGAGAATGGGCAGGTGCAAAGCCGCCAGCCTTACCTGAACGGCTTCATGGGTGGCATTGGGCAGGAGTTCTTCGCCTCGGGCAAGCTGCGCAAGGAGACCACCTATGTACGCAGCCAGATTCAGGGGGCCTTCCGCGAGTTGCGCGAAGACGGCACGGCGGCCGTGAGCGGGCAGTACCGCAACAGTAAGCAGAGCGGGGTGTGGACCTACTACAAGGAGGACGGCAAAACAATAGACCGCACCGTGACTTACCGCAACGGCCTGCTGGTGGACGGTGCCGCGAAGCCCAAAGCCAAGCCCAGGCCGCCGTTGAAGCGGCGGTAGTTGGCTTGTTTGCTAGTTGAATTTTCAGCCCTGGCCCGATGGTCAGGGCTTTTTTGTGTTTGAACGGCGTGTGACAAACAGTAAACACCTCACAGGAGGCGACTCACCACCTGAATTCAGGTGGTAAAAAGGGACGTCAGCGAAATAACAGCCGTTGCGGGCAACCCAAATTGAGGCGCTTGCATCTGTCGCCCCAGAAGTTCAGACTACAAACAGCCTGACTTTACTTGAATGAGGGAAATATTTTCATTCTTCTAACTCTTGATTCACAGTTGGTAACAATTTGAAAAGCTTAGCTTATTAGAGATTTATTTCATCAGTACCTTGCTTTACAAAGTACCTGTTTTACATTTGTTCCATACAAAGCCTAGTAGCTGACGTTAGCGTGTACCAAAGTTGGCCCGCTACCCGGTTGCATTTCCTCATTCACCGAGGCTTGGGCGCTGGCAAGATTCTCCTCCGCAGCGGAACCGCGGCCGCTGCCTAACCTGAATGCTGCCTTCGCCCCCTCACATCTCACCTCTGCATCATGAAGACTTTTACTCCTCCCTCCTTTCTTTCCCGCGCTAACCACTTATTGCTTGGCACGGCCGTGGCCATGTTGGCACTGCCCTTCGGCGCTTCGGCCCAGACCGGCGGCTTCGGCAGCGTGAGTGGCAACCTGGTGGAAGAAGGCTCAGGCCAGCCCGTGCCTTTTTCCGATGTACTGCTGCTGCGCGCCGCTGATTCCACGTTTGTGGCCGTGGCCCAAAGCAGCGAACGGGGCGGCTTCAAGGCCCTGGCCCTGCCCTACGGCACGTATTTGCTGCGGGTGCAGGACCTGAACTACCGCGTGCTGCGCCGCCGCTTTACCCTTACGGCCGCCGCCCCAACCGTGGAGCTGTCGGGACTAAAAATGACGGCTGCCACCGCCACCAAGCTGGGCGAAGTGGTGGTGACCGGCCAAAAGGCGACCGTAGTGGAAGAGTTGGGCAAGCGGGTGATTAACGTGGAAAAAGACCTGGGCAGCATCGGCGGCACGGCGGCCAATGTGCTGCAAAACGTGCCCTCGGTGAGCGTGGACGTGAACGGCACGGTGAGCATGCGCGGCACTTCCAACCTCACCATCCTCATCGACGGCAAGCCGGCCGGCGTGAGCAACGGCGGGGCCGGCGGCGGCCCGCGCCTCGACCAGATTCCGGCCTCGCGCATTGCCCAGGTGGAGGTTATCACCAATCCCTCGGCTAAGTATGATGCTTCGGGTGGTGGCGGGGTTATCAACCTCATTACCAAGAAAGAGGTGAAAAACGGCACCAACGGCACCGCTGCATTCAACCTGGGCACGCAAGACAAGTACAGCGCCGGCCTAAGCCTGAGCCGCAAGCAAGGCAAAGCCACCTGGCAGGCCTCGTATGACGGCCGCGACGAAACCTATCAGAACCACGGCCACCGCGAGCAAACGGCCCGCCTGCTCACGGCCCAGGGCCTGCAAACCGTAAACACTACCCAAAATGGTATCGGCCGGGAGCGGCACGCCAACCATTCGTTGCAGGTGGGCGTGGACCTGGAACTACCCAAAAACCAGAGCCTGAGCCTGCACGTCTCGCCCGGCACCGAGCTGAATATCGAATCGGAAGGCCAGCTGCTGACCCAGCAAACCGACAACGGACCCGTGCAGCGCACCCGGGGCCAGCAGGACCTGGACGTGAAAGTGAAGCTGCTGAATTACGACGGCAGCTACTGCCGCACCTGGGAAAAGCACGAAGGCCGCGAGCTGACGGCCAACTTCGGCGGCGTGGTGATTGATGCCGGCGTGCCCGTGGTGCAACAGCAATACGCCGAGGCCGGGGCCCCCACCATTGCCCAGCCTGGCACCCGCCAACAGCTTGATGTGGTGGCCAACATTCAGTTTGGCCAGGTTGATTACGTGCATCCGCTGCTGGCCGGTAAGGGCCGCCTCGAAGCTGGGCTGAAAGTAGAGCGCCAGTCAAACCGCGGCTCGAACGGCTTCGGGTTTACCAACAGTGAGAGCCGCCCCAACGACTTCCAGAACGACCCCACCCGCTCGCTCACCTACACGTTTGAGCAGGTGGTACCCGCTGGTTACGTGACCATGCAGCGGCCCCTCGGCGGCAAGTGGAGCGCCCAGGCGGGCCTGCGCGGCGAACTGACCCACAACGCCGGCACGGTGCAGGGCGGGGCCGGCATTGAGCAGCGCGGCAGCCTGACTCAGGACTATTTCAACCTGTTTCCCTCGGCCACGCTGAGCCGGGAGCTGGGCAAAGAAGCCGGCCAGAACCGCCTGCAGCTGAGCTACGCCCGCCGCCTCGACCGTCCCAACTTCATGCAGCAGCTGCCCCTGGCCATCTATCAGGACCCGCGCAGCTACCGCCTCGGCAACCCCCGCCTGCGGGCCGAATTCAGCCACAACATCGAGCTGGGCCACCAGCTGAGCCTGGGCCAAGCCACGATTACGACCACGGTATTCGCCCGCATCACCACCGACGCCGTGCAGCGCCTGCGCTACGTGGACACGCTGGCCACCCGCCTGGCCGGCCCCGGCGCGGGCCTCGTCACGGCCGAAACCTACCTCAACGCCGGCCGCACCACCAATCTCGGGGCCGAGTTCAGCCTGAACCAGCCGCTGACGAAGTGGTGGAGGCTCAACGCCAGCTCGTCGGTGTACCGCGCCCAGATTGCCAGCAACGGCCTCGGCACCAACCGCCAGGCCCTGGTAGGCACCCTGCGCCTGGCCAACAACTTCACCATTCGCCCCACGCTGGACGTGCAGCTGAGCGGCAACCTGCACTCGGCTCAAATCACGGCCCAGGGCCGGCAGCTGGCGCAGGGGCAACTTGACCTGGCCCTGCGCCAGCGCCTCTTCTCCGACCGCGCCGCGCTTACCTTGCGCATCAGCGACTTGCTCAATACCCAGCAGAACCGTAACGAAATCCAAACCGACGCCCTCACCAGCTACCGCTACAACAAGGACGAAAGCCGCGTGGGCTGGCTGGGTTTCACCTGGTACATCGGGGCCAGCAAGGCCAAGCCGGGCCGCATCGAGAGCGCGCCCCAAGGCGGTGGCGGGTTCGGGGGCTGAGTTGGGGCCGGGGCATCCTCTACCCTCTTTTACTGGTAATTACTACTATCAACACACCTTTTTCTGCTTAACCCATCATCATGCGTACTCCCCTGCACTTGACCCTGGCGCTGCTGCTCGCGGCCGGCACCGTGGCGGCCCAGTCCCCGAGCCCCGGCAAGCTCAAAGTGAAAATGAAGCCCGGCCGGGCCGAAATCTCCTCAGTGGTTGCGCCCGTCGCTCCGGCTGCTCCCACCGACTGGTCGTTGCCCTACGCAGCCACCATCACGCCCGACGGGTTGAAAGCTGACTTAACCGTCCTCGCTTCGGATGCCTACGAGGGCCGCGAAACCGGCAAGAAGGGCCAGAAAATGGCCGCCGACTACATCGCCAAAGCCTTTGCCGCCTACGGCCTCACGGGGCCGGTGCAAAAATCGGACAATGCCCACCTCCAGCATTTCGACATGAACCGGGGCTCGCTGAATGCGGCCGCCTCTACGGCCAAGGTGGGCAGCAAAACCTACCGGGGCACCAAGGATTTCTACGCGTTCAGCACCGACGACACTTTTGCCGCGCCCACGGCGGTGCAGCCCGTGTTCATCGGCTACGCCATTAAGGAGGATAAGTATTCGGACTTTGCGGCGGCGGGTGACTACACGGGCAAGGACGTCGTCATGCTGCTGGGCGAGCCAACCAACGCCAAGGGGCAGGCGCTGCTGGGCGCCGATGGCAAGCCGAGCCCCTACGGCGGCCCGGGCATGGCAGGGCTGATGGCCCGTCAAAGCGTTATTTTTCCGATGAAGGCCCGTTCCGTGACCATCATCCTGCCCACGGCTGAGGCGTTTGCGAAGGTGCCGGCCCACTTTGGCGACGCCATCAATCAGGAACAGCTGACCTTCGTGGGCGGCAAAAAGCGCCCCGGCTTCAACATCATCCTGGTGTCGCCCGAACTGGGCGCGAAGCTGCTGGGCACTACGCCCGCCGGCCTCAGCAACTACCGGAAAGCGGTGGCCACCGCCGGCAAAGCCGTTCCCTCGCCCTTCAAGCCCGCTACGGCTACCGTGCAGCTGGCGGTGAAAAACGAAGTCTTCACCACCGAAAACGTGCTGGGTTACCTCGAAGGCTCGGATAAAAAAGACGAAGTGCTGGTGGTATCGGCTCACTACGACCACCTGGGTATCAAGGACGGCGTGGTGTACAACGGGGCCGACGACGACGGCTCGGGCACGGTGAGCGTGCTGGCCCTGGCCCGCGCCTTTTCCCAGGCCAAAAAGGACGGGCACGGCCCGCGCCGCAGCATCCTGTTTCTAGCCAATACCGGCGAGGAAGAAGGCCTGCTAGGCTCGCAGTACTACACCGACCACCCCATTTTTCCGCTCGAAAACACCGTCACCAACCTCAATATCGACATGGTGGGCCGCGTCGACAGCCTGCACCAAGGCAAGGGCGACTACCTCTACTTGGTGGGCGACGACAAGCTCTCCAGTGAGCTGCATACCTTGAGCGAGGCCACCAACCAGCAGTACAACCCGCTGGCCATCGACTACAAGTACAACGACCCCCAGGACCCGGAGCGCATTTACTACCGCTCCGACCACTACAACTTTGCCAAGCACAACGTGCCGATTATCTTCTACACCAGCGGCCTGCACCCCCAGTACCACCAGGCCACCGACGACGTGGCCCTGATTAACTTCCCGGCCTTGGCCCGGCGCGGCCAGCACATCTTCCACACGGCCTGGGCCCTGGCCAGCCGCGACGCCCGCGTGGCCCTGAAGCCGGAAATCCTCGCCAGCGCCTTCGTGCCCGCCCCCGCCGACCTCGACCGCTACGTGGGCAGCTACGGCAGCGCCCAGATTCCCCTAAAAATCGTGCTCACCAGGGGCGATACCGGCCTCAAGGCCCAGGCCACCGGCCAGCCCGCCTTCACCCTGGAAGCCGTGAGCAAGGACGTGTTCAAGTTCGACATGGCCGGCGTGCGCCTGGAGTTTGATGCGGCCAAGCCCGCTTTCGTGCTGAAGCAGGGCGGCGGGGCGTTTGAGTTTACGAAAGAGTAACTACGCGCCTGCCTTCTTTCTGCAAGAACCCCGTCGTCGATTAGTTCGGCGGCGGGGTTTGTTTTTGCATTTGCAATCGCCGCCGTTTGCGAAGTCATCCTTACCTGTCATCCTGAGCGCAGCGAAGGACCATCTCACGCCCGAACAATTATTTTTAAGGTGTGAGATGGTCCTTCGCTGCGCTCAGGATGACGAATTTTTGAATCACTAAGCAGCCTACCCCACAACGGCTCGGCCCCTACCTTTGCCCCGTTATGCAGAAACCCAGTATTCCGAAAGGCACCCGCGATTTTGGTCCGGCCCAGGTGGCGCGTCGCCAGCACATTTTCAACGTCATCCGCCGCACGTTTGAGTCGTTTGGCTTTGCGCCCCTCGAAACCCCGACGCTGGAAAACCTCTCCGTGCTCACGGGCAAGTACGGCGACGAGGGCGACCAGCTCCTGTTTAAAGTCCTGAACTCGGGCGATTTCGCCAAGGACGTGACGGCCGGGGATTTAGCCACCGGCTCGAAAGCCCTGCTGCCTAAAGTGGCCGAAAAAGGCCTGCGCTACGACCTCACCGTGCCCTTCGCCCGCTACGTGGCCATGAACCGGGGCACCCTCACCTTCCCCTTCAAGCGCTACCAGATGCAGCCCGTGTGGCGCGCCGACCGCCCCCAGCGCGGCCGCTACCGCGAGTTTTACCAGTGCGACGCCGACGTGGTGGGCACCGACTCGCTGCTCTGCGAAGCCGAAATCGTGCTCATGATTGCCCAGGTGCTGGGCGGGCTGGGGCTGCACGACTTCACCATCAAAATCAACCACCGCGGGGTACTGCGCAACATTTACCAGGCGCTGGGCGGCGAGGGCCGCGAGACCGATTTGTTCGTAGCCATCGACAAGCTCGACAAAATTGGGCGCGACGGCGTGACCAAGGAGCTGCTGGAACGCGGCTTTTCGGAACCCACCATCGAAACGTTATTTGCGCTGCTGGGCGTGGAGGGCGACTACGAGCAAAAGCTGGAACGTCTGCTGGCCGGCTTCGTCACGGCTGGCGTGGAGCCCGATGGCCCCCGCCCCGACGCCACGGAAGAAACCGAAGATGCCGCCAACTACCGCGGCCTGACCGAGCTGACCACCGTGCGCGACCTGCTGGTGGCCTCCGGCTTCGAGCAGTTCGACCGGCTGGAGTTTGACCCCACCCTGGCGCGGGGCCTTTCCTACTACACGGGCTGCATTTTCGAGGTAAAAATCAACAACGTGCAGATGGGCAGCGTGAGCGGCGGCGGGCGCTACGACAACCTCACGGGCTCGTTTGGACTGCCGGGCGTGTCGGGCGTGGGCTTCTCGTTCGGTGTCGACCGCTTGTACGACTGCCTGGAGGCGCTGGATTTGTTCACGGCTACGGCCGAAACGCCCACCCGCTGCCTCATCACGCATTTCGACGCGGCCAGCGGCCGGGCCGCGTTGCCGCTGCTGGCCCAGTTGCGGGCCGCCGGCATTCCCAGCGAATTATACCCCGACGCAACCAAGCTGCAAAAGCAGTTCAAGTACGCCGACGCCAAGGGCATTCCGCTGGTTATCGTGCTCGGGCCCGAGGAAATCGCGGCGGGCGTGGCCAAAATCAAAATCATGGCTTCGGGCACGGAGCGCGTGTTGCCGCTGGCCGAAGTAGTGGCCGCCCTCACGGCGGAGTAGCTTAGCATTGAATTGAACGATGACTCCCTTCCTTGGTAAGGAGGGGAGTTTTTTTCGTTCTTTGCCCTCCCCGCTTCACCATATACTCCCACCCCCCCAATGCCCACCCACGTTATTTCGCCCGCGCAGCCCCTCACCCTGGCCGCGCTGGCAACCCTGCTGGCCGATGGCCGGCCCGTGCAGCTCGACGATGATGCCCGCCGACAGATTGCCGCCTGCCACGACTATCTGCACCAGCGCCTGGCCCAGGATGACACCCCGATTTACGGCATCAACACCGGCTTCGGCTCGCTCTGCAACGTGAGCATTCCGCCCTATGCCCGCGCCCAGCTGCAAGTCAACCTGATGATGTCGCACGCCTGCGGCACCGGGGCCGAAGTGCCGCAGAACCTGGTGCGGCTCATGCTGCTGCTCAAGGCCCAGAGCCTGAGCTACGGCCACAGCGGCGTGCAGCTGGCTACCGCCGAACGCCTGGTGGCCATGTACAACCGCGAGATGCTGCCCGTGGTGTACGAGCAAGGTTCGCTCGGCGCCTCGGGCGACCTCGCCCCGCTGGCCCACTTGTGCCTGCCCCTGCTGGGCCTGGGCGAAGTGAACTACCAGGGATATCGACTCACGGCGGCCGATGCCATGAGCCTCTTCAGCTGGGAGCCGCTGGCGCTGCAAGCCAAGGAAGGCCTGGCCCTGCTCAATGGCACCCAGTTCATGCTGGCCTACGCCGTGGATGGGGTGCTGCGCGCCCAGCGCTTGGTGGCGGCGGCTGATGTGATTGGGGCGCTGTCGACGGAGGCGTTTGGCGGCGGCGTGGACCCATTCAATGAGCACCTGCACCGCATTCGGCCGCACGCCGGGCAGGTGCTGGTGGCCCGGCGGCTGCGCGAGCTGCTGGCCGGCTCGGAGCTGCAAACCCAGCCGCGCCGGGCCGTGCAGGACCCGTACTCGTTCCGTTGCCAGCCGCAGGTGCACGGAGCCAGCCGCAACGCCCTGGCCTACGTGGCCCAGGTAGTTGAAACCGAGTGCAACTCGGTGACGGATAACCCCAATATCTTCCCCGACGAAGACCTGATTCTGAGCGGCGGCAACTTCCACGGCCAGCCGCTGGCGCTGGCGCTCGACCACCTGGCCCTGGCCGTGGCCGAGTTGGGCAGCATCTCGGAGCGGCGCACGTATCAGCTTGTTTCGGGCCAGCGCGGGCTACCTCAGTACCTGGTAGCCGAGCCGGGCCTGAACTCCGGACTGATGATTGCGCAATACACCGCCGCCGGCATCGTGAGCCAGAACAAGCAGCTCTGCACGCCGGCATCGGTCGACAGCATTGTGAGCAGCAACGGCCAGGAGGACCACGTGAGCATGGGCGCCAACGCCGCCACCAAGGCCCGCCGCGTCATCGAAAACGTGGAGCAGGTGCTGGGCATCGAGTTGCTAACGGCTTGCCAGGCGCTGGATTTCCGCCGGCCCGGCCGCACGTCCGACGCGTTGGAGAAGGTGGTGGCAGCCTTCCGCGAGGAAATCACGTTTGTGGGCCAGGACCGGGTGCTCTACCCCGACCTGCACCGCGCCGCCGCCTTCATCCGTAAGTTTGACTGGCAATAGGCCCGCATTCAAATTCGTTTGATTGGCTGTCGGCCCCAGCACGCCGGACTGGTTTTGTGCGTTTCGTCTGCTCCTCTTGCCTCAATCCGCTTCCCGAACGCCGCTTATGAAGCTGCTGAACCGCTGTTTTTGCTTTCTCATCTTATTCTCGCTCAGCGGCGCGCAACAGGGCTGGGCGCAGGGCTGCGCCAGCCCGACCCAGCCGCAGTTCACCTTCGAGATTTTCGACGTGACCGCCAATCCTGCGGTCAAGGTGGACGCCATGTGCGTGGGCCGGCGGTATTCCTTCGAACAATATCCCGGCCGCAATATTCCGCTTAATCTACTCACCTATGGCGTATTGCCGGGGCGTAATGTGACTTATACGAACTCCGTACCAGTTGCCTGCGTGCCACCCAATCAGGCCCCGTATATCTACACGCCCACGGCGGCGGCGGTGGGCGATGTCACGATTTCGGAATTCGCCAACGTTTCGGGGAGCCCAACTTACTACATCCGCAACGTGAAAGTGGTGGGCACGCCACCGCCCAACTTCCAAGTGGAGGCCTGCCCCGGCGGCTCGACCCTGGTCACCATTACGGACACCAACTACGACAGCTACACGGTACCGGGCTTTGGTACCGTAGCGCGCAACGTGCCCACGATAGTGTCGCTGCCAGCCGGGGCCACCAGCGTTACCGTCACAGGTAAATACAACGCCAATACTGTATGCGAAGGATTTCGCACGCTGCCCATCAGCCCGCCCGTACCGCAACAGCCGCTGTTCACCAGCCTCACCCTGCAAGGACCATCGCCGGGCGGCGCTGCTACGCTAGCAGTGAGCCAATTGCCCGCCGGCTTCCTCTATACTCTCCAGAAAGAAGGCCAGGGCAACGCCTTCACCGACGTAACCACCGTGCCGGTTGCGCCCGGCAACACGAGCCTCACCGTGCCCGCCGCCACCGGCTGCTACCGCATTGCCCGCAAGGACTACTGCGGCGGCAGCGTGGCCTTCACGCCCACCATTTGCACCCTCAGCCTCAGCGGCACTTCCAGCCAGAACCGCAACCAGCTGCTGCTCAGCGGCGGCGGTACGGGCGGGCCGTACACGGTCAGCCGCAACGGCACGACTATCACGGGATTATCTGTCATCAGCGGGGGCCTGGAAGACCCGAACGTAGTATGCGGCACTACCTACACGTACCGCGTCACGGCCACGCTGCTGGGGCCCCGCACGTCCGTTTCGAACGAGGTTTCCGTGCTCACGCAATCAACGCTTCCGCCCGCCCGCCCGTTGCTGGTGGCCAGCTTCAATCTGAATAACGTAGTAGTGCTGACGCCCGTGCTAGCCGCGGGCTCGGCCCTGCCAACCGGCAATACATTGCGCTACCGCCGCGCAGTGGGCGGCCAGACCCTTACTGATTTCGGCACCACCACCTCGCTGCGCCCCCGCCGCGACTCGACGGATGTGGCCGAGCTGCGCGCTCAGCCCCCCTGCTACACGGTACAGCAGTCCGATGTGTGCCAGAACGCCTCGTCCGAAAGCGCCAGCACTTGCCCCGCCCTGCTCACGGCGACAGCAGCCGACCCCGACGGCACCACTGCTGCACTGACCTGGACGCCCTTCAGCGGCCCCGACCCAACCATACCGGTCAGCTACACGCTGCAGCGCCTTGCTCCCGATGGCGCGGTACTAAGCAGCCTACCCGCAAGCGGCAGCAGTGCCACCGACCTCACGCCGCCCACCGACCGGCAGACGCTGCGCTACCGCCTCCAAATGAGCGGGGCCGGCCTACCAGCGGGCACCTTCAGCTACTCGAACGTGGCCACGGTTTCACGGCGCATTTCTCTGAGCATGCCCACGGCTTTTACGCCCAACGGCGACGGGCTCAACGACGTGCTCGAAGTGAAAGGGCGGTATTTGCGCAACTACACTTTCGTGGTGGTCGACCGCAACGGGCAGGAAGTATTTCGCGGCACCCAGCGCAGCGAAACCTGGGACGGCAACATCAAGGGCCGCCCTCCGGTGCTGGGCGCGTATATATGGCGCTTTCAGCAGGACGGCGAGGATGGCCAGCGCTTCACGGCCACGGGCTCGGTCACGATTCTGAAATAAAACTTGTCTTATTGACCAACCTAACGCCGGGGTTTGGCATCCTTAATTGGCGCAGCGGCCGCACTTTTCGGCCGCCAGCTTGTTACCTGCTCACTGATAACTACTAACTGATAACTGACACATGGCATTCGACCTGACCGGCATGATGGGCAAAGTGAAAGAGCTGCAAGACAAAATGCAGCAGGCCCAACAGGAAATTCAACACATCACCGCCACCGGCGAGGCGGGCGGCGGCTTGGTGCGCGCCACGGCCAACGGCCACCGCAAAATCCTCAAGCTTGAAATTGACGAAAGCCTGCTCACGCCGCAGGACCGCGACATGCTGGCCGACCTCGTGGTAGCCGCCGTGAACAAAGCTTTGGACGAAGCCGCCGAGCTGGCGGCCCAGGAACTAAAGCGCAAAACCAGTGGCCTCATGCCCAACGTACCTGGCCTCGATTTAAGCGGCTTCGGCGTGTAACCTAGACTTGATGAGCAAGGAAGAATTATTGGCGGCGCAAATACCTGAAGGGAAAGGGTTGGATAGAGACACCCCTGCTTTGCTCCTTCCGCATACTTTGCTCAAGCCCTGCGCCGATGTAGCGTTGGTTATCCTGAACTGGAACGGAGTGGACTTTCTGCGTCGTTTCCTGCCCGGCGTTATTGCCCACGCCGATGGAGCCCGCGTTATCGTGGCCGACAATGCTTCTACCGACGACTCGGTGGAGCTGCTGGCCCGCGACTTTCCCACCGTGGAGCTCTTGCTCCTGGAGCGTAACTTCGGCTTCTGCGAAGGCTACAACCAGGCGTTGAAGCAGGTTGACAGCGACTTTTTTGTCCTGTTGAATTCTGACGTGGAAGTCACGCTCGGCTGGCTGCGCCCGTTGCGCGCCCTGCTGGAAGCCAGCCCGCGCATTGCCGCCGTGCAGCCCAAAATCCTGGCCCACGCCGACCCCACGCGCTTCGAATACGCGGGGGCCGGCGGCGGCTACCTCGACCGCCTGGCCTACCCCTTCTGCCGCGGCCGCCTCTTCGATACCCTCGAACGCGACCAAGGCCAGTACGACGACCCGCGCCCGGTGGCCTGGGCCAGCGGGGCCTGCCTGCTGGTGCGCCGCACGGCCTGGCAAGCTTTAGGCGGCCTGGAGCCCGCCTTTTTTGCGCACATGGAGGAAATTGACTTCTGCTGGCGCCTCCAGAACGCCGGCCACGAGGTATGGTACCACGGCGGTAGCGCCGTGCACCACGTAGGCGGCGGCACCCTGCCCAAAACCAACCCCCGCAAAACCTACCTCAACTTCCGCAACGGGCTAGCTCTGCTGTATAAAAATGCCGCGCCCGGCGAGTTACTCGGCCCCATGTTCCAGCGCCTCGTGCTGGACGGTGTGGCGGGCCTGCGGTTTCTGGCGGGCGGGCAAGTCCGCAATTTCTGGGCGGTTTTACGAGCCCACTTCAGCTTCTATGGGAAGCTGGGTTACTGGCGGCAGCAGCGGCTGGCCGCGAAGCCCCATCTGCGGGTGGCGCAACGCGCCGGAGTCTACAACGGCAGCCTGGTGTGGGCTTATTTTGCGCGCGGCAAACGCAAGTTCAATGAGTTGGGACTCAACTAAACCAACCGTCATCATAAGGAAAGACGACGAAGCAGTCCGTCCTGTTTTCAGCGACCAGCCCCGAAATGTGACAAATATTCCAATTAAAAAAAGCCCCGACTCTTTAACAGAGTCGGGGCTTTCTACATTACATGAACTGTGTTAAAAATTAAGGGGTGAGGGTGAGTTTTGAGCTAAAATCAGCTTGATAGGGC
>NZ_BMGY01000041.1 GCF_014640435.1 Hymenobacter frigidus | reverse complement strand
CGCGTATGATAATGAGTATCTCCGGCAACTGCTGCGAAATGCCTGATATTTGGTGCGGAAGCCCTAACCAAGCAGCAACACAACTCATTTTTAATTAATAATTTTTTTAATTTCAACTCACTCCTAGCTCCGTCAGGGCCCGGTCGGCGGCCAGCTGCTCTGCCTGCTTCTTGCTCAGGCCCATGCCGGTAGCCACCACTTCCTCGTCGAGCAGCACGGTGGCCGTGAATTCCATCATGCCGCCCGGCCGGGCTTCGCCGGTGATGTCGTAGCGCAGGACTTTGCCCTGGCGCTGGGCCCATTCTACCAGCTTGCTCTTGAAGTTGGCCGTGGTGGTCGTGATGGTGTGCACATCCACAAACCCTTTCACGAGGCGCGTGAGCACGAATTTACGGGCCGACTTATACCCCAAATCCAGGTACACGGCCCCCACCAATGCCTCCAGCGCGTTGCCATTCACCGAGCGCGAGCGGGCGGCGCGGCCCTGCGCCACATCCAACTGCACCAGCGCATCGAGGCCCAGTTTGAGGGCGATGCCGTTGAGGCTTTCGCGGTTCACAATGCGCGAGCGCACCTCCGTCAGAAAGCCTTCCTGCTCGTAAGGATATTTTTTGAACAGGTATTCAGCCACCACCGTGCCCAACACGGCATCGCCGAGAAACTCCAGCCGCTCGTTGGTCTGGTGCCGGCCAATGGCCGGCTGCTGCCGCACGGCCGACGAATGCGTGAAAGCCAGCCGGTACAGCTTGGCATTCTTGGGCGTCTGGCCCGTTACGGTAGCTACCGCCTGCCGAAACACTTTATCAGAAGCAAAAAACCGGGATACAAAACCGAGCAAAATGGTAGAAACTTAGGGGTGATTGGGTACTAGAAATAGTGAGCAAACAAGAACGTCATGCTGAGCGAAGCCGAAGCATCTCTACCGCAACAGTAATTAGTTACTTGCGCGATAGAGATGCTTCGGCTTCGCTCAGCATGACGTTCTGCTTTTATCAGTGCTTGTGAGCTACAGTTTGCGGAAAATAACCGACGTGTTGTGGCCGCCAAAGCCAAACGTGTTACTCATCGCCACCCGCACCTCGCGGGCCTGGGCCACGTTTGGCGTGAAGTTCAGCGCCTGATTGATTTCCGGGTCGGGCGTATTCAGGTTGATGGTGGGCGGCACCAGGCTGTTCTGCATGGCCAGCAGGCAAGCCACGGCCTCAATGCCGCCGGCCCCACCCAGCAAGTGGCCGGTCATGCTTTTGGTCGAGGAAATGTTCAACTTCGCGGCGTGCTCGCCAAAAACCTGCTCAATGGCTTTGATTTCGGCCCCGTCGCCGAGTGGCGTGCTGGTGCCGTGGGTGTTGATGTAGTCCACATCGGCCGTAGTGATGCCGGCATCGCGCAGGGCATTTTTCATCACCAGTACCACGCCGCTGCCGCTGGGGTCGGGCGCGGTAATGTGGTAAGCGTCCGACGACATGCCGCCGCCAATCAGCTCGGCGTACATCTTCGCGCCGCGGGCTTTGGCGTGCTCGTATTCCTCCAGCACCAGTGCGCCGGCACCCTCGCCGAGCACGAAGCCGTCGCGGTCCTTGTCGTAGGGCCGTGAGGCCGAGGCCGGGTCGTCATTACGCTCGCTCATGGCCTTGAGGGCATTGAAGCCGCCCACGCCCGATTCGGTAATGGCCGCTTCGGAGCCGCCGGTTACCATGGCGTCGGACAGGCCGAGGCGAATGTTGTTGAAGGCCGCGATGATGGCATCGTTCGACGAGGCGCAGGCCGAAGTCGTGACGAAGTTGGGGCCGCGAAAGCCGTTTTTGATGCTGATGTTGCCCGACGAGGAGTCGGCAATCATGCGCGGGATAAAGAAGGGCGAGTAGCGCGGGGTGCCGTCGCCCCGCTCAAACTGAAAGCATTCTTCCTGCAAGGATTTCAGGCCGCCGATGCCGGAGCCCCAAATCACCCCCACCCGGTCTTTGTCCACGCCGCTTTCGAGCAGGCCCGAATCGGCGATGGCCTCATCGGCCGCCACTACCGCGAACTGCGTGAACAGGTCCATTTTACGGTGCTCCTTGCGGTCAAAAAAATTATCGGCTTCATAGCCTTTTACTTCGCAGGCGAAGCGGGTTTTGAACTTGGCCGGGTCGAAGCGCGTGATGGTGGCTGCGCCGCTAGCGCCCGTGCGCAGGCCTTCCCAATAAGCCGGGACAGTATTGCCCAGCGGTGTGATGGCTCCAAGGCCGGTAACGACAACCCGTCGGATGGACGACATAAGCAAGCGCCAGGGGCGCAAAAGGTGAGGCAGGATTAAACAGCAAAACCGGTCGGCGGCAGGCCGGCCGGTATGCGCATAACGAGGTGTTTATTCCGGGCGAAGCGAAAAAGGCGGGTAAAAGATGTTACGCAAATTTCTCGCTTCGCTCGGAATGACAAAACTACTTGGCGTGCTCTTCGAGGTAGCTAATGGCTTGGCCCACGGTACCGATGTTCTCGGCCTGGTCGTCGGGGATGCTCACGTTGAATTCCTTTTCGAACTCCATGATGAGCTCAACGGTATCCAGCGAATCAGCACCCAGGTCGTTGGTGAAGCTGGCTTCGGGGGTAACCTCCGAGGCTTCAACGCCCAGTTTATCAATAATAATGGCCTTTACTTTTTCTGCGATTTCAGACATTTCCGTGGGGTTTAGGGAAAACTACGGCGCAAAGTAACGAGAGATTTTCCAACTAACGCACGGCCGCGCTTCCGAATTGGGGGTACAAGATTATGGCGGTGGCCCTGGCAGCGGCCCGCCGGGGGCCGTAGCTTTGCCCCGCCCGCTGGCCAAGAATGCTGGTGGCGGCCGCTAATGAAGACTTTCACCCTGGACGTTGAGTACGAGTGCGACTTTGCCCTATTTGGGCTCGTGAGCAGCACCCGCGACTACACCCTGGCCTGGGCCCTGAACCGCGCCCTGCGCCTGCGCCTCGTGAAGCAGCCCGAGCTGCTGCTGAACCTGCTCAGCCGTGGCCGGCTCGTGTTCACGCACTACCTGTACGCCACCGAAACCCTCACGTTTCGCCTGCTGCGCAACCGTTCTATTGCGCCCTCCACGCTCAAAAAGCCTTTTCTGGCCCCCGATATAAAAGAATACGATTACCTGCTGGCCGTGAGCAACGGCAGCGGTGAACTGGCCGATGAGGCCTTGCTGCAGCAGCTGGTGGCGCTGGATGTGGTGCAGTATGCTTGTCAGTTCGACCCCAATTCTCTAAAGTACAAGGAGAATTTAATGCTGTGAATTGGTGGGCACCGCTGCTTTCGCTTCAATAATCTTACCCAACGGAAAGACGAAACAAAAAGACCACACTGCCCACGAATGGCTTTTCGCTAAAATTAAACGACTTTTGCAGGGAGCCGCACCACTCGGCCGGCCTGCGCCCATCCTTCGGGGCACCGCCTCAATTTCAGCTAAGCTGAAATTTCCCCTCCTTGCTCAGGTGGGGAGTTTTTTTGTATTGACATTTCTAGTAATCCGCATGGAAGACCGCCACACATTCAACAAAACCAAAATCGTGGCCACTGTCGGCCCCGCTTCCAATACCTACGAGCGTCTGGGTGTCCTCATCCGCGAAGGGGTTGACGTGTTTCGCCTCAACTTTTCGCACGGCTCCTACGAAGACCACCTGTCGGTTATCAACACGGTACGGCGGCTGAACAAGGACATGCGCACGTCGGTGGGCCTGTTGCAGGATTTGCAGGGACCCAAAATCCGCCTGGGCGAGGTGGAAGGCGGCGGGGTCGAAATCAAAGCCGGCGACAAAATCAAGCTGGTCTGCGGCGAGAAGGAAATCAGCACGGCCACGCGCCTGAGCACCATTTACATGGGCCTGGCCCGCGATGTGAAGGCCGGCGATATGATTCTGATTGACGACGGTAAAATTGAGTTGAAAGTGCTGGCCACCGACCGCGACCAGGAAGTAGACGTGGAAGTGGTATACGGCGGCCTCGTGAAGCCCCGCAAGGGCATCAACCTGCCCGATTCGGAAGTATCGGCCCCGTCGATGACCGAGAAGGACATCGAGGACCTGAAATTTGGCCTGGAGCACGACGTGGACTGGGTGGCGCTGAGCTTCGCCCGCAAAGCCGACGACATTCTCTTTATCAAAAAGCTGATTGCCGAAGCCGGCAAAAAGACCCGCGTGGTGGCTAAGATTGAGACGCCCGACGGCCTGCGCAACATCGACGAAATCATTGCCATTTCCGATGCCATCATGGTGGCCCGTGGCGACCTCGGCGTGGAGGTGAAGATGGAGGAAGTGCCCATGGCCCAGAAGATGATTATTGCCAAGTGCAACGCGGCCGGCAAGCCCGTCATCGTGGCTACTCAGATGATGGAAAGCATGATTACGGCCCCCCGCCCCACCCGCGCCGAAACCAGCGACGTGGCCAACGCCGTGCTCGACGGCGCCGATGCCGTGATGCTATCCGCCGAAACCGCCGTGGGAGCCTACCCCGCCGAGGTAATTCGCTCGATGGTGGGCACTATTCTGAGCGTGGAGAGCCGCAGCCCGGAGCTTTTCCACAGATGGTGGCCCATCGACCCTGCCGGCCCGAATTTCATGGCCGACAGCGTGCTATCCGCCGCCTGCCATCTGGCCAAGAACACCGGCGCCATGGCCCTTACCGGCATGACGCACCACGGCTACACGGCCTTCCAGCTGGCCAAGTACCGCCCCAAAGCCAACATCTTCATCTTCACCGACAGCCGCCCCCTGCTCACGGCCCTGAGCCTGGTGTGGGGCGTGCGCAGCTTCTACTACGACCGCCTGGTGAGCACCGACAGCACCGTGGCCGACATCCGCTACGTGCTCACCACCACCGGCCACCTGGAGGCCGGCGATGTGTTCATCAACACCGGCTCGATGCCCATTCAGGACAAGGGCAAAGCCAACATGGTGAAGGTGAGCATCGCCTAAACCGAGTTAAGCGTTGCGGGTTGAAAGTTAAAAGGCCCGTCTGGACTTCCAGGCGGGCCTTTTAACTTTCAACCCGCAACGCTTAACTACCTACAGTGGCAGCGTGCCCAGGGCCGCACCCACGTTCACACGGCCCCAGCCAAAGCTGCTGTTGCGGGCCGTGCGATTGGAGCTGGCGGCGACCAGGCGGCCCATAATCTGAGCGCGGGTTTCAGTGGGGTAGCGGGCCCACACCAGGGCCGTCAGGCCGGCCATGCTGCTGGTGGCTACCGAGGAGCCGCCCACGGTGCTCGGAACATCGCCGCTCATGGCCAGCGTGAGGGGCCGGCGGTCGTTGCTGCTTTGCTGCATCACCACCGAAAATTCTACGTCGGCTCCTATGTGGCACTCGTCGCAGCGGGTGCTGAGGTCGCTTTTCAGGCCCGTCACGGCCACGGCTTCGGGCAGGGAGGCGGGGTAAATAACGCCCACCCAGCCGGCTGTCCAGTCGAACGAGGTACCGGCGGCACAGAAAATAAGCTTGCCCCGGCCGTAGGCGTAGCGAATGGCATCGGCCAGCTGCGATGAGCTGGTGAGACGGCCCATGCTCATGCTGATGATGCGCACGTCGGCCCGGTTGCCGGCCAGCACGTAGGCATCGGCAATGCCCTTCACCTCGCGGCTGGCGTCGATGAACACGTCTTCGGCGGCGCGCACCGTAATCAGGTTGGCGTTGTAGGCCATACCCACGGCCGCGCCGTCGGTACCCCGCGGGCCGGCGGCCGCACCGGCCATGCTGGTGCCGTGGCCGCAGCCATCGTTGGGCGTTTCGGCGCTGCCGTATGGAATGCCCAAAAAGCTGTTGCGGGGCAGCGTCACGAGGCGCTCGATACTGCGCCCGGTACTCTGTCCCTGGTTGAAGGCCGTGCCCAGGTTCTCCTGCGCATCGGAGCAGCCGCTGTCAATAATCAGGATTTTGATGCCCTGGCCAGTGCTCTGGTTCCAACCGGCACGCACGCCGTGGTACTGGTCGGCCTGGTTCCACGACGATTTACTGCCGTTGGAGAGCACCGCATAATCGATACCGGCGGTAAGGTCGGCCGTGGCCGTATTATTGCCGCAGCCACTGCTGCTCAGCGACGCCTTCGCTTTGTTGGCGGCCGGGCGATTGGGCTCGTAGCCCATGGGCTCGGCGTAGCGCACCAGTGGGTTGCCGCGCAGGGCCTTAATCGTGCTCAGCTCGCGCACCGTCACATCAAGCACCGGCAGCACGTTTTCCTGGTAAGCAATGAGCTGCTCCATGGTTAATTCGGGGTGTGCCTTGCGCTCCTCGGTCAGAATCAGGTTCAAAACCTCCGCACGGGCGGCCTGCCAGGCGGGCGCGGTGGCGGCGTCAGCCGGTAGCTCACTGTCGGTGAAGCCCGCCGGTCGGTAACCAACCGACAGCACGTAATCAGACTGGGCGAGGGCACTCCAGACCGTGTGCGCCGAGGCCTTGTTCCAATCGAACGGCCCACTGCTGCGCACCCGCTCCATAATCTGGGCATCGAGCTGCTGTGTGCTAAGCGCTGCCGTAGGGTCGGCCTTTGGCAGCGGCGTCAGTTGCTCATCGGCCTGGGGCTGACAACCAGCCAGTAGCAGCGCTAACAGCGCCGCGGAATATGTAGAAATTCGCATGCGGTTGTGGGTGTTTTGGGGTGAAAGAATGAAAGAAACGTAATGTAACAATAAAGCTGTTTAGGAATTTATCAGTCGGTCATGCCGAGCGCAGCCGAGGCATCTCGCCCGCCTCGTTGAACTGCCCGGACGGCCCGAGCGAGATGCCTCGGTCCCTGGCTTGATGCGCCACATGCTCGGCATGACCAACCGGCAAACTATTAAACAACTTCATTATAATTTGAAGCGGAAAAATCACAACACTGCTTCATCTCCGGACTAAACTGGTGCTATGCGCAACTACCAAGTAGTCCCTGCCGGAAGCATCCCGCTAATTATGCGGCGCCTCTTACTCGTGGTTCAGCCTCCAGGTGGCGGTAGTACCATCAGCGCCGCTCAGGTGCAGCAGGTAGCAGCCGGCGGGCTGCCCAGTCAATGGCACCGCCAGCGCCGTGCGGCCCACGGACACAGCCGCCTGCCACACCGTGCGGCCCAGCGCATCGGTCAGGCGCAGGATGTGGCCGGGGCGGGCGGGACGGGCCAGCGTGAGGGTGGCCTGGTCGGTGGCGGGGTTGGGGTGCAGCGTGGCCAGGGCAGCCGCCTGCGCGGCGCGGGCAGGCAGCAGGTTGCTAAAGCCCTTAAAGGAGCCGCAAGTGAGCGGCGTGCCCACACTACGGCGGTAGTATCTCAGGCCGGATTCAAACGTCGCGACTGCGCCCAGGGCCAGCACTGTCGAAAACTCCTGCCGCCACCCAATGTCAATGCCGGTGCTAAGTTGTCCAGCGGGCGCATTGAACCCCGGAAAAATGCCGATAAAGCTTACGCTAAGCCCGCTTGGAACACAGCCATGGGCAGCTTCCATAATGAGGCCTCGGCCCGCATACAGAGCTGGTTGAGAAGAGCTTTGGTACATCGCAGCATATTCGCCCGTGAGCAACGGCAGCGCCGGAAACTGCGGCGACTTACCCGTGCGCAGCGAAAATGCCCACCGACCCACCCACACCGGCGAAGTTTGAAAACCAGCCGGCGGCCCGCCCGGTATTCCAAAATGCTGGGTCCGCGTCTGCTCCTGGAAAGTAAACACTAGGCTATCTGCCGTTTGCTGACGGGTCAGAATCCGGCGCAACGTATGGCTTTCCGGTGCCGGAAAAGGAGTAATAGTAAATGGCTGCGTCAGATAGCCTATCTCGTCGCCCGGTAACAAGCTAAATAGCCGCATGGGACTGTAAGCAGACTGGGTCAAGGTCATGGGCGGCAGTGCCTGTGTCCATTGCGGGGCCGTGCTGGTGGCTGCCAGCCACTGGGGCGCTTCGAGCAGGCCATACGTCTTACTCAGGCGCACCACCCGCCCAGAACTGAGTGTAATAACGGCTACCGAGTCCAACACTGTGCCCACCAACTGCCGGCCGCGGCTGGTGAGCGTGGCCGTAAGCGCGGGACTCGTGCTCGCCGTCCAGGAACTGCCCACCACCGTCTGGGGCTGTAGCTGTAGCGTGAAAGCGGCCTGCGCACTACCCTCCGCGAAGTTCTCCAATACAAAGGCTGCTGGCGAGCGCTGCCACGTGAGGCGCGCACCAAACAGGTTGTTGCGGCTCTTCCGATAAATGCCGTACGGATTGATACTCTGCTCACGGCCGTCGCTGGTTTTCACTAGCCGATTAAAGGCCCACGCCGAGTCGCCGGCGGCCGTAGTGTATGCCGAGTCGAGACGCAGGGTATACATGCTCGCATTGCCCGGGCCACTAAAAGCATAAATCAGTCCCGGTCGAAACGGCCGCCACGCCTGCTGCGCGCGGGCCGCAGGCATTGAAAACACGGTGGCAAGGACCAGCACCACATACAAGTAGGCGTGTTTCATGGGGGTAGCGGTACGTGAAGAGGTGCGCGTAAGATACGCGGCCTAAATCATTTACCGAACGCTAAACCAGCCAAACGCAAGAAGCCCAGCTCGTTTCCGAGCAGGGCTTCTGTGATGAGCGTAGAACCAGACCTTGGGGCGGCGCAGTCTGGCCCTACTAAACTCGCTACGCGCTAAAGCGCATTGACGAGTTTTGTCAGCTTGCTTTTGTTGTTAGCAGCTTTGTTCTTGTGAATGATGCTCTTCTTGGCCAGACGGTCCAGCATGGAAGACACCTTCTTCAGCAGCTCTTGAGCAGCAGTCTTGTCGGTGGCCGCACGCAGACGCTTGATGGCGGTACGAGTGGATTTGTGCTGGTAACGGTTCAACACGCGCTTGGCTTCGTTGCTGCGGATGCGTTTGAGGGCCGACTTATGGTTTGCCATGAGTTGGAATATGTAGGAGCGTTATGCTTGAGTTCTGTGTTTGGGAGGGCAAAGGTACGAATCCGGCTGGCAATATCAAATCCTGTTGTAAAAATATTAAACCTGTGTCTTCTAACTCAGCAAGACTGCTTCCTCACTGACCTAGAGCAGTTCCGGGGTTATTGTACGTGTAGCGTGGACTCTGCGAGTCCGCGTGTCGGCCGGGCCGGGCGCGGACTCGCAGAGTCCACGCTACATCGCCCACGTACACAAACTTCGAAACTGACCCAAATCACGATGGTAACGAAGCCCACCGGTAGTATTTAGTATTTTTTACTGGAGATGGGTTTCGTCAGGTTTATATTTATAAAATAAAATATATTAAAATGTCTTGTCTAATTATGAGCAAGGTTATTGCGCCCGGAATTAGTATGCATGCCGATTATTTACGAACTTTACTACGGCCTTATCGCCCATCGCGCTACTTCCCTCACCCTCGTTTTTCTGCGCCATGCCGCTCATCGCCAAATCTCCGTATCAGCCGCCGTTTTATCTGTTTAACGGCCATTTACAGACCATTGTGCCCAGTCTATGGCGCTCGGTACCCGAGGTGGCTTACCAGCGCGAACGCCTGGAACTTCCCGACGGTGACTTCCTGAACCTGGACTGGAGCCGCCTGCCCAAAACCCGGCCCACCGACGGCCTCGTCATCGTTTCCCATGGCCTCGAAGGCGACGCCTCGCGGCCCTATGTGCGAGGCATGGTGCGCGCGCTCAATCGCGCCGGCCTCGACGCACTGGCGTGGAACTACCGCAGCTGCGGCGGCGAAATGAACCGTCTGCTCCGCTCCTACCACCTCGGTGATACCGATGACCTGGACCTGGTGCTACGGCACGCCTTGGCCACCGGGCGCTACCGCCAGGCCTACCTAGTGGGCTTCAGCGCGGGCGGCAACGTGACGCTGAAGTACCTGGGCGAGGACGCGGACCGGTTGCCGGCCGAAGTGCAGCGGGCAGCGGTATTCTCCGTGCCCACCGATTTGGAGGCTAGTTCGGTGCATATTTCCAAACCCCAGAACCAAGTGTACCTGCGGCGCTTTCTGAAATCGTTGCGCGAAAAAGTACGGGCCAAAGCTGAGCTCCTACCGGGCCAGGTCGACCTGGATGGGATTGAGGAGCTGCGCGATTTTCAAGAGTTTGATAGCCGCTACACAGCTCCCATGCACGGGTTCGACTCGGCCGCGGCCTATTACAAATCGGCCAGCTCGGGGCGCTACCTGAGTGGTATTCGGGTGCCCACGCTGCTGGTGAATGCCCAGAATGACCCTTTCCTGCCGGAATCCTGCTTTCCTCGGGAACTTGCGGCCGCATCGCCCTTCGTTTTTCTCGAAACGCCGCCGGAAGGAGGCCACGTAGGCTTCCCGGAAGGCACGCCCGATGGCGAATACTATTCCGAACGGCGGGCGGTGGAATTCCTCACGGCGGAGGTGCCAGCATAGGCATTCGTCATTGCTTAGCTGCGCTCGCAATGACGAACGCCTATTTGGCGGGCACAAAGACCACCTTTTTGGTTTCGTAAAATTCTTCGGTGAAGAAGCTGCTCAAGTCCGTTACGGTGGCTTTCAGGCCCGATTCGGCGATTTCTTCGCTTAGGTCGCCACCTTTGAGATAGTAGAGGCCGGCGTTGGCAGAAGCTTTGGGCTTGAAGCGGTGGGCAATCCAGGGGTGGAAAGTGGCGAGGCGCGCCACGGCCCGGCTCACCACAAAATCGTATTTGGTGCGCAGGTTTTCGGCCCGAATCTGCTCGGCCGTTACGTTGGGTAGGCCCAGGGCGGCAGCCATAAACTGCACAGCCCGGATTTTCTTGCCGATGCTGTCGACCAAGTGAAAATGCACGTCGGGGAACAGGATGGCCAGCGGCAGACCGGGCAAGCCCCCGCCGGTACCCACGTCGAGCACGGTGCTGCCCGCCGGAAACTGCACCACCTTGGCAATGCCCAGCGAGTGCAGCAGGTGGCGCTCCGCGAAGTTGTCCATGTCGGGACGCGATACCAAGTTGATGGCCTCGTTGGTGGCCCGAAACTCGGTTTCCAGCTGTTTGAACAGCTTCAGTTGCTGAGGAGTGAGTTCGGGGAAGTACTGCTGCAGGAGATTCATGGGTGCAAAGGTGCACGCCAGAAGCCAATGCGTACAGCATCTGCACTTCCTCGTGATGCCTGGTTGAACAGCCAACGAAACCATAGAACTGACGGCATTAATAAAGCGCGTTAAGGTGTTTATCAATACATTTTTATTTTATATCAACACTTATTTATTGTTTTTCAATAATTATGGTAATATTTGTGTCCGTAATCCACTCCTCATATCATCATGGCTTTTCTACATTTTTCCAATATGCTGCGCGTGGGCCTGTCGCTGGCGGCGCTGTTTGTGCTGGGCGCGTTCCTCATTTCCTGCGTATTCATCGTCCGCTCCTTCGACTCTTTTGCCGACAAACAAGAGGTGAGTTTGACGCTGGATACCAACGACCCAAACTTGTTCTCAACCATTCACGCCGTGAAAGCGGGCTATGAAGACGGTCGCGACGACAAACCCCTGCCCCGCCGCCGCTACCCATTGCCAAAGCTGCAAGCCAACGTGGGCAGTTTTGAATTGTTGGCCGACCCGCAAGCGCCGCTGCTCCGCTACCAAGAACCCAACCCCTGGAAACGGTGGACCCTGCTGTGCCTGGGGGCATCCGACCAAGAACTGTCGCTGGCCTGGGTGCTCTACTTTGCCCTCGGCAGTTGGCTGCTCCTGCAGTTGCTACTCGACGTGACGCCAACCACGCCTTTCACGTTTGCCAACGCCCGCCGACTCCGCGGGCTGGGGCTGCTGGTGCTGGGGCTCGATTTGGTTCAGGAAGTGGCCTATTTGATGGTTCGGGCCCTAGTGCCGGCGTTCCAAACGCCTGGCCTGGCCGAGCCCCTGAGCCATTACGTACGCTTCAGCACCGAAACCACCCTGCCGGGCTGGGAAGTGGGCGTACTGCTTCTGATTATCGCTGCCGTATACCGGCGCGGCGTTGAACTGAGCCAAGAAGCCGAACTCACCATCTGATGCCTATTATCGTGAACCTCGACGTGATGCTGGCCCGCCGCAAGATGACGCTCAGCGCCCTGTCCGAAACCGTCAACATCACCTTGGCTAACCTTTCCGTTCTCAAAAGCGGCAAGGCCAAAGCGGTGCGCTTTAGCACGCTGGCCGCCATTTGCCAGGCGCTGGATTGCCAACCAGCCGATTTGCTCGAACACCGGCCCGACCCGCGCGACCTGCGCTCAATCGAAGAATAGACCAAAGCAGAATCGAACGCATAAAAAGAGCCCCGACTTGCGCCGGGGCTCTTCACGATTAAATAATCTGTTTGGTGTGCTTCACCATGTCATAAAGCAGCTCGCGGGCGCGGTGCAGCTGGGCTTTCACGGTGCCGAGCGGGGCCTTTAGCTCGGTGGCGATTTCCTCGTAGCTGAGCTCGTCGAAATAGCGCAGCGACACGAGGCGCTGGTATTTGTCGGGCAGGCGCGACACGACGTGGCGCATGATTTCGATTTTCTGATTGCGCACCGCGTGTTCAGCGGGGTTCAGGTCATTGTCGCGGAAATCGATGGTGATTTCGTCGCCATTATCAACCTTAATGGCCGAGTCAATCGACATGGTTTTGATTTTATTCTTGCGAATAAAATCGATGCAGTTGTTGGTGGCAATGCGGAAAAGCCACGTACTGAAAGCGTACTCGGGGTTGAATTTGTGCAGGTTGCGAAACGCTTTGGCAAAAGCCTCAATGGTCAGGTCTTCGGCATCGTCCTGATTACGGACCATTTTAAGCACTACGTGATAAACGGGCTTCTTATAAATGTGCATCAGCTCGGCATACGCCTTCTCGTCGCCGTGGTCCACAGCGGCGCGAATCAGCGTAAAGTCGTGCTTGGCTTTGGCTGAAAACTGCTTTTGAACGTCTTGATTATTTACTTCCATCGAAGGGTGCGGTTGAGGAACAGCGAAATTCCCAGGGCCAGGTATTGAAAAAAATAAACCACATCCAGCACAGGCAGTAGTCCAACGGTTACGGACTGGTTGAGGCGCCGGCTGAGGCGGAAATATACAGCACTCACGAATAAAGTTCGTAGAATACATACCAAGACCAAAGGTATCCAATTGTTTGAGGAAGGTAATAGCACCAGCGCGGCCAAATAGAACAACACATTGGCTGCCAGGAACGTGCCAACTCTGAAACGGTCGGCAAATCGGTAGGCGCGGCCAGCCGATAGATGCCGCCTTTTTTGGCGCCACCAGCCGCGCCAGGTGGTGGCGGGCACGCTCAGGGTGTGGGCTGGGGCATCAGCCACCACGGCCACGCGCTGGTGCTGGCGCACCGCGTCTTGCACCAACAGGTCGTCGTCGCCGGAAAGTTGGCGGATGTGCGTGGCAAAGCCCTTGGTAGCCGTGAAGCAGCTACGCGTATAGGCTAGGTTGCGGCCCACGCCCATGTATGGCCAGCCCCGCCAGCCAAAGCTGAGGTATTGAGCCGCAGTGAGCAGGGTTTCGTAACGGATGAGCTGATTGAGAAAGCCGGGCGCTTCGGCGTAGGCCGAGAAACCGAGTACGAGGTCGGCCCCGCCACCAGCCGAAAACCCGCGCTGCATGAGGCGCAGCCACTGGTTGGTGACCGGAATGCAGTCGGCATCGGTGAAAAGCAGGCGGGCGTGGCGGGTGGCTTTGATGCCTAAGGTGAGGGCGTATTTTTTAGGCGCAAAGCCGTCGGGGGTGCGGTCGATGGTGACAAGGCGCACTTTGCCGGGATGGTACTGGGCCAGCTGCTGGGCGTAGAGGTAGGTGTCGTCGTGGCTGCGGTCGTCGATGAGCACGACTTCAAAGCCGGCGGGGTAATCCTGCTGGAGCAGCAGGGGCAGCAGGCGGCGCAGGTTGTCGAGCTCATTGCGGGCACACACCACGATGGATACCGGCTCGGTGTCGGGCCCGGGACCGGCCGGCACCTCAGGGGCACGGCGGGCAAAGGGCCAGAAGAAGTAGGCCGCGTAAAACAGCTGCACCAACACGCAGGCAATCAAAAGCCAGAAAAATGGAGACGTGGGTACGGGTGGAAGCAACAAGGACGCAGGACGAATGAGCCCGCAAAAGTACGGGGCGCGGGGCGGGCGGGCTACCTTTGCGGGGAGTTAGAAAATCTGGATTTAATCGGAACGTCATGCTGAGCGAAGTCGAAGCATCTCTACCGCTTCGTTGCAAGAGCATTGATTAGGCACGTGGTAGAGGTGCTTCGACTTCGCTCAGCATGACGTTCTGTATATTTTCTACTCTTAGCTCTCTGCACCTACATGACCTTCGACCTTCTCGCCCAAGACCCCGCCACCAAGGCCCGCGCCGGCCGCCTCGAAACCGCCCACGGGGTTGTTGAAACACCTATTTTTATGCCCGTCGGCACGGCCGGCACCGTTAAAGCCGTGTCGCAGGCCACGCTGAAGGAGGACGTGAAGGCCCAGATTATCCTCGGTAATACCTACCACCTGTACCTGCGGCCGGGGCTGGACGTGTTGCGCGCGGCCGGTGGCCTGCACAAGTTCAATGGCTGGGACCGGCCTATGCTCACCGATTCGGGCGGCTACCAGGTGTACTCGCTTTCGAACACCCGCAAGATTAAGGAAGAGGGCGTGAAATTCCGCTCCCACATCGATGGCAGTCAGCATTTATTCTCGCCGGAGGGCGTGATGGACATTCAGCGGGTCATCGGGGCCGATATTATCATGGCTTTTGACGAGTGCACGCCCTGGCCCTGCGAATACGACTACGCCGCCCGCTCGCTCGATATGACCCACCGCTGGCTGAAGCGCTGCATCGAGCGCTTCGACAGCACCGAAGGACTGTATGGGTACCAGCAGGCCCTGTTCCCGATTGTGCAGGGCAGCACGTTCAAGGATTTGCGCATTAAGTCGGCCGAGTTTATTGCCGAACAGGGACGCGAGGGCAACGCCATTGGCGGCCTGAGCGTGGGCGAGCCGGCTGAGCTGATGTACGAAATGACCGAGCTGGTCTGCGACATTCTGCCCAAGGATAAGCCCCGCTACCTGATGGGCGTGGGCACGCCGGCCAACATTCTGGAAAATATCGCGCTGGGCGTGGACATGTTCGACTGCGTGATGCCGACCCGCAACGCCCGCAACGGCATGCTGTTCACCACGCAGGGCATTATGAACGTGACCAACAAAAAATGGGCGACCGACTTCACGCCCATTGACCCCGCCTTGGAGGGAGCCGCCAGCTCCTTCTATTCGCGGGCTTACTTACGCCACCTCTTCCAGTGCCAGGAGATGCTGGGGCCGCAAATCGCCTCGGCTCATAACCTGGCCTTTTATCTGTGGCTGGTGAAAGAGGCGCGCAAGGAAATCATTGCCGGTACGTTTGGCCCCTGGAAAGAGCGGATGGTAAAGCAAGTAATGACCCGGCTGTAAGTCAATTAAAAATGAGGGATTAAAAATTAAAGAGCGGTTCAATCAACGACAATCTTTTTAATTCTTCATTTTTAATTTTTAATTATTCTAAATGAATATCCTCGACAAATACATCATCAAGAAATTTCTCGCCGCGTTTTTCTTCTCGGTGGTTATTCTCGTGTCGGTGATTTGCGTCATTGATTTCACGGAGAAAAACGACGATTTTATTCAGCATAATCTGTCGATGTCGAAAATTGTCTTCGGCTATTACCTGTACCTGTTTCCGTATTTCGCCAACCTGCTTTCGCCGATTACCATCTTTATTGCCGTGGTATTTGTGACGGCTCAGTTGGCGGCGCGCACCGAAATTGTGGCTATTCTGGCCAGTGGAGTCAGTTTTAAGCGCCTGATGCTGCCTTATGCCATGGGTGGCAGCGTGGTGGGCCTGCTCATCTTCGGGCTGATTGGCTGGGTGCTGCCGGTGGGCAATAAATCGCGGGTAGCGTTTGAGCGGGCTTACATCAAATTGCCCTACCGGTTTCAGGGGCGCAACGTGCACATCAAGATTGGGCCGCGCAGCTACGTGTACATGGAAAGCTATGACAACACGAGCAACATTGGCTTTCATTTCGCCCTCGAAACCGTGGACGGCACCGTGCTGCGCCGCCGCCTGACCGCCGATGCCATCACCTGGGATTCGACCAAGCACGTGTGGCATTTGTCGCCGCAGCTAGTGCGCACCTTTCGCGGCCCGCAGGATGAGATGCTGCAAACCGTGCCTGCCCGCGACACGACCCTGAATCTGTTTCCGAAGGATTTCGCCAGCAACTACAAGGTGGCCGAAACCCTGACTTTACCCGAGCTCAACGCCTCTATCCAGACCAAAATTGAGCGCGGGGCCGACGACACCCAGCTCTACCTGAGCGAGAAATACGAGCGATATTCCTACCCCTTCGCCATCGTGGTGCTCACGCTCATTGGTGTCACGCTCAGCGCCCGCAAGTCGCGGGCCGGCGTGGGCGGACAAATCGCGCTGGGCTTTGTGCTGGCCTTCGTATTCATCATCTTCGTCATGCTGAGCCGAAACCTGGCGCAGGTAGGCAGTCTCTCGCCGTTGATAGCGGCCTGGATTCCCACGACGGTATTTTCAGTCATCGGGCTGGCGCTGTACCGATTTGTGCCGAAGTAGGTTTGATTGGCGGGCTGATGGGTTTGCGAAAAAAGCACGGTCATGCTGAGCTTGTCGATGCATCTCTACCGCTTCGTTGCAACGATTGGGTTAGTCACGCGGTAGAGATGCTTCGACAAGCTCAGCATGACGTGCTTCTTTAATTCATTTCCATTTACTCGTCTTTCCCTTGCTTCGCGACTACCTCAAGCTTCATTTCATTGTGCTCCTTTGGGGCTTCACGGCCATATTGGGCAAGCTGCTGACGGTGCCGCCGGTAGAGCTGGTGTTCTGGCGCACGCTGCTGGCAGCGGCCGGCCTGGCGGTGCTACTGGTGGCGCGGGGGCAGCAGTGGCGCATTCCAACGGGCCAGATGCTGCGGCTGCTGGGCGTGGGCGCACTGGTGGCGGTGCACTGGATTACCTTTTTTCTGGCGGCGCGGCTCTCGTCGGTGAGCGTGTGCCTGGCGGGTCTGGCCACGCTGGCACTCTGGACGTCCTTGCTGGAGCCGCTTCTGCTGTGGCGGCGGGTGCGCGGCTACGAGGTAGGCCTGGGCCTGATTACGATGGTGGGGCTGTACCTGGTGAGTCAGGCGGAGCTGGACCAGCTACTGGGCCTGGGTGTGGCAGTGGTTTCGGCGGGGTTGTCGGCCCTGTTCAGCGTGCTCAATGCCAAGCTGATTAAGACCCATCCGCCGCTGCGGCTCACGTTCTACGAAATGCTGGGGGCTTGCCTGAGTATCGTGTTGTTCTTCCCGGTCTACAGCCACTATTTCACCCAAGGGCAAGGCTTGCAGCTGGCCTGGCACGGCTACGACTGGCTCTGGCTGGCGGTGCTGGCCGGCGTGTGCACGGTCTACGCGTTTTCGACTTCGGTTGAATTAATGAAGCGCCTCTCCCCTTTCGCCGTAAATCTGACCATTAATCTGGAGCCGGTATACGGCATCGGACTGGCGGTGCTGGTGTTCGGCAGCCAGGAGCGCATGGCCCCGGGCTTCTATTGGGGCACGCTGCTCATCGTGCTCAGCGTCCTGATTCATCCGCTGGTAGCGCGGCTGATGAAGGATAAGCAACCAGCTCTCGCGCCGCCCATGCCAGTTTAGAGTACCCCTCGCCAAACGGTATACTCCACGGGCCACGTCGTTGCCGCTGGCTCACCATTGGCCCACAGCCCGTACACGGCCGAGCCTGAGCCCGACAGGCTGGCATAAGCCGCGCCGGCCGCATAAAGCTGCTGCTTTATCTCCGCCAGGACTGGGTAGCTGGGCGTGAGGGCCGTTTCAAAGTCGTTGCTAACCGTGCCGCGCCAGGTGCTTATGGGCTGGGCCAGGGCTGCCCGCAATGGGTGCGCCGGCTGCTGGGGCCGGATGTGGGCGTAAGCCTCGGCTGTACCAATATGCAAGTTGGGGTAAACTACCACGCAAGCCGTCCCGTCCAGATTCAAGTCAATTTCTTCGAATACATCGCCGCGCTCTACGGCCAGTACCGGTTTGTTCCGGATAAAAAACGCGCAGTCGGAACCTAGGCGGCGGGCGTAGCTTTCCAGGCTTTCCACGGTCAGCTTCAGCCCGAATAGCTCGTTGGCCGCCTTGAGGGCGAAGGCGGCATCGGCCGAGCCGCCGCCCAGGCCCGCGCCGATGGGCACTATTTTGTGCAGGTAGAGCTGCACCGCGGGCAGCTGCGGGAAATCGGCTTGCAGCAGCGCATAGGCCCGCACGCAGAGGTTGGTGGCCGGGTCGCCGGGGATGGGCCGACCGGTGAGCATGATACTGGTTTCCGACTGGCCGGCCGGAGCGGGCAGCAGCTCCAGCGCATCAGTCCAGGGCAAGGGGACAAACACTGATTCGAGGGTGTGGAAGCCGTCGGGGCGGCGCTCGGTAACGTAGAGGCCGAGGTTGAGCTTGGCGTTGGGGAAGACGAGCATGGGCAGGGCGCAAGCCAAAGCCTGCGGCGGCAAAGGTACTTTTACGTCGTGTCTGCTCCCGATTCTTTTTACACCCGCCACGGCAAGCGCCTGCTTGATGTAGCGCTGGCCCTCCCGCTGCTGCTGCTCGCGCTGCCGCTGCTGGCGGGCGCGGCCGGGCTGGCGGCCATTCAGAACCGGGGGCACTGGCTGTTCCGGCAGGCCCGGCCGGGCTGGCACGGGCAGCTGTTCACGCTCTACAAGCTGCAAACTATGACCAACGCCCGCGATACCGCCGGCCACTTGCTGCCCGATACCCAGCGCCTGCCGCCGCTGGGCCGCTGGCTCCGCGCCACTTCGCTCGACGAACTGCCTCAACTCTGGAACATTCTGCGCGGCGACCTCAGCCTGGTGGGCCCCCGCCCGCTGCTGCCCGAATACCTGCCCCTGTACTCGCCCACCCAGGCCCGCCGCCACACCGTGCGCCCCGGCCTCACCGGCTGGGCCCAGGTGAATGGCCGCAACGCCATTTCCTGGGAAGAAAAATTCGCCTACGATGGGTGGTACGTTGACCACGTTTCCTTCTGGCTGGACCTGACCATTTTGTGGCGCACCGCCGGCCGGGTGCTGCGTAGTAGCGGCGTAGCCACGCCCGGCCAGGCCACCACCACGGCTTTTCGGGGCAGCCCGCCCCCACCGCTTTCCTCGTAGATTACTGTATGACCCAGCTATTTTTTTCTGATTACGACATTACCGAGGCTGTCCCGCCACTCGTCATTTTTGGGGCGGGCGGGTTGGGCCGCGAGATTTTGCTGCTGCTCCAGCAGCTCAACGAAGCCCAGCCTACCTGGCAGGTGCGTGGCTTCTACGACGACCAAGCGCCCAACACGCCCACCGTAGCGGGCCTCCCCTACCTGGGTACCAGCGCCGACCTCAACGCGGTGGCTGAGCCGCTGGCCGTGGTCGTGGCCGTGGGCAGCTCCGCCAGCCGGGCGGCCGTGGTCGCTCGGCTGACTGCGGCCCACCTGAGTTTTCCGCCGCTGGTACACCCCAGGGTAACCCTGCAACCGGCCCAGCGCATCGCAGTCGGCGAGGGCTGCATCATCCAGCAAGGCTGCATTCTGACCTGCGACATCGCCCTGGGGCGTTTCGTGCTGCTCAATCTGGGCTGCACGGTGGGACACGATGCCTCGCTGGGCGATTTCTGCTCCCTCATGCCCCACGCCAACGTGAGCGGCGCGGCCCAACTGGCACAGGGCGTATACCTGGGCACGAATGCCACCGTCATCCAGGGCGTGCGCATTGGGGAACATACCATTGTGGGAGCCGGCGCGGTGGCCGTGCGCGACTTACCCGCCAATATCACCGCTGTGGGCGTACCGGCGAAGCCGGTGCGGAGTTATGAGTTATGAGTCAGGAATTATGAATTGAGCTCATCTCCTCATTCCTAGACTGCTAACTCATAACTCCTGACTCATAATTAATAACTCACCCCATGCGCAGCCAGGATTACGACCGTCTCTACCTCTCTCCCCCCCACCTCGGCCGGCACGAGCTGAACTACGTGCACAAGGCTATTGAGGACAACTGGGTGGCCCCGGCCGGTCCCAACATCACGGGCTTTGAGGCCGACATTTGCGCGGCGGTGGGCGTGCCGCATTGCGTGGCCCTGAACTCGGGCACGGCGGGCATTCACCTGGGGCTGATTTTGCTGGGCGTGGGGCCGGGCGACGAGGTGCTGTGCCCATCGTTCACGTTTGTAGCCACGGCCAATCCCATTGTGTACCTCGGCGCTACGCCCGTATTTGTCGACAGTGAGCCGGACACCTGGAACATCTGCCCCGAGCGCCTGCGCGAAGCCATTCTTGACCGCCTGGCCAAGGGCAAAAAACCCCGGGCGCTCATCCTGGTGCACCTCTACGGCATGCCCGCCCGGCTCCCCGAAATCCTGGCCTTGGCTAAAGAGTTCAACATTCCCATTCTCGAAGACGCGGCCGAAGCCCTGGGTTCGGAATGGGAGCAGCAACCGCTGGGCGGCTTCGGGCAGGTAGGCGTATTCTCGTTTAATGGCAACAAGATTCTGACCACCAGCGGCGGCGGGGCCCTCGTGACCGACAACCAGGCACTGGCCGAAAAAGCCCGCTTCCTGGCCACGCAGGCCAAGGACGATGCGCCCCACTACCAACACTCGGAGCTGGGCTACAACTACCGCCTGAGCAACATCCTGGCCGGCATCGGCCGCGGCCAGATGGAGCTGCTGCCCGAGCGCGTGAAGCGCCGCCGCCAGATTTTTGACTGGTACCGCGAGCACCTCGCCACGGTGCCCGGCCTCACGGTGGCCCTGACCCCGGAGCCTGCCGGCAGCCGCTCCAACCGCTGGCTCACCACCGTCTTGCTCAGCCCGCCTGACCCCGACAATCCCGCTCCCGCCGCCACGCCCGAAACCCTGCGCCGACACCTCGAAACCCGCAACATCGAGAGCCGCCCGCTCTGGAAGCCGCTGCACCTGCAGCCCCTTTTCGCCGCCGCGCCCATGTATGGTGGGGCCGTGTGCGAAGACCTATTTGCCCGGGGCCTATGCCTGCCCAGCGGCACGGCCATGGGAGACGGAGAATTACGCCGCGTGGCCGAAGCGCTGCGTGAAGCATTGTAGCACTACCCGTGCACGGCCCGTCGTATTATGGTCCGATGATGCTTGGGTTACGGTTGCTGAAACCCCATTGAGGCGCTTGCTGACCAGGGTATCTTTGTGCTGTAGAGGAGGAATAAGCCCCGCCGGGCCTGGGTGGGTCAGGCGGGCACTACTCATTCTACGCTATTACTACGTGGGATTCAGCGTGTGCTATTACTACCAGCGTTATAAACAAAACAGCCCCAACTGAGAATTTGGGGCTGTTCTGTTTATAACGCTATCGGAGACGTGCTACTCAAAGAGTACTTATTCCGCAGTGGAAGCCTCTGTGGTAACCGGGGCCGTTGTGGCCTTTTTAGCGGGGGTGCGCTTGGGGACAGCCGCGGCCCGGCGAGCGGTGAGCGGAGCAGCGGCGCGAGGAGCAGCTGCCTTGACCGCCGGAGCCGCGACGGGAGCCAATTTGGTCGCTTGCTTTGCTTCCTTAGCCGTTTGTTTTGCGTCCTGCTTAGCTTGCTTGGCACTTTGCTTGGCTTGCTTGCGACGTTGCTTCACGACTTGCGCGGCCAGCCGCTTCACGGTTTTGGTGATGCTTTTGGGAGCCTTTTCGGTCGAGCCTTCTGCGGTTTCGAAGTAAGGTTGCAGCGCGGTAGCCAACTCGCTGGCTACGGCTTTGCGGGCACGCTTGGCCGTGAGCGGGGTGGGCTGGGGCACGGCGGCCGCTTTGGCCTGCTTGCCCTGCTGCTTGGTGAGCTGTTTGGCCAACTGCCGCAGGGTTTTGGCTACGGCTTTGGGGGGACGACTGGCGTGGGCGGCACCACCGAGGTGGGGGACGACAGCCTCGGCCAGTTGCCCGACGAGAAGCTTCTTGGGAGAATTCATAAACAACAGAGAAATAAACGACAGCCCGCCATTCGACAGGGCCGAAAAGACTAGCGTAGCACCAACAGCAGCACGGCCACCACAACCATGGCGGCCATCGAAACACTGATAATTAAGGTATCGCGCGAAGAGGACGTAGAGGGTTCCATGGGTCAATATTACGCCATCATTACGCGCCAACACTGAAAAAAGGCCCTTTTCCAATGTTATGTTTTTCTGGGATGCAGAGCGGATAACGGTAGAAACGTCCTGAATTATTGGGCTTTGGGGCACCGATTACGCGGGTGCCTGGTGCCCCAACGGCAGTGCGGCTTTGCCCAAAAAAAATTTGAGGACTACGCCGCAGGGCTGAAGCCATGTGCTAAGGGCTAATAATCAAACGTCCCTCAGTAGCCTTGACAAAGCGCACTCCACACACCAGAAGCACTACCTACGTTATGGCGCGAACCTTGCACTTGGCGGCTGCGCGCCCGTCGCTTCCGTCCAGCCGCGCTCCTTTTGCCGTTAAAGGCTCAGTCATTTCTTATTCAACTATGAAACTCCCGCACACCTTCGCCGCCCTCCTGCTGGCATTGCCCCTGGCTGCTACGGCCCAGACTACTCCCCCCAAAACGACCGCCCCAGTGCCTACCACTACCAAAACTACGGCCGGCACGCAGCAGGTAACCGAGGTGACTGAAGACCTGGACCCGGCCACCGGCAAGGTCATCCGACGTACCACTCGCACCACTACGCTCCCGGCGGGCACGCCCATGCCCGGCACGCCCATGCCCGGCACAATTGGCACAACGACGACTAACGCCGGCACAAGCAATACCGACTTGGCCGACGCCAAGGCCAACGATGCCCAGATATCCTCGTTTTTGCGCCGGAAAACTACCGTAGCGACCCTTTCCCCTTCCGCGCTGCTCAGTACTTATCAATCGTTCATCGAGCGGGTGCGCAACGACCGCCAGAACTGGAAGCCCGTCGACTGGGCCAGAGCCGCCGCCGTGATGAGTAGCCTCAACGACCGGTATGAGCAGTTGCGGTCGGGATTTTCGCTCGATGATAAGCTGACCCTTCGCTCGCAGCAAGCCGAGTTTCAGGCCCTGCGCACAGCCCGTCAGATATCTACGCAGGTATCGGATAAGCTGTAAGCAGCCGACTGGCGTCGTAATAAGCGAGTACCTCGAATTGGAAATTCAGGGTACTCGCTTATTACGACGCCAGTGCGTGCGCGAGGTCAGCCAGCAATTCCTCCACCGGCTCAATGCCCACGCTCAGCCGCACTAGGCCCACGGTAATACCCAATCCGGCCCGCTGGGCATCGGTGAGGGCCCGGTGCGAGGTGTAAAGTGGGTGCGAGCACGACGAATCAACGCCCGCCAGCGAAGGCGCGAAGGGAAACAGTTGGCTGCGCTGCATGAAGGAGTTGACCACTGCCGCATCGTCGGGTAGCCGGAACGAGAGCATCCCACCAAAGCGGCCCGCGCCCTGCGTGGTAGCCAGCCCGTGTTCCGGGTGCGTGGGTAAGCCGGGGTAATACACCGCCTGCACGGCGGGATGCTTGTCCAGAAAATCAGCCACGGCCCAGGCGTTTTCGCTATGAGCCGCCACGCGCAGGCGCATGGTTTTGAGGCCGCGCACGCCCAGCCAGCTTTCCATGGGGCTCAGCGTGAGCCCGAATACAGTGCCGATTTGGCGCAGTCGCGCCACGTCTTCGGGGGTGCGGGCCACTACGGCCCCGGCCGTCACGTCGGAGTGCCCGGCCAGGTACTTAGTCACGCTGTGCAGCACGAGGTCGGCCCCGTAGGCCAGCGGCCGGGTGAGCACGGGCGTGGCGAAGGTATTGTCCACCACCAGCTTCAGCCCGTGCTGGTGGCACTCGGTGGCTAGTTGGCGTAAGTTCACCACGCGCAGCAGGGGGTTACTCATGGTTTCGCAGAGCAGCAGCCGGGTGGTGGGCTGCAGATAGGCGCGCAGGTCGCCCAGGTCCTCAAACGGCACGTAGCTCACCGTGATGCCCAACCGCGCCAGCTCCAGGTTCAGCAGCGCCGCGGAGCCGCCGTAGATGTCGGCCGCGCACAGCACGTGGTCGCCGGCCTGGCAGTAGGTGAGCAACGCCGCAAAGATGGCCGCCATGCCCGAGCCCGTGGCCACCGCGCCCACCCCGCCTTCCCAGCGAGCGACAGCAGTGGCCAGCTCGTCGGAATTCGGGTTGCCGTTGCGCGAGTAGAGGTAGCGGCTGCCCGGCTCGTCGAAGTATTGCCGCACGGCGTCGAGGTCTTCAAACTTGAAGACCGACGTTTGGTAGATGGGCGTAATTTTGGGCTGGATATTCGGGAAGTGCATGAGGGGGAATGCGGAGCGTAAAGCGCAAAGGTCGGCACGCGTCCGGCTTTCCGGCTACGTGGGCTGACCAGTCTTGTGGGCCCGGTTTTCACGCCGGAACACCTCCATTAAAACCAGGAAGTACGAGACGAGCAGCGGCCCCACCACCAGCCCGATGATGCCGAAAATTTCCACGCCCAGCACCAGCCCCACCAGCGTAATCAGCGGGTGAATGTTGCCCATGCGCTTAGCCAGCACGATGCGCAGCACGTTATCCACGTTAATAATCAGGATAAACCCCACCAGCAGAATCCCCAGCGCCTGCCCGTTGTGCCCTTGCGAAAACTGGTAGAGCGCCGCCGGCCCCCAGACCAGCGGCGTGCCTAGTACCGGCAGAAACGCCGCAAAAAACGCTACCACACCCCAGAATAACGGGTCGGGTACTGCGAAAAACCACAGCGTGAGGCCCGTCAGAATGCCCTGCACCACCGACACCAGCACTTGCCCCAGCACGTTGGCGCTCACGTTGTTTTTCAACGATTCGCCCAGCTCCTGCAGCGTTTCGCCGCGGAAGGGCAGGTAGCGGTGCAGGCCCAGCAGAAAGAATGTCTCCTGCATGAACATGTAGTACATCGTGAACAGCATCAGGCCCACAATCACCAGGAAATTGAGGGCGCTGCTGGCCAGCGTGGGTAGCCAGCTGCTCACCTTTTGAGCTACTTGCAGCAGCACCTGGCGCACGTTCAGCTGCTCGGTCAGGGTGAAGCCGGTGGCTCTTTCCAGCTTGTGAATCACGCCCATCAGCTGCTCGGGGTTCCGGGCGAAGGCAATCAGCCGGTCGAGCAGCAGCGACGTCAGGGCGTAGAACGGAATCACGAGCACCACCACCGTCACCAGCAGCAGGCCGATGGCCACGAGCCGCCGGTTCCAGCGCCGCCGGTGCACCAGCGCCACCCACCACGGCCGAAACACCACGAACAGGATACCCGCCGCCAGAAACGCCGTGAGGTACTGCGCCAGCCCAAATGCCATCAGGGCCGCCAGGCCCACCAGTGAGGCCACCAGCAGCACGTACCGCTGGCGCGGCGTGTAAATATTTTCGACGGCAACAAATGGGTCGGATGATTTCATAAGGACACGGCAAGTAAGTCTGCGCTCAAAATAACGACACGGCAACCCGCACTTCGGCCCCCGGCACAAAAAAAGCCGCTCCTGCCAAACAGGAGCGGCTTTCAGCCAATCGAAGAGTACGCTGCCGGTTAGGCCACGACACCTTCGGCCAGCACAATCACGTTGTTGCGCAGCACTTCCACCACGCCGCCTTCGATGCGGATGACCTCGCGGCCACTCGCGCCGGTCAGCGTCACATCACCAGCCTTGAGGGTGGCAATCAGCGGGGCATGGTTGTTCAGCACTTCAAACGAGCCATCGGCCCCCGGGAACTGGGCTGCCGTCACTTCGCCTTCAAATACCTTGCGGTCGGGGGTGATGATTTCTAAATGCATTTTTTTGATGAATTGTCAGGCTAAAAAAGAACGTCATGCTGAGCGAAGCCGAAGCATCTCTACTGCGTGAGTAACTAAACTAATTACTCCTGCGGTAGAGATGCTTCGGCTTCGCTCAGCATGACGTTCCGCTTGACGTTCTAAATTACTTGGCTTCGGCAATCAGGCGCTCGCCTTTGGCCACGGCATCCTCGATATTACCCACCAGGTTGAACGCCGCTTCGGGCAGGTGGTCGTGCTTGCCGTCGATGATTTCGTTGAAGCCGCGGATGGTGTCCTTGATGTCAACCAGTACGCCTTTAAGGCCGGTGAACTGCTCGGCCACGAAGAAGGGCTGCGACAGGAAACGCTGCACCCGACGGGCACGGTTTACCACCTGCTTATCCTCTTCCGACAGCTCATCCATACCCAGGATGGCGATAATGTCCTGCAATTCCTTGTAGCGCTGAAGCAGCTCTTTCACGCGCTGGGCGGTGTTGTAGTGCTCGTCGCCGAGAATGTCAGCTGACAGAATGCGCGAGGTGGAGTCCAGCGGGTCAACGGCCGGGTAAATGCCCAGCTCGGCGATTTTGCGGCTCAGTACCGTCGTGGCGTCCAAGTGGGCAAAGGTGTTGGCCGGGGCCGGGTCAGTCAAGTCATCAGCCGGCACATACACGGCCTGCACCGAGGTAATGGAACCGCGCTTGGTCGAGGTGATGCGCTCCTGCATGGCACCCATTTCGGTGGCCAGCGTGGGCTGGTAACCCACGGCCGAAGGCATCCGGCCCAAGAGCGCCGATACTTCCGAACCCGCCTGCGTGAAGCGGAAAATGTTGTCGATGAAGAACAGGATGTCGCGGCCGGCACCGGTGCCGTCACCATCACGGAAGCTCTCGGCAATCGTCAGACCCGACAGGGCCACACGGGCACGGGCTCCGGGGGGCTCGTTCATCTGGCCGAACACGAGGGTAGCCTGCGATTTTTCCATCGCCGCCATGTCCACCTTGCTCAGGTCCCAGCCACCTTCTTCCATCGAATGCTTAAAGGCATCGCCGTACAGAATGATGTTGGACTCGATGAATTCGCGTAGCAAGTCGTTGCCCTCGCGGGTACGCTCGCCCACGCCGGCAAATACCGACAGACCTTCGTAGGCCTTGGCCACGTTGTTGATAAGCTCCTGAATCAGTACGGTTTTGCCTACGCCGGCACCACCGAACAAACCAATCTTACCGCCTTTTACATAAGGCGCCAGCAAGTCGATAACCTTAATGCCGGTGAAGAATACTTCCGACGAAGTTGCCAGCTCTTCAAAGGCCGGGGCGTTGCGGTGAATGGGCAACCGCACGCCGCTCTTGGGCTGCGGAATACCGTCGATGGCCTGACCGATAACGTTGAACAGACGACCTTTCACACCGTCGCCGGTTGGCATCGAAATTGGAGCGCCCAGCGAACGAACCTCGGCGCCGCGGGCCAGGCCCTCGGTCGAGTCCATGGCAATGGTCCGAACCCGGTCCTCGCCCAAATGCTGCTGGCATTCCAGTACCACCACTTGGCCGTTCTCTTTCGTGACTTCGAGCGCGTCGAGGATGTTGGGCAGCTTCGTGTTCTCGCCCGCGAAGCTTACGTCCACGACGGGGCCGATGACCTGGGTGATTTTACCGGTATTCGCCATTGCGTTGTATTATAATGAAGTGATGCTTTTTCAGGCCGCAAAATTACGGCAGAAGCGCGGTTTTTCCAACCCCGCTGTTTCAGGACCAGGCCGACGGGATTATTTTTTTCTATCACGCTTTAGCGCATGAGAATCAGGGGCCAATGCGTGGCAGGCACCTTTACACGGCCTACCGGCCCCATTTTCTTCAGAAAATTTTTATCAAAAGACTTGCCTCGAATTTTTCCAGTAGTACATTTGCAGTCCCAACCAGCGCGTAGCTCACTGGGAAATTGTCCGATGGTGTAACCGGCAACACGCTTGATTTTGATTCAAGAAAGTCCAGGTTCGAGCCCTGGTCGGACAACAACAATGCTCGATTAAACCAAAAGGCGCTGGCTTCTCCAATTTCCGGAGTAGTCAGCGCCTTTCGCTTTTTCCACTCGCGCAGTATGTTTTGGCTGGCTACCCTGGCCCCTGACTTCTTTTTAATCTCAACCGGCCAGCGAAAGCTTGCCACGCCCCTAAAATCAGCACCTTCCCCTATGAAACAGGTCAAAATATTTGCCGGCAGCGCATCCCGAGCCCTGGCCGAAAACATTGCCACCGCCTACGGTACTACGCTCGGCGACCTCAGTCTGCAGCGCTTCGCCGACAATGAGATGGGCCCGAGCTTCAACGAAAGCATTCGCGGCTGCGAGGTATTCCTGGTGCAAAGCACCTTCCCTCCCGCCGAGCACCTCATGGAGCTCATGCTGATGGTGGACGCCGCCAAGCGTGCCTCGGCCCATAAAGTCGTCATCGTGATGCCCTACATGGGCTACGCCCGGCAAGACCGCAAGGACAAGCCCCGCGTGAGCATCGGCGCCAAGGTGGTGGCCAACATCATCCAGAGCGTGGGCACCGACCGCCTGATGACCTGCGACCTGCACGCCGGCCAAATCCAGGGCTTCTTCGATATTCCCGTCGACCACCTCGACGGAGCCACGGTGCTGGCGCCCTACATCAAGTCCCTGAACCTCGAAAACCTGATTTTCGCCTCGCCCGACGTGGGCGGCGTGGTGCGCACCCGCGCCTTCGCCAAGAAGTTTGGGGCCGAAATCGTGGTGTGCGACAAGATGCGCCTGCGGGCCAATGAAATCGCCTCCATGCAGGTGATTGGCGACGTGAAAGGCATGGACGTGGTATTCGTAGACGACATGGTGGACACCGCCGGCACCATCTGCAAAGCCGCCGAGCTGGTGATGGAGCGCGGGGCCCGCTCGGTGCGCGCCGTGGTTACGCACCCCTTGCTCAGCGGCCCGGCTCACGACCGCATTCGGGCCTCGGCCCTCACCGAGCTGATTACGACCGACACCATTCCGCTGCAGCAGGAAAACGAAAAAATCCGGGTGATTTCGCTGGCTCCGCTGTTTGCCGCCGCCATCCGCAACGTGGTAACGCACGAGAGCATCAGCTCGCTGTTCGTGTAATTACCTGTCATTGCGATTGGAGCGGAGTGGAATGCTGGCTTAGCTTTTAATTCCCAATCCCTTCCCGTACCTTTGCGGCCCGTTTGCGACTAACTATGGTGGCAAACGGGCCATTTTTCATCCCCAAAAACCACTTTTATGAAAAGCCTCGAGATTGTAGGGTTTAAAAGAGCGAATCTCGGTAAAACGGACGCCAAGGCATTACGCCTCGACGCTCAAGTACCGTGCGTGTTGTATGGCGGCAAGGACACTGTGCACTTCTCTGTGCCCGCTATCCTGTTCCGCGAATTGTTGTACACGCCGGAGGCTCACATCGTGGACCTGAACGTGGAAGGCACCCTGTACCGCGCCATCGTGCAGGACGCCCAGTTCCACCCCGTGAACGAAATGCTCCTACACGTTGACTTCCTGGAATTGGAAGACGGCAAAGAGGTGAAGATGGACATCCCCGTGAAGTACATCGGCGTATCGCCGGGCGTATTGGCCGGTGGCAAGCTGGCCAGCAAGCTGCGCAAAGTGCGCGTGCGTGCGACCATGGAGAACCTGCCCGATTACGTGGAAGTTGACATCAGCACCATGGAGCTCGGCAAGTCGATTAAGGTAGGTGCCGTAGTTCCCAAGGGCTACACTATCCTGACCAGCGCCGATGCTCCCATCGCCACCATCACCATCCCGCGTGCGCTGAAAGGCGAACTCGCCGGTAACAAGTAAAACCACTGATTTTCGCTGACTAGCCGTGATTTCGCTGATTACGGTAACAGGCAGAAAATTGGACGAAAAAGGCGCTTCCCACGAAGCGCCTTTTTCTTTGTCCTTTCGTCTTCCATCAAAAGGCTTTTTTCTCTCCCCATTTTTTGGCCGTGCATCAGCGAAATCACGGTTAATCAGCAAAAATCAGCGATGAAGTTTCTAATTCTTTGCTTGGGCAATATTGGGCCTGAATACGCCGGTACACGGCACAACATTGGGTTTATGGTGGCCGATTATCTGGCCGCTAAATTCGACGCTCCACGCTTCGAAATCGGCCGCCACGCCTTCACTACCGAATTCAAGCACAAAGGCCACACCTACTCACTGGTGAAGCCTACCACCTACATGAACCTGAGTGGTAAAGCCGCCGCGCACTGGCTGGCTACACTAAAAATCACACCCGAAAACATGCTGGTGGTTACCGATGACCTCGCCCTGCCCTTTGGCAAGCTGCGGCTCAAAGGGCAGGGCTCGGCCGGCGGGCACAACGGGCTGAAGGATATTCAGGCCACGCTAATCAGTGACGTATATGCGCGGCTTCGCTTTGGCGTAGACGCTAATTTTCCCAAGGGCCGGCAGGTTGATTATGTCCTGAATCCGTTTTCGGCCGATGAATTAATTGAATTGCCCACGCGCATTGAAAAAGCCGGCGAAGCCATACTAGCATTTGGTGCAATGGGCTTGGAGCGGGCCATGAACGTGGTAAACATAAAGTAAAGCACCGTCATTACGAGCGCAGCGCGGCGCGGTAATCCGTCCTATTTTCAGCAACTAACCTTGGGTTGTGACAAGTCTTATTATGCAGAAAAGCCCCAAACTCTACACAGAGCTGGGACTTTTTCACATTATCGAGCTCGTCGCTTTGAGCGGCCGGATTGCCGCGCCACGCTGCGCTCGCAATAACACGCTTCCGGGCTACACCACGCCGCTGCCGTTGCGCACCGGTTTGCTGGGCTGCATCAGCGCCAGGCTACCGTCGGCATTCTCGGCCATCAGGAGCATGCCTTGGCTCTGGATTCCTTTGATTTCACGCGGCGCCAGGTTGAGCAACACTTGCACCTGCTGGCCGATAAGGGCTTCGGGAATAAAATGCTCGGCAATGCCGCTCACGATGGTGCGTTGTTCCAGACCCAGGTCAACGGTGAGTTTGAGCAGCTTTTTGGTTTTGGCTACTTTCTCGGCAGTTAGAATGGTACCGATACGTAAGTCCATCTGACCAAAATCATCGAAGGAAATATCTTCTTTGGCGGGCGCAACGGGCGTATTAGCTAGTTGATTTTCCTTTTTGGTATCGAGCAGCTTTTGCACTTGCGCTTCTACAGTAACGTCTTCGATTTTAGCGAATAGCAGCGCCGGCTCACGCAATTCGTGCCCCGCAGCTAACGCATCGGCGCGGCCTGCGCTGGCCCAATTGCCCAACTCCAGGTTGAGCATGGTGGCCAGCTTTTGGGCCGAATCGGGCAAAAAGGGCTCCAGCACCGGGGCCAGGGCCGCCGCAATTTGTAGGGCTACATGCAGCACCGTGCCCGTGCGCACAGCATCGGTCTTGATGAGGTGCCAGGGCTGGGTTTCAGCCAGATATTTATTACCAAGGCGCGCCAGGTTCAACACTTCAGCCAACGCGTCGCGGAATCGGTAATTCTCAATTAACTCACCGATTTTGGCGGGGAATTCAGCTAACTGCGCGAAGGCATCTTGGTCGATGGGCAATAATTCCCCGAGCGCCGGCACTTTGCCCTCAAAAAATTTGTGCGTGAGTACAACCGCGCGGTTCACAAAATTACCAAGCGTGGCAACTAATTCGTTGTTGTTGCGAGCCTGAAAATCCTTCCAGGTGAAGTCGTTGTCTTTGGTTTCGGGGGCGTTGGCGCACAGCACGTAGCGCAGTACGTCACCTTGACCAGGAAAATCAGCCAAGTATTCGTGCAGCCACACGGCCCAGTTGCGCGAGGTGCTGATTTTATCACCTTCCAAATTCAAAAATTCGTTGGCGGGCACGTTATCCGGCAGAATAAATTCGCCGTGCGCTTTCAGCATTACCGGGAAAATAATACAGTGAAATACGATGTTGTCCTTGCCAATGAAATGTACCAGTTTGGAGCCGGCATCCTTCCAATACAATTCCCACTCGTCGGGGAAGGCTTCCTTCGTAGCCGAAATGTAGCCGATTGGGGCATCAAACCACACGTAGAGCACTTTTCCTTCGGCCCCTACTGCGGGCACGGGCACGCCCCAGTCCAGGTCGCGCGTAACGGCGCGGGGGTGCAGGCCCTGGTCAATCCAGGATTTGCACTGGCCGTACACGTTGGTTTTCCAGTCGTTTTTATGGCCTTCAATTATCCATTCGCGCAGCCAGGGCTCGTATTGGTCGAGGGGCAGGAACCAGTGCTTGGTGTCGCGCAGTATCGGATGCGCGCCGCTGAGCATGCTGCGCGGATTAATTAGCTCTGTGGGGCTGAGCGACGTGCCGCAACGCTCACACTGGTCGCCGTAGGCATTTTCGTTGCCGCAATTGGGGCAGGTGCCCACAATGTAGCGGTCGGCCAGAAACTGCTGCGCCTTTTCGTCGAAATACTGCTGGGTTGTTTGCTCAATGAATTTCCCTTCGTTGTTCAGCTTGGTGAAAAACTCGCTGGAAACCTCGGCGTGCGTGGCCGATGACGTGCGCGAATACACGTCGAATGACACATTGAAGTCTTTAAACGAGTCGCGAATGAGGACGTGGTACTTATCCACCACCTGTTGCGGCGTCACGCCTTCTTTTTGAGCCCGGATAGTAATTGGTACCCCGTGCTCGTCGGAACCACAAATAAATTTTACATCGCGTCCCACCGAACGCAGATAGCGCACATAAATATCAGCGGGCAAATAGACCCCTGCCAAATGGCCAATGTGTACCGGACCATTGGCATAAGGCAAAGCAGCGGTAACAGTGTAACGCTTAGGAAGAAGTGACATATGATAAGGAGTAAAAAAGATGCGAACAGGCGCTTAATTACCAGTTGAAAACTGCAATAATTACCGGGCGGCACAAAGGAACAACAAAAAAAAACGCAGAATTAAATCAACAAAAAAACTATGCGAACCGTTTGACACTTAATTCATTTTATATTTGAGCGACTGAATAATTCAGTGTCATTCAAGTACGCCGCATTCGCTCCTTTTCTTACTCTTCACCAGTCAATTTTTTTCAGATGAAAAAACCTGCTTCTCCGAACAAAACCGAAAAGCGTGCGAAACGTACGCCGGAAGAAAAGTCAGCCCGTAAATCGGCCAAGAAAACCAGCCGCGCTACGGCAGACCTGAGTGATGACCGCGCCGACAAAAAGGCCAGCCAGAAAAAGTCGCTCAAATCGGCCGCTAAGCAACTGCAAAAAGAGTTGAACGGCCGCATGAACGAAGTTGTGGCTCGTATCCGCAAAGAAACGAAGGCCAAGCTGAAGGAAGTGGTGAAAGAAGCAACGCGCCGCCTCGATGGCGACACGGAGCGCATGTTTGAGCAGGCCTTGCACACCATTGTGCGCCACTACGATTCCGTTTCGGGCAGTGCTACCAGCGCTGCCGCCGCCATCGGTAACAACGCTGGTAGCAGCTCGGTCAAACCGACTAAAGACCGCAAAAAAGGCCAGACGCTGAATAAGGATGGCACCCCGCGTAAGATTCGTGCTTCCGGCACCGAAACCACAGGAGCCCCGGAAACCAACGCAGCCCCAAAAGCCAGCGGCCGTAAAACCAGCACCGCTGGTACCAAACCTGCTGCAACCGGTGCCCGCCGTGGCCCCAAGCCCGCAGCCACTACGGCCAGCACCACGGCGGCCAGCCGCCGCGGTCCCAAGCCCGGCACACCCGTTACCGGAGCCAAGCGTGGTCCAAAACCCCGCGTACAGGCAACTCCGGCCCCCGTGGCCAACGACGTGATGAACTCGGCTGACAGCGCCAACAACGGCGAGGTAAACGCATAGCTTGCGCGGCCCGACTGGCCGTTGTCACTCATCAACCAAACAGCCCGCTTCGGTTCACCGAGGCGGGCTGTTTGATTACCCGGCTGTTCCAACGCCTGGCGCCTGGCACTAGGGCCGGCGCAGGGTATCGGCCGGCGAGTCGTAGCCGAGGCGGCGGAGGCGGGTTTCCGGCGTGGTGTTGTTAGGGTCGTTGGTGTTGGCATTTTCGATGCGCTTTTGCCGATTTATATCGGCGGCTTGCTCGCCCAGGCGCATGCGGTTGGGCGTGGCATCGGGCACGGCCGAACTGCTACCACTGCCGTTGCTATTGTAGATGGCGCGGCGGTCAGCATCGGTCCGAACTTCGCGGGGCACAGCCGAAGGGTTGGCCGTCTCGGCCGACTGCTCGGAGGCCGTGCACGCGGGTAGCAGCGCGCCGAACAGCAGCAATCGGCACCAGGTTAGGACACGAGAATTATTCATTGCCGATAGTTGATAGTAAGCCGGCCAAATTTGGCCGCTTGCTTCAAACGTGGGCAACGACGCCGTGGTTCGGGGCTACACCAGCGTGCTATGGGCTTTGCTGGGCATAATGCCGTCCCAGAGCACCATGCGCGCCTCCAGGCAACGAATGGTGACCTGCTGGCAGTCCAGCCACCGCTCGGGGTCGTCGGCGCACAGCTCGCGCACCATTTGCTGCGCCAGGGGGGCGTGTACTTCCTCATCAAGCTGAATATGCCGGTCGAGGTAGTAGGTAAACGTATCGAGCTGGCCCGGAAACCGGTCGCGCAGGTCGTTCACTAGCTGGCGAAACATGGCTGGGATGAGGTCTTCACGGCCAAAAGTGAAAGCCGCCGCCACCGAATACGGCTTGCCCGACCGGATGATGCTGAACGTATTTTCAACAAAATGCCGCACTGAATCGGGCGCTTGGGCTGCCTCCAACGCCTGCGCCACGGTGCGGCCGGCACTGATGGCCGCCACCAGCCGGTTGATGGGCCCGGTATCGGCCCCGCACTCCCGCATGGCGCGGAGGTAGAGTTCGAAGTGGCTGGCCGGCTGCCCCTGCGGGTCCACATCAGATTCCTCTTCCAGCACAATTTCGTTGATGAGCCGCCGCGTGGCCGCGTTGGCCGTGGGCACCCAAGGCACTTGCACACAGGTCAAATCCCGTTGCAGCGTCTTCAGCAACGACATGAAATCCCAGACGGCAAAGACGTGGTGCTCCATAAACCGGCGCAGTTCGGACAGCGTCTGCAGCCGGCCATACAGTCCGTTTTCTAGTAGCAGCTGGCGGGCAGCACCTATTTCGGACTGTAAATGGTCAATAGGGTCGGTCAGGGTGGGAGCGAACATGATAATTAAATTATACTTATTTTTCTTAAGCAGTAAAATTAGGTCCCAGCAACTGTTCGAACCACAGAAGGTTCTATTATAAGTGGCGAATAACCAAACTGGTGCATATACAGACCAACGAAAAAGCCCCCTGGCATGGATTGCCAAGGGGCTTTTTTTTATGAATTTTCCCAGAATAACCCAGGACGTTTTATTTTTTCTTTTCAAACGCCAGCGCGTTGCCGTCCATGCAGTAGCGCTGGCCGGTGGGCTTGGGACCATCGTTGAACACGTGGCCGAGGTGGCCACCGCATTTGGCGCACACTATCTCATCGCGGCTCATACCAAAAGTGTTGTCGGAGGCCACTTTCACGCTGGCATTGGTAGCGGGGGCGTAGAAGCTGGGCCAGCCGGTGCCCGACTCAAATTTAGTGTCTGAAGTAAAAAGCAGGTTCCGGTCGGCGGCGCAGTAGTAGTTGCCATCGGCGTGGTTATCGTGGTATTTGCCCGTGAACGGCCGCTCGGTGCCCTGCTCCCGCAGGATGTAGTACTGGTCGGGGGTAAGCTGCTTTTTCCACTCGGCGTTAGTTTTACGCACCGGAAATTCGTCGGGCTTACCGGTCACGACTTGGGGTTGGTAGTAGGTTTTGCCGGCCACGGTGCGGGGCGGGCGGGGGGTATTGGCGGCCACATCGCGCTTCTGCGAGCAGGCCGAATTGAGGGTGAGCGCCGAAACAACGAGAAATAGCAAGGAAAAACGCATGGCGATACAGGGGTTGAATGATAGGTGACCAACATACGGCACTGGGCGGTGGTTCGGTCGGCGGGACAGACGCAAAAATGCTGGGAACCTTACGCCTGACTTAACCGATTTAGGGCGATGGGCTTGGCCTTACCGGAGCCCGGTACAACCGACCGCCCGTTAAGACTGAAGTAGCACAAGGCTTTGCGCCTTTTTGTCCGTACCTTTGCACCCGCAAAAACAACCCATATGGCCAACAACATTCGTAACATTGCCATCATCGCTCACGTTGACCACGGCAAGACTACCCTAGTGGATAAAATTATCCACGCATCCAAGATTTTCGACGCGCACCAGCACTTCGACGACCTAATTCTCGACGACAACCCCTTGGAGCGCGAGCGTGGCATTACCATCGTTTCCAAAAACGTGTCGGTACGCTACAACGGCACCAAAATCAACATCATCGACACCCCTGGTCACGCCGACTTCGGTGGTGAAGTAGAGCGGGTGTTGAAGCTGGCCGACGGCGTATTGCTGCTCGTGGATGCCTTCGAAGGCGCCATGCCGCAGACCCGCTTCGTGCTCGGCAAAGCCATTGCTCTGGGCCTGAAGCCCATTGTGGTGGTGAACAAAGTAGACAAGGAAAACTGCCGTCCCGACGAGGTGCACGAGCAGGTTTTCGACCTCATGTTCAACCTTGGCGCTAGCGAAGACCAGCTTGATTTCGTGACTTTGTACGGTTCCTCGAAGCAGGGCTGGATGAGCACCGACTGGAAGACCAAGACCGATAACCTGATTCCCCTGCTCGACGCGGTTATCTCGTCGATTCCGCCCGCACCGACCTTGGACGGTACGCCCCAGATGCAGATTACCTCGCTCGACTACTCGTCGTTCGTGGGTCGTATCGCCATCGGCCGCGTGCACCGCGGTACGCTGCGTGAGGGCTCCAACATGAGCCTGATGAAGTCTGACGGCAGCGTTAAGAAAGTTAAAATCCGCGAGCTGCACGTCTTCGAAGGCCTCGGCCGGGTGAAGGTGGACGAGGTGAGCAGCGGCGAAATCTGCGCCGTGTCGGGCATCGAAGGCTTCGACATCGGCGACACGCTGGCCGACGCCGACAATCCCGAGCAGTTGGAGCGCATCAGCATCGACGAGCCGACGATGAACATGCTGTTCACCATCAACAACTCGCCGTTTTTTGGCAAGGAGGGCAAGTTTGTGACCTCGCGTCACTTGCGCGACCGTTTGTTCAAAGAAACTGAAAAGAACCTCGCCCTGCGCGTGGAAGCCACCGACAAAGAGGATACCTTCCTCGTGTTCGGCCGCGGCATTCTGCACTTGTCGGTACTCATCGAAACCATGCGCCGCGAAGGCTATGAGCTGCAGGTGGGCCAGCCCCAGGTGCTGTTCAAAGAAAACGAAAACGGCAAGCGCACCGAGCCCATCGAATTGCTGGTGGTGGACGTGCCCGAGGAATCGGCCGGTAAGGTGATTGAGCTGGTGAGCATGCGCAAAGGCGAAATGACCATCATGGAGCCTAAGGGCGACTTGCAGCACTTGGAATTCACCATTCCGTCGCGCGGCCTGATTGGCCTGCGTAACAACGTGCTGACCGCCACCGGCGGCGAAGCCATCATGAACCACCGTTTCATGGACTACGAGGAGCACAAGGGCCACATCCCCGGCCGCATTGCGGGTTCGCTGATTTCGCTGGAAACCGGTGCCGGCACCGCGTACACCATCGACAAGCTGCAGGACCGTGGCTCGTTCTTCGTGGACCCGGGCGAGGAAGTGTACGGCGGCCAGGTTATCGGCGAGCACACCCGCCCGAACGACCTGACGGTGAACATCCAGAAAGGCAAGAAGCTGACCAACATGCGGGCTTCGGGCACGGATGATAACGCCAAGATTGTACCCAAGCGCCAGTTTTCGCTGGAAGAAGCCATGGAATACATCCAGAAGGATGAGTACCTGGAAGTGACGCCGAAGTCGATTCGGATGCGTAAGATTCTGCTCGACGAAAACGAGCGGTTGCGCTACGCCAAGCAGGCCGACTAATTATTCTTTGTTGAATGATTTTGAAGAGGGCGCGGCTTTGGTCGCGCCCTTTTTCATTGAGCCTGTTTAGGGTTTCTCATCAGGGGGTATTTTACGCAGCAAAAGGACCGCAAAAGCCAGAAA
>NZ_BMGY01000040.1 GCF_014640435.1 Hymenobacter frigidus | reverse complement strand
GGGGAAAGGAGGGGGGTACGCTACCCAAACTAATAATACTGTAATTAAGTTGTCAGAACACTAGTTGCCATCAATAAGCTGAAAGATTATGCGAAAGGCAGTTTCTGCGGCCGTATCAAAAGTAAATGGAGAAATGTACAGCAGTGAGAGCAGCAATTAGCGGCGTGTTGTCAAAAGCAATTGGCCGCAAAATAGTTACCTGCTGCAGCAGTGATAAACGGGCTTGCGCACCACTGACTCGGCTGACCTATCGCAAACGATTTCGGTAGTTTGTCGCCAAAAACGTCTATTTATCAAATAGTTGTGCACACAAAAGCCGCTTCTATATTTACACGACAGTCTGGCTAAGAGGTACTGTGCGAACCGCCTGCGAACCGCTTTTGCCAATTCCTGCTGCTGCTTTCCATTCCTAAAATTTCTCATGCTCATTTGTTTCAAAACAACCGTCTCGGTACCCGTGCTGGCAGCCTCCCTGGCTTTGCTCGGGGCCTGCCAAAGCAACAATTCCGCGCAAGAAACTTCGGCCACTGCCCAAACTTCGCAGGCCGACACGGCAGCCGCCAAACAGCCCTTGTCTGAACCTTTGGTGCGGGATATCTACACCGCCGACCCTTCGGCCCACATGTTTGAAGACAAGATTTACATATACCCCTCGCACGACATCGAAGCTGGGGTTGAGGAAAATGACAATGGCGACCATTTCGCCATGCGCGACTACCATATTCTGTCCATGGACAGCGTCAATGGCAAGGTTACGGACCACGGCGTGGGGCTCGACATCAAGGATATTCCCTGGGCTGGTCGGCAGTTATGGGCCCCCGATGCAGCCTTTAAAAACGGCACTTACTACCTCTACTTTCCCGTGAAAGACAAGCAGGACGTGTTTCGCATCGGGGTAGCGACCAGCAAATCGCCCACTGGCCCTTTTAAAGCCGAGCCCGCACCCATCGCCGGTAGCTTCAGCATCGACCCTGCTGTGTTCACTGATACTGACGGACAGGCCTACATGTACTTCGGGGGCCTCTGGGGCGGCCAGCTCCAGCGCTGGCAAGGCGGTAAGTACAATCCCAACGCCGCCGAAAAAGAGCCCAACACCGACGTGCCCGCTCTCAACGCACGCATGGCTAAGCTCACCCCGGACATGAAGAAATTTGCTGGCCCGGTGAAGGAAGTTGTGATTCTGGACGAGAACGGCAAGCTGCTGCTGGCCAGCGACAACAATCGCCGGTTCTTCGAAGGCGGTTGGATGCACAAGTACAACGGCAAATACTACTTCTCCTACTCCACCGGCGACACTCACCTGTTGGTATATGCCATGGGGGACTCGCCGGCCGGCCCTTTCACCTACCAGGGCGTCATCATGAAGCCGGTGCAAGGCTGGACCACCCATCATTCCATTGTGCCCATCAAAGACACATGGTATATTTTCTACCACGACACCCAACTCTCGAACAAAACCTGGCTGCGCAACATCAAGGTCACCGAGCTGAAGCGCCGGGCCGATGGCGGCATCGAGACCATCACGCCCTGAACCGGGCTAGGTGTGCTAAAATAAGCCGGAGCAAATGCACTCCGCTGCTTAATAATATAGGTTTACCCTAGGCATTGGAGGCCAACCGGTGAAAAGTTGGGGTCCTCTAGCCTTTGAGGCAACTACGGTGCATACTTCCACGACTTCAGGTTCGCTCTATTTCGGCCATGCTTCTTTCTCTACAAGCAAGCATAGTAGCGCCGTCAGACCCGGAAAAGGCAACTCTTCTCCACTTTGGCTGCGAGTTTCCTAATTGACGGCACAACTGTAAGGTACTTGAACCCATTTTTAAGCAAGGCACGTCCCCATAAGCGGCCTTGCGGCTTATAAAATCATGCCTTGCGCGCTATGAACTGGCTCCAGTGAATCCTAAATGTTAGGTACAACAACCTTTTAACCCCTTTTAGCATTTCTGCTCTGTATCCCAAGAAGGAGCGCTAAAAGGCCACTCACGATATCGTGAGTGGCCTTTTTAAATTAATACCCCCGGTCTTGCCCCGGTATAAGGTTACACCTCTCGTTCCCAGTAACGTTTGCGTGAATAAATACCGGTTTCAGGAGGCTACAGGGGAGTTACGCGTGCCGGCACGGAGTACCCTCGATGGGAAACAACCCGGGCCGGGGCCGGGCTACTTTTTATTGGTTGATTATGAAGCCATTTCTAAACGACGACTTTCTGCTGCAAACGGCCCCGGCCCGCACGCTCTACCACGAGTATGCGAAGCAGATGCCCATTATCGATTACCACAACCACTTGCTGCCCGACCAGATTGCCGAGGACAAGCAGTTTGAGAACCTGACCCAAATCTGGCTCTATGGCGACCACTACAAGTGGCGCGCTATGCGCGCTAACGGCGTAGACGAGTACTATATTACGGGCGGCGCTTCGGACCAGGAGAAGTTTCAGAAGTGGGCCGAAACCGTGCCTTATACCCTGCGCAACCCACTCTACCACTGGACGCACCTAGAGCTGCAGCGCTACTTCGGCATCACGGAGCTGCTAAACGGCGAGAGCGCCGGCCGCATCTACGACGAGTGCAGCGAGAAGCTGTGCACGTCCGAATACTCGGTACGCAACCTGCTGCGCAGGATGAACGTGGAAACGCTCTGCACCACCGACGACCCCGCCGACTCGCTGGAGCATCATCAGACCTTGGCCACCAGCGGCTACGACGTGCAGGTGCTGCCCACTTTTCGGGCCGACAAAGCCATTGCCGTCGACGATGCCGTGAGCTACAATGCCTACCTCGACAAGCTGGGAGCAGTAGCCGAAGTTGATATCCGCACCTTTGCCGACCTGGAAACTGCTTTGCGCCGCCGGCACGACTTCTTCGCTGCCCAAGGCTGCCAGCTTTCCGACCACGGTCTGGAGCATATTTGGCCTTGGTTAAAAGTTTGGTCCAAAGGTTAATCGGCGAACTTGTTAGCAGCCTCTCACAAACACTAACAATGCGTTCTCAAAGCAGAGAACCTGTATTTAGCGCATTCAGGGGACTATTTGCGAGGGCGAAGCACCGTTTTCCCATCGTGCGGGCAAGGTTATTTGTACGTTGATTGCTGAACAAGTTATCTGTACCAAATGGGCCTGTTTTCCGCCCGATTTGCCAGAGGCTGAGTACTCACCCGAGTTGTACAGTTATAGGGAGGTTTCCCTGAACAAACACGCTCTACTGACCGCTGAATGTAGTTTTTAAAGGGTATGCACGGCATTTGGAAGCAACTCGTTTAACTTCCGTACCAAGCTTTTAACCGAGGCCAATGATAGGCTCCTTACTTTAAACGGGCCTCGTTTACCTTGGGACCGTTTGGCTAAACTGCAGATTGCACGAATGCTGAGCATAAATGGCTTGGGTTATCGCAGTACCTTGCAAATGCCTCTACCCGGCACCCGTCCATCAACTATGAATTTCTTGCGCGAATCCCTTTCCCTCAAATGGGTGGGCCTTTTTCTGCTCTTGGGAACCGGTATCGGCCTGCTCAATTATGCTTCGTCGGGATTCGACGGGGCGCAAGAGAACTTCCGGCGCATGGGCATCGATGCGTACGTGCTCGTCCAGGGGTATAACCACGGCCTGCCTGTGGTCACGCGTACCGCCAACACCGTCACCCGTGGCCCCTTGCTCTTAGCTATGCCCTTGCCCGCCGGTGCCTTCTTGCGCAGCGGGGACCAGGTCATCAAGGCCGCCGGGGCCAGTCACATGCGTATTGTCCGGGATAGTAACCACGTTCGGATTACGACCGAGTGGGCATTCGTTGACCCACCTGGTTCGCCGTTAGTCAAGCGAACGCGCACTAAACACTGATAGCCGAACAGCGGGCCTGGGTACTTCATTTCGCTCCTTCAATTAAACGGGCCTCGTTTACCTTGAGACCGTTTGAGCAAACAGCTGCTACTTTGGTGCCATGCTAGTGCTCAGTCAGGGGAATTATCTGCATAAACCTTTTGATAGTGCCGGGTTAGTTTTTGTCGGGCCTTGTCGAGCGAGAATTGCCACTTGACGGTCGCTCGCCGGGCGTTGCGCTCGGCGACACAGGCGTCGATGTGTGCGGTCAGCTCGTCTTGGGTGGGAATGCGTTGGTGCAGACACTGGCGGGCGATGGCGGAGAGTTCGAGTTCGACCATGTTGAGCCAGGAGGCATTTTTGGGCGTGTAATGCCGCTCGAAGCGGGCCGCCAGTGCGCGGGCCTGGGCGGCCGGCAGGTGCTGGTAAAAGACGGCATCGGTGTGGGTGTTGAGGTTGTCCTGAACCAGCACGATTTTCTCGGCTTGCGGATAGGCGGCGGCTAAGACCAGCAGAAAGCGGCAATAGTCGGCCCCGGTGCGGCGGGCCGAAACCTCGACCAGGCGCTGCCCCGTGCCCGGTTCGAAGGCCGCCAGCAGGCAAGCCGTGCCCTGGCGCACGTACGTGCTGCTTTCGCGCCGGGGCCGGCCCGCTTTGGCCGGCTGCTCGCCTACCGCCGGCTGGGCCGGCACGGGCGGTAGCGGCTCGACGGGTTGGCCGTGTAGCACGCAGGGCCGTTCATCGAAACAGACGACGGGAAAGCGCGGGTCGTAGGCCCGCTCGTAGACGGCCAGCACGTCTTCCATGCGGGCCAGAAAGGCGGCGTTCACGGCCCCCAGGCACCAGTGCTGCTGGCGCTGGGGCTGTACTTCGTTTTTTTGAGTACCTGCCCCACGGTCTCATGCGAAATGGTTTCCACCAGGCACAGTTCCACGGCTTTGTCGGCCAACAGGCGCAGGGTCCAGCGGCTGTGCCCGGTCGGGGCCGGCGTGCAGGCCAGGGCCGTGAGCGCCGCCCGCTGCGCCCCATCGAAGCGCCGGGGGCCGCCGCTACGTCGAGCAGGGGCTGGCCACGGCAATCGGCGAGGCTGCGCACTTGGTAGACGGTCTGCACGCAGCAGCCCAATTCGGCCGCCACGGGGTAGCCGCTCACCCCGTCAGCCAGCCGCAACAGCAGCCGGCCGCGTTGCACCGTGCGCCCGGCGTGGCGGCCTTTGCGTGTCAAGGCCTCAATGGTCCGCCGGTCAGCTTTCAAACTAAACTGCTGACCAAGGCCGCCATGATGAGAACGTTCCCGGCAACGATTGCGCAAATAAAAGCGCCCGCCTGGTGTCAAGGTAGGGCCAAAGGGTTCGGGGGTGGCCTAATATTGTAATGGGCGGGGGCTTTTTCCGCGGCGAATATCCGTGGCAGTGGCCGACCCTTATACCCCTACTGGTTCTAATGAAATCAACTTTGGTGTTATTGCTGGCGGGAGCGCTGGCCTTCCTGACGAGCGCCTCCCGGCCCCCGGCCGAACCAACAACGCAGCTCTTTCTGGTCGGCGACTCCACCATGTCGGAGAAAGCGGACCTCACCAAGCCCGAGCGCGGCTGGGGCATGGCGTTCAGTCAGTATTTCGACAACGGCGTGGTTATCCGCAACACGGCCGTGAACGGGCGCAGCACCAAAAGCTTCTACCGCGAAGGACGCTGGGCCAAAGTGCTCGAACAGCTCAAGCCCGGCGACTGGGTGTTCATCCAGTTCGGGCACAACGACTCGAAGGTGGAGGACAGCGTGCGCTCGGCCCCAGCCCAGACGCTGTACCGTCAGCTCCTCACCAAGTTTGTGCAGGAAGCCAAGGCCAAAGGCGCCAACCCGGTGCTGCTCACGCCAGTGGGCCGCCGCTACTTTGATGATGCCGGCCAGCGCAAGGACGACCACGGCGAGTACCCCGGCGTGGTGCGCGAGGTGGCCAAGGCGCAAAAAGTGCCGCTCATTGACATGCACGAGAAAACCTGGGCCCTGTACTCTCAGCTCGGCGAGGTGGGTTCGCGGCCGTTGTTCTGGTCTTACCAAAACGGCTACTACCAGGCCAACCCTGTAGCGCCGGCCAAGAACGACAACACCCATTTTTCGGCGTACGGCGCGACCCGCGTGGCGCAGCTGGTGGCCCAAAGCGTGAAAGCGCAAAACCTGCCCTTGGCCAGCCACCTCCGCCGCGCGGTATTTGAGAGCAAGTACATGTTCGACCTGCCGGTGGTGCTGCAGGCCTCGTTCAAAAAAGACACCTTCAACCTGGCCCAGTACGGCGCCGTGGCCGACGGCCAGATCCTGAACACCGAAGCGTTTCGCAAGGCCATTGAGGCCTGCGCCGGGGCGGGCGGCACCGTGCTAGTGCCCCGCGGCCTGTGGCTGACCGGCCCCATCGTGCTGAAAAGCAACGTGAACCTGCACCTGGCCACCGGTGCGCTGGTGCAGTTCACGGCCGACCGCCGCCAGTACCCGCTCATCAAAACCACCTGGGAAGGGGAAGAAGCCATCCGCAGCCAGGCCCCGATTTCGGGCGTTGACCTGACCAACATTGCCATCACCGGCACCGGCACCTTCGACGGGGCCGGCGACGCGTGGCGCCCCGTGAAAAAGAGCAAGCTCAACGAAACCCAGTGGCAAAAGCTGGTGGCCTCGGGCGGCGTACTCTCGGAGAAGAAAGATTACTGGTACCCCTCGGCGGGCTCGATGAAGGGCAACCTGCTAGCCACGGCCAGCACCCCGCGCAAGAGCCTCAACCCAGCGGACTTCGACGACATCCGCGACTTTTTGCGGCCCAACATGCTCAGCCTGACCAGCTGCAAACAAATCCTGCTCGAAGGCTTCACCATTCAGAATTCGCCGGCCTGGACCATTCACCCGCTGCTATGCGAGAACATCACCCTGCGCAACGTGACGGCCAAAAACCCCTGGTACGGCCAGAACACCGACGCGCTGGACCTGGAATCGTGCCGCAACGGCCTGGTGGAAGGCTGCACCTTTGACGTGGGCGACGACGGCATCTGCATCAAAAGCGGCCGCGACGAGCAGGGCCGCAAGCGCGGCGTGCCCACCGAAAACTTCATCGTGCGCGACACCAAAGTGTACCACGCCCACGGCGGCTTCGTGATTGGCTCCGAAATGTCGGGTGGCACGCGCAACTTGTTCGTGAGCAACTGCACGTTCATTGGCACCGACGTGGGGTTGCGCTTCAAAACGGCCCGCGGCCGCGGCGGCGTGGTCGAGAACATCTTCGTAGACGGCGTGGACATGACCGACATTGCCGGCGAGGCCATCCTGTTCGACATGTACTACGCGGCGAAGGACCCCGTGCCGCTGGCCGGCGAGAGCACCGCGCCCCCCGTCATTGCCGCGCAGCCGCTGAACGAGGGTACCCCGCAGTTCCAGGGTTTCCGCATTCGGAACGTAACCTGCAAGGGCGCCACCACCGGCATTCTGGTGCGCGGCCTGCCCGAGATGAGTATCAAAGACATCAGCATTGAAAACGCGGTGCTCGAATGCAAAAAAGGCCTGGTGTGTCAGGAAGCCGAGAACATTCGCCTGAAGAACGTGACGCTGCTTTCCACCGAAACCAAGCCGGTGATGGAGGTGCAGAACAGCCACAACATTGCGCTCGATGGCATCCGCTACGCCAGCGGTGCCGAGCTGCTGCTGCGCGTGACCGGCGAGCGCAGCAAAGACATTCGCCTGACCAATACCGATGTAAAAAAGGCGAAAAAGGCGGTGGAGCTGGACCAGAAATTGGGTAAGAAAACGGTAGTAGTAGCCGGCCGCTAACGGATTTCCCAGCGGGTCCCGCCGGGTGCCCACGCCAGAACAGCTCCGCGAAACCCCACGTTTTTAACCTTGCGAAGTCCGGCGGAAAATCAATTTGCATCCATGAAACGACTCTTTTTGCTGCCGTTGCTGGGCCTCTCGCTCCTAGGCAAACCCGGTACGGCCCAGACCGTTCCAGTGCCTGCGTATTCGCAGCGCATGGCCGATGCCTTCATCAGCTGGCATCCCGATTCCATCCTCATTGGCGCGCGCAAAACGGCCCGCTGGGACTACGAGCAGGGCCTGATGCTGAAGGCGCTGGAGCGGGTGTGGCAGCGCACCGGCGATGCCCGCTACTTCACGTACATACAGAAAGACCTCGACCAGTTTGTGCAGCCCGACGGCAGCATCCGGACCTACAAGCCCGAGGATTACCTGCTTGATAACGTGACCACCGGCCGCGCCCTGCTGCTGCTCAGTCAGGTGTCGGGACCCAACCAGGAACGGTACCAGAAAGCTGCCCAGCGCCTGCGCCAGCAGCTTGAGGCCCAGCCGCGCACCAAGGAAGGCGGCTTCTGGCACAAGAAAATTTACCCCAACCAGATGTGGCTCGATGGCCTGTACATGGCCGGCCCGTTCTACGCCGAATACAGCCAGCTCATGCAGCAGCCCGCCGGCCTGGATGACGTAGCCAAGCAGTTCGCCCTGGTCGAAAAACACCTTGTCGATTCCAAAACCGGCCTGCTCTACCACGGGTACGATGAAAGCCGCGAGCAAGCCTGGGCCAACAAAACCACCGGCCAGTCGCCCAACTTCTGGGACCGGGGCATCGGCTGGTACGCCATGGCGCTGGTTGATGTGCTCGATTATTTCCCCGCCAACCACCCCCAGCGCCCCGCGCTCATCAAGGCCCTGCAGCGGCTGGCTCCCGCACTGGCCAAGTACCAAAATCCTAAAACCGGCACCTGGAGCCTGGTAATGAACCAGGAAACCCGCCAAGGCAACTACGCCGAGGCTTCCGGCAGCAGCATGTTTGTGTACGCGTTGGCAAAGGGTACCCGCCTGGGCTACCTCGATAAAAAGTACGCCCAAGTGGCCCGCACCGGCTATGATGGCCTGCTAAAATCCTTTGTGACGACCGAAACGAACGGCGCGCTGGCCTTTAATGGCACGGTGAGCGTGGGCGGCCTGGGCGGCAAGCCCTACCGCGACGGCTCGTTTGAGTACTACCTGACCGAGCCGCTGCGCAAGAACGACTTGAAAGGAGTGGGGCCTTTTATCCTAGCTAGTACCGAGATGGAAATTGCCGCCGAGGCCGTTTCAGGAACACCCAAAACCGTGTGTTTGGACTATTATTTCAACCACGAGCTGCGCAAAAACGCCTTCACCGGCGCACCTGAGCAGTGGCACTACACCTGGGAAGAACGCACCCACGGCGGCTTCTGGCTGTGGGGCAACCAACTGCGCGAACTCGGGGCCCGCACGGTGGCCGTGCCCGCCGCCCCCACGGCCGCCAGCCTGAAGAATCTGAGTGTCTACATCATCGTCGACCCCGACACGCGCAAGGAGTCGCCTGCCCCGCACTACATTGCCCCGGCCGATGCCAAAGCCGTGACGGAATGGGTGCGGGCTGGCGGCACGCTGGTGCTGCTCGCCAACGACTCAGCGAACTGTGAAATCAAGCATTTCAACGAACTAGCCGCCAATTTCGGCCTGCGCTTCACCGACCAGAGCGTAAACATGGTGAAAGGGAGCCAGTTCGAGCAGGGCCAGGTTGATTTGAGCTCGGGTAAATCGGTATTCAAAACCGCTAATGCAGCTTACGTGAAAGAGCTGGCCTTGCTGGCCGTGCAAGCGCCGGCCCAGCCACTGGTCACGAACAATGGCAAGGTCATCATGGCTACGGCCAAACTGGGGAAGGGGCGCGTTTTGGCCCTCGGTGACCCGTGGCTGTACAATGAGTACGTGGACGGCCGCAAAATCCCGGCGGAGTTTGAGAATTTTCGGGCTGGCAAGGACTTGGCCCGTTGGCTTCTGCAAGCGACTAAGTAGGGTGGGGGCGCGGTGGTTCCTGCTGTTGCTGGCCCTGGCTCTCCTGCCGGGAGCACTGCGCGCCCAGAAGCTCGGCCCGTGGGTACCTGACTTGGGCAATGGTACCTATAAAAACCCGGTGCTCTACGCCGACTATTCCGACCCCGACGTGGTGCGCGTGGGGTCAGATTATTACCTCACCTCGTCCAGCTTCAACAGTGCACCTGGCCTGCAAATTCTGCACTCCCGCGACTTGGTGAACTGGACCATTATCGGAGCGGTGTTCGGCCAGCAGTTGCCAGCCGCCCGCTATGCCCTGCCCCAGCACGGCAACGGTGTGTGGGCACCGGCCATCCGCTATCACAGGGGGCAATTCTACATTTATTACCCCGACCCCGATTTGGGCCTGTTCGTGACGCGAGCCACTAATCCGGCCGGTCCATGGAGCACGCCCATGTGCCTGAAGGAAGCCAAAGGCTGGATTGACCCCTGCCCGCTGTGGGACGAGGACGGCCGAGCCTACCTCGTGCACGCCTTTGCGGGTTCCCGGGCGGGCTTCAAGAGTGTGCTGGCCGTGAGCCGCATGAGCCCCGATGGCTTGCAGCTGCTTGGGGACGAAGTGCTGGTATTTGATGGCCACGCCCGGCACCCCACCATTGAGGGTCCGAAGTTCTACAAGCGCCACGGCTACTACTATATTTTCGCGCCAGGTGGCGGCGTATCTACCGGCTGGCAAACGGTGTTGCGCGCCAAAAACGTATTCGGGCCCTACGAAGACAAAATCGTACTGGCCCAGGGCAAATCCAGCGTCAACGGCCCACATCAGGGGACCTGGGTCGACACGCCGGATGGCCGGCAGGACTGGTTTCTGCATTTCCAGGACCAGGGTGCCTATGGCCGCGTGGTACACCTGCAGCCCATGACCTGGAAAAACGACTGGCCCGTCATTGGCTCCGATGCTGATGGGGATGGGGTGGGCGAGCCGGTGCTCACCTACTGCAAGCCCGCCGTGCCCGGCCGGCCGCAGCCGTTGGCTATTCCGACTACTTCTGATGAGTTTACGGCCTCCGCGCTGGGTTTGCAATGGCAATGGCACGCCAATCCGCAGCCGGAGTGGGCTTTTCCAACTGGCCCACTCGGCTTTTTGCGGCTCAATGCCGTGCCGTTACCAGCCGATTATCATAACCTGTGGCAGGTGCCCAATCTGCTGCTGCAAAAGCTGCCCGCCGCCGAGTTCACCGTCACCACCAAGCTCACCTTCACTTCCCGTTTTGAAGGCGAAAGATTGGGCTTGCTGATAATGGGGCTGGATTACGCCGCCCTCACCCTGACGTACCAGGGTGAGAAACTGCAACTGGCCCAGGCCGTGTGCAAAAACGCTGACCAGCTAGGCCCGGAAACTGCATCGGCTCCGGCCGCCGACCTACCGCTTGGGCAACCCGTGTACCTGCGGGTAGCGGTGCAAGCCGGCGCCAAGTGCCAGTTCAGCTACAGCCTCGATGGCCGCAGCTTTCGCCCGGTGGGTACCGAATTTGCGGCCCGCGAAGGCAAATGGATTGGGTCTAAAGTAGGGCTGTTTTGCACCCGGCCCGGCAAAACCAACGATGGCGGCACGGCCGATATCGACTGGTTTCGGGTGGAATAGAGCGGTTTCGGAGTTCGTGTACGTGGGCGCTGTAGCGTGGACTCTGCGAGTCCGCGCCTGACCCGGCCGACACGCGGATTCGCAGAGTCCACCCCATACGTACACCAACCCCGAAACCGCTGTAGAAAGTGCGCTACAACCCAATCCGAAAATCCGACGACACCCTGACCGCTGGGGCCGACGACTCGCGCGCCACCAGCGTGGTGGGCAGCTTCAGGATGGCCGGCGGCGAAGCTTTTTTCTTGTGCTCAATCAATTCAATCAGTCGTTCGGCGGCTAGCTGGCCGATTTGCTGGGCCGGCTGCGTCACGGTGCTCAGCGGCGGGTTCAGCATCTCAGCAGCGGGCAGGTTGGTGAAACCGATGAGGGAAATATCCTCGGGGATGCGGATGCCGCGCTTACGCAGCGCGGTGAGGCAGCCCAGCGCCAGCCGGTCGCTGGCCGTGAAAAAGGCGTCGGGGCGCGGCTCTTGGGCCAGCAGTTGCTCCACCAGCTCGTCGGCCTCGTCGGGTCCAAACGTGCCGTAGCGCACCAGGTTTTCATCGAAAGGCACGCCGTATTGCTCCAGGGCGGCGCGGTAGCCGGCCAGCCGCTCCTGCGTGATGCTGAGGTAGGGCGGAATGGTGAGGTGGGCAATGCGCCGTCGGCCCGTTTGGAGCAAATGTGAGGTGGCCGCGTAGGCCCCGCCGAAATTGTCGGCCACTACCTGGGTCACGTCCAATTCGGCCGAAACGCGGTCGAACAGCACCAGCGGAATCCCTTGCGCGTGCAGCGCCTTGAGGTGCGACACGTCGGAGGTTTCGCTGGAAAGCGAGAGCAGCAGCCCATCCACGCGCCGCGACACGGCCTGCTGAATGTTGGCCATTTCGCGCTCATAGGACTCGTGCGTTTGGAAGATGATGACGTGGTAGCCGCGATTGTAGGCAATGGCCTCGATGCCATTGATGGCCTGCGAGAAGAAATTGTTGGCAATCTGGGGCACAATGACGGCCAAAGCTTTGCTGCTGCTACCTTTCAGGCTCAGGGCAATGGGGTTGGGGCGGTAGTTGAGGCGCTCGGCATATTCCATCACCAGCCGCTTGGTTTCGGGGCTGATTTCGTAGCTGTCGCGCAGCGCCCTAGAGACCGTCGAGGTCGATAGGTTCAGGGCGCGGGCAATGTCTTTGATGGTGACGGGGTCCAAGCGAGATTCTTTGTAAAGTTCAATAAAATGGCTTTCGCTGCTCCGGAAGGCCAGCCGGCGAAAAAGCTGCCTTTTTGCCCCGTTGCGAGCGGAAAGCCAGTAAGTAATTGGGTGCCGGTAGGCAATGGCATCGTTCCCGGCAACGATTGCACAAAAATAATTTATCCAACTCTTGCTTTCGGCGGCGGGTTCACGAAACCTTTAGTTAGCCTAATGCTCCACAAGAGTACCAAATATTCGGCTAATTCCATTTCATTGTCCTAGCCCACGGCTTTTTTATGTCAGCGTTTCCAACCTCTTTTAGCTTAGCCGGCAAGCGTGCCCTGGTCACGGGGTGTAGCCGCGGCATTGGGCAGGCCATGGCGGTGGGACTGGCCGAAGCCGGAGCCGACATCATTGGCGTTTCGGCCTCGTTGCCCGCCGATGGCGGCGCGACCGGCGCGGCCGTGCGGGCCCTGGGCCGCGAGTTTCGGGCCTACCAGGCCGACTTCAGCCAGCGCCCCGCCGCGGATTCGTTTCTGACCCAGGTGCAGGCTGATTTCCCGCGCATCGACATTCTGGTGAATAACGCCGGCACCATCCGCCGGGCTCCGGCCGCCGAGCATTCCGACGCCGACTGGGACTTTGTGCTGGCTACCAACCTCGACGCGCCTTTCCGCTTGGCCCGCGCCATCGGCGGGCGCATGCTGGGGCAGGAGGGAGGCGGCAAAATCATTTTTACGGCCTCGCTGCTCACCTTTCAGGGCGGCATCACGGTGCCGGGCTACGCGGCCAGCAAGGGCGCCATCGGCAGCCTGGTGAAGGCGTTGGCCAACGAGTGGGCCGGCCGCGGCGTGAACGTGAATGCCATCGCTCCCGGCTACATTGCCACCGACAACACCGAGGCCCTGCGCCAGGACGCCGACCGCAGCCAGAGCATTCTGGGCCGCATCCCGGCCGGCCGCTGGGGCACTCCCGACGACTTTAAAGGCCCGACGGTCTTTCTGGCTTCCGCCGCCAGCGACTACGTCCACGGCACCATCCTCACCGTCGACGGCGGCTGGATGGGACGGTAGGTAATTATGAGTTGAGAATTATGAGTTTTTCTTCCAATTCATTGACCATTACTAACAATTCAAAACTCATAATTCATAACTCATAACTCATAACTCTTATGAACCAGCGCTTTGCCATCGGACCCCGCGAAACTGCCACCCTGAATACGGATGGCCTGCGGGAGCATTTTCTGATTGAGCGCTTGTTTGTGGCCGGCGAAATCAGCCTCACCTACTCGCACTACGACCGCCTGATTGTGGGCGGGGCCCAGCCTGCTGGCACGGTGCTGCCGCTGCCCTGTCCCGAGTCGCTGAAAGCCACCAGCTTTCTGGAGCGCCGCGAGTTGGGCGTGCTGAACGTGGGCGGCCCCGGCCAGGTGCGCGTGGGCGCTGAAGCCTACGAGCTAGGCACGCAGGACTGCTTGTACGTGGGCAGGGGCGCGGGCCAGGTTGAGTTTATCAGCAATGACGCGGCGCGGCCGGCTAAGTTCTACTTGCTGTCGGCTCCGGCGCATGCGGCGCACCCGACCACGCTGCGCACCCAAGCCGAGGCTACGCCCGTGCAAATGGGCGCGGCCGAAACGGCCAACGAGCGCACCATCTACAAATACATCTACGCCGAGGGCATCCAGAGCTGCCAGCTGGTGATGGGCCTGACCACCCTGAAATCCGGCAACGTGTGGAACACCATGCCCGCCCACACCCACGACCGCCGCATGGAGGCCTACCTCTACTTCGACCTGGCCGCTGGCCAGCGCGTGCTGCACCTCATGGGCGAGCCCACCGAAACCCGCCCCCTGTGGGTAAGCGAAGGCCAGGCCATCCTCTCGCCGCCGTGGTCCATCCACACGGGCTGCGGCACGGCGGCTTACAGCTTTATCTGGGGCATGGCCGGCGAAAACCGGGAATACACCGACATGGACGCGGTGCCGCTCGACGGCCTGTGCTAATAGCTACACACTTTAAAAATTCTCACCCAAGCGCGTTACTCTCATGAAAAAACAGTTATTCCTGCTCTGGCTGGTGCTGTGTTGCAGCATTGGCCTATCCACCGCCCAGAGCCGTCAGGTTCAGGGCGTTGTGAAGTCAGCAGAGGGCGAGCCCCTGCCCGGCGTGACGGTGCTGGTAGAAGGCACCACCAACGGGGCCTCCACCGGCGGCGACGGTGGCTACAGCCTCAGCCTGCCCGCTGGCGGCGCCAACGCCACGCTGCGCTTCAGCTACGTGGGCTTCGTGTCGAAAGCGGTGCCTGTGGGCGACCAGTCCACCATCAACGTCACGCTGGCTTCGGACAGCAAGCAGCTAGACGACGTGGTGGTCATCGGCTACCAGGAAGTGCAGCGCCGCGACGTGACCGGCTCGGTGTCGTCGGTGGGCGCGCAGCAGATTAAGGACGTGCCCGTGAACTCGGCCGCCGAGGCCCTGACGGGCCGGTTGGCCGGTGTGCAGCTCACCTCGGCCGAAGGCACGCCCGGCAACGCCAACGTGCAGATTCGGGTGCGTGGCGGCGGCTCGATTACCCAGGACAACTCGCCGCTGTACGTGGTGGACGGCATTCAGGTAGAAAACGCCTTGTCGGTGATTTCGCCCCAGGACATTGCCTCGGTGGACGTGCTGAAGGATGCCTCGGCCACTGCCATTTACGGCGCTCGCGGGGCCAATGGCGTGGTCATCATCACCACCAAAAAAGGCCGCGACGGCAAGGTGATAGTAACCTATAACGGGTTTGCCGGCGTGCGCCAGCTTTCGCGCAAGCTCGATTTGATGAAGCCCGCCGACTACGTTGACTACCAGTTTGAGCGGGCGCAGGGGCTGGGCACCACGGCCGGCGGCATCAACACCTTCAAGACGGCTTTTGGCAGCCGGAATTACCGGAGCGATACGCTGAACGCCAGCCGCAACGCGCCGTTTCTCGACTGGCAGGACCAGGTGTTCGGGCGCGACGCCTTCCAGCAGACGCACAACGTGTCGGTGGCCGGGGGCGTGAAGGGCACCACCTACTCGCTGAGCCTGACCGACAATAAGGAGGACGGCATTCAGCGCGGCTCCGACTACGAGCGCAAGCTGGTAAACTTCCGCTTCGACACCAAGGCCAGCGAGCGGTTTTCGTTTGGCCTGAACGCCCGCTTCAACAACCAGGAAAGCAACGGCGCGGGCACGTCCAGCGCCTTGTCCACCATCACCTCGCGGCTGCGCAACGCCGTGCAGTTTCAACCGTTGGCCGTGCCGCTGGCCGGCGCGCTCGACCCCACGCAGTTCGACGAAGACTTCTTCCAGCAAACCAGCCTGGTGAACCCGATTATCGCCATCGACAACGAGTACCGCCTCGACCGCCGCCGCACCTACAACCTGAGCGGCAACGTGGCCCTGACCCTGGCTCCCAGCCTGGTATTCCGCTCCACGGCCGGCTTTGACATCACCGATACACGCCTTGAGACCTTCAACGGCCGCTTCTCGCCTACCATCCGGCAGGTGGCCGGCAACTACGCCGCCCTGCCCTTTGCCTCGCTGAGCTCGGGCGTGCAGACCACCATCAACAACTCCAACGTGCTGACTTACGCGCACAAAACCGGCCGCCACAGCTTCGATGCGCTGCTGGGCCAGGAGATTTACCAGCAGCAGGGCACGGTGCAGTACATTCAAACCAACTTCCTGCCGCTTGATATCGTTGCCAAACAAGCTATTGCCAACATCAACCAGGGGGTGCTGCCGGCCGGCACGCAGGCCCAGCCCAACCTGCCCACGACCGGCGTGGCCGCCAACTCGCGCCTGCTCTCGGGCTTCAGCCGCCTCAACTACACGTTTGACGACAAGTACCTGCTCACGCTCACCATGCGGGCCGATGGCTCGTCGAAGTACGCGGCGGGCAACCGGGTGGGCTACTTTCCGGCGGCTTCGCTGGCTTGGCGGGTATCGCAGGAGAGCTTCCTGAAACCGATTACGATGATTTCGGACCTGAAGCTGCGCCTGAGCTACGGCAAGGCCGGCAACAACCGCATCAACGATTTCTCTTACCTAAACCTGTTTTCGGGCGGTGGCGGCGAATACTGGCTGAACCACATTCGGGTGGGCGGGGCCAACGTGCCGTTTCTGGCCAACCCCAGCCTGAAGTGGGAAACCACCGTTTCGCGCAACGCGGGCCTGGACCTGGCTCTGTTCAACAACCGGCTGCAGCTCACGGCCGATGCCTACTACAACACCACCGAGGACTTGCTGGTGGCCCGGCCCATTCCGGTAGTAACCGGCTACGCCTCGCAGCTGCAAAACATCGGCTCCACCTCGAACCGCGGCCTGGAGCTGCAGCTCAGCGGCACCATCTTTCAGACCCCGGATTTCACCTGGACGGCCAACCTCAATACTTCCTTCAACCGGGGCCGGATTGAGAGCCTGGGCGGCGCCCCCGAGATTCCGGGCGTGTACTCGGGCTGGGCCAGCACGGCCATCTCGCAGGATTTTGTGGCCCGCGTGGGCCAGCCCATTGGGCAGATGTACGGCTACGTGACCGATTTCGACAACGGCCGCAAGGGCTTTTACACCGCCGACGACTTCTCGGGCTACAATGCCACTACCCGGGCCTGGGTGCTGAAGTCGGACATTCCGTCGAACGTGGGCGTACAGGGCCAGGCCCTGGCGCCCGGCATCATCAAGCTGAAGGACCTGAACGGCGACGGTATTGTGAACGAGCTCGACCGCACGGTGATTGGTAACGCCAACCCCAAGTTCACGGGCGGCTTCAACAACCAGTTTTCCTACAAAGGATTTGACGCCAGCGTGTTCGTCAACTTCGTGTACGGCAACGACGTGTACAACGCCAACAAGCTGGAATTCACCAGCGCCATCAACCCGCTCAGCAACATGCTGGGGCTGATGAACGACCGGTACCGCACCATCGACGCCAACGGCGTGGCCATTACCGACCTGGAAGTATCGCGCTCGGTGAACCAGAACGCGCAAATCTGGCAGCCCACCCGGCAGCTGTTCACCCACTCGTGGGCCATCGAGGACGGCTCGTTTCTGCGCATCAACAATCTCACCTTGGGCTACTCGCTGCCCAAGTCCCTCATCAGCCGGGCCAAGCTCACGCAGCTGCGCTTCTACGTGACCACCAGCAACCTTTACACCTTCACCAAATACACCGGTTACGACCCCGAGGCCAACACCCGCCGCGCCACCGGCCTCACGCCCGGCGTGGACTACGCCGCCTACCCGCGTAGCCGCGCCTTTTTGTTCGGCATCAACCTGGCATTGTAATCTCCTGAAATCATGAAAATTACTAATCTGCGCCTGACACTAGGCGCTGCTGCGCTGGCCCTGCTGGCGGGCCTGAGTGCCTGTAAAGACTACCTCGACGTGACCCCCGATGCCTTCTACACCACCGAGCAGCTGTTTGGCACCGTGAGCGGGGCCACGACCGCCGTGGTGGGAGCATACGACCTGCTGTCCGGGGACCGCACCTACGGCACCCGCCTGAACCTGTATTATCCGTACGATACCGACGAGCTGATTGGCGCGCCCGGCGTGGCTAACGCCGGCAACCGCGGCTTGGCCCGCTACAAGGCCCTGCCCACCAACGCCGAGGTGGTGAACCCCTGGAACGACCTGTACGTGGGCGTGGAGCGGGCCAACATCTGCATCAAGAACATCCCGCAGATGGCGCTGTACCGCAACGGAACTTCGGCCGATACCGCCGCCCTGCACCGCCTCTACGGCGAGGTGCTGACCCTGCGGGCCCAGTACCTGTATGAGCTGATTCGAAACTGGGGCGACGTGCCGGCCCCGCTCGTGCCCACCAATGCCGCGGCCAGCTTCCAGCTGCCTTCCGTGAACCGCAACCTGACCCTCGACACCCTGATTGCCAACCTGGGCAAGGCCTCAAAGCTGGTGCCGTGGCGCACCAACGCCGGTGCCCCCAGCGAGCGCATCACCAAAGGGGCCGTGAAAGCCCTGCGCGCCCGCCTGGCCCTGCAGCGCGGCGGCTACTCGGCCAACGCCCGTACCGGCGTTATTGAGCGCCCCGCCGACTACCTGCGCTACTATGCCATTGCCCAGCAGGAGTGCGCCGATTTGATGCGCAACCGCAATCAGCATACGCTTAATACCAGCTTCTACGACCTGTTCAAGAGCATCAACGAGCAGCGCCGCGAGGCGGCCAATGAAATCATGTTTGAAGTAGCCATGGGCGGCAGCAACTCCGTGTCGGACAGCAAGCACGGCTACTACGACGGGCCCCGCCTGAATGCCTCGCCCATCTTCGGCTCCTCGCAGGGCAGCATCGTGGCCGTGCCCACCTACTTCTACGCCTTCGACTCGACCGATGTGCGGCGCGACATCACCCTGACGCCCTACACCATCGGGAGCACCAACAACCAGGCCGGCACCGCGCTGGCCGTGGTCACCAACGGCAAGTTCCGGCGCAACTGGCGCGTGCCCACCCTCACCGGCACCGGCAACTACCTGGGATACAACTGGGTGCTGATTCGCTTCGCCGACGTGCTGCTGATGTTTGCCGAAGCAGAAAACGAACTGAATGGCCCCACCACGGCCGCCAAAAACGCCCTGCTCGAAGTGCGCACCCGCGCCTTTGCCGGCAACGCCACCCGCGCCGCCGCCAACCTCGATTTGACCACGAAAACGTCCTTCTTCACCACCCTGCAAAAGGAGCGCCTGCTGGAGTTTGGCGGCGAAGGCATCCGCAAGTACGACCTGCTGCGCTGGGGCCAACTAGCCACCAAGCTGGCCGAAACCAAAGCCGAACTGGCCAAGATGCAGCTCGGCCAAGCCCCCTACAACACGGTGCCGCAATACCAGTACTTCCGGGTGGTGAACGGCCAAGTGCAGTGGGCCCGCTCGTTCTACCGGCCTTCGCCGGCCGCCACGCCCACCGGCACTACCCGCGTGAACTGGCGCCTGGCCGTGGATGCGGCCTACCTCACCAACACCCGCCCCGGCGGCACCGGCCTGGCCGCCGATTTTGTGCCCAACGCCGGCAAAGAGTTGCTGCCCATCCCCCAAAGCACCATCGACACGGACCTGAACGTGAAGCAGAATTTCGGCTACTAAAGCAGCTTCGAGTCGGTCCAAACGAGGTAGAGACGCAACATTTCGCGTCTCGTCGTTGAACGATTGGAACCGCGTGGCCCTGCGCGGATTAAACAACATCAGCAACGACAAGACGCAAAATGTTGCGTCTCTACCTCGTGTACACCAACCTGGAAATTGTTTTAAGAATGTACGGCCGGCCGCTCGGCGTGGCTTAGCAATGTGCCAGCAGGCACCACAAGCTCCTTCTATTCCTCATGAAAACAACGATGCAACTGCTGCTCCTGCTGCTAGGCCTGGGTAAGGTGGGACTTAGTACAGTCTGTGCCCAGCAGGTGACGGTAGCCACGGATGGTTCGGGCCAGTTCCGGACCATCCAAGCCGCCCTCAACAGCCTGCCCGCCGAAGCAGTCAAGCCGCGCACCGTGTACATCAAGAATGGGGTGTACAACGAGAAAGTCTTCATTGATGGCAAGGCCAACATTGTGCTGCGGGGCCAGAGCGAGAAGGGCGTAATCCTGACCTTCAGCCAGGCCCGCGACGCCTGGCGCTGCGACCCCGTGGCTGGCCAGGACGACTGGGGCGTGGCCGTGCTCAACCTGCGCAACAGCCCCGACGTCACCCTTGAAAAGCTGACTGTTATCAACTCCTACGGCTTCGAGCACCAGAACAAGCCCGAAGTCATCATCAACTGCCCGGCCGAGCCCGGGAAGCCTAAAACCATCAGCCCCACCGGCCACCAGATGGCTATGCGCACCATGCCCGGGGCCACGCGCATCATCGTGCGCAGCTGCACGTTCCGCTCCCTGGGCGGCGACACGGTGAGTCCCTGGGACACCGAGGCTGGCCTGTATTATTTCAAAGACTGCACCATGGAAGGAGCAGTGGATTTCTACTGCCCCCGCGGTTGGGCCTACGCCGAAAACTGCCTCTTTGTGTGCCACAACCTGAACGCGGCCATCTGGCACGACGGCTCGGGCAACAAGGACTCGAAAACGGTGCTGAAAAACTGCCGCTTCGTGGGCGATGACAACTTCAAGCTGGGCCGCTTTCACCGCGAAGCCCAGTTCTACCTCATCGGCTGCCAGTTTGCCAAGAACATGGCCGATGCCGACATCTACTGGGCCGAATCGGGGCCCGGCGCCAAGCAGTGGGGCCGCCGCGTGTACTACGCCGACTGCCACCGCCAGGGCGGCGACTACGCCTGGATGCGCTCCAACCTGGCCACCGCCGAGGGCGGGCCCACCGTGGCCCGCATCACCCCGGCCTGGACGTTTGGCGGCCGCTGGAACCCCCTCACGGGCCAGCGCAGCACCACCCCGCCGCCCCCCGCCGTGCAGGATACCATTGCCGAGAAAATGCTGGTGTTCCAGCGCAGCGTGGGCGGCTGGCCCAAGGCCGTGGGGGAGGTGAAGGTGAACTACGACCACCGCCTGAGCACCGTGCAGCGGGCCAGCACCCTGGATGACCGCAACCGCAACGACGCGACCATCGACAACAACGCCACCACCCGCGAAATCACCTACCTGGTACAGGCGTTTCGCCGCACCAACAACCCGGCTTACCGCCAGGCCGCCGAGCGCGGTGTGCGCTACTTGCTCACCATGCAAATGCGCAGCGGCGGCTTCCCGCAGTTTTACCCCGACAGCAGCTCCTACCGCGGCCAGATTACCTACAACGACGACGCCATGGTGCGCGCCCTGCGCACCCTAAAAGCGGTGAGCGAGCAAAAAGACGACTTCGCCCTGCTCGACTGGAGCCTGGTGGGCCCGGCCAAAGACGCGGTGGCCCGCGGCGTGCAGTGCATCCTGAAAACGCAGTACGTGCAGCGCGGCAAGCTCACGGCCTGGTGCGCCCAGCACGACCGCCGCACCTTCCTGCCCACCAAGGCCCGCGCCTTCGAGCTGGCCGCGCTGAGCGGCGACGAAACCGTTGGCATCACCGAATTCCTGATGAGCCTCGACAAGCCCACACCCGAAGTGAAGCGCGCCGTGGAAGCCGCCGTGAGCTGGCTGAACGAGGTGAAGATGCCCGGCCTGTCCATGCGCGAAATTAAAGACCTCAGCCAGCCCAGCGGCCGCGACCGCGTGATAGTGCCCGAAGTGGGCAGCACGCTCTGGGCCCGGTTCTACGACCTGGAAACCAACCAGCCCATCTACGTGGGGCGCGACGGGTTGAAGCGCACCAAGCTGGCCGAAATCGAGAATGAGCGCCGCGTGGGCTACGTGTATGCCAGTACCTGGCCCGCCAAGCTGCTGGCCACCAACTACCCCAAATGGCAGGCCCGCGTGAACGGCGAAGCTTCCCAGAAATAATTTTTTCATCCACCGTGGCTATGGCACAATTAACTAAACAACTGGCGCTGGCGGCCCCCGCTGGCCGCATGCCGGTGGCCTGGCCGGCCGCCGCCATGTTTGCGCTGCCCGAAAAAGTGCTGCAGTTTGGCACCGGCGTGCTGCTGCGCGGCCTGCCCGATATGCTCATTGACCAAGCCAACCGTCAGGGCCTTTTCAACGGCCGCATCGTGGTCGTGAAATCGACCGATGGCGGCGACCTCAGCGCCTTTGAACGCCAGGATAGCCTCTATACCGTGGCCGTGCGCGGCGTGGTCGACGGCCAGCCCGTGGAAGAAAACGTGGTGTGCGCCAGCATCAGCCGCGTGCTCTCGGCCAAAAGCCAGTGGGCCGAAATCCTGGCCTTCGCCGCCAATCCCGACTTACAGGTTGTCATTTCTAACACGACCGAAGTCGGAATCCAACTGCTCACCGAATCCATTGAGCTGACGCCGCCCCAGTCGTTTCCGGGCAAGCTGCTGGCCGTGCTGCACGCCCGTTTCAAGGCCTTCAAAGGCGACCCGGAGCGCGGACTGGTCATCGTGCCCACCGAGCTGATTCCGGACAACGGCAGCAAGCTCGAAGCCATTGTGCTGGAGTTGGCCCACCGCAACGACCTGGGCAGCGAGTTCATCGACTGGCTCGAATCGGCCAACCACTTCTGCAACTCGCTGGTCGACCGCATCGTGCCCGGCCTACCCGAACCCGCCGCTGCCGAAACCATGCAGGCCGGCCTGGGCTACGAGGACGAACTGTTGACTATCACCGAAGCCTATGCGCTCTGGGCCATTGAGGGCGACGAGGCGGTGCGCAACGTGCTAAGCTTTGCCGCCGCCGCGCCGGAAGTTGTCATCATTCGGCCCGATATCAATCTGTTTCGTGAGCTCAAGCTGCGTCTGCTGAATGGCACCCACACCCTGAGCTTTGCTTTGGCTCACCTGGCGGGTTTTGGTACTGTGCGCGAATCCCTGGACGACCAGCACCTAGCGCGCTTCGTGCACAACCTCATGCTGGCTGACCTGCTGCCCGGCATCCCGTACCCGGTGGAGGAAAAAGTGGGCCAGCGTTTCGGCATGCAGGTGCTTGACCGGTTTCGCAACCCCTACCTGGAGCATCGGTGGCTAGCCATCAGTGCCCAGGCCACGGCCAAAATGCACATGCGCACCGTGCCAACGCTGCTGCACTACTATCGGCAGCACGGCGCGGTACCGCACTATTTCGCGCTGGGTTTTGCCGCCTACCTGCTGTTTATGCGCAGCACGGCGCAGCCCGGCGGCGGCTTCGCCGGGGAAATCAACGGCAAGTCGTACCCCGTGGTGGACGAGCGCGCCGCCTACTTTGCCGACCTCTGGGCCCACCATTCGCCGGAAGCGCTGACCACCGCCGTGCTGCACAACGCCGCCCTCTGGGGCCACGATTTAAATCGCCTGTCCGGTTTCACCGAGTGCATGGTCTTCTATCTGAATCAGTTGCTGAAGGAAGGCGCTTCTGCCACCCTGACTGCGTTTTTTGCCAAGAGGCTGGTCGCCGTTAGCTCGTAATCTTTCTGCCCCGTGAAACACCAAGTAGCCCGTATTCACCCCGCCGACAATGTGCTGGTCGCCTTGGCCGACCTGCCTATTGGCACCGAGGTGCCGTGGGGAAGCACGTTTATCACCACCGCCGAGGCCATTCCGGCCAAGCACAAGCTCGCGCCCCTGGGCCTGGGCCAGGGCCAGCCCGTGACCATGTACGGCGTATTGGTGGGCACCGCCCGCGAGGCCATTCGCCCCGGCGGCCGCCTCACCACGGCCAATGTTCAGCACGCCACCAACTCCTACGACGAGCACGCCCAGCCGCGCGCCCCCTGGACCGCCCCCGACGTGAGCGCCTGGCAAAACCGCACCTTTCGGGGCTACCACCGCGCCGATGGCCGCGTGGGCACGGCCAACTACTGGCTAGTTATCCCGCTGGTATTCTGCGAGAACCGCAACATTCAGGTGCTGCAGGAGGCCCTGATAACCGACCTCGGCTACGGCCGCCGCAAAAGCTACCAGCCCGAAACCCGCAAGCTGGTGGAGCTGATGCAGGCCGGCAAAACCGTGGAGGAAATCCTGAGCGCCGACTTGGCCGCCGGCGTAGACGTGGCCCGCAACAGTCGCCCGTTTCCGAACGTGGACGGCATCCGCTTCCTCACGCACGAGGGCGGCTGCGGCGGCATCCGGCAAGATGCCCAGACCCTGTGCGGCCTGCTGGCCGGCTACATCACGCACCCCAACGTGGCCGGGGCCACCGTTCTCAGCCTGGGCTGCCAGAACGCGCAGGCCAGCATGTTGCAGGACGAAATTGCCAAGCGAGACCCCAGCTTCAGCAAACCACTCTACATCCTCGACCAGCAGAAGCTGGGCACCGAGGAAACGCTTATTAGCACGGCGCTACGCCAAACCTTTGCCGGTCTGATGCTGGCCAACCAGGCGCGGCGGGAGCCCGCCCCGCTCAAGGCCCTCAACATCGGCCTGGAATGCGGCGGGTCCGACGGCTTCTCCGGCATTTCGGCCAACCCGGCACTGGGCCACGTTTCCGACCTGCTGGTGGCGCTGGGCGGCACAGTTATTCTGGCTGAATTCCCGGAGCTGTGCGGCGTAGAGCAGGAACTGGTGGACCGTAGCGTGAACCAGGAAACCGCCGAACGTTTCAGCAGCCTGATGAAGGCCTATGGCGACAGCGCCGTGGCCGTGGGTTCGGGCTTCGACATGAACCCCTCGCCGGGCAACATCCGGGACGGACTGATTACCGACGCTATGAAATCGGCGGGTGCGGCCCGCAAGGGCGGTTCCTCGCCCGTGGTGGCGGTGCTCGACTACCCGGAACTGGTGACCAAGCCCGGTCTGAACCTGCTCTGCACGCCCGGTAACGACGTGGAATCCACCACGGCCGAAGTGGGCTCAGGGGCCAATATCGTGCTGTTTACCACGGGTTTGGGTACGCCTACTGGCAACCCCATTGCCCCCGTTATCAAAGTGGCCAGCAACACGGCTCTGGCCCGCCGCATGCCCGACATCATCGACGTGAACACCGGCACCGTGATTGACGGCGAAGAAACCATCGAGCAAGCCGGCGCGCGGATTCTCGATTACGTCATCCGCGTGGCCAGCGGCGAGGAGGTAGCCGCCGTGCGCCACGACCAGACCGATTTTATCCCGTGGAAACGTGGGGTTTCCCTGTAGAGAAATTGAAAATGTAGCGTCATGCTCCGGCTGCGCGGACGCCAGATGGGCATGACGCTTTAATGAATTAAGAAAATTATGAAGCCCTTTCTTTCCGCCGATTTCCTGCTTAAGACCGCCACGGCCCGCACGCTCTACCACGAGTACGCGAAGCCGATGCCCATTATCGACTACCACAACCACCTGCTGCCCGACCAGATTGCCGGGGACAAGCAGTTTGAAAATATTACCCAAATCTGGCTGTCCGGCGACCACTACAAGTGGCGCGCCATGCGGGCCAACGGCGTATCCGAGCGCTACATCACCGGCGATGCGTCGGACTGGGAGAAGTTTGAAAAATGGGCCGAAACCGTGCCCTACACCCTGCGCAACCCCCTTTACCATTGGACGCACCTGGAGTTGCAGCGTTACTTCGGCATCACGGAGCTGCTGAACAAGGACAGCGCCCGCCGCATCTACGACGAGTGCAGCGCCAAGCTGCAAACCCCCGAGTACTCGGTGCAAAGCCTGCTGAAAAAGATGCAGGTCGAAACCCTGTGCACCACCGACGACCCCGCCGATTCGCTGGAACACCACCAAGCCCTGGCCGCCTCCGGTTTTGAAGTGCGCGTGCTGCCTACCTTCCGCGCCGACAAGGCCATGGCCGTGGACGACGTGACCAGCTACAACGCCTACCTCGACGAGCTGGGCACGGCGGCCGCAGTAGGCATCAGCACGTTCGCAGACCTGGAAACGGCCCTGCGCCGCCGCCACGACTTCTTCGCCAGCGTGGGCTGCCGCTTGTCGGACCACGGCCTGGAGCACATCTACGCGGCCGAATACACTCCGGCGGAAGTAGCCGCCAGCTTCCGCAAAATCCGGGGTGGCGGCGCGCTGACTCCGGCCGAAAACCACCAATTCAAAGCCGCCATGCTGGTGCTGCTGGCCGAGATGGACTGGGAGAAGGGCTGGACGCAGCAGTACCACCTCGGCGCGTTGCGCAACAACAATTCGCGCATGCTCCGCGAACTAGGCCCTGATACGGGCTGGGATTCCATCGGCGACTTCCCGCAAGGCCGCGCCCTTTCCACCTTTCTCGACCGCCTCGACCGCCAGGACAAACTGGCCAAAACCATTATCTACAACCTCAACCCGGCCGACAACGACCTGATTGCGACGATGATTGGCAACTTCAACGACGGTTCGGTGGCCGGCAAAATGCAGTTCGGCTCCGGCTGGTGGTTCCTCGACCAGAAGGACGGCATGGAAAAGCAGCTCAACGCCCTGAGCAACATGGGACTGCTGCCGCGTTTTGTGGGCATGCTCACCGACTCGCGCAGCTTTCTCTCGTACCCGCGCCACGAGTATTTCCGCCGTGTGCTCTGCAATCTGCTCGGTAACGACGTGGAAAACGGTGAGCTGCCCGCCGATATGGAATTACTGGGCCGTACGGTGCAAAACATCTGCTACGGCAACGCCAAGGAATATTTTGGTTTCGATAAAGTGGCGGAAACTGCTGCTGTATCCGCGTAACAATTGCTTTCTTTTGCCATCCTGAGCGCAGCGAAGGACCTTATCACCGGCGAACGAAGTGTAGTAATCCAACCGGCGCAGACGTGATAAGGTCCCTCGCTGCGCTCAGGATGACAAGAGGTTTTTTAGAGACTAATTATCAACCACACACCCATAATGAAGCAAGTTGTCACGTTCGGTGAAATCATGATGCGGCTCGCGCCGCCGCTGAATTACCGGTTCGCGCAGGCGGCCAGCCTCGAAATCACCTACGGCGGCGGCGATGCCAACGTGGGCGCTGCGCTGGCGGGCCTAGGCGTGCCCGCCGCGCACGTCACCTGCTTCCCGGCCAACGACCTGGGGCACGCCGCCGCCCGGCACTTCCGCGCTCTGGGCGTGAACATGGACGCGACCGTGTTCCAAGGCGACCGGCTGGGGCTGTATTTTCTGGAAGTAGGGGCGGGGATGCGGCCCAGCAAAGTGGTGTACGACCGTGCCAACTCGGCCTTCGCCCACCTCGACCCGGCGGCGTTCAACTGGGATGAAATCCTGAAAGATGCCGGCTGGTTGCACTGGACGGGTATTACGCCCGCCATTTCGGCCAGCACGGCCGAGGCCACGCGCCAGGCCATTGCCGCCGCGCGCCGCCTCGGCCTCACCGTATCGGCCGATGTGAACTACCGCCGCAACCTGTGGCAGTACGGCCAGACGGCCCAGGCCGTGATGTCGGAATTGGTAGCCGGATGCGATGTCGTGGTCTGCTCGGAGAACGATGCCGACGACCTGTTCGGCATCAAACCACAGCCCGGCACCGACAGCAAGTTCGTGTCCGTAGCCCAGCAGGTGATGGCGCGGTTTCCGCAAATCAAGCAGGTCGTTACAACCCGCCGCAAAACCCACAGCGCCTCGCACAACGGCCTGAAAGGCTTGTTCTACGACGGCCAGCAGTTTCTCGAAACCGTCACCTACGACCTTAACCCGATTGTGGACCGCATCGGGGGCGGCGACGCCTTTATGGCCGGCTTTATCTACGGCTCGCTCACTTACGACAATCCCCAGCAGGCCCTCACCTTCGGCGTGGCCGCGTCGGCCCTCAAGCACACCATTCACGGCGACATTAATCTGGTGACCGTGGCCGAGGTAGAAGAAATCATGCGCGGCAACACCAGCGGCCGCTTACTGCGCTAAAAATCAATGGAAACTATGCCCCGCCATACGGCTGCCGAAACCCTCGCTACCTTGCTGCGCTACCCCGTGGTGCCGGTATTCTACCACGCCGACCCGGCCTACGCGCAGCGCATTGTGCAGGCGTGCTACGCGGGCGGCATCCGGGTGTTTGAGTTCGTGAACCGGGGCGAAGGCGCGCTGGAGGTGTTCACGCAACTGCAGGCGTTTGTCGCCGGGAGCTGCCCGGAAATGGTGCTCGGCATCGGTACCATCTATAAGGCCGTGGAGGCCGAGCAGTTCATCGCGGCGGGCGCGGCCTTTGTGGTGCAGCCGCTGGCCACTGCTGAGGTTGCGGAGGTGTGCCGCACCCACGACATTCCATGGCTGCCTGGCGCCCTTACGCCCACCGAAATTTACAACGCCAGCCAGCTGGGCGCGGCGGTGGTAAAAATATTCCCCGGCAATATGGTGGGCCCCGATTATGTGAAAGCCCTGCGCGGCCCCATGCCCCACATCAAACTCATGGTGACGGGCGGCGTGGAGCCCACCCGCGAAAGCGTTTCGGCCTGGTTTGGGGCGGGCGTGAATGCGGTGGGCATAGGTTCGCAGCTCTTCAAAAATGCCGACGATACCCATGCCCTGGCCGTCCGCATTGGCGAGCTGATGCAATATGTCGCAACGCTGAACAAGGATTGAATACGAACGTCGTGCTGCCCTCCGCATGACCGTTGTCAACCCACTCGCTCTAAAATTCTCACTCCCGATGACGCCCGCCTCCGCTCAAAGCCTTTCCGCCTCGCCGCTGGCCACGGCCAATGCCGCCATGGGCAAATACCGCTGGACCATCTGCGGGCTGGTGTTCTTCGCCACCACGGTCAACTACCTCGACCGGGCCGTGATTTCGCTGCTCAAGCCCTACCTCGAAACCGAGTTTAAGTGGAACGCGGGCGACTACGCCAACATCGAAATTGCCTTTAAGGTGGCGTATTCGCTGGGCATGGTGGGCGCGGGCCGCCTCATCGATAAGCTGGGGACCAAAATCGGCTATGCTTTGTCCACTTTTTTGTGGAGCCTGGCGGCCATCGGGCACGCGCTGGTGAGCAGCACGCTGGGTTTCAGCGTGGCGCGGGCGTTTCTGGGCGTCACGGAGGCCGGCAACTTTCCGGCCGCCATCAAAACCACGGCCGAATGGTTTCCGCAGCGCGAGCGGGCGCTGGCCACCGGCATTTTCAACTCGGGCTCCAACGTGGGTGCCATTATTGCGCCGCTCACCGTGCCGCTTATTGCCGAAACGATAGGGTGGCAGTGGGCCTTCGTCATCACCGGTGCCCTGGGGTTCGTGTGGCTGATTTTGTGGTTCATCTACTACGAAGTGCCGGCCCGGCAGGCCCGCCTGAGCAAGGCCGAGTTCGACTACATCCACAGCGACGCGGCTGACCAGCCCGCTGAGGCCGGGGCGGAACTAGCCAAGGTGTCGTGGTTTCGGCTGCTCACGTTTCGCCAGACCTGGGCCTTCGTGGTGGGCAAGTTCCTGACCGACCCCATCTGGTGGTTCTACCTGTTTTGGTTGCCCGATTTCCTGAATAAGCAGTACGGGCTAAAAGGCACGGCCGTGGCCCTGCCGGTGGCGGCGGTGTACATGCTGTCCACCATCGGCAGCGTGGGCGGGGGCTGGATTCCGCTCAGATTTATTCGCAACGGCATGCCCGCTTTCCAGGCCCGTAAGCTGTCGATGCTGCTCATTGCCTGCTGCGTGTTCCCGATTGTGTTTGCCCAGTACCTGGGCCGGATTGACCTGTGGCTGGCCGTGCTGGTTATTGGCATTGCGGCGGCGGCGCACCAGGCCTGGAGCGCCAACATCTTCACCACCGTGTCGGACATGTTCCCGAAGCGGGCGGTGGCCTCGGTCACCGGCATCGGCGGCATGGCCGGCGGGCTGGGCGGCATCCTGCTCTCGGCGCTGGTGCAGAAGCGCATGTTCGTGTACTACGAAAGCATCGGGCAACTCGACAAGGCGTACTTCATCATGTTCCTGATTTGCGGCGGTGCTTACCTGTTGGCCTGGGTGTTGATGCACTTCCTGGCCCCGCGCATGAAGCCAATAGCCCTCGACTAGCCTCCTTTTCACGCCAGGTTGCTGGCCGTATTCTTATGAAGAAAATTCTATCGCTGGCTCTGCTGCTTGTTCTGGGCATGGCCTCCGCCAACGCTTTGCACCCCATGATTTCGAACGCCGACGCCCAAAAAGAAGTGGAAGCCTTGGAGCGTCAGCGCTTCGAGGCCCAGGTAAAAAAGGATTACGCCTTTCTGGAGAAAGTATTTGCCGATGACCTGGTGTACACGCACTCCAACGGCAAGCAGAACGGCAAGGCGGACTATATCCAGAGCATCCGCGATGGCAAAAGCCAGTACGACAAGATTGAAATAGAAGCCCTGAACGTGCGCGCCTACGCCGACGGCAAAACCGCCGTTGTCAACGGCACTATCCTCATCACCCTGCCCAATAAGCCCGACGGCACCGCCAATCTGGCCCACCTCAAGTACGTGGTGGTGCAGGTGAAGGACCGGAAGAAGGGCTGGCAGGTGGTGTTGTGGCAGTCCCAAAAACAGGCCTCGTGAGAACTTGGCCTGGGGCTTCGCCGGGTTCGCTAGCCGCGGCCGCAAAGGGCGGGCCCGCCGATGCGTAGGGGCTTGCTCGCGGTCGTGGCCGCTCTGCTGGTACTGACCGGGCTTCCCGTCCGGGCGCAAAAGCCGGCCGATGTGCTGGACTGGAAAGCACCAACCACGCTCAACACCTACCTCTTGCAGGCCATGCACCGGCAGTACACACCCCGGGCGGCCGAGTTAGCCGCTGCGGTGGCCTCAGCCGCGGGCACGGTCATCTACCAGGACAGCGTGCGGGCCCGGTTTCGCCGGGTGCTGGGGCCGCTCCCGCTCCGCACCCCGTTGCGGGCCCAAGTCACGGGCCAGGTGCCGCGTCCGGAACTGGGCCTGCGCATTGAAAAAGTAGTGTACGAAAGCACGCCGGGCCACCACGTCACGGCCAACGTGTATGTGCCGGCCGGACCGGGCCGGCGGCCCGCGGTGCTGCTGTTTTGCGGGCACGAGCCGGAGGCCAAAGCCACGGCATCCTACCAAAAAACAGCGCTGCTGTTTGCCACCAATGGCTTCGTGGTGCTCGTCATCGACCCCATCTCCCAGGGCGAGCGTCTGCAGATGACCGATGCCAAAGGCCAGGGGCTGGCCCGCGGGGGCACCACCGAGCACACGCTGCTCAACGCGGGTGCCACCCTGATAGGCACCAGCGTGGCGGCCGAAGAGCTGTGGGACAACGTGCGGGGTCTCGACTACCTGCTCACCCGGCCGGACGTGGACGCTGCCCGCATCGGCTGCCTCGGCAATTCCGGCGGCGCGACCCAGGCCGCCTACTTCATGGGCCTGGACGAGCGGGTGAAAGTAGCGGCGCTCTGCAGCTACGTGGCCAGCGGCGAACGCACCCTGGAATTGACCGGCCCAGCCGACGGCTGCGTCCAGCTGCCGGGCGCCGGACAGGCGCGCCTGGACGTGCCCGACTGGCTCATCTTGTTTGCGCCCAAGCCGCTGCTGGTGCTGGCCGGCCGGTACGATTTTGTGGATTACACCAGCATCGAAGCGGCTTATGCCGAAAGCCGACGGGCTTACGCCGCCCTGGGCAAAAGCGAGCAGATGAGCTTGTTCACTTACGACGATGGCCACGGCATTTCCCAGCCCAAGCGCGAGGCCGCCGTAGAATGGTTTCGGCGCTGGCTCTGCAACGACCCCCGCCCGGTGCACGAACCCACACTGCACACGCTGCCGGCCGGGCAGTTGCAGTGCACCAGCACCGGTCAGGTCAACACGGCTTACCGCACGGAAGCGTCGCTCGCCGGCCAGCACCAGGCGCGGGCGCAGGAGCTGGCGCGTCGCCGGCCGGCGCTGACCGGCGCCGCCCTGGCGGCCGCGGTCCATCAGCAATTGGGATTGCCAAAACCAGCAGCCAACATGCCGGTGACGGCCGAGACCCGCGACACCCTGCGCCAAAATGGGATGCTTTGGCACCGGCTGATTCTGCGCCGGCCGGGCGAACCGCCACTGCCTGTGCTGCTGCTGCTGCCCCCGGGGTCCGGGCGCTGCGCAGGAATCACCCTTTGGCTGCCCGACCAGGGTAAAAGTGCTTACGTTGACAGCCTAGCCCTTTGGCAGGCCTGCCAACGGCAACGCACCGCCGTGCTCCTGGCGGACCTGCGCGGCTTTGGCGAAACCGCTGACCCGCCGGTGTACAACGACCCCAAGTACTACAATGCGGAGTACCGGCCAGCTATTCTAAGCCTCCACATCGGGCGCCCGCTGCTGGCCCAGCGCGTGCTTGATGTGCACACCCTACTTGCTTGGATTGAGACCGACGACCGGCTGCGAGGCGCCCCCCTGGTAGTGCAGGCGCGGGGCCGCGCCGCAGCGGTAGCCCTGCACGCTGCCACGCTTTTCCCAGCAATTCACCGCCTAGTGCTGACGCAAATGCCGGTTTCCCTGGCCCAAACGCTGCTGCAGCCCACGCGCAGGGAGGCGTATTCGTCGGCTTTGCCCGGCGTGCTCAGCCGATACGACTTGCCTGACCTACAACGGGCGCTGGGTTCACGTTTGGTGCTCACGGGCCAATAATTAAGCGATGGATAGCGGTTCCAAAGCGGGTATGCCCGTTTGACCTGCTCACACCAACGGGTTAGAGTCTGTTCTGCTCTTGGGATTAATTTGGGGTATGGCCGCGACACGGAGTTGTCCCAATGACGTTAGCGACGATGAATAGGCGTTCGTAGCCCCTACCTGTGCGAGATGTGTGAAGAAATGCTCCAGCGGAAACACCCGCTGCAGGCCTTGTTCAACACCTTGCGCTACCTGGGCCACACGGGCTGCCAAGCGCTACCTGCCCCACGACCTGCCACCCCTGTCAGCGCAATGGCTTCGCTGGCGCGACGCCCGCGTGTTGGGGGCCCTCGTGCATGATTTAAATGAATTGCAGCGCCTTTTGCCGGGCTGGGTGGCCACGACCAAGGCGGTTGTTTTCAACGGAAACTCCTTGCATAACATGACCGAGAGCGGGCACTGGGCCGACTGTAACGGGGCAAAAAGCGCAAGAGTGGTAAGACCCACATCGCCAGTAACACTTGAGGCCACCTACTGGGCGTGGCCATCATCCCGGTCAACGAACAGGAGCGGGCGCAAGTAGGCGTACTGTGCCGGCGGGTGAAGAAGACCACGAGCCAAACCGTCGAAATCGGCTTTGGCGATTAAGGCTACATGGGCGAGTGAACCGAATACGAGGCCGCCGTGCACGGCTTTGATTTGCAAGTGATAAACAAGCCCAAACCGGCTTCGGCTTGCTGCCCCGCCGCTGGGTGTTCGAGCGCAGATTCGCTTGGTGCAGCCGCTTCCGGCGATTGGCCCGCGACTATGAACGGTTGAATAGCACTTTACAACAGTTCCATTTTGCCGTCTTCGATTGCAACATGCTCGCCGGATACGCTAGTAGTACATAACAAGCGCTAGCGGCGAAGGCAGGTATAAGGTCCGATAACCTTCTCTTATCGGACTTTAAAAGGGAGAATACGTTAATACCATTAGCTCGCCATCGTCATGTTGGGACGCACGCCGACTATGACTAGTCGCCTTTGCTATAGGCAAAGCTCACGTTGTTCGTGACTTTCACGCCAACATAAAATCTCCCTTATTTGACAGGCACAAGACTCCATATAATTTACTGACAATTTTTAATGAAATACTAAGCCTTTCAAAACAAAGTAATCTAATGCATTCTTGAGCACAAAACTGAATTCTTTGCTTGGGTCCACCATGCCTAATATTTCCTTTTTGTAAATATCCTTCAAAATTGGTACTGTCGCTTTAGCATAACTGTCCAAATATTTTCTGAATACTTGAAGAGCCTCTTCTCTTCGCTCAATCAAATCTCCTCTATTTAGTTGCAATAAAACGTGTGTTAATTCCCCCCGTTCACTGCCGGGCATGTGGATTATCAAGGACCCTGATGAAGTTATATGCCTAGATATTATGTCAAAATAAGGATTAACAACGGGGTATGTGGGGTCATAATAGTCGGACTTAAGGTTATTGCAAATGCTACATGAGAAAGTTAAGTTCTCCCAATCAAAAGCTAAATCTGGGAATTTAGATTTAGGAATAATATGCTCTATATCGCCTGGGTATACATGCGTTACTTTGCTTTCACAGTAGGCACATTTGCCATTGGTTTCATCAACCAACGCCAATTTGACTTGTTTGTGATTGTACTTATTAAACAATACCTTAGGAATTTTTTCTTTTCGGACGTGATATTCTAAGACATCTACTGTCCACTGTAAAGATTTGAGCCTCAGTATTGCTGGCTTGCCGGTTTTCGTAAGTAAAATCATAATTATGCACGTGCATTATAATCTTCAAGAAGCTTTAGTAAAGATTCTGGTATGTATTTACCTAGTCCAGAACTCGCTAATTCTTGTTTAAAGCTAGAAATGCCAGCATCCCCAATTTCTACCGATTTGTACTTGTCTATAATTCGCTTTATCTCTTCATCGACCCAATCGGGCATGGTATCCTCCAAGCCCAATACTTCTTTAAGAATATCATTAGCAGAGCCAGATTTATCAACTCGGTCCAATAAAACAGAATCAACCTTATTGTTCTCATTATATTTTAATGCATACGCATTTGATGCTGGCATAGAAGTTATGATAAAGGGACTATGCGTAGCTACAATGAACTGACATTTAGGAAAAGCCCTTGCCATATTGGGCAATAAGCTCTTTTGAATCTCTGGATGCAAATGATTCTCTGGCTCATCAATAGTTATAACAAATGGCAAATCTTGACTGTCAAACATATAAATTTGCCACGCTAAATCAATAATTGACGCTACTCCACCAGAAACTGCATCAATTGGAAATTCACCAGTTTTAGTAACCAAAACAATTTCTGGGGGCCGAATAGTGATATTAATAAAGCCCAATGTTGTTGGCAACACCTCTTTAAGCACTAATTCAAAATCATTGAATAGCTTCAGTGCTTGCGGGTTAGAAGCGATAATGGAATTTCCTGGTCCATAGGTCGCCCATGCTAGAAGTGTTTCCTTAATATGGTATGTTTCATTTTTGGAATTGTTGGAGTTCCCATAAAATCTATTTACACTTGAACTTCTATAGGCTTCATAATATTGGTTTTTTAGTGATACGTTAGTAGGGATAGAGGAAACAGGCTCGTATTTGAATAAGGGGCGCATTGAATTTATAGAAAATCCTCTTACGGCTTGAGGGGCAGGAATATGAAAGGCATAGGTAGAACCTGGATTTTTTGGAATAGCGATTTCTGCTGTTGCCCCATTTTCGTACTCTATAAGCCCTATTTTTTCTTGACCTGCAAACTGATTATGCGCTAGATGGGGGTTATGTATATAAGGAGGGACTTGAGTTGGTTTATAAGGTGTAATATCATCTGTGAACCTGCGTAATGTAGAGAGTCCCGTCGTGTAAGTCAGTCCAGCAATTCCCATTGTTGGCACGCTGACAAGAGGGTATTGTACACCACCTAAATGGGTGTTCAATATATTTAACAGGGTTGTTTTCCCAGCTCCATTAGCTCCTGTAATTACAGTAATTTTATCATGGAACTCGATATTAATGTTACCGTACTGGCGCCAATCCAAGAGTCGTAGTCTTTTAAACATTTTAGCTGAATGTTGCAGAGTAATTTTGCCGATATGCTGTTTCAATGAAACAGGAAGCAGTAAGACTACCGATGTGCGTTTATATTAATGAGTAGCAAGCTACGACAAAGCCTTGGCTGGAATGGTAAGGTCGAGGCTTTTTTGAGTACTTACCGAGGAGTTGCTGGCTTAGCCCACATACCGCCACATCACCAACAGCGTGTGTATTCCGGTTTGGGCGATTGCGATTTAAGGCGAAACGCTTGTAAATTCTGCCTTGTATGTTTTCGAGAAGGCCACGTTTAGGCGTGCGGAGCATGTCAAAAAGATAAAACTCCTTCCAAAGGGATGGCCATTAAGTATGCAGTTAGTTAACTGTTTCTTACTACTCAACCTATCAAACCTTAACAATAATGGTTTTTATAGCCCAAGATACTGTGCAGCATTAAAGCGCTTAACGTCATCCAGCCGTGCGTATCGCTCAATCATTAAATCAGTCTTCTGCTTCGTCTGATTTTTAATTGCCTTATTCGATTGCCCTGCTTCAACAGCTACAGTCACAAAAGAGGCACGCAAAGAGTGAGCTGTATAAGCTGTACCAAGATGTCGTTGCACAAGGTCATTAACACTCTGGTCTGATAATCTGGTTTTCCCTGGCTGGGCGGCGCGTTCCTTATTACCACGGCTCATGCGAGTAAAGAGGGGACCTGAGACACGACCGATGCATTCCAGCCATTCCTGCGCAGCTCGCACCGGACAAAAGTCAGCGCTAGGGGCGTAGAATACAGCTTTGTCTTCGCTCTCCCCATATTGGTTGGTCTTACTACGTTTCAAGTGAATTACTAGTGCCTGTCGGGTCAACTCAATGTCCTCGACATTAAGCGCGACTAACTCAGAACGGCGAAAAGCACCAGCAAAGCCCAACAGTAATAAAGCACGGTCACGCAATCCAGTTGGCGTATTCAAATCCATCGCTCGAACTGCTTGCTTTAATTCCGCCACCGTAAATGCAGCTGCCTGCCGCTGACGCTTGCCAATCACACGGGTAATACCATCCAGCACCACATGCAACGCCTCGTGGCTAGTCGGTGAAGGCTTGCCCGCTAATTGATGCAGTTTGGCAATGGCCGCTACATGCCGGCGAATCGTGGCCAGCTTCATTCCCCGGTCGGCCATCTGCGAAACGTACCCGGCGACCGTCGTGACATCGGCCGGCAGATGCAATAGCTCATGGTGCTCGCAGTAATCCTGAAAGCTGCGCAGGTCGGCCGCGTACCCGCGCTTGGTATTTTCGGCTCCGTGCAAGCCGGCCTCCACATAGCGACTCACTGAGGCTGGCATCTCGACCATGGCGTGATTGCGGGTGGGAACCAGAACCGGAAGTTGCGAAGAGTTTTCCATGTAGCCTATATAATAAGGAGTAAAACCACGACTTTTGGTCGGTTTCCAAAGATAGCAACTTAGTACCGACAATGAACTATTATCGGTACTAAGTTGCCTCAACGGAATCAAAGGGATTTAGGGGCGCTCTGCTTCCAGTCGCTTCTGATAAGACGGGATTTATAAACTGCTGAAAAGGCCCAACTCCTGCTTTTCCAAATGGCAAGTCTCCCGGCTCCGGCTAATACAGCGTAATCCGTTTTAACACGGGTCCGCGGGCAGTCTCAATAACCAGTAAATACAAGCCCACCTGGCCTGGTGCAAAGTGCAAAGGCATGCTGGGAGTAGCGGTGTTGCGTAACTCTTGAACGGCAACGAGGCTGCCTAGGGCATTGTAAACGCGTACTTGCTCCACGCCAAAATCCGCCCGCTGCCAGTCCAGCGTAACCATTCCCCGAGCCGGGTTGGGGTAAACGGTGATGGCCTCGTCCACCCGCAATGCCAACAGCGTAAAGGACGCGGCACTGGTAAAACGGCCGCCGGCTCCCCCAATGGTCAGGGGCCCTGACCGGGCGCCTTGGGGCACCCGCACCGTGGCCGTGGTGGCCGTGGCCGCCAGCACGGCCGCCCGCGCACCGCCAAAGATAATGGTGTCGGGTAAGCCCTCAACCAGGAAGTTCACCCCGGCTAGTTTTACCTCCTCCCCGATGCTGGCCTGCGCGGGCACCAACGCCATGATGCGGAGCGGGCAGGAAGGTGAACGAACCGGCCGACACCGTGCTTCCCCCTGACGTCTGAAGCCGGATGGGCCCGGTTTGCGCCGCCGCCGGCACGCGGCCCTGCAGGCTGGTGGCGCTGGGATTTGGCAACACGGGGGCCACTCCGGCGCCAAAGGTTACCGCGGTGCGCGGGGCCGGGGCAAAGTTGTTGCCGGTGATGTTCACCACGTCGCCGGCCTTGCCTTTGGCGGGACTGAAGCCCAGGAACGTGGGCGGGTACCACACGGTGTAGTCCTGCGTACTTTCCACCTGCCCGCCCAGCGTTTGAATTCGAATTTTGCCGGTGGTGGCGCCGGCCGGCACCGTTACCTGCAGCGTGGTCGCGGAGGCCTGCACGACCACCGCCCGGGTCGCGTTAAACCACACGGTGTCCTGTGCCGCCAAGGAGGCAAAGTGCCCCCAGTTAGGGTGATTAGGCTGCCGGGGATGCCATCAGCGGGCGTCACAGCCGTTAAGGCAGGCGGCTGGTACACGGTAAAATCGTTGCCGCTGCGTCCAGCGCCTTCCGCGGTGCTCACCACCACGCTGCCGGTTGTGGCGCTGGTTGGCACGCGCACCGTCAGGGCCGTGGCCCGCACCATCATTAAAGACCCGATGGTGCCAGCGTTTCTGGGCCTGAAGCGGGAGGCCACTTACTGCGAGCGCGACCTGGAAAGCCCTGCTAACGCACTTGCAGGAGTTTCTATTAGAGCTGGGCAACGGCTTCAGTTTCGTGGCCCGCCAGCGCATAGGCGTGTACTACAACAAGTACAAAACCTCGAAAATGAAGTACCGCTGGGGCTCCGGCATGCCCAGCAACAACATCATTTTTAACTGACGTATTATTAAAGCACCGTTATAGGCGGTGTGCTACCTAGTCGCGCACAAGCTGGTGCACTTGATAAAAGGCAATCTGAGGTGGTCTATTTAAGCAGGAGATACTGTGTTAAAAAGCAAGGAAGTGAGCAAGTTTTTTTAC
>NZ_BMGY01000039.1 GCF_014640435.1 Hymenobacter frigidus | reverse complement strand
CGCGTATGATAATGAGTATCTCCGGCAACTGCTGCGAAATGCCTGATATTTGGTGCGGAAGCCCTATTTTTATGAGGACTCGCTTGATAGCCGGCGCAGCACCACGCGGCGGTTGCGGGGGCGTTGGGCGGGCTCGGCAGTTTGGCCAAAATCTATTTGAACTCGTTCCCGCAATGGAAGCAGTGGAACCGGTGGCCGCGCACCGGAAACCGCAGCAGCACCGACAGCAGCCCCGACCAAAATCCGTAGGTGTTGCGCGTGGCCGGGCCATAGGCCACATCCGAAGACCCGCAACGGGGGCAGCGCGGAGCCACCGGGTCGGGCGCGTCGGCGGCAAAGGAGGCAATATCCGGCCCGGTGGCCAGCGGCACAAGTTCCTCGCGCAAAATTTCCAAGGCCATTTCCGCATCGCGCTGACGCACATGCAGCCGTACGCCCCCTGTGATGGAGCTGTACAGCGGCATCATCGATACTAAGTTCTCATTGCTGAGAAAGCACGGAATGCCGGCCGCCTCCAGCCGCGTGCGGGCCAGATTGGCCGCCATCGGTTCGTAGTACGATTCGAGAAAAACGACAGAGTCGGAGCTGGACATATCATGGAAATTATGAGTGTTGAGTTATGAATTGCTGGAGGGACAACTCATAATTCATAACTCACCACTCATAACTATTTAGCTTATTTAGTGGCCGCGTTAATGCCCTGGGCCGTGTGGCCAGCCTGCAGGGCCACAAATTCGGCTTGCCGGGCGCGCACGCGCAATTCATCGCGGGCCGGCATGTCCATCCGAATCTGTTTCACCTGGTCGTTCAGGCGCTGGTACACGGCGCGGGCGTAGTCCCAGTCGCGGTCGGTCCAGGTGGCGCGCTGGGCGCGGGTTTCGCGCACCAGGTGGCCGTAGGCGGCGGGTAGGTCCTGCGGCGTCAGGGAGTTGATTTGACCGTTGTAGGGGCCCATCAATTTAGCCTCCATGGCCAGCTGCTGGCGCGGGTCGAGTGGCCGGGAGCGGCGCAGGCGGTTGGCCGCATCGTAGCGGGCGGTGGCTTTGCCCACGCGGGCCAGCTTTTGAGCGGCGGTGCGCGTGAGCGTATCCAGCTCGCGGGCGCTTTCGCGGGCTACTTCCTGGCGCTCGCGGGGCGTCGAGTCGCAACTGGTGAGCAGCAGTGCGGCCACTACCAGGCCCGAGAGTTTGGTAGCTGCCGCTGCTGATTTTTCAAACCGAAATGTCATTCCGTAGTGCAGTAATGTGGGGTGCTAAGTAACTGGTGATGAGCTATAAAGTGCCGCAAAAAAACTGCGTTGCCGGACTAGCCTGCCTGCCATCGCTCCAAACCAAGTTCGTTGCACATCCTGCTTCTACGGCTGGGCCAGCCGAAAGGTCAGCGTGAGCTCATACTCTACGGGCACGGGCCGGATACCTACCAGGGCCGGAATCCACTCGTTGGGGATTGTTTTGGCCACGCGCAGGGCCTCCTGGTCGCAGCCGCCCCCAACGCTGCGCAGCACCCGGTGCCCGCTGGTTTTCCCCTCCGCGTCGATGATAAACCCAATCATGACCTGGCCTTGAATATTGCGCTCCTGCGCCTGCAATGGGTATTGCAGCTGCGTGGTGTAGGCCGCCAGCGCGGCATCGCCACCGATGAACAGGGGCGGCCGGTCCACTTGGCGGCGCTTCCACTGGCCGGCGTTTACCTCGGTGCTGTAGGCTATTTCATCAACCGGGCGATAATAAATCAGGGTGTTGGCGGAGTGGTCATAGCGCTGCACTACCACTTTCTCTTTTGATGTGGTGACGCCGTAATACTCCCACACGCCCACCTTGGTACGGCGCTCAAGTTGGCCACTGGCCCATTTGCTGGTGTAAGCCTTTTGGGCACTGGCAGGAACAGCCAGGAGCAGGACCAAAACAAATTGGCAAATAAGATAAGTATAAATTTTCATAGAATTGTACGAGGTAAAAATAAGAAAACAATTTATTATCTTCCATCCCCAATCGTTTGGGGGATGGAAGATAATAAATTGTTTTCTTTTTCAACCCGGTCCAGATAAAATTTAGCCTTTCCCCAGGCGCTCCTGCAAACTTGACTGCTCCTCTCGCAATCCTGGTAAATTCGGGCAAACACCTGACAGCGTGATTAATGAATCAAGAGCATGGCGGTAGTCGCCCAGCTCGCGCAGTATGGCGGCCCGGCCCCACAGCGCCCCGAAGTGGCGGGGTTCGCGGCGCAGGGTTTCGGCAATATCGGCCAGGGAAGCGCGGTATTCTCCCCGCAGGTAATGAGCCGTGGCGCGCTTATTCCAGGCTTCGGAAAAGCTGGGATTAAGTAGGATTATTGTGGTGAACTGCCGGATTGCCAGGGCAAGGTCATCCGCTTGCATAGCTCGCGTTCCTACTTCCAACACCTCATTCGTGGCCGCGTCGCTACTGGTCAGCCACACCTGCCAGATGCCGTTTTGCAGAGCCTCAATCTCGGCCGGCGCAGTGGCCAGCCGCAAGCGGGCAAACAGGTCGTCCAGGTAATTTAACATTTAGCAATTATCATTTAACGAGCGCATAACACGAATTGTAGCCCTTGCTACCCATGTGGCAAACCAAGCTGCCGCATAAGCAATCTGTACGGCTGTCAACCAGTGAATGACTCAAAACAGCTCCTTGGCTATGCGACGAATGCTTTCCGACTTGCCCATGGAGTAGTAGTGCAGGCAGGGCACGCCGTGGGCCATGAGCTCGCGGCTTTGGTTGAGGCACCACTCGATGCCGATGGCGCGAACAGCCTCGTTGTCGCGGCACTGGCTCACGGCTTCGGCCAGCGCCTCCGGCAGGTTGAGGTAGAAGGTGCGGGGCAGCATGGTGAGCTGGCTCTTGGTCGTCAGCGGTTTCAGGCCGGGGATAATGGGCACGGTGATGCCCGCCTCGCGGCAGCGCTTCTCAAACTTGAAAAACTCTTCGTTGTCGAAGAACATCTGGGTCACGATGTAGTCGGCGCCCCGGTCCACCTTGTGCTTTAGGAAGCGCATGTCGGAGGAGTAGTTGGGGGCTTCGAAGTGCTTTTCGGGGTAGCCGGCCGTGCCGATGCAGAAGTTGGTAGCCCAGGTATCGTCCTGTTCCTCGTCAAGGTAAGCCCCTTTGTTGAGGTCGGCCATTTGCCCAATCAGGTCGCAGGCGTAGGCATGGCCGTCGGGCTCGGCCTTGAAGATGCCCTCGGTTTTGATGGGGTCGCCGCGCAGGGCCAGCACATTGTCGATGCCTAAAAAGTGCAGGTCAATCAGCGCATTCTCGGTTTCTTCCTTGTTGAAGCCCCCGCAGATGAGGTGGGGCACGGTGTCCACGTCGAAGCGGTTTTTGATGGCCGCGCAGATGCCTACCGTGCCGGGGCGGCGGCGCACGGTTTTCTTCTCCAGCAGGCCGTTGGGGTGGTGGCGGTACACGTATTCTTCGCGGTGGTAGGTCACGTCGATAAACGGCGGCTTGAACTCCATCAGCGGCTCGATATTCGAGAAGAGCGTGTGGATATTTTCGCCCTTTTTGGGGGGCAGCACTTCGAAGGAAAACAGGGTTTTTCCGTCGGCTTGGGCCAGGTGTTCGGTAACTTTCATATAAGTAGCGTGGACTCCGCGAGTCCGCGCATGGAGGCGTTAGGAGGTAATTCGGGTATCGTTCACGCGCGGACTCGCAGAGTCCACGCTACTTCTTCGGTTCGTAATTCAGATTCGGCATCAGCCAGCGCTCCAGCTCCGGCAGTTCCATGCCCTTGCGTCGGGCGATATCTGCCACTTGGTCCACGCCGATTCGGCCCAGGCCGAAGTAGCGCGAATCGGGGTGCGCGTAGTACATGCCGCTCACTGAGGAGGCCGGGTACATGGCCAGGTTTTCGGTGAGCGAGATGCCGGTTTTGCCTTCCGCATCGAGCAGTTGGAAGAGGGTGATTTTCTCGGTGTGGTCGGGACAGCCGGGGTAGCCGGGGGCGGGGCGCACGCCGTGGTACTTCTCCTGAATGAGGTCGTCGCCGGTCAGGTGTTCGTCGGGGGCGTAGGCCCAGAACTCGCGGCGCACCCGCTCGTGCAGGCGTTCGGCGAAGGCCTCGGCCAGGCGGTCGGCCAGGGCCTTCACCATGATGGAGGAGTAGTCGTCGTGGTCGGCATCGAACTGCTCAATCAGCTTTTCAATGCCAATGCCGGCCGTGACGGCGAACCCGCCCAGGTAATCGGCCCGGCCAGATTCTTTTGGGGCCAGGTAATCGGAAAAGGCGACATTGGAAATTGTCGGGCCCTTTTCGCCCTGCTGACGCAACGTGAAAAACTCGGCAGCTACCGTGTCGCGCGAGTCATCGGCGTAGATTTCAATGGTGTCGTACCCGACGGTATTGGCCGGCCAGAAGCCCAGCACGGCGCGGGCCGTAAGCAGTTTGCCGTCGATGATGCGCGTGAGCATGGCCTGCGCGTCGGCGAAGAGCTTGGTAGCAGCTTCGCCCAGCTTTTCGTCGGTGAGGATGCGCGGGTAGGCGGCCTTCAGCTCCCAGGTGTAAAAGAAGGGCGTCCAGTCGATGTACCGGGCCAGCTCGGCCAGGTCGTAATCTTCCAGCAGCTTAGAGCCCAGGAAAGTGGGCTTGGTGATGGCCACCGTGGCCCAATCCGACTTAAATCCGTTGGCGCGGGCCGCCTCAATGCTCAGGTAGTTCTTGTCGCGCTGGCGGCTGGCGTAGTCGGTGCGCAGGGTGGCGTAGTCATCGGCCACGGTCTGGGCATAAGCCCGTTCGCCCGAACCGAGCAAGCCGGCCGCTACGCCCACCGAGCGCGAGGCATCGTTGACGTGCACTACGGGGCCGCTGTAGACGGGCGCGATTTTCACGGCCGTGTGCAGGCGCGAGGTGGTGGCCCCACCGATGAGCAGGGGGATTTTCATGCCGCGTTTCTGCATGGCCTGGGCCACGTACACCATCTCGTCGAGCGAGGGCGTGATGAGGCCGGACAGGCCGATAACGTCCACCTGCTGGCGCTGAGCTTCGTCGAGAATCTTCTCCAACGGCACCATTACGCCCAGGTCCACGATGTCGAAATTATTGCAGGCCAGCACCACGCCCACGATGTTCTTGCCGATGTCGTGCACGTCGCCTTTCACGGTGGCCATCAGAATTTTGCCGGCCGTCTGGCGCTCGCCGCTCTGCTTGTCGGCCAGCAGGTACGGCTCCAGGTAGGCCACGGCCTTCTTCATCACCCGCGCCGATTTCACGACCTGCGGCAGGAACATTTTGCCGGCCCCAAACAGGTCGCCCACCACGTTCATGCCGGCCATCAGCGGGCCTTCGATTACTTCCAGGGGCCGCCGCACCTGTTGGCGCACCTCCTCGGTGTCCTCGTCGATAAACTCGGTGATGCCCTTCACCAGCGAGTGCTGCAACCGCTCCCACACTGGCAGGCTGCGCCAGGCATCGGCCACCACTTCCACCTTGCCCTTTTGCTGCACCGTGTCGGCAAATTCCACCAGGCGCTCGGTGGCATCGGCGCGGCGGTTGAGCAGCACGTCCTCGCAGAGGACAAGCAGGTCGGGCGCGATTTCGTCGTACACGCCGAGCTGGCCGGGGTTCACGATGCCCATATCCAGCCCAGCGCGGATGGCGTGGTAGAGGAAGGCCGTGTGCATGGCCTCGCGCACCACGTCGTTGCCCCGAAACGAGAACGAAATGTTGCTGATGCCGCCGCTGGTGAGCGCGCCGGGCAGGTTCGCTTTTATCCAGCGCACGGCCTCGATGAAGTCGAGCGCGTAGTCGCGGTGCTCGTCCATGCCCGTGCCCACGGTCAGAATGTTGGGGTCGAAGATGATGTCGGACGGGTCGAAACCCACTTCCTGCGTCAGAATATCGTAGCTGCGCTGGCAGATTTCCTGGCGGCGGGCCAGCGAGTCGGCTTGGCCGTTCTCGTCGAAGGCCATCACCACCACGGCGGCCCCGTACTGGCGCACCGTGCGGGCGCGTTCGCGGAACACGTCCTCGCCTTCCTTCAGCGAAATCGAGTTTACGATGGACTTGCCCTGTACGCACTTCAGGCCGGCTTCGAGCACGCTCCACTTCGAGGAGTCAATCATGACCGGCACCCGCGCAATATCGGGTTCCGAGGCAATGAGGTGGAGGAACGTCGTCATCACCTGCTCGGAGTCGAGCATGCCCTCGTCCATGTTAATGTCGATGACCTGCGCGCCTTCTTCCACTTGCAGGCGGGCCACGGCCAGGGCTTGCTCATACGCGCCGGTGCGGATGAGGCGGGCAAAGGCGCGGGAGCCCGTCACGTTGCAGCGCTCGCCCACGTTCACGAAGAGGGTCTTTTCGGAAATGTTGAATGGCTCCAGGCCAGCGAGGCGGGTCGTCCTGGCGATTGCCTCACCGCCTGACTCCCTCTCCAAAAAAGAGGGGGAACCGGTATTGCTTCCAGCAGAGTCGTCCTCACGAACCGATTCTTCCTCTTTTTTGGAGAGGGGGTCAGGGGGTGAGGTTAAACGTCTGGGCTTGTACCGCTTCGCCAGCTTGCTCAGCTCCGCGATGTGCTGGGGCGTGGTGCCGCAGCAGCCGCCCACCACTGTCACGATGCCTTCTTTCAAATACTCCTCCACGAGGGCCGCGAATTCTTCCGCCGATTCATCGTAGCCGCCGAAGGCGTTGGGCAGGCCGGCGTTGGGGTAGGCCGAGATGTGTACGTCGGAAATGCGGCTCAGCTCCTGCACGTACTGGCGGAGCTGGTCGGCCCCGAGGGCGCAGTTCAGGCCCACGCTCAGCAGGGGTAGGTGGCGGATGCTATTCCAGAACGCCTCCACTGTCTGGCCGCTCAGCGTGCGGCCCGAGGCATCGGTGATGGTGCCCGAAATCATGAGCGGCACTTGGCGGCCGCCTTCGTCGAAGAACTTTTGCACGGCGAAGAGTGCGGCCTTGGCGTTCAGCGTGTCGAAAATGGTTTCGATGAGCAGCGTGTCCACGCCGCCGTCAATCAGGCCGCGCACCTGCTCCAGGTAGGCGGTGGCCAGCTCATCAAAGGTCACGGCGCGGTAGCCGGGGCGGTTCACGTCGGGCGAGAGCGAGGCCGTGCGGTTGGTGGGGCCGAGCGCACCGGCCACGAAGCGCGGCTGCTCAGGCGTAGCGTATTCGTCGGCCGCCTCCCGGGCCAGGCGCGCCGACTCGTAGTTCAGCTCGTACACCACGTGCTCCAGGCCGTAGTCGGCCTGCGCGATGGTGGTGCCCGAGAACGTGTTGGTTTCCACCATATCGGCCCCGGCAGCGAAGTATTCGGCGTGGATGCCCTTGATGATGTCCGGCCGGGTCAGGCTCAGCAGGTCGTTGTTGCCGCGCAGGGGCTTGGGGTGGTCGGCGAAGCGGGTGCCGCGAAAATCTTCCTCCGTCAGCGGATAGCGCTGAATCATGGTGCCCATCGCGCCGTCGAGAATCAGCAGGCGCTGGCGCAGGATTTCGGGGAGGGGGGAGGGAGCGGTGAGGGTGGCGGTGGGCATTTCTTTCGGGTTGAGTAACGGGCAAACAAGCGCGTATCCAGAAAGAAACCCATGCGGCGAGGCACGGTTCCGGCTGTCATCTTCTTTCACCACAAAAGCGGTGAAACGGGAGTTGGCACCTACTCGTGGTAGGTTGCCAAGACGTCATCGGGCCCGGTCCCTCGGTCTTTCTGGATAGCAGCGTGATACGAAGGTACAACGCCTGAGGGTAATATGAGCCCGGCCCCGTCAGCCAAGCTGAGGGCCGCAAATTGCTTCAATGAACCCGCGGACAGCGCCATCGTACCGTGGAAACAGGACTACCCAGCAGGTGTTTCAATCAAGGCACTGCATTGCTTGAGAACAGCCAATCAGGTTGGAGCTTGCCAGATTTATTAGATGCTGTTTGCGTTAGCCAAAATCATTCTGAAACGGTCATGCTCATCTAGCGTCTGCTTGTCGAAGCATCTCTACCGCTTCGCTTGAGCCGGTGCAACGAAGCGGTAGAGATGCTTTGACTGCGCTCAGCATGACCGTTTTATTAACTCAAACAGCTTCTTAGACCGGCAATACAGCGTTTTCAACTGCAAACGGCGGACGTTCATCGAATAGGCGGTTTTTGAACACTGGGGGAGGAATAATTTTGATGTCTCAATATCCTCAGTATTTATCACCACCAAATGCAATACGTTTATTCAGCGTTGCTACTGGCAGCCCTGCTGCCTGCCAATCCGGTTACGGCTGCTCCAGCCAGTGGCCTCCATCCGCCCCGCCTTACTGCAAAACGCAAAGCTGTCGTTAAACTCACCGACCCCACCGGGCCCCCCGTGGGCGGCGTGGTGCTGACCACCGCCGACGAACCGCTGCCCGGTGCTACCATCTTCCTCAAGGGTACCTACATTGGCACCAGCACCAACCAGGTGGGCAAGTTCAACCTGAACGCGGCCTTTGATAAGGGGCCGGTGGAATTGGTGGTGGCATTCGTGGGCTACGAAACGCAATTCTTGAAGCTGGAAAGCGCCAACAGTGAGCTGCGCATCAATATGGTGCCCAGCGTGACGCTGCTGAACGAAACGGTGGTGTCAGCGTCCCGAATTGAGGAAAACATCCTGCGGGCTCCGGTCACCATCGACAAGGTCTCGGGCAAGCAGCTGGAGCGCATCAGCACGCCGGAAGTGCTGTCGGGCCTGGGCCAGCTGGCCGGGGTGGACGTGAACTCGGCCTCGATGCTGTTCACCAGCATCAGCACCCGGGGCTTCAACACGGCCAAGTCGGAGCGCGTGATTCAGCTTGTGGACTACATGGATACGGCCCTGCCCTCGCTCAACCTGAGCCCCGGCAACCTGGTGGGTATTCCGGAGCTGGACATGGAGAGCATCGAAATCATTCACGGGCCGGCCTCGTCCCTGTACGGCTCCAACGCCCTGAGCGGCGTGGTGCTCTTCAACTCCAAAGACCCGTTCGTGTACGACGGACTGAGCGTGCGCCTGCGCGGCGGCCAGCGCAACCTGCAGGATGCGCAGGTACGGTACGCCAAAAAGCTCGGCGACAAGTTTGCCTTCAAGGTTAACGGCAGCTGGTTCCGGGCCGATGACTGGATTGCTAATAACTACAACGCGGCGTCTAACTCCGCCAATCCGGCGGGCTCGCCGCTCGGCTACGACGCGGTGAACCGCTACGGCGAAATCAGCAACGTGTACACGCCCTTCCAGAACCAGCCCGGCTACACGGTGAACCCGGAACTGTACGGCAAGACGGTGTACATGCCCGGTTTCAACGAGCAGGAGCTGATTGCCGGCGACCAGAAAACCCGTTCCTACCGGGTGCAGGGTGCCGTGTCGTACCTGATTAAGGACGACCTGAAGCTGACTGTGGAAGCCAAGCGCGGCGTGGGCACGTCCACGTACCAGAACCTGAGCCGCTTCCGCATCAAAGACCTGGGCACTAACCAGTACCGGGTCGAGCTGAAAAACTCCCGGGGCTTCATCCGGGCGTATTCCACCGAAGACTTCACCGGCAATAGCTACGAGCTGAGCCAGCTCAGCTCCCTGTTGCTGAACTCGCCCACCACCGAAGGCGGCACCACGAAGTACTTCCAGCAGTATTTCTTTGTGTACAACCAGGCGTACGGCCAGGCCCGGGCCGGCGGCCTGAGCCCCGAAGCGGCCCAGGCCACCGCGCACGCCGCCGCCGATGGCACCCAGCTTAAAAGCACCGACGGCCGCTTTGCCACCCTGCGCGATAAAATTGCCAACGACGACCAGCCCGGCCGCGGTGCCCAGCAAAATTTCAACTCGTTCCTGAACGACATCAGCGCCCAGCGCAGCTTTCACCTCTCCGACTTCGGCACCGATATGATTGTGGGCGCCGCCTACCGCGCGTACCGCCTGGGCTCGGGCGGCAAGCTCTTTGCTGATACCGACGGCAAGCGCATTCCCAACTACGAGTACGGGGCCTACGCCCAGCTCACCCAAACATTGCTGGACACGCGCCTGAAGTTTGCGCTGGCCGGCCGCCTCGATAATTTCAAGAATTTCGAATCGGCCTTCTCGCCCCGCGCCGCGGTGGTGTACTCGCTCGGCGATGACAAGCAGCATAACTTCCGGGCCAGCTACAGCCAGGCCTTCCGCAGCCCATCGAACACCGACCAATACCTGTACTCCGACCTGGGCACCTTCATTCTGCTGGGCAACGTGGGCGACGGCTTTCAAGGTTATAACTTCACCAACGCGGCCGGGCAGCCCTACACGCCGGGCACCTCGCTGTCCGGCTACGAAGTGTCGCTGGCCAAGCTGCGGCTGGAGCGCGTGAACACGACTGAAGTGGGCTACAAGGGGGCCATTATTCCCAATGTGTACGTGGACGTGAGCTACTTCCGCAGCCGCTACAACGACTTTATCGGGGGCACTGCTTTTGTGGGCAACGTGGATGGCACCCGCCCCACGCCGCTGCAGGTAAACCGAGGCCTGGCCTCGGGCTTCACCAACGCCGCCGCTTCGCCCGCCCGCATCATCTACGCCTCGTATAACAACGAGCAGGAAGTGCGCACCCAAGGCGCCACGTTCGGTATCACTTATTACCTGGACAAGAGCCTGAACCTGAGCGGTAACTACTCGCTGAACGTGCTGGACCGCAGCAACCTGCCGGCCGGTTTTCGCACGTTCTTCAACACGCCCAAGCACAAATTCAACATCGGCGCTTCGGGCGTTGTGCTGCGCAACCTGACCTACTCGGTGAACTACCGTTGGGTGGAAGGCCACAACCAGGAAATGCCCTTCGCCGCCGGCCGCATCAGCAGCTACCGCACCACCGACGCCTACCTGGGCTACGCCGTACCCAAGCTGGCCACCACTTTCCAGGCCGGGGTGTCAAACTTGTTCGATGCCAATAACATCCAAATCATCGGCGGCCCGCAAATCGGCCGTCTGGCCTACCTGGGCTTGCTCTTCAACGTGAAGTAATGCACGGGTAAGTTTCCGCTTTAGGAATAACAAATGCCAAAGGCCTGCTTCATTGAAGCAGGCCTTTTTTGGTGCGCAGGGCTTTGGGCAATCACCATAAAACCTGACTCACAATGCCCACGCCGGCCACACGCTGCCCGCCGCAAACAGCGCCAGCTCGGGCGGCAGCTCCAGAAACGCGGTGGCTCCTGCCAGCCCGGCCAAATCGCCGGAGCCGCCCACGCGCAGCGGCGTGGCCAGGCGGCGGCCATCGGCATCCACGGTCAGGCGCACGGGCACGAAATGAGTCAGCGGCGGTTTAAAATTGATGTCCACGGTAAGCACAGCTGGCATCGGCGCATCGGCAGCTGCGGCAGCCGCTTCGGCATCGGCGGGCTGCTGCACGGCGCGCAACCAGGGCCGCACGTAGCGGCAGGCCGTGAGGAACGTGGACACCGGGTTGCCGGGCAGCCCGAAGACTACCGGCCCTTCGGCCCGCGCTCCAAACCACATGGGCTTGCCGGGACGCTGGTTCACTTCGTGAAAAATCTCGACCACGTGCAGCTCGCGCAGCAGGCCGGGCAGGTGGTCGGCGCGGCCCTTGCTCACGGCCCCGCTCAACACCACGGCATCGAAGCTGGCGGCGAGAATGTTGGTGAGGCCGGTGCGCAGTTCCTCCCGGTCGTCGGGCAGGTGAAACAGCGACACGTCGGCCCCGGCCTGGGCAAACAGGGCCTGCAAGGCATAGGCGTTGGACCGCCGAATCTGGTGCGGCAGCGGCGCTTGGTTGATGCCCACCAGCTCATCGCCGGTGCTCACCACGGCCACGCGCGGGGCGCGGGTCACCGCCATTTCGGCGGCCCCTACGGTGGCGGCAATGGCCAGCTCGGCGGGCCCCAAGCGGGTGCCGGGCCGGAGCAGGGCATCGCCCCGGCGGCGGTCGGCGGCCTGGCGGTGAATGTTGACGCCGGGCGCTTCGGGGGCCGGAATCTGGATGGTGGCGCAATTGTCGGCCAGCAGAATATCCTCGTAGCGAATGACGGCATCGGTGCCGGGCGGGAGCACGGCTCCGGTCATCACCTCGATGGCATTGCGCGGGTTTTGCAGCGACTGCGCCGGCGCGCCGGCGTACTGGGTGTGCTCGATGGCAAACGCCGTCTGGCCCCCGGCCCAGGCGGCGTGCTGCACCGCAATGCCGTCCATAGCCACTCGGTTGAAGGGCGGGAAGTCGCGGTCGGCCGTGAGGGTTTCGGCCAGTACGCGGCCATTGGCGTGGGACAGGGCTACGGTTTCGGGAGAAAGCGGGCGGGCGGTGGCCAGCACGCGGGCAAAGGCTTCGACGACGGTGAGCATGGGCGAGAGAGAGGGACGCATATTTGCGTCTTCATTGAACGAGGCGACGGCCAAAATGGCGAGCCGTTGAAGTTGAGGCCAAACAATCGGTGGCCGGAATTAGCTATTAGCGACCTCGAATGGATGGTTTCACTGGCCGATGATGCGCTACTTGTTCATTCAATATTCCAACGATTAGACGCAAATATGCGTCTTTACACCCCATGCTAACCAAGAATTTTACCCACGTCAACGCCGCCAACCAGCCCACGATGGTGGATGTAGGGGCAAAAGCCCCCACCCGCCGCGTGGCCGTAGCTCACTGCCGCGTGGTGCTGGGCACGGAGCTGCTGAGCCGCGTGCAGGCCGGCGAAATGCCCTCGCATAAAGGTCCGGTCATCCACACGGCCATTTTGGCGGGCATTATGGGGGCCAAAAAAACCGCCGACCTCATCCCGCTCTGCCACCCGCTGGGCCTGGATGACTGCAAAATTACCATCGAGCCCGATGGCCCCGACGCCCTGCGTGTGGAATGCACCGCCGTGGTTACGGGCCGCACCGGCGTGGAGATGGAGGCCCTGACCGGGGCCACCGTGGCCGCCCTCACCATCTACGACATGTGCAAGGCCTTTTCACACGATATTACCATTGAAGGCGTGCAGCTCATCGCCAAAACCGGCGGCAAGCGCGACTTTCATCGTCCCGAAAATTCGTAAATTCCGCTATGGATAGTCTACCAACCTCAACCGCGAAACGCAAGAAACACGCCGCCCTGGCCCGGCCCGACCTAGGCGAGTTCGGCCGGCACGAACTGGCGATACTGGGCGCGCCCTGCGGCGATATTCAGGCTTTGGTGGCGCATCTGCTGCCGCTTTTGGCTCCTGCCCTGCGCGTGGCTTACGTCGACGCCGACCACGCGGCCGGCGATGCCGCCGCCGAATCGCAGGACTCGCTGGCTACGGAGCCTCGCCCAGCGCCTTACGTGGCCGAAAATGGGCTTTCGGCGGAGCTGGTTGATAAAATCACCTACCGCCAACTCAACCTGACGCGGGTACTGGATAAGTTTTCGCAGCCCGAATTGCTGGCGCACGAAAGTGTGGTGCTGGTGAATGGCAACCACTTCCGCGCTCGCCAGCAGGTGGTAATTATCGACCCGCGCAAGCCACTGGACAAGAAGCTCGACCGCCTCACCGACGTGCGCCTGATTCTTCTTGCCGAAGGCCAGACGGAGCTGCCCGCCGTGCTCACCGCGCACTTGGCCGCCGCCCCGCTGCCGCCCGTGCTGCGCCTGGCCGATACGGCCGGTATCGCCGCCTTCATCCGGCAGTGGTATTTGCTGGCGGTGCCGGTGCTGCGCGGCCTCGTGCTGGCCGGTGGCCGCAGCGAGCGGATGCAAGCCGACAAGGGTGCCCTGCACTACCACGCCCTCGACCAGCGCCAGCACACGGCCGCGTTGCTCAGCGAATTTTGTTCCGATGTGCGCGTGTCCGTGCGCCCTGACCAGGCCGCCGACCTGCCCGCCGGCCTCACTCCGCTGCCCGATACCTTCCTGAACCTTGGGCCATTGGGCGGCCTGCTCTCCGCTTTTCAGGCCGACCCCAACGCGGCTTGGCTGGTACTGGCCTGCGATTTGCCCTTCCTCACCCGCGCCACGCTGGAGTTTTTGGTGGCGCACCGGCAAGCCGCGCGGGCGGCCACGGCGCTGCGCAGCCCGTGGAACGAGTTTCCGGAGCCGCTGGTCACCATCTGGGAGCCGCGCAGCTACGGGCAGCTGCTGCGGTTTCTGGGCCTGGGCTATTCCTGCCCCCGCAAGGCGCTGATTAACTCTGATATTGAGCTGCTGGATGCCCCCGTGCCCGAGGAACTGCGCAATGTGAACACGCCCGAGGAACGGGCCGCCGCCGAACAGGAATTAACCGCCTGATTAGTAATCGAAAAAAAATACCGCTCAACTGAGCGGTATTTTTTTGCCTACTGTTCAGACTATTTCAGTTGCTAAGAGCGTTTGTAGCGCATACTGGCACGTTTTTGACTTGCGAGCCAGCCGAGCAACTCATCACCCATTGCTATTTCATTATGAAAAAGACTGCATTTTTAGCAACCGCGCTACTAGCCACGGCCGCTATTTCGTCGGCGCAAGCCCAGGATATTCGCTTTGGCCTGCGGGCTGGTGCCAACTACTCCAACCTGTCCGGCAACATTAAAAACGAGGATACTTACAACAACAAAGTCGGCTTCCTGGGCGGTGTCATGCTCAACGTGCCGCTGCTGGCCGATGACTTGCTTTCGATTCAGCCGGAGATTTTGTACTCGCAGAAGGGCTTCGAAAACAAGCCCACGGAGTTCTCCTCCGTACTCGGCAAACAGAAGCGCGAGGGCAACGTCAACTACAACTACATCGACGTGCCACTGCTGCTCAAGTTCAAGGCTCTGGGCTTCGTGGCCGAAGCCGGCCCCCAGTATTCTTACCTGCTGAGCTCCAATAACGAAACCAAAACCACGACCACGCCCGCCGTCGGCAGCCCCACGGTTTCGGAAACCAAAGACAAAAACGATGTCAGCGGCCTCAACCGCAATGAGTTGGGCTACCTGGCCGGCGTGGGCTACGAAGCCACCAACGGCCTGAGCCTGAACCTGCGCTACACCGGAGCCTTCAGCGACTTTGTGAAAAGCGACAACAGTGCCTACTTCAACGGCGACCTCAAAAACGCCCGTCATTCCGCGTTTCAACTCTCGCTGGGCTACCTGATTCCGAGCAAGTAGAGACGCGTATTCGCGTCTCGTCGTTCGCGTCACATGGCAATCGTCCAACGGTAATCGTTCAATAACGAGACGTAAAATATTGCGTCTCTACAACCGTCTCATCACAAAAGAGCCCGCTTTCGATGTCGAAAGCGGGCTCTTTTGTGATTTAAAACTTCTTATGGATGCGCGGCCACCCATTCGGTGCCGTCCTCGTATTCCTCGCGCTTCCAGATGGTTACCACCTGTTTCAGTGTGTCGATGATGTACTGGCAGGCGGCGAAGCTTTCGGCGCGGTGCGGCGTGGCCACGGCCACCACCACGGCCACATCGCCGAGGGCCAGGGTGCCTTTGCGGTGCACCACGGCCACTTCCTGCAGCATGGGCCACTTTTCGTAGGCTTGCGCCACCACGTGGCCCAGTTGGGTGAGGGCCATGCTGTCGTAGGACTCGTAGTGCAGGCGGCGCACCGGGCGGCCGCCCGACTGGTTGCGCACCGTGCCGATGAAAGAATTTACGGCCCCGGCAGTTTCGGTTTGCACGGCGGCCAGGGCGGCGGCCACGTCAATGGGTTGGTCGGTGATGGAGAGGTGAGGGGTCATTAATCAGTTAACAGTTGGTAGTGAGCAGTTATCTGAACTTGAAAAGCAGGGTGTTAACTGCTTGCTGATAACTGCTAACTGAAATCTAGCCGCCGGCCACGGGCGGAATCAGGGCAATTGCATCGACCGTGTGCAGGGCCTGGTCGTTGCTGGCGTACTCGTTGTTTACGGCTACGGCGCAGCTGCGCAGCTCGCCCAGGGCGGGGTATTGTTTGCGCAACTCGTCGAGCAGCGCCCCCACGGTGGCGGGAGCGGGGGCCGGCAACTCAATGACGGACGTGCCCACGATTTCGCGGGTGATTCCGAACAGGGCGATTTTTAAAGACATATCTTCGGTGTAAGTTTTGGGCGAATATCAGCGTGCGGGAGCCATTCAGGCCAGGGCGTTGCTCGGGACTTGAACACCTTTTACGTGTTAGGGGTTTGTTGCGGACCGGCTGTCTAAGGTATAGTCCGACAAAATTGGTGATAAAAGTGCTTCCATCTCTACTCTCCCCGGCCACGCCGCCGGCCGTTACGCCCCTCTTCGACCAACACGGCCGGCCGCTGGAATATCTGCGCCTGGCTGTGACGGACCGCTGCAACCTGCGCTGTTTCTACTGCATGCCCGAAGAAGGCATCAAGTATATGCCCAAGCAGCAGCTGCTGACCTATGAGGAAATGCTGCGCCTCACCGGTTTGCTGGCCACCATGGGCGTGCGCAAAGTGCGCCTGACCGGGGGCGAGCCCTTCGTACGGCGCGACTTGGTGCCCTTCATGGAGCGCCTGGCTCAGCTGCCGGGAATCGACGATATTAGCCTGACGACCAACGGTGTGCTTACCACGCCGCACGTGCCCGCCCTGGCCCGCCTGGGCGTGAAGGCCGTGAATCTCAGCCTCGACACTTTGGACCGCGCCCGGTTTGCCAGCATCACGCGGCGCGACGAGCTGCCGAAGGTGATGGAGACTTTCTACGCGTTGCTGGAGGCCGGCATTCAGGTGAAAATCAACGCTGTGGTGATGGATGGGCAAAACATCGACGACCTTGTTCCGCTGGCCGACCTCAGCCGCAACTTGCCGGTTGATGTGCGCTTCATCGAGGAAATGCCCTTCAACGGGGGCAGCCACGAAGCCGGCCCGGCCTCGCTGCCGTGGAACCACGTCCGCATCCGCCAGCACCTGGAGCAGCATTTTGGGGCGCTCACGCCCGTGGCCATGCCGGCCGGGGCCACCGCTTCAGAATACCGCATTGCCGGGCACCAGGGCACGGTGGGCATCATCGCGGCGTATTCACGCACCTTCTGTGGCACCTGCAACCGCCTGCGCCTCACGGCCGAAGGCGGCATCAAAACCTGCCTCTACGACCAGGGCGTGCTCGATACCCGCGCCCTGCTGCGCGGCGGCGCTTCGGATGCCGACATTACGGCCGCGCTGAGCGACGCTTTCCGCTACCGGGCGGCCAATGGCTTCGAGGCGGAGCGGCAGCGCCCCCTGCACCAGCTCAGCTTCGAGAGCATGGCCACGATTGGGGGGTAAAATACCCGCAGTTAAGTGCTATTGCGCCCCAGCTATCTACCTTGAGTGCCGCCGAAGCTGTTGCCTTCGGATTGCCGCTCATGAAGATTGTTGCCATTGTATTCGGAGTTGTGTTTATGCTCTACGCGGTGCTGTGTGGTGCGCTCTACATCAAGCAGGAAAGCCTGTTGTTCTTTCCCTACCGCTTACCGGTTGGCTACCAGTTTCAGTTTCCGGGCCAGTTTGAGGAGCGGTGGACAACGACTACCGACGGCACCCGGCTGCATGGCTTGCTGTTCAAAGCGCCGAATTCGAAAGGACTGGTGTTCTACCTGCACGGCAACGGCGGAGCCCTCAATACCTGGGGCGATGCGGCCGCTACCTACACCAAGCTGCACTACGATGTCTTCCTGCTCGACTACCGCGGCTACGGCAAAAGCGGCGGCAAAATCACTAGCCAAGCGCAGCTGCTGAACGACGTGCTGATGGGCTATCGGCAACTGCTGCCCGAATACCCCGAAAGCCGAACCGTTATTTTGGGTTACTCCGTTGGCACGGGCCCGGCTACCTGGCTGGCCGCCCAACAAAACCCCAAGCTGTTGATTCTGCAGGCCCCGTATTTTAGTATGCGCGACCTGGCGACGCATTTATACCCTGTTGTGCCGGGTTTTCTGATACGGTACCCACTGCCCACCAACGAGCTGATTGGGCAGGTGCGCGCGCCCATCGTCTTGTTTCACGGCGACCGCGACGAGGTTATCTACGCCGGTTCGTCGCTCAAGCTAAAGGCGCTGCTCAAGCCTTCGGACAAGCTGATTGTGCTACCCGACGCGGGGCACAATGGCATGACTGACAACCCACAGTATCAGCGTGAATTGGCCAAGCTGCTGCAGTAGCAGAGTAGCAGCTCGGCTGATTTAAAACATCGTATTCTCATGCTGCGCCCCTGCTGGCACTACTTGCAGCACGTCCCAGTGCTCCACTATTTTGCCATTGGCGTCGAAGCGGAAGATGTCGATACCGGCGTAGTCGTGGTCGCCGGGCCAAGTTTGGTGGCAGTGCAGCACTACCAGGTCACCTTCGGCCACGGCGCGCACCACGCGCATGCGCTTGCCGGGGTACTCGGCCTGCATTCGCAGGAAATAATCCAGAAAGCCCTGCTTGCCATCGGCTACGTGCGGGTTGTGCTGAATGTACTCCTCGCCGACGTAGCGAGCCAGGGCTTCAGCAGGCTGGCAGTCGTTGAACATCAGCTCGTAAAAGGCAATGGCAGTTTGCTTGTTGTGCTCGGGGCTGTTCATGGCTTATGAAACGAGGAAGCTGAAAAAGAAGCGCGCGGTAGCTGCAGCAGCAACTTCTAACTGGTAGGAGGCGTTGTGGAGCCTTAATTTTACGGAAAGTAGTGCGCTGCTTGTCTGCGCCAGTACCGTGTGCTTGATTTAGGATGATTTCATTGACTGTTCCAACCGGCCGTATTTCCCGCAAAACCCACCGGCTGGCCGTGGGCGCATTGTTCTTTCTGCTGGGGCTGTGCTTCGCCAGCTGGGCCTCGCGCATTCCGAGTGTGCAGCAAACGATGGGTATTTCGGAGGCCGGGCTGGGCGGCGTGCTGCTGGCCATTCCGCTGGGGCAGCTGGTGTCGTTGCCGTTGGCCGGGTGGCTGGTGGCCAAGGAAGGCAGCCGCAAAGTGGTGCTGTGGGGCGTGCTGCTCTACGCCGCCGCGCTGGTGGGCCTGGGCTGGGCCACCAACCTCTACCAGCTGCTGCCGTGCCTGGTCATCTTCGGCGTTGGGGGCAACCTGACCAATATTTCGGTGAATACCCAGGCCGTGGGCGTGGAGCGGCTGTACCAGCACAAGCCCATTATGGCCTCGTTTCACGGGTTGTGGAGCCTGGCGGGCTTTGTGGCGGCGGCGGTCGGCTCGTTTATGATTGGCCACGCGGTGGCCCCGGGCGTGCATTTTCTGTTCATCGCGGCCTTTATTGTGGCTGGTCTGGTAGTGAGCGCCGGCTACACCGTGCCCGAAGACAGCGGCGCGGACCCCGACCAGCCCATTTTCGTGAAGCCCGACAAGGAGTTGCTCGGCCTTGGCGCTATTGCTTTCTGCGCGCTTATTTGCGAGGGCGCTATGTTCGATTGGAGCGGGGTTTATTTCAAGAAAGTGGTGCTGGCCGAAAAGGGCTGGGTGGGCGCCGGCTACACGGCTTTTATGAGCACCATGGCCCTGGGCCGCTTCGGGGCCGACTGGCTGGCTGGGCGGCTGGGAGCCCGGCGCGTCATTCAGCTCAGTGGGCTGCTCACGGCCACGGGCTTGCTGATTGCGGTGCTGCGGCCCACGCTGGGCACGGCGCTGCTGGGGTTTCTGCTGGTGGGGTTTGGCACGTCGGCGGTGGTGCCGCTGGTGTACAGCGCGGCCGGAAAATCCACGCGGATGTCGGCCGGTATGGCGTTGGCTTCAGTGTCCACCATCGGCTTCTTTGGGTTTTTGCTGGGGCCGCCGGTCATTGGTTTTGTGGCCGGGGCCAGCAGCCTGCGGGTGTCGTTTGCGCTCATTGCCCTGATGGGCTTGTGCGTATCGGCGGTGGCCAGCCGGGTGCGGGTGTAGCTGGGCGGGGCGGGTAGGGGAGGAGAAAACAGCCCGTCGTGCCGAGCGTAGCCGGGGCATATCACTTGCATCGTTCACCGATTGGAGTACTATTGCACGCGGGATGCCCCGGCGCCGCCCGGCACGACGTTCTTTCGAATGCGTTCTAACAACTCAACCAAAACTCTTTTAACCCCAAAACCCCAATGGAAACCGCCAGTCAAGTAACCAAATACGCCTGGGACGATATGCCCAAAGAGCAGCTGTCGGACCAGCTTTCGCGCCGCCTCATCACGGGCGATAAAATGATGCTGGCCCACGTCTACCTCAAAAAAGGCTGCGTCGTGCCGCTGCATCACCACATAAACGAACAGATTACCTACATCCTGGAGGGAGCCCTGCGCTTTAACATCGGCGCGGAAGACGGCGAGGAAATCATCGTGCGCGCGGGCGAGGTGCTGCACATCCCGTCCAACGTGCCGCACACGGCCGAGGCGCTGGAAGACACGCTCGACGTGGACATCTTCAGCCCGCCCCGCCAGGACTGGCTCGACAAATCGGACGATTACCTGCGCCTGAAATAGCCTCATGGACCTCGGACTGAATGGAAAAATAGCCCTGGTAGCCGCGGCCAGCAAGGGCCTGGGCCGCGCCGTGGCCGAAGAGCTGGCCGCCGAAGGCGCGTCGCTGGTGCTGTGCGCCCGCGGCAACGACGAGCTGCAAGCCACCTGTGCCGCCATCGAGAAAGCCCATGGCGTGCCCGTGCTGGGCATTGCCGCCAACGTGGCCGAGCCCGCCGACGTGGCCCGCGTGGTGCAGGCCGCGCTGGCCCGGTTCGGCCGCGTAGACGTGCTGGTGACCAACGCGGGCGGCCCGCCCGCCGGCACCTTCGACGCCCTGAGCCCGGAAATATGGCAGGCTGCCACCCACCTGCTCCTCACCAGCGTGGTGGAGCTGACCCGCGCCGTGCTGCCCGGCATGAAAGCCCAGGGTTGGGGCCGCATTCTCAACATCACGTCCATTTCGGTGAAGCAGCCGGTGGCCAATCTGATGCTTTCCAACAGCTTGCGGGCGGCCGTGACGGGCATGGCCCGTACGCTGGCAACCGAAGTGGCCCCGTTCGGCATCACCGTCAACAACATCCTGCCCGGCTACACCCGCACCGAGCGCGTGGTGAGCCTGGCCGAGGCGGCGGCGGCGCGGGAAGGTATTTCGGCGGCCGACGCCACGGCCCGCTGGGAAGCCGAAATCCCGATGCGCCGCCTGGGCGAGCCGCGGGAGTTTGCGGCGCTGGCCGCGTTTCTGTGCTCGGAGCGGGCCAGCTACATCACGGGTACGTCGGTGCCGGTTGATGGCGGCTGGATTCGCTCGCTGCTGTAAGGGCTTGGTGAGCGACCGACTCCATCCCGTACCTTCGTTCTGTTGGTTCTTGGTTTGATTTCCTTCAATCAGCGGACGGTTTCCGGCCGGGGCTTTGGCGCCGACGGGAATTAAGAGGGAATCGGGTGCAACTCCCGAACAGACGCGCTACTGTGAGTTTCCCGGCCTAATACGTCGGAACAGGCCGCCCCACACAAGCCCATTGGCCCGCCCCGGCGGACCGAGAAGGACGGGGCCGGCCCGAAATAAGTCAGGAGACCTGCCGGCCGCCGAGTGATGCTGCCCTCGCGCTTTGGGGCTGGCATCGGCGGTGCCGTGCCGCTGCGCCCTAGGCGCAGCTGTGGCGTGGTGCGGCCGGTGGTCGGCTACTGAAAACGGGGCTTGAAATCAGGCAGAGGGCCATTTTCACCCTGTTTTACCCCAACTCATGCTACTTGCCGACCGCATTGCCCGCGCCGAAACGCGCATCTTCAAAGCCGTATTTCCCAACACCACCAATCACTACGATACGTTGTTTGGCGGCACCACGCTCATGCTCATGGACGAGGTGGCTTTCATCGCGGCCACGCGGTTTTCGCGTCTGAAAATGGTGACGGTGTCCTCCGAGCGGGTCGATTTCACGCATCCCATTCCCGGCGGCTCCCTGGTTGAGCTGGTGGCCAGCATCGAGCACGTGGGGAAAACCAGCCTCAAGGTGCGCGTCGAGCTATTTGTGGAGCAGATGTACTCCGAGGACCGCCACAAGGCCGTCACGGGTCTTTTTACCTTCGTCGCGGTCGACGAGCACAAACGGCCCGTGCGAATATTGGCGGCGTAGCCCAGGCTTCAGCTGGTGTCGAAAGTGCCAATCGGCACCAGCTAAAGCGTTGTGCTACCGCTAAAATTTCCCCAGCCCCACCCAGCCGCGCTGCATGGCGTAGTACACGGCCGTGCCCACCAGCAGGCCCACGAGGTAGCCATACGGCAGGCCGGCGCAGAGCAGGCCCACCAGCAGCGACACCAGCAAATCGCGCCGCTCGCCGCTGATGTCGCGCAGCAGCGTGGCCAGCGACAGCGCCTCAAACAGCAGCAGCACGCCCAGCACCGGCAGCGGAAAAATCTGCACCACTTCGGCAAATCCCTGGCTGAAAAACAGGCCCATCACCAGAAAAATGCCGCCGTAGATGACCGCCGAGCCGCCCGTGCGCGCCCCAAACGCGTAGTGCCCCACCAGGCCGCCCGAGCCGTGGCAGACCGGAAAGCCGCCCAGAAACGGGTTCACTAAGTTCATCAGGGCGTAGGTGAAGCTGATTTGCCGGACGCTGAGCTGGCGTTCGGGGAAATGGTCGTGCACCACCTGCCTGGTGGCCAGAATGGAATTGCCGAGCGACAGCGGAATCTGGGGCAGCGCCAGCAGCACGGCCCCGGTGAGAATATCGGCCGTTTGGGGCAGGTGCCAGGTGGGCAGGTGCAGGCCCACGGCCCGCTCCGCCGTAGCCAAATCGAGCTTGAATACCAGCGCATACGCCACGCCCAGCGCAATGACGATGAGCGCCGCCGGCCAGCGCCGGTTGCCAAACAGCAGCACCGTGACGGTGAAAGCCGCCGCCGCCAGCGCGTAGCCGGCCGCGCCATCCGAGCCCACATACTTGGTGAGCGCCAGCGTGGCTAGCTGCAGGGCCAGCCCGAACTGGATGCCGCGCACCACCGGCTTGGGCACCAGCCGCGCCAGCGCATCAATCAGCCCGGTTACCGACAGGAAAAACATGCTGATGCCAATGGCCAGCCCACCTCCGAAAATGATGCGGCCGGGGATTTTCTGGGCAATAACCAGCGCCGCGAACGCCTTGAGCGGCTGCACGGGCATGGGCATCCGGTACCAAAGCCCGGAAAATACCTGCATCAGCCCGAACATGATGAGCACCCCGGCGCTGTCCACGCCCGAGGCCGCGATGACGCCGATGAGCAGCGGCAAATCGGTGCCGAGGTCGCCAAACGCGCCGGCCACCTCGTTGCGGTCGAAGCGAAGGGGCGGGCGGCGGGACGGGGGGCGGGGTTCGGTTTGAATTGGGGAGGAGGGGAGCACGGCGAGCGGGGTTGGCCGGGCAAAGGTCGGGCAGCGGGGGCGGCTGCGAGCGCGGGACCGGCGGCTAGGGGCGCGGGGCCGATTTCTCGGCCGCTCGCTCCTCGGCTTCGGCCACTTGCTCGGCTACTTCGCCCAGGTACTCGCCGCTGGTGAGGCCCCGCCGGCGGAAGCGCAGGGGCTTCAGGCGCTTGCCCAGGGCATCGGCGGCCATGTCGTGGTCCAGGGCCCCTTCGTTGTGGGCCAGGAAAATGGTGGCCACCCCGTTGCCGATGAAATTGGTGATGGAACGCGCTTCCGACATAAACCGGTCCACGCCCAGCAGCAGGGCCAGCCCTTCCACGGGAATCACCTTCATGGCCGTGAGCGTGCTGGCCAGCACCACAAAGCCGCTGCCCGCCACCCCGGCCGCGCCCTTGCTCGTGACCATGAGAATGCCCATCATGGTTAGAATCTGGCCCCCGGAGAGTTCGACGTGGAACACCTGGGCCAGAAACAACGTGGCCAGCGAGAGGTAAATCGTGGTGCCGTCCAGGTTAAACGAGTAGCCGGTGGGCACCACCAGCCCCACTACCGGCTGGGCACAGCCCATGTTCTCGAGCTTTTCCATCAGGCCCGGCAGGCCGGCCTCCGACGAGGAGGTGCCGAGCACAATCAGCAGCTCCTTCTTGATGTACTTCAAAAACGACCACATGCCGATGTTGCAGGAGCGCAAAATGGCCCCCAGCACCAGAAAAATAAACACCGCCATGGTCAGGTACACCGTCACCATGAGCTTGCCCAGCGGCAGCAGCGTGGCAATGCCGTACTTGCCGATGGTGAAAGCCATGCCCCCAAACGCCCCGATGGGCGCCAGCAGCATCACGAAGTGCAGCCCCCGGAACACGTATTTCGACGCGCCCTTGAGGAAGTGAATGATGGGCTTGCGGCCGGCGTATTTGCTCAGCACCACGCCCAGCACGATGGCGATGATGAGGACCTGCAGGGTAAGGTTGTCGGCGAGGAAGTGACCCCACGAAAAATCGCCCGCCCGCTTGGTGAACTCACCCACTTTGTCGGTGCTGAGCTTGCCCACCGACACGCCGTCGCCGGGCCGCACCAGCGCCGCCACCGCCACCCCGATGAACAGGGCCAGGGTGGTCACCACTTCAAAATACAGCAGGGCCTTGCCCCCGATGCGGCCCACCTTTTTGAGGTCGCCCATCGTGCTGATGCCGAGCGTGATGGTGAGGAAAATGATGGGGTTGATGAACAGCTTCACCACCTCAATGAAGCGCTTGCCCAAAAACTCCATCTTCACGGCGGTGGCGGGCTCGAAGTGGCCCAGCAGTGCTCCCGCCACAATGGCCAGCAGCACCCACAGGGTCAGGTTCTGAGTGATTTTTTTGAAGTTCATAAGTAACGAGCGTGAAGTAGCAGAATAAGGATGGAGCTGGGGCGGCCGGGTGGCGCAGTGCCCGCCAGCGGGGAAATTAAGCTCCGGCCCGGTTCGTCACCGCGTGAGCCACCAGCCCAGCAGGGCCAGCAGCGGGAGCGAGAGCGGAATGCCCAGGCCCACCATTTGGGCGGCCAGGGGCGGGTCGAGGCCGTACCGGTCGGCGATGGTGCCGGCGGTGTTCATGGGGCCGATGGCGGCCCCGACGATGCACAGGTCCACCGCCGGCCCGTGCTGCTGGGCCAGGCCGCGGTACACGGCCCACACCAGCACCGGGGCCAGCAGCAGCTTGTAGGCCAGGCCGATGCTGAGCAGCCGGGCCCGCGACTTGGGCACCGTCAGCTGCAGCTGCAGGCCCACCGAGAGCAGGGCGATGACCGGAAACGGCGCGCTCAGCTTCTCGAGCACGCCGCGCACCAGGGCAGGATGCTGGTAGCCCAGGGCGTTGGCCCCCACCGCCAGCACGAAGGCCAGAAACGGCGGAAAGCGCAGCACGTTGGCCCCCATGGCGCGCCACGAGGGCCGGGCCGCCCCGTACCACGACCCCACCACCACGCCCAGCGTCACGCAAATCAAAATCGACCCGGCCAGACTCATCACCAGGCCCATTTCCAATCCGGCCTTGCCGTAGAGCAGCTCAAAAATGGGGAAGCCAACGAACGACACGCTGCTGATGCCGCCGGTGAGAATGAGGGCCCCCACCGTGCCCCGGGGCAGGGCCAGCCACTTGCCCACCGCCGCGAAGAACGCCCAGCCCACCCCAAAAATCAGCCAGGGCATGAGCATGGGTAGCAAAAACCGCTGGTCAAATTGCGCCTCCGCCAAGTGCAGAAACGTGAGGGCCGGCAACAGCACCGCCAGCAGCACTTGGTTGAGCACCGCGTGCGCGCCCGGCGGCACCACCTGCCAGTGCCGCAGCGCCGCCCCCGCCGCCAGGCACACCAGCAGCAGGACGAGATTGGTCATGGGGTGAGGGTGAGGTCAGGATGAAACAGTAGAAAAGAACGTCATGCTGAGCCTGTCGAAGCATCTTTACCTCGGTAGTAATCCAATCGAAGCGGTAGAGATGCTTCGACTGCGCGGACGCCAGATGAGCATGACGTTTTGATTTATTACCGCTTCCTAAAAAGTCAGCGCTAAGTTGGTGTAATAGTACGCGCCATTAAAGCCGAACTGCGCCGCGTTGCGGGTGTAAGGAATCTCGCCGTTGGAGTAGCTGCCGATGCGGGTGGCGTCCACCTTGTCGGGATAGACGTTGGTGAAATTATTGGCACCCACGGTCAGCGACACGGCCTTGACGGGGTTGTACACCACGGCCAAATCGAAGATGGTCTTGCCGCGGAACTCCTGGCTGACGTGCTTGACGTAGCGGAAAGGCGTGGCGGGCGTCGTGCCTACTGCGGCCACGGCGGCAATGTTGTTCGGCTTCTCGAAGGCTACCACCGAGCCAAAGTACGAGGCGCGGGGCGTGATGCTGAACTTGCCGATGGTGTAGGTGAGCGAGGCCAGAATCTTCTCCCGCGGCTGCGCCCGCTCAATCAGCCCGATGCTCACCGTGTCAATCAGCAAAATCCGGTTGGTGGTGCCGGCCTGCAGGGCAGCGGGCGTGTCGCCAATTTTGGAAATCTCGGTCCGGTTGAACGTCAGGGCCAGGCTGGCGCTCAGGCGGCTGCGGTCGTTGATTTCCGTCTTGTAGGTCGTCACCAAATCAATGCCGCGGGTCTGCGTATTGATGGCGTTGGTGAAGAAGCGGATTTCGTTCAAGTTGGCGAAGGGCGGCGTTTGCAGGGCCTTGATGTCGGTCCGCACCATCCGCTCGGAGTTGATGACCCGGTCCTGGATGTCAATCTGGTAGGCATCGACGGTGAAGAGCAGGTTCTCGGAGATGCGGGCGGCCACGCCGGCGCTATAGTTCCACGACGTTTCGGCCTTGGTGTCGGCCACGCCAAGCGGGCGCAGGCGGGCGTCGTTGCTGCGCAGCTGCTTGGTGAGCACAATCTCACCGTTCTGCACCGTGGAGGTGGTCACGCTGTTTTCAATCTGCTGCAAGGAAGGCGCCCGAAAGCCGCGGTTCACGGAGCCGCGCAGGGCCACGCCGTCGGTGATTTTGTAGCGGCCGGCGGCTTTGCCCGAGATGTTGGAGCCGAAGTCGGAGTAGTTTTCGTAGCGCAGGGCCGAGGTCAGCAGCAGCTTCTCCGTCAAGTCGCTTTCCACGTCCACGTACACGCCCACGTTGCGGCGGGTGGCGTTGGTTTCGTCGTCGGGCGAGATGCCGGGCCGGCCGCTCGAACCCGTGGCCTTGGCCGTGCGGGCCGGAACGCCGGGCGAGGCCGGCCGGGCGCCGGCCAGCGGCCCCACGAAGTACGACTCCGGGCTGCCCTTCTCTAGGATGAACTGGTCAGTGCGCACTTGGGCGCCAAAAGCCAGGTTGAACGATTTGGTGCCAAAGAGCCCCGTATAATTGCGCGACAAGTTCAATTCATTGGTCGTTTGTCCGAAGGTGCTGCGGCCCACATAAAAATCAGTCGGCGAGTCCGCGCCCATCGACGGGTTGGCCGTTTTGTTGGCGAACAGGTCGAGGTAGTTGTAGCCGTAGCCGTAGCTGAAATCGAGGTTCCAGCCGCCGGCCAGCTTGCGGCGCACGCCCACCACGGTCGAGTAGTCGTCGGAGCGGCCGGGCAGCTCGGGCAGGTAGCCGTCGAGGTGCCGGGGGCTGAAATTGACGTTGTTGGGCTGCGCGTTGCGAAAGAAACCGTAGGCCAGAATGTTCTTGCGCGAGTAGCCGCCGAAGGAATAAACCGACCAGCCGCCGTCGCCCACCGGCAGGCCGAAGTTGTAGAAGCCTTGGTAGATGTTGGCCTGGTTGCTGCCGTATACGCCCACCCGAAAGGGCTGGCCCACCTGCGGGTATCGGCCGCGTTCGGCCCGAATCCGGTTCTCATTGGCGAGCTGATTGGCGGTCGGGGTGGCGGGCAGCGTAGCCGGCGTGGCGCTGAATGGGCTGTAGATGCCGCCCACGAAGTTGTCGCTCCGGTTGGTCTGCTCCTGCCGCTGGTACTGCAGCGTTACGTTGAAATAGCCGGGGTTTTCCTTGCCCAGCTTCACCCCGTAGTTGGCGCCGGCCAGGTACTGCGCCCCATCGCCCTCCCGCGTGAGGCCGTACTGCAACAGCGCCGAGGCCACGCCCGTGCTCTTGGTCAGGCCCAGGTTGATAACGCCCGCGATGGCGTCGGAGCCGTACTGCGCCGCCGCGCCGTCGCGCAGCACCTCAATGCGCTCCACGGCCAGCGTGGGCACCGAGTTCAGGTCGGTCACCACCGTGCCCGAGCCCACGGTCACGTTCAAGTTCAGAGCCGAAAACTGGTGGCGGCGCTTGCCGTCCACGAGCACCAGCACCTGGTCGGGCGAGAGGCCGCGCAGGGTGGCCGGGTCGGCGTAGTTGGCCACGCCGTTCACGCCGGTTTTGGCCGAGTTGAACGAGGGCGAGTTGAACTGCACCTGCTGGCCCAAATCGACCTGCCCGGTGGCCCGCAGCTCTTTGGCGTTGAGCACGTCCACGGGCGAGGGGCGCTCCACGTCGGTGCGGGGCAAGCCGCGCGAGCCCACCACCACCACGTCGCCCAGGTCGGTGGCGGTGGCCGCCAGCCGCACCTCAAACGTGGTGCGTGCGCCCACCGCCAGCTGCTGGCTTTTGAAGCCGATGGCTGAAATGACCAGGGTGGCCCCGGGCTGTACTTTCAGATTGAAGCGGCCCTCGCCGTCGGTGCCCGTGCCGTTGTTGGTGCCTTGCTCCAGCACGGTAGCGCCGGCCATGGGCTGGCCCTCCGCATCCAGTACCCGACCCGATACCGGAATGGGGTCGGCTGCTGCCGCCGGGGCGGTGGGGGCCAGCAAAATGCCGCTGGTCACCACTTCGTATTTGATTTTTAGTGGGGCGAGCAAAGCTTCCAGCACTCCGCTCAGCGGCTGGTCCACGACGGCCACACTCACCTTGCGCCCGGCCCCAATCAACTGCTCGCTGTAGAGAAAGTGGGTGTTAACTTGGCTTTCGATGGTGGCCAGCACCGTTTTCACGGTTTGGGCTTCCAGCCGCAGCGTGAGGTGGCGCGCCAGCACGTCTTCGGCGGCGGCGCGGTGGGCCATGGCGGCGGCGGGTAGCAGCAGCAGCGTTAGCGTGGCGCGGGCCAGCCGGCCAGCCGCACGGGGAGCCTTTAGGGCCCTGGCCAGCGATAAAAATAAGGTTGGAAGCATGAAATAGGGTAATGTTGGTGGGAAAAAATGGAGATGAAGCGTATGCGGTTGAGCTATTCCGTCTGGCAGCCGCGGCTGCGGAAGATGATGGTTTCGTCGGCGCGCTCGTAGCTGGCCCCCAGGGTCTGGCACAGTAGGTCGAGCTTGTCGAACAAGGATTGGGCAGGAACGAAGCCCAGGCTCACCGTGCAGGTGGCCAGGGTCGCGCCGTCGTAGCGGATGGGTACGCCGTAGCTGGTTTGCAAAGTGGCCAGCACCTCCGCTACCGGCCGCTCGTCAAACGTCAAAGGCTGCGTCTGCAGCAAGGTCGGTTCGTCTATCAGCTCGGGCCGTAGTTCCCGTAGCTGGGGCGAGTATACCACCTGCTGGTTGGGCCGGAGCACCAGGCCGGGGCCGGGCCGGGTGGCGAGGCCGTGCGAGTTGGGCCGCGGGCGCACCCGTACCCGGCCAGTGCGCACCATCACGGCCGCATCGGGCTGGCCGGGAAAGGCCCGCACCGTGAAGCTCGTGCCCAACACCACGGTTTCTATCTTGTCCGTGAGCACCCGAAACGGTCGGCTCGGATTGTGAAACACTTGAAAAAAAGCCTCGCCTTGCAGCGTTACCACCCGTTCGGCCCCGTCAAACCGTTGCGGGTAGTGCAGGCGGCTGTGAGGTTGCAGCAGCACCGTGCTGCCATCGTTTAGTGTGAGCGGTGCCGTTTGGGCCGTGGGGTTGGTGCAGGTGAGCCAACCGCCCGCCGCTCGTATCCTCACCGTGGGCGGTGCAATAGTGGCAACGGCGGGTGCCAGGGCCAGTCGGCGTGGGCTCAGCACCCGCCCGCCCAGGCCCAAACCCAGGGCCAGCAGCGCGGCCGCCGCCCAGCGGAACTGCGGCGTGCGCCACGCGGCCGGCCTCGGCCGGGTACGGGCCTGTATTTGCTGCCATACGCGGGCTTTGGTGGCGGCTTGCTCGGCCGGAGTGGCCGGGGCCGGCCGGGGCATGTCGCGGGCTTCGTACCACTGGTCCACCGTCCACGCCTCGCCCTGAGTGCAGTCATCGTGCAAGTAGCGCTTCAGCAAACTGGCAAAGTAGGCGTGCTTCATGATTGGCCGGGCCGGGGGTGGGTCTTTGGTCAAGTCGATTCAAGCGCCCGCATCCCTGGTGCGAGATTCACATTTTTTTTAAGGGCAGTCCAGTATGCCGGGGTCGAAGCCGGCGGAAGTGCGTCGCGCCCCTCAAAGCCGGCGGCTTAATGCGCTGACAATGTGTGGTTTATTTCCGGCGCAGGTCTGCCCATGAGCGCACTTGCCCCGGAGCCGCCGGCAGTGGCCAGCCAGCGGAATCAACTGCTTATTATGATGTGGAAAAGTGCCACACCCACCAGAAAATCCCGGAGATGCAGGCGGAGTAATTTTAGCGAGCGTGACAAGTGGTATTCTACCGTTTTGGCCGATACGTGCAAATGAGCCGCGATTTCAGGCACCGAACGGTGTTCCATACGGCTGAGGCGGAATACTTCCTGGGCGTGGCCGGGCAGGCTGCCCACGCTGGCGGCCAGCGCGGCCGAAAGGTCGGCGGCGGCCACGGTTTCCTCGGTACCGCGGTCGGGCTTAGCCAAGTGCTGGGGGAAGGTGGCCGCGTAGTTTTTGCGCACCAGCCGGGCCCGTACGCAGTCGATTACGCGGTACTTAAGAGCCGTGAACAAGTAGGCATTCAGCTGCTGAATGACGGCGGTGTGCCGCTTGTGCCAGAGCGCGACGAACAAGTCCTGCACGAGCTCTTCGGCGTCGTGGGCGCTGGGCAGCTTGCGGCGGGCCTGCGCGTGCAGCGGGGCGTAGTAGCGCTCGTATATCTCCGCGAAGGCCAACTCATCGTCCTGGGCCAGGGCCTGCACCAACGCCACGTCGTCCCAGGCCGTACGCAACGGCGCTAAAGACTTATGCGATAACAGCAGCACTTTCATCGAATGCGGGGTGATAAAAACTAATTGGCCCAAAAGATAAGGCCGGAATCGATTGCGGAACGAAACCGCGATTCTGGCACGCGCGACGGGCCGGCCCAACCAAGCGGAAAAAAGGTCCTGTCGGGCGCATTGGGGGTATCGGGCACCAAACTGCCGCTTATAATGTACTGTTTGAGTTGCGCACTAATGGTCTTGCGGGTCTGCCGTCGCCCCGCGCCGCACTTCGTCATTCGGGAGCCGCTCGTTCTCCCCTGCGTTAATTTGTATCTCGCTATTCGCCCACTATGGAGCCCGCTATTTTATTGCCCGCCGCCAGCTACGAATTCGCCACCATTCAAAAGGTGAGCGGCGGCGGCCCGCCCGTGCCGGCTTCCGACCAGCTGGCCGCTGAGGAGCCGTTGGAAATCCGGGTGGGCTACGAAGTGGACGGCCAGCGTCGGCACCGCACCCTGTCGGTGACCATGCGCACGCCCGGGCACGATGAGGAGCTGGCCGCCGGTTTTCTGCTCACCGAAGGCATCATTCAAGCCAAATCCGACGTGCTGGGCATCATTCCCTGCCCCGATGTGCAGAAAGCCGAAGAAGCCGGCAACGTGACCCGCGCCGAATTGGCGGCGCACGTCAAGGTTGATTTTGGGGCCATGGAGCGGCATTTTTACACCAGCTCCAGCTGCGGCGTCTGTGGCAAAACCAGCATCGACGCCGTGCGCACCACTTCTTGCCCCGTGCTGCCCACCAGCGGCCCGCGCCTTGCCTACGACACCGTGCACCTGCTGCCTGAGCGCCTGCGCGCCGCCCAGGCCGGCTTCGAGCAAACCGGCGGCCAGCACGCCGCCGCTTTGTTTACCCCGGCGGGCGAGCTGCTGCTGCTGCGCGAAGACGTGGGCCGCCACAACGCTTTGGATAAGGTCATCGGCGCGGCGCTGCTGGCCGGGTGGCTGCCGCTGCACCAGCACGTGCTGCTGGTAAGCGGCCGGGCCAGCTTCGAGCTGGTGCAGAAAGCCGCCGCCGCCGGCATTGGCGTGCTGGCCGCCGTGGGGGCCCCGAGCAGCCTGGCCGTGCAGGCTGCCGAAAGCTTCGGCATGACGGTGCTGGGCTTTGTGCGCCAGGGGCGCTACAACATCTACAGCCACGGCTGGCGGCTGGGCGATTGAATGCCAATGAGTAAATTTGCTCAATAGCTATAGCTAAGCAACGCTCGGCTTGCTCTTGCGTTTAACTTTGAGACCTACTAATTTCCGTTTGACCTGTTCATGAAGCTTCGCATTGAAGACGACACCCTGCGCCTCCGCCTTTCCGAAAGTGAAGTGCGGGATTTTGCCCAAAAGGGCCGGGTAGCCGCCGTGGTGCACTTTGGGACCGGCCCGCAGCAGCAGATGACCTACGCGCTGGAGCGTGCCTCCGAAGCCAGTGCCGCCGCCACTGTGCAGGTACGATTCGATGCCACTGGTCTTACCGTGTTGGTGCCCAATGCATTAGCTACCACTTGGGCTAATACCGAACAAAACGGTTTCTCTGAGAATTTATCCCTGGCCGAAGCGCAGCACCTGCGCGTTTTGGTTGAAAAGGATTTGGACTGCCGACACTGAGTGAGTTACAAGTGTTGAATTATGAGTTATGAGTTGCAAATCGGCAATCGGCGCGAATCGCTCCTAACTCTTTTTTCATTCGTTTCAACTCGTAACTCACAACTCATAATTCAACACTCATCATTATGCATATGGAAGATTCCCCTGTCACCGACCCCAGCAAAGCTGGCCAGACCCATCAGCAGAAAGCTGAGCTAGCTCCCAAAAGCGGCGAACGTCCCGACCAGGGCGTGGCCCCGGCCGCCGACTACGAAATTCCTGCCGCCGACCACCCCACCCTGGCTGGTCACGAGGCCAGTGCCGGCGCGCCGCCCGCGCACGAGCACATTCCCGCGCCGCCGACTTCGGAGGCCAAGTACCTGTACCCCGTGCTGGCCCAGCCACCTGAGGCCCTGACTGGTCTCAAATTGGAAGGCCGCGAAAAAATCGCGGCGGGCGTCACGGCCGTCATCAAATCCATGCAGTTTAGCTGGAGCGAAGGCGGCGTGGGGCGCGGTACCAAAGCCCTGCTCGGCCTCAACCAGAAGAATGGTTTCGACTGTTCGAGCTGCGCCTGGCCCGACCCCGACGAGCACCGCTCGGTAGCCGAATTCTGCGAGAACGGGGCCAAAGCCACGGCCTCCGACGCCGACGACCAAGCCGCTGGCCCTGAGTTTTTTGCCAAGAATAGCCTGGCCGAGCTCTCGCGCCTGACCGACCGCGACCAAAACAATACCGGCCGCCTTACGCACCCCCTGGTGAAGCGCCCCGGCGACAACCATTATTCCCAGATTTCCTGGCCCGATGCCTTTCAGATTGTGGCCGATGAGCTGAATGCGCTCGACTCGCCCGATGAGGCTATTTTTTATACCTCGGGCAAAGTGCCCAACGAGCCGGCCTTCCTGTTCCAGCTGTTCGTGCGCGAGTTTGGTACCAACAACCTGCCCGACTGCTCCAATATGTGCCACGAGAGCAGCGGTTCGGCCCTGAGCCCCACGCTGGGCTTGGGCAAAGGTTCGGTGACGCTCAACGACATTCACGAGGCCGAGGTTATCCTCGTCATCGGCCAGAACCCGGGCACCAACCACCCACGCATGCTCTCGGCCCTGCAAAAGGCCAAGCGCAACGGGGCCAAAATCATCAGCGTAAACCCGCTGATTGAAGCTGGCCTCGTCGCTTTCAAAAATCCCCAAGATTTCATGAACCCGCTGCGGGCCCTGGGCGCGCTGCTGGGCGACGGCACCCAGCTCACCGATGTGTTCCTGCAAGTGCGGGTGGACGGCGATATGGCCCTGCTGCGCGGCATCATGAAGCACCTGCTCGAAGCCGAAAAGCTGAACCCCGGCCAGGTTGTCGACCACGCCTTTATCAAGGAGTTCACCACCGGGTTTGATTCCGTGGTGGAAACCCTCAACAATACCAGCTGGGAGGAAATCGAGGAAATCAGCGGTGTTAGCCGTGCGCAACTGCTCGAAGCGGCCAATCTCTTGGCCCACAAGCAGAAAATTGTGACCTGCTGGGCCATGGGCGTCACGCAACAGCGCAAGGGCGTGGAAACGATTCAGGAAATCGTGAACCTGCACCTCATGAAAGGCGCTATTGGCAAGCCCGGTGCGGGCACCTGCCCGGTGCGTGGCCACTCCAACGTGCAGGGCGACCGCACCATGGGCATCTGGGAGCGGGTGCATTCCAAATTTCTCGACGCGCTGGAGAAGGAATTTAAGTTCTCCTCGCCCCGCGAGGACGGCTTCGACGTGGTGGAAAGCCTCAAGGCCATGAACGCCGGCAAAACCAAGGTGTACTTCAGCCTGGGCGGCAACCTGCTGGCCGCCGGCCCCGACACCGAGTTTATCGCCGAAGGCATGCGCAAGCAAAGCCTGACCGTGTTCGTGGGTACTAAGCTCAACCGCGGCCACCTCGTGACCGGGAAAACCAGCCTGCTGCTGCCCTGCTTCACGCACGTCGACATCGACATGCAGAAGTCCGGCCACCAGATGACTTCCTGCGAAAACTCGATGGGCATAGTGAGCCAGAACAAGGGCATTCTGGTGCCGCTGGCTGGCGAAATGCTGAGCGAAGTAGCCATCATCAGCGGCATTGCCATTGCCACGCTGGGCGACAAAACCACCACCGACTGGGTGGCCATGACGGAGAACTACGACGTAATCCGCGACCACATTTCGCGGGTGATTCCGGGCTTCGAGAAGTTCAACGAGCAGCTGCGGCAGCCCGGCGGCTTCTACCTGCCCAACGGCCCGCGTGAGCGCAAGTTTACCACGGCCAATGGCAAGGCCAATTTCACCGCCACCACGCTGGAGAAGAATATCGTTGAGCCCGACCAGCTCGTGCTGATGACGGTGCGCAGCCACGACCAGTTTAACACCACCATTTACGAGTACAACGACCGGTACCGGGGCATTCACGGCGAGCGCCGCGTGCTGTTCATGAACCCGGCCGACATGGCCGCCCGCAGCATCAAAGCCAAGGACCTCATCGACATCACCAGCCATTTCGAAGGCGAGGAGCGCACCGTGGAGAAATTCGTGGCCGTGCCCTACGACATCCCGAAAGGCAACGTGTCGGCGTATTTCCCGGAGGCCAACCCGCTGATACCCATTACCAGCGTGGCCAAGGTGAGCAATACGCCCACCTCGAAATACGTGGTAGTGACGGTAGTACCCACGGCCGTGAATAATGACAAGCGCATCAAGCAGCGCGAAAAGATGATGGCGTAAACCGCGCCCCGTCGGCCCCTCTCCAGCGGAGAGGGGAGCTACGGCGGCCCGCAGTGGTTTTGTAGGATAACGAAAAGCCCCGGCTCATTTTTTGAGTCGGGGCTTCTTTGTAAATCGTCTGGCTCTCCTCTCCGCGGGCTTCGCGCTTCAAGCGAACCGGGGCCGGAGGTGAGGTTATACCGTTTCCGCTGTCTTTTCCAAGTCGAACATCTCGCCCAGCATGGCCACCAGCTTGTCGGCTTCATCGCGCTTGCAGGCCGATTTCAGGTGCAGCACGTGCTGCTTGAGAATCTTTTGCATCAGCGAGCGGGTGGCTTCGTCGAGGAGCTTGCTTTCGGCGGGGGTGGCTTTTTTCTGGTAGCGCTCCAGCTCTTCCTGGCGCATGGTTTCGAGGTTGGCCTTCATCTTTTGGATGAGGGGCGAAACCATCATTTCCTTGGCCCAGTCGTTGAGGCTGGCAGTGCTTTCGGCGATAATGGCACGCACTTGTGGCACGGCCGCGAGGCGGGTTTGCAGGGCGGTTGAGGCTTTGCTCTGAATGGCGTCGATGTTGTAGACCAGCACGCCGGGCACTTGCTCCACATCGGCGGCAATGCTGCGGGGCACGCTCAGGTCCACGAAAAACTTAAAGCTGAGGACGTCGAGGTTCTCAGCCAGCTCACGGGTGAAGAAGGGCTCGGCGCGGTTGATGGAGGAGATGATGATATCGGCCTCTTTCAGGGCGGGCATCAGGTCTTCGAAGTCCACGAGGCGCATGCCGCATTCCTCGGCCAAAGCCTCGGCCTTGGCGCGGGTGCGGTTGCAGATGGTAACGTCGCTGAAGACCTTGCTGGCGGCCAGGTGGCGGCACACGTCGGCCCCGATTTCGCCCAAGCCCACCACCAGCACGCGTGGGTTGGCCACGTCGGCGGTCAGCTCTTCGACCAATTCCAGGGCGGCGTAGCTCATCGAGGCCGCCCCATCGCGGAAGCTGGTTTCGGTTTGCACGCGCTTATTGGTGAAGAACACCGTGTGCATGAGGCGGTGCAGGAAGGGGCCGGCGGCGTCGGCGTCGGCGGCCCACTGGTAGGCCATCTTCACCTGATTGCTGATTTGCAGGTCGCCCACTACCTGGGCATCAAGGCCCATGGCTACTTCAAAAAGGTGCTGCACGGCGGCCTCGGCCTCGGGCAGCAGGTCAAAGTAGGGCAGGAACTGGCCCACGTCGGGGCGGTTTTTCAGGTCGCCGAGGGCGAGGATGATTTCGCGGCTGCGGTCATCTTCGGCGGCGTAGTAAACCTCAGTGCGGTTGCAGGTACTCAGCACGAGCAGGTCGGACAGACCCAAATCGTGGTGGAGCGTGTGCAGGAAACGACGGCAAGCGGCCTCGTCCAGCGAAAGCAGCTCGCGGATGTCGAGCGGGGCTTTCTTGAAGGAGAGACTAACGGCCTTGAACGGATGCGACATAAATAGAATCGGCACGAAACCGGACTACAAAATTACGGCAGGAATCGGTAAGAATGAAACAACCAGACCCAGGCTCCGGTTCGGGTGCCCATGCAATTAGCTGCGGGCAGCCGTGCGGAGGCCGCGTACCTTTGCGCCATGCTGCCCACAAACCCATCCGTTACCAGTTCCTCACCCGATTCCAGGTCCGTCACGGTTGTTCCGAGCGGGGCTGGAAATACGAGCGAAACAGCAGCTTCCACTCCGGCTGGCCCGCTCACACCCGGCGTCACCTCGCCGGTGGCCTGGATGCTGCTGCTGGCGCTGGCGGCCATTTGGGGCACGTCGTTTATTCTGATGAAAAAGGGGCTGCTGGTGTTTTCGGCCATGGAGCTGGGCGCTACCCGGGTAAGCGTAGCCGCGTTGCTGCTGCTGCCGTTTGCCCTGCGCCACGTGGGCACCGTGGAGCGCAGCCGCTTCAAGTGGCTGGCAGTGAGTGGGGTGGTGGGTACACTGATTCCGGCTTTCCTCTTTGCCTACGCCGAAACCAAGCTGGCCTCTGGCCTGGCGGGCGTGCTCAACGCCCTCACGGCGGTTTTTACGCTGCTGGTGGGCGCGCTGCTGTTTGGGCAGCGGCTCACGGGCCTGCGGGTGCTGGGCATTGTGCTGGGCCTGGTGGGCACGGTGGTCATGCTGCTGCTCGGCGGCAGCGGCGGCACCGACACGCCGACCGGCGAGGGCAATGCGTGGTATGGCATCTATATCTTGATTGCCACCATTTGCTACGGGGTGAGTGTAAACGTCATCAAGCACAAGCTCGGTGGCATGACGCCGATGGCCGTGACGGCGGTGCTGCTGCTGCTCATTGGCGGGCCCGCGCTGGCGTATTTGCTGCTGGGCACGGGGTTTCTGCATAAACTGGCTACGGCGCCGGGGGCCTGGGTGGCGTTTGGCTACATCGCGCTGCTGGCCACCATGAGCACGGCGGTAGCCATGGTGCTGTTTAATAAGCTGATTCAGCAGTCCACAGCGCTGTTTGCCTCATCGAGTACCTATTTCATTCCCGTTGTGGCGCTGGCCTGGGGCGCGTTCGATGGCGAGGCATTCAACCTTTGGCACTTGCTGGGCATGGGGGTGATTTTGGTCGGGGTGCTGATTATTCACCGGGCTAAGTAGGGTACGCCCCGCACCCTATCTAGAATGCCACCGTCACGCCCAGCAGCCCCCAGCGGTGCGTGCGCCCACCCGTAAACTCCGGCGATGTCCAAGTTGCGGTGGCCTCGAAACTCAGCTTCTCATGCGCCAGCACCAAGCCGCCCGAGCTGCGCAGCACCGTGCGGCAGATGGCTCCCGCGGCCAGCGTGTACGGGTCATTGCTGGTGAAAAGGCCGCCTTGCAGCGTGGCATCGTAGCCGATGAGGCGGCCTTCTAAAGTGGCCTGGCCGTACAGCTGCCAGCTACTCTGGCCCGCTAAACCCAGGCTGCTAAAATACGGATTTAGCCGCCCGGCCCGCAGGCGCAGGCCGGTGCTGGCGTAGGTGTAAAGCGTGCTGAGCGAGGCTTCGGTAGTTCCCAATAACTCGACGTGACCTGAAGCGGCGGCTAGCTGTTTTTCGAAAGCCAGGCGGTATCCTACGATGGGGGCGTTGCGAATCTGGAAGTCCCAACCCCGTGGCTCGGCGTTGCCCGTGGCGCGGTGGATGGCCGTTTGCAGCTCCTTGCCGCCCGCTGCCGGGCCAATGAAGCCCAGTTCCAGCGCAGTAGTCAGCAGCTGGTGCCGGGCCGGCTGGTTGCTGATTCGGAAGAAAGAAGCGTAGCCATACGCCGCATACGGCCGGTCGCCGACCCGGATGAATGGGTCCTGAATGCGCAGAGGCGTGAAGCCATCGTAGCGCAGCCGGAGGCCGTAGTATTGCGTGCTGCCACTCGGGCCGCTGAGTAGCAGGTGGCGCACCGGTAGGCGGGCCAGGGCGGGGTGCACCAGCGTGAGGGTCATTCCCTGCGTGAAGTAGTAATCGGTGCGAAAAAACAGGTCGTTGGCGTAGGTATAGCTCAGCAGTCGGTCGGGGCCGATGGGGTGCAGCGTATCGGCTGGCACCGGGGCCGCCCGGCTGCTGAAGCCCAGCAGAACCAGAAACAGGAGAAACAATGGGTGCATAAGTTGCTGGAGCTACGGCTCCGGCCGGATATACGTGGGGGCGGCGGCTTCTTGGTTTGAGGGCGCGGCTAAAGCAGTCTTGCCTTCATCACACGGAGTTTAAAGTTGAGAGTTAAAAGTTAAAATTTAGGCAGACAGACAGAATGAAGCTGTTTAGGAATTCAAAAAGAACTAAGTGACCGTCATGCCGAGCGCAGTCGAGGCATCTCGCCCGTTTCGTTGAACGGCCCGGAAGGTTCGAGCGAGATGCCTCGGCTGCGCTCGGCATGACCAACTGACAAATTACTAAACAGCCTCAATCTTAACTTTTAATTCTTAACTCCCTTTAAAGATGTTTGCGGACCTGAAAACCACTCTATCAAGCCACTACTCATTCACGTAGGGCCACTCCTGAAACCGGGCGGATAAGCCCGCCTGGCGGGCGTTGCCGCGCACGTAGGCCAGCACCCGCGTCAGCTCGGCCTCGTCTTTCACCTCATATTCAAACCAGCCCACTTGCCAGAACTCGGCTTCGGGCGGCAGTTTGGGGCGCACCAGGCGGCGGCAGGCGGTGCCCGTGCGCAGGTGCAGCAGGTCGAGGGCTTTGGCGAAGGACAGGTGGCTGCTCTCGTGCAGGTGCAGCACCACGTGCGCGTGGTTGGGCAAAATGGCGAAACCGTGGATGGTGAAGCCGGTTTCTTCCAGCATCATGATTTCGCCGGCCAGCACTTCGGCCATCTTTTCGTTTTCGAAGTAGCTGGGGCCGATGGGGGCGCGGTCCAGCACGGCGTCGAACCTGGCGAAGAATTGTTTTTGGGAGAGGCGGTGGTCGGTGCCGGCTTTCTGGGCCTGGCGCAGGGCGGTTTGCAGCTCCCGGCCGGCGGCGGCGGGAATGGTGCCGTGCAGGCGCAGGGTGAGGAAGCTGGTCATGGATTGAAGATGATGTTAAGTAGTCACGCAAAAGTAACGGTGTACTTTTGGCCGACCTCCATTAAGACGTGTTCGATGCGT
>NZ_BMGY01000038.1 GCF_014640435.1 Hymenobacter frigidus | reverse complement strand
CCTATCAAGCTGATTTTAGCTCAAAACTCACCCTCACCCCTTAATTTTTAACACAGTTCATGTGAACTTACCGTTGCATATTTACTGCCCCTACTCAGATATTATACTGAATCTAGTATAATAAAGTATAAGAATTATCTTTAAAATAAACTTTTATTTACTTACGTTGTTAACACTCTTACTCAACGTCTCCCATTGCTTATACCCTAAAGGGCATGCCAAAACTTATAGACTACCCAAGAACTGGTTATACTGGCGCTTGGGAACTAGCCGAAATAACGGATGATACCGGAGGGAAATCAACCATAGAAACTGCAGCGCGAAAATTGAACCGCAAAGTCAGCGGGTCTTTCAAAGCTATAATCGGGTCGGCTGTTAAATTTGGTCTGGTGACAAGCAAGCGTGAAATGCTAACGACCACGACGCTATTTAAGCGGATAAAACACGCTTACGACAAGCAAGAGGAATTAGTATTTCACCGGGAAGCATTTCTTACACCACCCCTATTTACCCAGCTGTGTCGAAAATTTCGGTCCCGGGAACTGCCAGTGCAAATGCTGGATGTTATGCTGATTCGCGAATTCGGGGTAGAAGAAATAAATGCTCAAGGCGTAGCCAAGGCATTTGTAGACGGAGCGCGCATGGTAGGTCTGCTCGATGAAAACAACACGATTGCTGATATCGATGCTTTGTCAGCCAAACAGACCCCTCGCCGGCAATTAACAGACCAAGCTCTTCGACTGGCAACCTTTCATCCTGAGCAAAATATACTTATGAATATACCCCCGTGGGTGAGCGAAGAAACAAAAACAAACGAAACCGTTGAGCTACCTACCGTCCCAAGAATAACTGAAACGATACAGATAGAGGTGCCCAGTCAAAATCCCAAGACTGGCCCTGATGCTATTGCTAGTCTATTCGGCTTTTTGGAACCTGATGGTAGTCAAACTACACCTTCAGAAAAACCGCCCAGACAACTCACCACAACCGAAAAACCAATTCAGCACCAACCAACTACAATTGGTACCTACTCTAGAGTTACTGCAGTTACTAACGACAACGACTCTTACCAGATTCAAATAAGTGGACCTGGCGTAAATACGGTACTTTCTATATCCGAAGAGGAAGACATTAGGTTGGCAATTGCCTTGTTAGAAAAGATTCGGCGGCAATTAAAATCTTAACCACTTAAAGGTTATTAACCGTAAAGGCCAAATGCAGAGCGCCAAATCTATATAGATTTGGCGCTCTGCATTTGGCTCTTGAAATAACTAAAAGATTAGCCTTCGGTGAGATGACGCGTATTTGGAAGACGGTGCCGCTCTTGCAAAATGCCGATTACTTCCGCTGTTGGAACACCAGCGGCAACTAACAGCACCAATAGATGATAAAGCAGGTCGGCCACTTCCCCAGGCAAAGTAGCCCGACTACCCCCGACGGCGTCAATGACAGTTTCGACAGCCTCCTCTCCTACTTTCTGAGCAATCTTAGCCATTCCTTTATTAAACAGAGAAACAGTATAAGACGTGGGAGCCCGTTCAGGAAAATCATGCCGCTCAATAATTAACCGTTCGAGGGAAGCTAAAAACCCAATCGGCGCAGCTGGAATATGCGACTGTCCCAGTTGCTCGAAGCAACTCAACGTGCCCCGGTGACACGTAGGTCCGGCAGGCGTAGCCCGGACCAGCACCGTGTCGGCATCGCAATCGATGTGCAAACTCACAACACTCAGGAAATTACCACTGCTTTCGCCCTTGGTCCACAACCGGTTTTTAGAACGCGAAAAGAATGTGACCCGGCCCTCCTGTTGCGTACGAGTCCAAGCTTCGGCGTTCAGATAGCCCAGCATAAGCACCTGCCCGGTGTCAGCATCCTGCACAATAGCCGGTGCCAGGCCCGTAACCAGGTCAAAACGCAACTCACTGGAACCGGTAACGGAATCAGAAAAATTCATAAGCAAATAAACGACGTGTCGGGTGACTATACCCAACGCATAAATGACGTAAAGAGACCCTTCTAAACCAACAACTACTCTTACAGACGCACGTGAATGCCGGCGGCGTGCAAATACTGCTTGAGGGCTGGCAAGGCCGTTTCATTGAAATGAAAGATACTGGCCGCAAGCGCAGCATCGGCGCCGCCCGCTTGAAAAACTTCCGTAAAATCGGATGGCTGCCCGGCCCCACCCGAAGCAATTACCGGCACCGAGACGGCATTGCTGACGGCCCGGGTCAATTCCAGAGCGAAGCCGGATTTTGTACCATCGTGGCTCATCGAAGTAAGTAGCAACTCCCCAGCGCCCAAGTCAGCGGCCTCTCGACACCAGTCTACCGCTTGGCGGCCAGTGGCCTGGGTGCCGGCCCGGGTCATTACCTGCCATTCGCCGTCCACTAACCGGGCATCAACCGCGACAACCACGCATTGTGAACCGAAGCGACGAGAAAGGTCAGCAATAAAACCGGGCCGCGCCAATGCCGCAGAATTAATGGAAACCTTGTCAGCTCCACTCAACAGCAACGCTTCCACATCAGCAACGGTGCTGATGCCACCGCCCACGGTAAAGGGAATATCAAGCACCCGGGCAACGTCTCGTACCAACTCAGTGAGCGGCTGACGGCGTTGGTTGGTAGCGGTAATGTCAAGAAAAACCAACTCGTCGGCACCTTCACGAGCATATCGGGCTGCCAGGGCTACGGGGTCGCCCGCATCGCGCAGGCCTTCGAACTGAATGCCTTTAACAGTGCGCCCGTCACGGACGTCGAGGCAGGGGATGAGGCGTTTTTTTACCACTATTGTCGCAGTTTAAAAGGTACTGTGGGCGATGTACTGATTAACGGTAAAATCTTTTACAAAAAAGCTTTTAGATCGGCTAGAGCAATGCTGCCTTCGTAGAGGGCTTTGCCAATAATAGCTCCGTGCATGCCTGCTTCGGCCAGCGCTTCAAGGTCGGCCACGGTGGTAACCCCGCCACTGGCCACAAACTGCGCGGTGGGAAACTCCTTTACCAAGCGCTGGTAGGTTGCCAACGAAGGCCCTTGCAGCAGCCCATCCTTGCTCACATCGGTGCAGATGAAAGTGGTGCCGCCAGCCGCCAGGTAGTCCGTAATGAAACCGGTCAGGGTAAGAGTGCTTTTGTCGACCCAGGCGTTGATGACAATGTGCTGGTCTTTGAAATCAGCTCCTAAGAATACGGTTCCAGCACCGTGCTGTTTGAGCCAAGCATGCACCGTGGCGGGCTCCCGAACTGCCAGGCTGCCCGCCGTGACGTGCGCAGCCCCGGCAGCCAACACCTGCGCCAACGATGCATCGTTCTGAATGCCTCCCCCAGCATCAATGTCCAGCGTAGTTCGCCGGGCAATTGCCTCGAGCACCGCCAGATTTACGGGCTTGCCCGCCCGGGCTCCATCCAGGTCGACCAAATGCAGACGGCGCACTCCCGCATCAGCAAAACGCTGGGCTACGGCCACCGGGTCAACGTCGTAAGTGGTTTGACGAGCGAAGTCGCCGGCACTTAGCCGAACACACTGCCCGTTGATAAGGTCGATAGCAGGGATTATTTCCAAGGGGAAGAGTAGTAAGGCGGTAGAAAAAACTATAAGGCCAAAAAATTGGCCAGGATGCGCGTGCCAACGGCCCCGCTTTTTTCGGTATGGAACTGCACCCCATGAAAATTGCCGTGCTGCACCGCCGCACTGAACGGGGCCGGGTGCGACGCCTGCGCCGTGGTGTAGGCCCCCACTGGCGCGTAATAGCTGTGCACAAAGTACACGTGGTCGGCTTCGGTTAGGCCCGCAAAAAGCGGCCCTTGCAGCGCGAGCAGGTTGTTCCAGCCCATATGGGGTACTTTATGGGCCGCATCGGGGGCAAAGCGCTGGACTGAAAACGGCAGAAGACCCAGCAACGGCGTATCGTTTTCTTCGCTGTGCAACCCCAACAGCTGCATGCCAAGGCAAATGCCCAGGAAAGGTTGCGTCAGCGTGGGCAGAACTTTGTCTAACCCAGCCTCCCGAAGGGCCTCCATGGCTGAGGACGCTTCGCCCTCGCCGGGAAACAAGACCTTATCGGCGCGACGCAGCACATCGGGGTCTGCCGTCAGGATGGGTTGGGCACCCAGTCGCTCCAGGGCAAACAGCACCGATTGCACGTTTCCGCCTTTGTAGTCTACTACTGCAATTTCCATTATTTACAATTTATATTCAAATGCATAATACCGCAAATTAATACATTCGTGTTATTATACATTTGAATAAACTACAATTTTTACAATATACCTTTGGTGCTGGGAATAGCGGAGGATTCATCCCGCTGCAAAGCCATCTTGATGGCCTTGGCTACTGCTTTGAATATGGCCTCGATTTTATGGTGTTCGTTATCACCGGCGCAGGAAATATTGAGCGTAGCGCGAGAGTTGTCTGTGAACGACTTAAAGAAGTGAAAGAACAGTTCGGTTGGTAAGTCCCCTACCCGCTCGCGCTTAAATTCGGCATCCCACACCAACCACGGACGCCCCGAAAAATCAATGGCGGCTTGGGCCAGGGCTTCATCCATGGGAAGCAGGAAGCCGTAACGGGCCAGTCCCCGCTTATCGCCCAAGGCCTGGGAGAAGGCCGTGCCCAAGGCCAGGGCGGTATCTTCCACGGTGTGATGTTCATCAATGTGTAAATCGCCTTTTACACTTATGGATAAATCGACACCGCTGTGCCGACCCAACTGCTCCAGCATGTGGTCGAAAAAACCCAGGCCGGTATGGATATCGGTTTGGCCGGTACCATCCAGATTTAGACGAATGGCAATCTGCGTTTCGTTGGTGTTGCGTTCGATGACTGCCACGCGGGCCGGATAACGCAGGAATTGGTAGATGGCCTCCCAGCTGGTTGTAGTGAGCGCGGCACGCGGGTCCGGCTCCTCTCCTATCAGGATGGCTTGCGAACCCAGATTCACAGCAAGCTGCACATCGGTCGGACGGTCACCGATGACGAAGGAGTTAGCCAGGTCGTAATCGTGGGTGGGGTCCAGGTATTGACCCAGAAGTGCAGTGCCGGGTTTGCGGGTTGGCAAGCTTTCGTGCGGAAAGCTCCGGTCGATGTGCTCAGCGGAAAATCGCACGCCTTCGCTGGCCAGAATATCCCGCATGAGCTGGTGGGCGGGCCAGAAGGTATTTTCGGGGAAGCTGGCAGTGCCCAGTCCGTCCTGGTTGCTCACCAGCACCAGCTCGTACTCGGGCAAATCGCGGGCAATGCGCGCCAGAGCGCTGATTGCCCCGGGCAGAAACTGGAATTTATCGGGCGTGAGGCCGTCGATTTGCTGGCTGGGCTGGGGCTCCACGAGGATGGTACCGTCGCGGTCGATAAATAAGGCCTTTTTCAAGTCGGGTAGCAATTAACAATGAGTAATGGATGGCGCGGGGCGCCGGTGCTGGCAATGCAACCGCTAACAGCCCGCACCAATTTCCTTTAGGGCTTGCAGTAACAGAGCGTTTTCGGTGGCAGTACCCACGGTGAGCCGCAGACAGCCGGCGCAACCGGGTTGCGTGGTACGGTTGCGCACCACGATGCCGCGGGCGCGCAGTTGGTCGTATATCGCCGTGGCGTCGGTGGTGAAACGCACCAGTAGAAAATTTGCATCGGACGGAAACACCTGGGCTACGCCTGGCACCTGTGGCAATTGCTGCGCCAGCTGGTGGCGGTTGGCCAGCAGCTCCGCGCGCATAGCATCCAGGCTTGGGGCGCTGGCTAAGGCGGTCAGCACGTGCTCCTGGGTGGCCGCCGAGATGTTGTAAGGCGGCTTTATCTTATCGAAGTACGCAATGAGGGCGGGACTACCGTAGGCCACCCCCAGCCGGAGGCCGGCCAAGCCCCAGGCCTTGGAGAAGGTTTGCAGCACCACGAGGCGCGGGAACTCCGCGAGCCGCGTGGTCCAGCTGGGGGCATCGGCAAAGTCCGCATACGCTTCGTCCACCACAACCAAGCCTTTAAAACTGCGCAGAATGGCTTCCACCGCTTCCTGCGCCAGCAAATTGCCGGTTGGGTTGTTGGGAGAGCACAAAAACACCAGCTTGGCGGTAGAGGCGGCCAGCGTTTCGACCGCGTTGGCGGGGAGCTGAAAGTCGGCCGTGAGCTGGATTCGCGTCACCCCAACATCATTGAGATTGGCGGCCACTTCGTACATGCCGTAGGTGGGCGGGCAAATCACGATGTGGTCGCGGCCGGGCGTGCAGGTCAGGCGCACCAGCAGGTCAATGGCTTCGTCGGAACCATTGCCCAGAAAAATCTGGTTGGGTGCCACCCCTTTCAAGCGCGCCAACTCCACTTTGATAGCGCGTTGGTGCGGGTCGGGGTAGCGGCTGAAATCAGCGGGACCCACCGAACCCAGGCTGTTTTCGTTGGCATCGAGCATCACCGGAGCCATGCCCTCAAACTCATCCCGCGCCGAGGAATAGGCCTGCATGCGCTCCACGCTGGGCCGGATGAGGCCCGCGTAGGGATTACTAACCGCCGCTGCCGTTGTTTTTTCGCCAGCCAGCGCTTCGAGCCGTAGCGTGACGGCGCGGGCGTGGGCCGTCAATCCTTCGGCCTCAGCCATGGTTTCAACCAACGGCCCCAAGGCACGCAGGCCAACAGGCGAAAGACGCTGAAAGGTGATTTTCCGGATGAATGAATCAAGTGAGACGCCGCTGTATTGGCGGGCATACCCGCTGGTCGGCAGTGTGTGGTTGGTTCCGGAAGCATAGTCGCCCACGGCTTCGGGCGTGAGGTGCCCCAAAAACACCGAACCTGCGTTGGTTACCTCTTTCGCCAAAGCATCGGCCTCGTCCGTGGCCAGAATCAGGTGCTCCGGCGCGTACTGATTAGAGAACGCCAGCATGGCAGCGGCATCAGGGAGCAAAATAGCCCGGCTGTTTTCGAGCGCCAGCGCGGCTACGTCCCGGCGCGGCAGCGTGGCCAGCTGACGCGTAGTTTCGGCCCGAATCTCGTCGAGCATCGCCGCCGAGTTACAGAGGACAACAACCTGCGAATCGGGGCCGTGCTCGGCCTGCGACAGTAAATCAGCCGCGACAAAGGCCGCATTAGCCGTTTCATCGGCAATTACCAATACCTCCGAGGGTCCGGCGGGCATATCAATCGCCACCCCGAACTCCGCCGCGGCCAACTGCTTGGCCGCCGTTACGTAGCGGTTGCCGGGGCCGAATATTTTATCAACAGCCGGCACCGAAACCGTACCCAGCGCCAAGGCCGCAATGGCCTGGGCCCCGCCAGCTTTCACCACCGTGGAGATTCCCAGTAATTGGGCCACGAACAAAATGACCGGGCTCACCGTGCCATCGGACTGGGGGGGCGTGCACACCACTACCTGCGGACAGCCCGCCAGCCGGGCCGGCACGCCCAGCATCAGCAGCGTGCTGAACAACGGCGCTGAGCCGCCCGGCACGTACAGGCCCACCCGCTGCACCGGCACCGCGCGCCGGCTGCAGGCCACGCCCGGCATGGTTTCTACGCGCAGCTCGGGCTCGCGCTGGGCGGCGTGAAAGGCCTCAATGTTGGCCCGGGCCTGGCGAATGGCGGCTTGTAAGTCGGCCGGAACCTGGGAAGCGGCCGCCGCAAACTCAGCCTCGGAAACCAACAGGCGGGTCATTGAGGCCTTGTCAAGTTCACTAGCTAAACTGAGCAGAGCGGCATCGCCACCTTCACGTACCTGGCCAAAAATGGCTCGTACGCGGGCGGCCACCTGCGGGGCTTCGGCAGTAGCGGCCCGCTGCTGCAGAGCGGGCCAGGTGCTGGGGTCGGGATAAGAATAAAGCTGCATGGAATGTCTGGTCTAGGCAATCATCTTTTCAATGGGCAGCACCAAGATGCCCTCCGCGCCCACGGCTTTCAACTGACTGGTGATGTGCCAAAAATCATCCTCCTGCACCACCGACTGCACCGATACCCAACCGGCCTCGGCCAAGGGCGTGACAGTGGGCGACTTGATGCCGGGCAGCAAGCGGCGCACTTCCTCCAGGGCCGATACGGGAGCGTTTAGCACAATGTACTTGCTGCGCTTGGCCCGGCGGACGGCCTGCATGCGGAAGCGCAGCTGCTCCAGCAGGTCGGCTTGCTCGGGCGTCAGGTTAGGTTGAGCGATAAGCACGGCTTCGGAGCGAAACACGGTTTCGACTTCGCGCAGGCCGTTGCCGAGCAGGGTCGAGCCGCTGCTCACGATGTCGCAGATAGCCTCCGCTAATCCGATGCTGGGGGCAATTTCGACCGAGCCGCTGATGGTGTGCAGGTGGGCCTGCACGCCTTGCTCGGCCAGGTAACGACCCAGTATATTGGGGTAGGAAGTTGCAATGTTCTTGCCTTGCAGCGTGGCCGCCGAAGCGTAAGCGTCGGCGCGGGGCACGGCCAGGCTCAGGCGGCATTTGCTAAAGCCCAGGGGTTCGACCTCCAGGTCGGGGTAGCCGGCTTCCACCAACACATTCAGGCCCACAATGCCCAGGTCGGCCACGCCATCCTGCACGTAGCCGGGAATGTCGTCATCGCGCAAAAACAGGATTTCGAGGGGAAAATTGGTAGCCTCCGTCTTGAGCTTGTAGGTGCTGCTGATGAAGTTGATGCCGCATTCACGAATGAGGGCAAGGGAGTCCTCACTGAGGCGACCGGACTTTTGAATGGCTAAACGAAGCATGAAATAAGTTACGAATGGAAGCCGCTCACACGGGTGCGAACAACTGCAGCGCCGACCCCAGGGCCAGCAATGAAATTTCCCGGAAATTGAAAGAGAATAGCCCGGCGCAAGTGTACCCCGGAACGCGGCGGTGGAGACACGGGCAGCCGGTGCTAAGCTAGCACCCGGCGTACGGCCCGGCCTCCCACAGATGGTGGTGATGATGCACGCCCGCAACTGCCCGACGGCCCGTGAGCGGGGCGGCGGCAACAGCACAAACAACGGCGGATAAGGTGGTCATCGGGCACAAAGGTAAAACGGAAACGCAAACGGCAAGCACCAGCCGGGCCGATTTTGTTGCGCCGTCAATACCCGTAACGGAGGCGAAAGGTTTGGGGACAACCAAAAGCAGCTTCGCAATCAAGTAGCGTACTTGCCCTAAAATCCGCAGCAAATGACTTCATTCATTGATTTTCTTCGTCGCATTCAGCCCATTAGTCCTGCTTTGGCGCAAGCCATTACGGAGGTCACCGTGCACGAAAATTTACCCGCCCAGCACCTGCTGCTCCGGCCGGGCCAAGTGGCGCGGCGGGTATATTTCCTCGAAACCGGCCTGGTGCGGGGCTACACGCTGCTGCACGGCCGCGAGGTTTCGTCGTGGTTTATGCAAGCCGGCGACTTCGTGATTTCCATCGTGAGCTTTCTTACCCAGCAGCCTTCGGCCGAATACCTGGAGCTGCTGGAGCCCACCGTGGTGCTTTCCATCTCCTACGAACAGCTTCAGGCACTGTACCGCGACTTCCCCGAGTTCAACCTCACCGGCCGGCTCCTGATGGAGAAGTACTACGTGCTCAGCGAGCAGCGGGCCCAGCACCTGCGCTCGCGCACGGCAATGGAGCGTTACGAGCTGCTGCTGCAAAGCTTTCCCACGGTGTTTCAGCGGGTGGCGGTGCAGCACATCGCCTCGCATCTGGGCATGGCCCCGGAAACGTTGAGCCGGCTGCGCAACCGGCAGACATAGGGCCGAGGCGGCGGGGCGAAAATGATAATTGTCAGAAATGCGACCATCACAAAATAAGAGCTTTGAACATTCTTTCATCAAAGCCTTTTGCCACATGTCAACCAAACCAGTCGCTCCGGTCAGTATACCGTTTTACCTGGCCTTGCCAGTAGGGTTTTTTATGATATTAATCCTTTTCAATGTGGTGGGGGGAGGAATTTCCGCGGCGGCAGTCATGTCTGACAATTACATGAGTGACCACACCATCTACTGCAATTCGCCAGCCGAGGCGCGGGCCGCTGGAGTATTTATCGACACGGTTATCGTCGAGCCACGCGTGGTTCAGTACGGACCGTACACGGTTGCGTTTGAAGACTGCTGGGTTGAGCAGCTGCGCGAAAGCCGCCGCGAGTCGTGGTATTCGCGGCGCGTGGTAACTAAACAAGCCAGAGCCCTGGTCAATCTGAATCTTCGAGCTACCCTCAACAATCAACCCATCGCGGATGCCGACGATTCGCCCATCCTGACCTGTGAGCAAGGCGGCGGCGGCATCTATTTAGGTCAGCAACCCCAGCAGTACCTCAGTGTGTACGCCGACATGCTGCCGGATGGCCGCCTCAACGTAGAACTTCCCCTTGCATTGACGTTGGACTATGGCCTGAAAAAAGCTCCGCAAGTCTGCTTCATTGCCTATCCCGCCAAGAGCAGAACACACCCAGCCGGCCAAGCCAAGTAGCGCTCACCTGGCCGGAGAATAAATGGCAGTGCAGCACATTGCCTCGCATCTAGGCATGGCCCCGGAAACGCTGAGCCGCCTGCGCAACCGGCTGGCATGAGGCCAAGGCGGCGGGGCGAAAATGACAATTGTCAGGAAATAGCGGGGACCTGCGCCGGAATTTTGAGGCATCCAATCACCCTCAAAACCCCTTGCTATGCTCCTCGTCATTTTTGCCGTGTTCGCCGGCTGTTTTTTGCTCGAACGCCTTATTCCGGGCTGGAAGCTGCCCGCCGTGCCCACCTGGACCATTCGGGTGCTGGCCGTTAATTTCTTGCAGCTGCTGGTCGTCATCGTGGCGGGCCTGAGCTGGGAAAAGTGGCTGTCGGCCTACTCGCTGTTTCACCTGTCGCAGCACGTGCCGGCCTGGGCCGGGGGCCTGCTGGCCTATTTCGTGGCCACGTTCGTGTTTTACTGGTGGCACCGCTGGCGCCACACCGTCGATTTTTTGTGGCTGCACTTCCACCAGATTCACCACAGCCCGCAGCGCATCGAAGTCATCACCTCCTTCTACAAGCACCCGGTGGAGATGACGGTCAATTCCATCATCGGCGGACTGCTCATCTACACGCTGCTGGGGCTTAGTGCCGAGGCAGGAGCTATTTACACGCTATGCACGGCGTTGGGTGAGTTTTTCTACCACACTAACGTGCGAACGCCGCGCTGGATAGGCTATATTTTTCAGCGGCCCGAAATGCACCGCATTCACCACGAGTACGAAAAACACGCCAACAACTACGGCGATATCGTGTGGTGGGATATGCTGTTCGGCACTTACCACAACCCCGAAAAGTTCACCACTTCCTGCGGCTTCGACCCACCCAAGGAGGAGCGGCTACTCGATATGCTGCGCTTCAAGGACGTGCACAAGGAGTAGCACGGACTAAAGGTCCGCGCTTGAGACGGACGGTATTTACTCAGGCGCGGACCGTAAGTCCGCGCTACGGTGCTAAAACCGAGCAATCAGGCGCAGGTTGACCAACCGCTGCGACAAATAGCTGGGCACCGAGTAGGTCACGCCGGTCAGGTTCTGCTGCTTCAAGTAATCACTCACCTAACTCCAACAACTTTGCAAAGTTGTTGGAGTTGATTAAAGACAACTAAATGAAATTAAATCGTTCTGGCTGGCTGGTGGGACTACTGCCACTGAGCGTCTTGCTTTTGCTAGGCTACTTGTACCTGGATGTAAGCGTGCGCGACAGCTACTCTGGCATGTGGAACTCCGCTTCATCGGCCGAGGCGCGCAAACAGGGCATTTTACTGAAAGAATACACCGTGGTGCCACGCCGGTTACGCTTTCAAAATTACACGGCGGCTTTCACCGATTGCTGGGTGGAAGAAAAAACGCGTACTGCCCACGACTTCATTTTTTTTCGAAAAATAACTAAGCTGGGCGAACCGCGCTTCGTGCTAAACTACCAAGGCCAGCGCGTAGCGCCCGACCCCGATTCGGCCGGAGCGGCCATGTTGGTGCCGGGTCGTGAAGGGCATGGATTAGACTTGGCCGCATCGGAATATGACCCTCTGCCAAATCGCCTGGCTTATGGACAGTTTGCAAACGTCACATTTCCTGATAGCATCGGCAACGACACGCTGTATTTCAGCATTATTCGCTCGTGGAGTGACAAGCGCAACTTCATCATCAAAGCGTATCCCAAAAACGAAGTACAACACTAATTACAGCATCAGAAACGAGCAATAAGGCGTAGGTTGACCAACCGCTGCGACAGATAGCTGGGCACCGAGTAGGTCACGCCGTTCACGTCCTGTAGGTAGCTGTAGCCGGCCACGTTGTTGGCTCCGAATACGTTGAGGATTTCCAGGCCCAGCCAGAGGCTTTCGAAACTGTAGAAGTGAGCTTTGGGCGCGTTGTTATTTTTCAGGCCGACAACCTTGGAGAAACCCAGGTCGACCCGCTTGTAGCTGCGCTCCAGCGCGTTAGTACCGCGCAAATCGGGGTTGCTGGGCGGACTGAATGGCAGGCCAGTGCCGTAAACGATGTTCACGTAGCCGCGCACCGAGGGATTGTTGGGCAGGTGGTCCTGGAAGAAAACCCCCACGTTCAGGCGCTGGTCCTGGGGCCGCCGGATGTAGTCCCTGGCTTGGCGGCCCGTCGCCTTGCCATTGGCATCGCGCAGAGTAGTTGAGTCGCCGTCCAGGTTTTCCTGGGTGGTAAGCAGCCCAAGGCTGAACCACGATTCGGCCCCCTTCACGAATTCGCCACTCACCCGGGCATCGAAGCCGGCGGCGTAGGCGCGGGCGTTGTTTTTGGCAAAGTAGCGCAGCCGCACGTTGTCCACGTCGTAGGGTACCACATCGGTCAGGTACTTGTAGTAGGCTTCGGCCGAGAACTTGAAGGGCCGCCCATACTGCTGGAAATTGATTTCCTTACCCACGATAAAGTGATAGGATTTCTGAGCCCGCAGCTCGGGGTTGAGGGTAGCCTGCTGCACGCCCAGACTCACTGTTTGCTGGTCGCGCAGCTCGCGGTAGAAAGGCGGCTGGTAATACACGCCCACCGCCGCCTTAAACGAACGATTGGGGTGCCGACGGCTGATTTGCGAGAACTGCACCCGCGGACTGATGACGAACTGGCCGTTGGTGGTCCAGTAGTGGGCGCGCGCACCAACGGTGACGGTGCGCAACGAATCCAGCGCCCAGGTATCCTGCACGAAGCCCTGGCTGCGGCTGCTGAGCAAACTCAAATCGGAACGCAGCCGCAGGCGGCGGGCATCGGGCACGAAATCAGCCGAGTCAGCAAAGCTGTACTCGTCGAGCGTGTCGGTAATTTTTTCGCGGCCCACTTTGGCTCCCCAGCGCACGGTGTGGTTGCCAACGGGCGTCCAGCGGCCGCGGGTTTCGGCCGTGAAAATGCTAGCCGTAAGAAAGTTGCGGGAGTGCTTGAACTGCGAGCCAATATTGCGCTGGCGTACCGCCTGGTTGAAATCGGGCGAAGTCGGGTCGCGGTTGATGTCGGCGAACGTGTAGGCGGCCTCCACGTCCCGGAACTCCGACTCGCGCGAAATCAGCGCTGAGCCCAGCAATTCCATTTGCAGCTTGGAGGAAAAGTCGTGCTTGAGGTTGAGGCCCGTTTGGTAGGTATCAAACTGCATGCGCTCCTGGCCCTGGTACGCGATGAAAACCCGGGTAAACTGGTTGGTACCCGTAGAAAAGGTAGCCTGCCCGGTTTCGGGCGAAAACCGGTAATCGTTGTGGGCAATCACGCCCAGCAGCCCCAGCGTGGTGCGCTGCAAGTCTTCCTTCTTGCCCAAGCCGATGTTGACAAAGGCCTGCGCATCGTAAAAAGTGGGGTTATAGCCGCCCTGCTGCTGTTTGAGAGAATTCAGCACATACTGGGCATTTTTGTAGCGCACCCCGGCCAGGTAGCTCACCCGGCCGTTGGCCGAACGGGCCTCGACGTGGGCCGCGCCGCCCACCAGGCTGCCCGTCAGCGAAGCGGCAAACTTGTCCGGCGTTTTATAGTCCACGCTCAGCACCGAGGCCAGTTTGTCGCCGTACTTCGGCTGCCAGCCGCCGCTGCTGAATTCCACCTGCTTCACCAAGTCGGGGTTGATGAAGCTCAGGCCTTCCTGCTGCGCCGAGCTAACGAGAAACGGCCGGTATATCTCGAAACCATTGACGTACACCAGGTTTTCGTCGTAGTTGCCGCCGCGCACATTGTAAGTACTGCTCAGCTCGCTGTTGGAAACAACCCCAGGCAGCGTCTTCAAAATGGCGTTGAAATCGCCAAACGGCGACGGAATTTCTTTGGCCGAGCGCGGGTCGATGCGCGTGATACTGACTTGCTCGCGAGTATCGGCCTGGTCGGAACGGCCGAATACGCGCACGCCACCCAGGGCTTTGGTGTCCAACCGCATGGTCAGGCGCAGTGGGCGGGCGGCATCGGCGGGCAGCCGCAGGGCTTGGCGCAGCGTGAGGTAACCGAGGCGACGCACCACTAACACCACGGGTTGGCCGTCGGCCAGCACGCGCACTTGCAATGCAAATGTGCCTTCGGCCGTGGTATTAGCCCCACCGGGCCGACCTTCTATGCCCACTGCGGCAAGTTCCAACGGCTGCCCGTTGGCGTCACGCAAACTTCCCGCAACGGTAACAACTACTGCGTTCGGTGATTCCGTTGGGCTGGTTGTTTGGGCCAGCGCCGGGCTACCAATTAAGAGTAGCAATCCCAGGCCACTGGCTGTTACGAGGCCAACACCTGATTTATTCTGCAACAAGGACACGAACGGCAGACGCGGCGTAGGAAGTCTTTTCACGAGGGCAGGAACGAGCGAGCGGCGTAAACTATTGCCGGCGGTCAGCGGCCGCGGTATTCATTTCCAGCCCGGCCAGATGGTCGCGCAGGTTGGCAAGGGCCGCCACGGGACCTTCGGGGGCGCTGAAGACGAAATTTCCGGCTACCAGCACGTCCGCACCAGCTTCTACCAACGGGCCGGCATTGGTCATGTTTACCCCGCCATCCACTTCAATCAGGGCATCAGAGCCGGCATCGAGCAGTAGGCTCTTCACCATGGCCACCTTCTTAAGGGTATTGGGAATAAATGCCTGCCCTCCGAAACCGGGGTTAACTGACATAATGAGCACCAAATCAAGGTCGGCAGCGATGTCTTCGAGCAGCGCCACCGGAGTGTGCGGATTCAGGGCCACACCGGCCCGGCAACCCAACTGCTTGATTTGTTGAACTACCCGGTGCAAATGCGGGCAGGCTTCGTAATGCACCGTGATGATGCTGGCCCCGGCATCGCGGAAAGCCGACAGGTAGTTTTGGGGCTCCTCAATCATCAAATGCACGTCGATGGGCTGCTTGGCGTAGCGGGCCACGGCTTGCAGCACGGGCAAGCCAAACGAAATATTGGGCACGAAGCGGCCGTCCATCACGTCAAAGTGCAACCAGTCGGCGGCGCTGGTTGCCAGGCGCTCGGTTTCGGCTTGAAGGTTGGCCAGGTCGGCGGCCAAAAACGACGGGGCCAGCAAAGGGGCGCGGCGGAGTAAATTCATGGGGGCGAAGATACAGCCCACTCGCACTCCCCAAACCTGGACCGGCCGGCGCGGGGGCTCTACTTTTGCAGCGGTACGGCTAGCGCCTTTCGTTTTGATTTGGCCAGCTTTCGCCAATAGTTTCTACTTACCTGTTCACTGCTCGTGCCTCACCTCGTTCCTCTTCTAATTCGCGGCATCAACAACCTGTCCGACGCCCGCTACTGCGCCGGCATGGGTGCCGATAAACTAACCTTTATTCTCGACCCGGCCCTGCCTGGGCACCTTGCCCCCAAGACGATGAAAGAACTAGCCGGCTGGATTGCCGGAGTTGAACTGATTGGTGAATTCGACCAACTCAGCGCCCATAAAATCAATAGCATATCAGCCGAGTGCGCGCTGGATGCCGTCTTACTCCGAAGCCCCCGTACCGCCGCTGAGCTGGCAGAAATAGCCCCACCCGTCTACATCGAGCTACCGGGCGACGCATCGGTTTTTACCCAAACTTTTCCCGAATCGGTATTGGGTTTAGTGGTCGAATTACCTACATCCACCTCGGCCGAAACCTTGGCAGCCTTGCAGCAAATTGCCCGTGAGCGTCCGCTCTGGCTGGGTCCGGGCCTGCTACCCGAACGTGCCCGCGACCTCGCCACGCAGCTGCCACTAGCCGGGTTGTCCTTCCCCTCGGGCGATGAAGTAAAGCCGGGCCTGCGCGATTTTGACCAGTTGGAAGCAGTATTCGAAGCGCTGGAAATCGACTGAATGAACCAGGAGCCGCGTCCCGCCGCCGCCGAAACCAACCACTGAGTTTCGGCGGCGCTGGGACGCGGCTTTTACCGGAATTGTGTAGCTACAAATCTGCCGCCCTATCCCCGCCAGTTACGTGAGGCGGAACTGCACATACTTAATGGGGACACCAACTGACCGATATTTCCCTTCGAAGTTGGTCTGGATAGCCTGTGCTTCGATGAATTCGGATGCGGTTTCGGCGTATAAGTCTCGCGTAACCCGCTCAATAGTAGTGCCGAGCCGCGCCGCCAGTATTTCCAGCGTGTATTCGAACAAGTCCTCGTTATCCGTCTTGAGATGCAGCAGTCCTCCGGGAATTAACAATTGTTCGTATAAACCCAGGAAGCGCGGCGAGGTCAGCCGGCGTTTGATATCCCGGTCGCGCGGACGCGGGTCCGGAAATGTAATCCAGATTTCGCTCAGCTCACCCGGTCCAAACTGCGCAGCCAGGTCCTCCGCCCGCATGCGCACGAAACCGACATTGGTCAGACCTATTTCGGCCGCGCGGGAGCTGCCTCGCCAAATGCGCTCGCCTTTAATATCGAGCCCCAAAAAATTCCGACCGGGATGGCGCTGCGCCAAGCCCACCGTGTACTCACCCTTGCCGCAGCCTACTTCCAGCGTTAGGGGATGCGGCTCCCGGAAGAAATCGGTGCGCCAGCGGCCACCGAGCTGCTGGTATTCAGGTTTGCCCGGTTCAATGATGTCCGGACGGGTAGCGTTGTCGGTAAAACGCTGAAGTTTAACGCGAGGCAAATTAATAAAGCTAAAAATGAAACCCAGCCGGATGGGCCGATGACCAGACCACCCCTGCTATCAATAGTTAAGAATACAACTCTTCCACTTCGGCCACCACAAAGGTGCTGCCGCCAATAAAAATCACATCATCGGCAGTGGCCGCCGCCCGAGCCGCTGCTATTGCCGCCGCTACCGAACCACAAACCTGTCCCTGCAAGCCCGCCGTAGCCGCTGCCAGGGCCAACTCAGCGGCCGGCATAGCCCGGGGAATATTGGCCGCACAAAAGTAAAACACGCCTTCTATGGGCAACAGAGCTAACATTTCGGCCACGTCCTTGTCGTTGACGGTGCCAATTACCAAATGTAAACGCTGATGCGGGAGGCGGCGCAATTGGGCCACCACCATCTGTAAGCCCGCCACATTGTGCCCGGTATCGCATACCACCAATGGGCGGCGGCCGATAATGCTCCAGCGCCCGCGCAGCCCGGTGAGCTTCGTAACCTGACGCAACCCGGTGCGCACCGCCGCCTCAGTAATGCGGAAACCCTGCGCCCGCAACTCGTCCAGGGTCGCGAGTACCCCAGGCAGATTATACTGCTGGTAGTCACCGGGCAGGCCTAGCTCCGCATTAGGCAGGTAGGGCCGGCCGTGCTGGGTGATGGTGAGAGGCCGCAAACCCGTTTCGGGCGAAGGCTCCGCAACGAAGGAAGCCTGATAAATCTGGTCGGCAAAAACCAGGTGGGCCAACTGGTCTGTGGCTTCTCGTTGAAATACCGGGGCCACTTCGGGCTGGGTCTGGCTCACCACCACCGGCACGCCTTGCTTTATGATGCCCGCTTTTTCGCCCGCGATTTCGGGCAGCGTGTTGCCCAGCAGTGCCTGGTGGTCGAAACTGATATTGGTAATGAGCGAAACCAGGGGCGTGATGATATTCGTCGAATCGAACCGCCCGCCCAGGCCGACTTCCACAATGGCCACATCCACGCGTTGCTCGGCAAAGTAAGCGAACGCCAGAGCTACGCACATTTCGAAGAACGAAGGCTGCACTTCCTCAAACAACGGCTGCCAGCGCGCCACCCACTTCACCAAGTAATCCGGAGCCAGCTCCTGACCATTTACTTTAATACGCTCCGTAAACTCACGCAAATGCGGCGAGGTGTAAAGCCCAACCTTGTAGCCCGCCGCCTGCAGCACCGCCGCCAGCAAGTGCGAGCTGCTCCCCTTGCCATTGGTGCCGGCCACATGCACGCTCCGAAACTGCCGTTCCGGGTGGCCCTGCGCCTCGGCCAATACCAGCGTATTGCCCAGTCCTTTTTTATAGCCGGCCGCCCCCACCCGTTGGAACATGGGCAACTGCTCGTACAGGTAGGTAAGGGTTTCGGAATAGGTCACGAATAGTTGCTTAGAATGGCCGGGAACATGCAAATTAACGCTAGCAGCGGTTTACCAAACTAGAGAGCCCCGTATCTGCCAAGCAGAACACGGGGCTCTTTGGTGTTACTGAGAGGGTTACCGAACTGAAAAGCGGAATGTATAGAAACCAGCCGCGCCACCAACCGCGCTGTTCGTCTTCACGAAGTTGGCATCGAGCAGCTTATCACGGCAAAGCTTTTCTTGAGCGGCCGAAACGTTGCCCGACACTTTGGTAACGGCTTCTACTTCGCCATCGGCAGATATTTTAATCTTGAAGCGAACAACTCCGGACTCATCGTCGATTGCTGCCACGTGGGGCGTACTCTCGAACCGCCATCCGCTCATCTCCAAGCCATTGCCATCGCCTACTCCCCGGCCACGGCCCCGGCCGCTGCCGTCGCCATCACCGCCGTTGCCATACAGCGCCTTGGAATCGAGTGAGCCATTCGGGTCGCCCTGGTCGCCCACAGTACCGGGGCGGTCGCCGTTGTTGTTGCCAGTAGGAGCATTGCTGGTGCCGTTCACGCCGTTGCCGCCGCCGGTAGTGCTGCCCTTGGGCGAGAAGGCCACGGCTACTTTACGCGGAGCTTTAGGAATGACTTTTACTTCCTCCTTGGCCGGAGCCGGGGTTTCGACGGGTGCCACCGAAACCGGGCTCTCGTCGGCTTCGCTGGTGATGATTTTTTCCTGCGAAGGCGGCGTGGGGTCAGGCGTGGCCGTAGCCATAGGGCGCGGCTGCGGGTCGGGGCTGGCCACGGGTGGACGGCTGTCCTCGCGGTTGCGCGAGTCGTTGGCCGGAGCCATGCTCTGGATATCGCCCGAGCCGGCAGGGTCCAGGCCGTAGTTCAGTTCAACGCCATCACCGCCCCCCAGCGCGGCCAGCGGCGGGTTCGGCCCCTTGAACACCATGAAGATGAAGAGCAGCAGCAGTAACCCATGGACTACCAGGGTGCCAATCAGGGCCTCGCGGCGGTGCGGTTCGGGATAATCAATAGCCATGACGAAGGGTACGTTGGTCTGAGTGAATCAACTTACTTGCCGGCGGCTTGCTGCGCCTGCGTGGCCATCACCATTTTCAATTTGAGACGGTTACCAATCTCCAGAATGTCAACCAGCTTCTGAACGTTCAACGAAGCATCGACGCGCAGTACCACGGTGGGCTGCACCTCGGTGGGCGTACTGCCCACCAAAGCCACTAGTTCCTGCTCCACGGATGCCGGACTCACGGGCTTTTTGTTGACGAAGTACTGGCCAGCCGCATCAATGGATATGGTGATGGGCTGCTTCATCACCTGCTTGCTCGATTTAGCATTCGGCAGCAAGAGCTTAATAACGTTGGGGTTAACCAGCGTGGAGGCAATAAGGAAGAACAACATCAGGAAGAACATGATGTCGTTCATGGCCCCAGTTTCGACGTGCGACGTGAGACGATGACGGCGGGAAAGATTCATAACTCACAACTCAATTAGTTGTCCTGGAGAATGTCCATAAACTCGATGGCCGAATTTTCCATGCGGAATACCATGCGCTCGACCAAGATACTGAGCCAGTGGTAGCCTACGTGGGCAATGATGCCGACGATAAGGCCCGTGGCCGACGTTACCAACTTTACATACAAACCATCGGCTACCTGAGGAATACCAAACTCTTTAGTCGCCGCGATGGAATAGAAAATCTTAATTACGCCGATAATCGTGCCCACAAAGCCAATCATCGGCGCGATGCCGGCGATGATGCCCAGGATGCTGATGTTCTTTTCGAGGCGGGCAATTTCAATCTTGCCCACGTTTTCCACGCTGGTTTCGATTTCCTTCAGGGGCAGGCCGATGCGGCGCAGGCCTTTCTCCACCATGCGGGCCAGCGGCGAGGGCGTTTGAGCGCAGAGCAGTTTGGCCCCGGCCAGGTCGCCCTTCACCATCAGCGAGCGGATGCCCGCCATGAAAACCTCGGGGTTCCCGGCCGCCTTACGAATAGTGAAATACCGCTCGATGATGATGTAGCCCGACAAGATGGACAGGGCAACCAGCGGAATCATAATCAAGCCCCCGCGCATCAGCAGGTCGATGATAGGGACTTCGGTGTTTACAATTGGAGCAGCAGTGACGGCGGTGTTGAGGCTATCGGCAGCGGCAGGAACCACTTGCAAGAGGAATACGGACATGCGGACGGTTAAAATTTCAACGTATTGTAATCACAGCGCGTGCTCACACGCAGGCGCTGGGCTTCGCGCTGGGCCGACGCCAAATCGGGGTAGTCGGCGGCGGTGAGACGGTACAACCGGCTGCCGTAGGGCGGCAGGATGATGCGGGAAGCGTGGCCCGTGCGGACCAATAACTTGCGGCCTTTCTCAGCCCCGGACAGGTTTCGGTAGGCCCCGGCAATAACGTAATAACGACCAGTGCGGAATTTAATTGTCGGGGTATTAACCTTGGTTGAAGCCTTGGGGGCGGCAGGAGCCGCGACAGTGGATGCCGCTTTAGCTACAGCAGCATTGGTCGAAACGGTTTCGGTGGGTTTAGCCGGTAGTATTACGGCAGGCGCTGGCTTAGTCGGAGCCGGAGTCACTTCCGCCGTCACGGGCTCAATTACAGGAGCCGAAGCTGAAGGAGCCATTTCAGGAATAGAAACCGGCGTTCCTACCGGCGTCATTCCTTCGGCAGCATCGGGAGCGGCAGTGAAATCGTGCTGGCCAAGGGTGGCTTGCTGGGGCTCGGTGAGAACAATGGCCGTGGCTGGGCGCTGGGCCCACTCCCACTTAGGCAGCTGGCTGCGCCAGTTACCGGATAAGCTGGCTACCTGGTAGTTGGCCATCAAAAAAAGACCGGCGGCCATTGCAATTGCACCGGCGGGCAACAGCTTGGTCCAGCGCGAACGGCGGGTGGCCGTGCCACGCAATGCCGGCTGTGGACGCTTAAGACGGGCATCGTTGGCCCGGACTGGACGAGCGGCTAACTCGGGCAGGCCGAAAGCCGACGCCAGAAGATTGTCGGTGCCCGTGTACTCGAACGCAAGCCCCCGGCCCACGGCCCGGCGGAAAATACCAATGCCGGGCAACTCGGTGCGGTTGGTTTCGTCGAGCTCGCGCTGTAGACCGGCTACGGCGGTTCGCACCGTTTCCCGGGCCTGGGCAATGGTCAGGCCAAGGTGCTCGCTCAGGGCGTCAACCAATAGTCCGTCGTTGCGGGTCAGCGCCTGATTAAATGCCACCAATTTAGTGGGCGGACTCAGCGACTGCCGGCCGGGCTGGGCGCGGGCAGCGGATACGTCGGCCACCAGTCCGCCAAAGTCCGGGATTATCACGCAGTCGTGGTCTCGGAGCAAAGGGCGAATGTGGTCGGCGAGGTGCAGCATAGGAGATTCAGTTTTTGAGTTTTGAATGTTGAGTTAAAGAGGCAAGTTGCTTGTTCACCAGCTGTTACTCATTAGCACACTCAAAAATCAGCATTCAACATTCAATACTTAAAATGTGTAAGTCGCCCCTCCCAATACGTTGATGCCCTTCACGGGATAGCCGTAGAAGCGCTGGTATTGGCGGTTGAGGAGGTTGTTACCCATTGCAAAGATGGATATTTTTGGCGTAATGCGGTAGTCGGCGCGCAGATTAAGGTCGACAATCGGGTCGGTGGCGCGGTAAAAATCGGCCGCCCGGGCCGCACCCACGGTGGTGGCTGGCAAGTAGCTGATGCCGTAGCTGGCCGCAAAGAAATAACCTTCGACACCGAGCATCAGTTTGTCGAAAACATTGTAGGTACCGAACACCGAACCCTGAAATTCGGGGCGATGAAAGGGCTGCGGCAGGTTTTTGAGGGCGTACTTATTGTAATCCACCCGCGTGCCGAGGCGAAATTTCTCGGCCGCGTTGTACAACAGCTCGCCGTGGATGTTGAGTACGCCGGTGGCATTCTGGTCATACACCAGGTCGAACTTGGTGGGGTCGACGGGATTGTTGAGGTAGAAATACAGGTTGCGGTCGCGGGCGTAGGTGGCCCGGGCATTGAACTCCAGGCCCCGGGCGGGCGTGGAGGTGAAACCGGCGTAAATGGTGGGGCCGCGGTGAGTATCGGCCACGTTCAGGCCACGATTGAGCCACGGGTTCTCGGTGCTGAGGTCGTAGCGGTTTACGCGTTGCATGGCCCCGCCCAGTCCGGCGTATACCATGAATTTCTCGGGCTCCACGGTGTAACCGAGGCGCACGGCCGGGTACACCACGGTTTTGCTCACGCTCGTGGCCGTGTCCGAAGAATAGCCCAGCGTGGCTCCCAAAGAGAAAGCAATGCGCTTACTCAGGAATTCATAGGCCGGCGTGGCTTGCACAAACGAGCGGCTGCGCGTAGCTGCCAGCGGATTGGGCCGCGCCAGCGTTACGGCCGCCTGGTCTTTGTCCGAAATAAAGGAAGCATCGGCCGCCACGGTTACGCGGCTGGATTCACCCAACGCGTAGCCAACTTTGGCATTAAGCCGCACATCGTTCTCAGAAGCGGCGAAATTATCGGCCCAGTAGCGGTAGCCGATGCTGGCATCGTACTGCAGTTGCTGCGCAGGGTCGCGGTTATGAGCGTAGGCTTTTACCCCGACGCGGGTGAAAATCTGCTTGATGTCGCCAGCTTCGGGGGCGACTAACCGGCCACCGTTGGCGGCCTTCTCGTAACCGTAAAAATTGTACCGCTCGCGGCCCAGGTCCAAGTTCGCTCCAAAGGCCGCAGTGCCCCGGTACAGCTCGCCCATCAGGTGGGCACTGGTTTCGGACATGCGGGAGTTTTTGCCGTCAACCGGGCCTTGAATAGAGCTTATATGCTTGATATCAAGCCCGTAGGCGTGGTCGGTGTTGCGGGTGCTGTGAAAATATCCCCGGCCGTAGAAGGTGCCGTAGTTGCCAATAGCGGCCTTCACGAAATTGCCGGTGAGCGGTGCGGGCTCCTCGGCCCGGATAGTCAGCACCTTGACGGATGGATTCAACCGGTCGGTCGGCAGGCGGAAATCAGGATAGGTATACGCCACCTTGCGCTCCACTTTGGGCGGCGCGGGCAGCTTGATTTTATCAAAGTTGCGCGTGGCTTCGGGTAGCTGATTGACCCGCTCCTTCACGATTTCAATCTCGGCCTCTTCGATGTTGCCCTTGTATTTGCCCTTGGTGGGCTGGCCCTGGGCTATGGCAGTGGGCACCACCGCCGTCACCAGCACCGCCGCCAGCGCCACACTAGCGGCTAAGCCGGCGCGCCCCTGAGGCTTGGAATTTAATATTGACAAACGCTTCATCAGCAAATGGTTTTCAATGAGGGAATGCGCCGGGCCTAACGCTGGGTGCTATCGGCCGGGGCAGTGGTATTACCGCGCAGGTTGGTGCGGGGCACGGTGGTTTTGCCCTTGGCTGGTGCTGGCGTGGCCGCTGGCTTGGCCGGAGTTTTGGTGGGCGCTTTCGCCGGGGCTTTGGCGGGCGTTTTGGCCGGCGTGGCTTTGGAGGGCGTAGCGGGGCTGGCGGTGTCATCGGGCTGGTCGGCCCCCAGTGTTTTGAGGCGCTGCCTGGCGGCTTCTACAATTTCAGCCACCGGGAAATTATTATCGATGATGGAGTTGAGCGTACCGCGGGCCTGAAAGTTGTCGCCTTCGGCCGCATACACTTCGGCTACCAGCAGGAAAGCCCGGCCCTGCCACAGCGAGTAGTTGCTGAAGTCTGAATTGACCTTAAGTGCCGCCGCCTTGGCTTCCTCATTCTTCTTCTGCTTAAACAGCGTTTCGGCCAGGTAGTACTGGGCCTCCGCGCCATTCACATCGTTGGGCGCGGCCGTGACGGCGGCGGCCAGCTCGGTAGCGGCCTGGTCATAGCTTTCGGCGCGGAAGCTGGCTTTGCCCAGGTAGAGCAGCGCTGCGTTGGTCGCGTTGGCAGTAGCTCCGGCCTGGGTGCGGAGTTCCTCGGCTACGCGGCGGGTGCCAGGATAGTCACCGGTTTCGTACAGGCTGCGCATCTGGCCCAGGGTCGCATTGGCAATTTCGCGGCGGTTGGCGCTGGCCCCGCGCAGGCGCTCGTAGTATTTGGCGGCCTCGGCGTAGTGCTTATTTTCAAACTCCAGGTCGGCGAGCCGGCCCACGGCGCGGTTCACAAACTCGCTTTTGCCCTCGGTCACCACGGCTTGCAGGCGGGTCAGCGCTTGCTGCTTGTCGCCGGTTTTCAGGTAAGAATCCGCCAGGAAAAATCGGGTATCCGGACCCAGAGCCGAAGCCGGGTACTGCTTCAAGTAAGACTCCAAACGTAGAATGGCAGACTGGTATTTCTCAGCGAGATACAAAGACTTGGCTGCTTCGAATTCCACGCTCTCAGTAGCCTTGCTGTCCGGGTTCTGGATTTTAAAGGAAGCCAGGGCCGCGTCAAATTCCTCGGTCCGACCCAAGGCCGTCAGGCTTTCCTGCAAGCTGTAGAGCGCCTGCGAAGCGGCCTCACTGCGCGGGTACTCCGTGAGCACGCGCTGGAAATCAGCTACGGCCTTTTCCTGCTGCTGCAGGTTGGCGTAGGCCACGCCGCGCTTCTGCAGCGCCTGCGGCACCAGCGGGCTATTGGGCCGGTTATCCAGCAGGCGCGAGAAGCCCGTCACGGCCGGTTGGTACTCGCCGGCCTCGAAGGAAAGCTGCGCTTGCTGGAACACGGCGTCCTCGGCGTAACGGGAGTTGGGGCTGGTTTTGAGCAGCGCGGCCAGGGTGCTGGTGGCCTCGTCGCGGCGGCCCATCAGGCCCAGGGTGCGGCCTTTTTGGAAGTAGGCGTAGTCCTTATCGGCGGCGTTGGCCGTTATCACCTTGTCGTAGAGCGTGAGGGCCTGCGGGTAGCCTTTGGCCACGTAGTAAGTATCGGCCAGGCGCAGGGTAGCGTCGTAGTAATTAGGGTCCGAGGGCTTGGCGTCGGTGTCGCTCAGAAAGGCCTGGAACTGCGGCCGGGCCCGGTCGTACTGCTTGGTGTTGTAGTAGGCATAGCCCAGGCCGTAGCGGGCTTTCTGCTCAAAATCAGCTTCTTCGGGGCTCACACCGCCTTGCCGGGCCGAGCGGGCGGCCGCCACGTAGGCCGCGATGGCATCGGGGTACTGCTGGCCCACGCTGTAAATCTCGCCGCGCAGCACCTGCGCCGCGGCGCGCAGCGCGTCGTCGGCCGGGTATTTCAGCGACTTATCGAGCAGTGGCAGGGCCGCGCCGTAGTTGCCATTGTTATAGAGCGTGGCGGCCTGCGAATACGCGACCCGCTGGTAGGTGGCGTCCAACTTGGCGCTCCGGTCATCAATCCCTTCGAGGTAGGTTAGTGCCTGGGCATAATCGGTTGAAGTCAGGAAGCTGCTGCTCAGCAAATCATCAACGGCCACCTGATTTTTGGAGCGGGGGAATTTCTTGCGGAAATCCCGGAGCACGGCAATGGTTTCGGGCAGGTTGCCGAGCTCGTACTGCACCTGCCCGAGCTTGAGCGTGGCATTTTCGGCAATGCCCCGGTCAAATGTGCTTTGGCGGGCGGCCTCAAAAGCCGTGACAGCCTGCGGCTTTTGGTTGGATTGCAGGTAACTAAGGCCAAGGTGATAAGCGGCGTTCTGGCCGAGGGAGTCGCGGCGCACGGCCACGTTGCTCAGGCTGGCAATGGCACCCTTGAAGTCACCCATCTTGTAGTTAGCGAAACCAATCTTGTACTGCAGCGCCGGCTCAATCTTGTTCTTGTGCATGGCCGCGTACTTGTCGAAATTCTCCGCCGCCTCTTTGTATTGCTCCTTCTGATAATAAGCATCCCCGAGCAGCAGCTGAATTTCGTCGGCGTTCTGGGGCGGCGGCGTGTTCTGCAACGCCTTAGCGGCGTAGGCAATCAGGCCGTCGTAGTTGCCTTCCCTGTAATATATCTGCGTAACCACGGCCGGCACCACCGGCTTGTAGGCGTCGTTTTGCTCGGCCACGGCCAGGTCGGCGCGGGCGGCGGCGTAGTCGCCGGCGCGGTAGCCCAGGTAGCCGGCGTAGTAGGCGCTGGCGTACTTGTACTGGCTCTGCACCTGCTTGTTGCGGTCGAACAGCAGCCGGGCCTTCTCATAGTCTTTCTGCTCGAAGTAGCTGTAGCCCAGCTTAAAATCGGATTCGGCCCGCTGGTCGTTGCTCAGGTTGTCGGGCGCGACCTTGGCAAAGTAGCGGATGGCCGACTCGTAGTTTTTCTGGTCGAAGTAGAACTTGCCCAGCTCAAAGTAGGCGGTAGCGGCCTGCGGGTGGGCCGGGTGCTGCGCGGCAAAGTCCAGAATCAGGCCCTCAGCATCGGGGTGCGAGAGGTAGAGGCCGCTCACGGCGTAGTAGTATTCGGCGTCGGCGGTGCGGTCGGTGGCGGTGGGACCGACCTGGCTGGTGTGCACTGGCTCAATGGCGAGGTAGGCCCGAAAGGCTTCCTTAGCCGCGCCGTACTGGCCGCGGTCAAACAACTCCAACCCTTCCTGAAAATGCCGCTCATCGGAGGCGAAAACCTGGGTTTGCTGGGCCTGAGCAGCCATTGGCGCCGCAGCACTCAGAGCGGCGGCCAGCGCCAGCCGGGGAAATAGCTTCATGTAAATACCTGTCGTGGAGGGGCCGCACCGGGCCCGGGAACTCGCCAAAAGTAGCGATAAATGCCCGTAGGTTGCCCAGCTAACGCGGAAATGGGGGTTGCTATTGCCGACTAGGACCATTGTCATTGCGAGCGCAACCAGGTGAAGCGCGGCAATGACAAGGGTCAGTGTCAGTAACCTTATGAAGTGATGGGCCCCAATAGTAACGACATGACTGCCATAAAGCACTGCCGCTGCCATAGCTTCGGTCAGCATCTTGCCGCTGTGGAGCCTGCCCCACGCCCACGACCTCACCGCCGAGCGCAACCGGCTCTTGCAGCAGCTAGCGCAGGAGGCACCGGAAGGTGTACCGGAGCCATCGGAAGGACTTTCAATGGCTTCACAAACCATTCCCACCGCAAACCAGACTCAAAAAAAAGGTCCCGCCAGCAACTGCTGGCGGGACCTTTTTTTTGCTTTTAAGCGTGGCCGAAGCCGCTTGCCTATTTTGGGGAAGTGATACCGGGTACGTTCAGGTTCCCACTTTTGTAGCGCTTGTACAAATAGGCCGCGCCGGCAGCCAGCAAAGCGCCGCCCACCAATTTGCGCGAGGGTGAAGCGCCGGCCCGCGTACCGTCATTATTGGTTCGGCCGCCGAACAAGTCGGCAATCAGGCCCCCGAGGGTGCCACTGGGTTGGTTATTGCTCATGAGTGAAATCAGCTTAAGGTGATACCCTCCTTGGTACGGCCAGTATCGGTCCCTTGTTACCCCAGCACCCCGGCCGGCACGTTGTGCAGAATCAGCCACACCAGCTCCCGCAGAATCTCGGCGTCGTCCATGCTCCCGCTTTCGATGCCCTTGCTCTGCGCATCGGCCCTTCTAATGTTGTGAATGAGGCCTACCACCCGCTCGGCCGGGTACACGCGCAGGGCCTGCTGGTACTCCTTTTGCGCGAAGCTGTTCATAATGCCCAGACTTTTAAACACGCCATCCGTCGGGTTGGGACCGGCCTGGTGCAGCACCAGCAGCTTGGTGAAGAAGTTGAAGAGCAGCGTCAGGTTCGGGATGAGCGGGTTGGCCTTGGGGTTGGCGGCGAAGTAGGCCAGAATGCGGTTGGCCTTGAGCACATCGCGCTGCACGAGGGCTTTTTGCAGCTCGAAAATATTGTAGTCCTTGCTGATGCCCACCATCCGCTGCACCAACTCCTCGTCGATGGGATGGCCGGGCTTCAGGTTCAGCACCAACTTATCCACTTCATTGGCCAGCCGGCCCAGGTCGGCCCCGATGTACTCGGCCAGCATGGCGGTGGCCTGCCCCGTGATTTGCTGGCCGCGCCCGCGCACGTTGGCCGTGAGCCACTGCGGCACCTGGTTATCGTAGAGCTTTTTGCTGGTCATGAGCACCACTTGCGACTCTTTGCCGCCCAGCAGCTTGCCCAGCTTCTTCCGGCTGTCCAGGGTCTTGTGCTTGTAGCAAAACACCAGCACGGTGCTGGCCAGCGGATTTTTCAAGTAAGCCTCCAGAAAAGGCCAGCTCCGCTCCTGCTCCAGGTCGGCCACCGTCTGGGCCTCTTTCACGATGACGACACTGCGCTCGGCCATCATCGGAAACCGCTTGGCCTGGCCCAGAATGCCCGTCACGTCTACATCCTTCCCGTAAACAATGACTTGGTTGAAGCTGCGCTCGTGCTCGGCCAGCACCGTTTTTTCAATCAAATCCGCCACCACATCAATATAGTACGGTTCCTCGCCCTGCAAAAAATACACGGGCTGAAACTGCCGCTGCTGGAGCTGCTTAAGTATCGCGTCGGCTTCGAGTATCAATGGGAGAGTGGCTGAATGAGTGGATGGGCGAATGGGTTGGTGGTTCCATTCTTTCGGGCTGGCAAAGGTAAAGCCGCCTAGTACCTTTGGGGCCACGTTTTGCGGGTGAATCATAATCCCATTCGCCCATTCACTCATTCAGCCATTCTCCCCTTGAATCTAATTGAAGAACTCACCTGGCGCGGCATGTACCACGACGCCATGCCCGGCACCGCCGAACACCTGGCCACCCACGCGCCCATCACCGGCTACATCGGCTTCGACCCCACGGCCGCCTCGCTGCACATCGGCAACCTGGCTACCATCATGCTGCTGGTGCACTTGCAGCGCGCCGGCCACCGCCCTGTGGCCCTCGTGGGCGGGGCTACCGGCATGATTGGCGACCCCAGCGGCAAGTCGGCTGAACGCAACCTGCTCGACGAAGCCACTCTGCGCCACAACCAGGCCGGTATTCAGGCGCAGCTGGAGAAGTTCCTCGACTTCAGCGAAGGCCCTACCGGTGCGCTGGTGGTCAATAACTACGATTGGTTCAAGGAAATTGGCTTCCTGGGCTTCCTGCGCGAAGTGGGCAAGCACCTCACCGTCAACTATATGATGGCCAAGGATTCGGTAAAGCGCCGCATCGGCGGCGGCGAAGAAGGCGACAGCAGCGGCATCAGCTACACCGAGTTCAGCTACCAGCTATTGCAGGGCTACGACTTCGTGCACCTCAACAAAACGCTGAATTGCACCCTGCAAATGGGGGCCAGCGACCAGTGGGGCAACATCACCACCGGCACCGAGCTCATTCGCCGCCTCGCCAACGCCGAAGACCGCGAAGCCAAAGCCTACGCCCTCACCGGCCAGCTCATCACCAAAGCCGACGGCACCAAGTACGGCAAGTCCGAAACCGGTACCGTTTGGCTCGACCCCAGGCTGACCTCGCCCTACCAGTTCTACCAATTCTTCCTCAACGCCGCCGATGCCGACGCCCCACGCCTCATCCGCGTGTTTACCCTGCTCTCGCAGGAAGAAATTGAGGCACTAGAAACCGAACACGCCGCGGCCCCGCACCTGCGCACCCTGCAAAAGGCCCTGGCCCAGGACGTAACCACCCGCGTCCACTCCGCCGAAGCCACCGAAGCCGCCATTGCCGCCTCGCAAGTCCTCTTCGGCGGCGGCGACCTCGCTTCCCTGGATGAAGCCACGCTACTCGATGTCTTTGCCGGTGTTCCCCTGCTACGCGTCCTCCGGGCCGATTTGCCCGACCTTAACGTTGCCACGCTGCTCAGCGACACCACGCTGCAGCAAATCTTTGCCTCCAAAGGCGAAGCGAAGAAGATGATTCAGCAGGGCGGCGTGAGCATCAACCGCGAGAAAATAGCCACGCCCGATGCCCATGTTGCCGCGCTAACCTATTTGGCGGGCAAATACCTGGTGGTGCAGAAGGGCAAGAAGAACTACTTCCTCATCGAGTTGGTCTAATTCCAGCCATCTGCCTTGGCACAAAAAAGGTCCCGCCAATCGACGGGACCTTTTTTGCTGTCCACAAAATCCGCCGAATTCGATAAATCCGCGCGAATCCGTGGTTCAGATTACTTCTTCTTGGCAGGAGCAGCCGCTTTCTTAGCAGCAGGAGCAGCCGCTTTCTTAGCAGCGGGAGCCGCTTTCTTAGCAGCGGGAGCAGCGGCAGCGGCACCCGTGTTTTTGGTGTTCTGCACCTCAGTGCGGAACGCCTGAGCCATCGTTTTCAGCTCCTGCATGCCTTTACGTACACGGGTACCGGCAGCGGCGTTCTGCTTCTCGTAAAATTTCGAAAAGTCGTCTTCGAGCGACATCACGAGGTCCTTCAGTTTGCCAAAATTGTTCATTGGGAATTGGGATTAGGTGTGAAAAATGGGTTTGTAGCGGTGTTAAGCCGGCTCTAATATACAGGGATTTCAAATGCATGCAAGTTTTTCGGATTTTTTTAAAAACCCCCTCCCCTGCTTAGAGAGGCCTATTTTGTTAAAAAAAAGGCCATTTGCGCACAATCATTGTCCGTAGTTCGGCTTAGAATAGTACAAAAACAAAAGCGCCGACCATCCTCTCGGATGACCGGCGCAAAGTGCCCTGACGGGCTGTTCTAGGCTATTTGGACCGGGACCGCAGCTTTGCTGTAAAGGCCCTTATCAAGCTTGGCGGCCATGGCTTCAAACGCCACAATCGTTTCCTGCACGTCGGCGAGCGTGTGCTTGGCCGTGGGGATAAGGCGGAGCATAATCACGCCCTTCGGCACCACCGGATACACGACAATAGAGCAGAAAATGCCGTGATTCTCACGTAAATCGAAGGTTAGGGCCGTTGCGTCCGACAATTCACCGTTCAGCAATACGGGCGTCACCGGCGACTCGGTGGTGCCAATGTTGAAGCCTTTTGCGCGCAGGCCGCTCTGCAGGGCCCGCACAATGGTCCAGAGCTGCTCGCGGTATTCGGGGTGGTCGCGAATCAGCTCCAGGCGCTTGAGCGCGCCGATTACTAACGGCATGGGCAACGATTTGGCGAAAATCTGGCTACGCATGTTGTAACGCAAATATTCAATCACGCTTTCTTCGCCGGCCACGAATGCGCCGATGCTGGCCATGCTCTTGGCGAAGGTGTAAAAAATTAGGTCTACGCCCTCCTGACAGCCCAAATGTTCGACTGTTCCGGCTCCGGTAGCGCCCAACGTGCCAAAACCATGAGCATCGTCGACGAAGATGCGGAAGTCAAATTTCTCCTTCAGTTTCACGATTTCCGGCAGCTTGCCGAGGTTGCCCGACATGCCGAACATGCCCTCCGTAATCACCAGAATGCCGCCGCCGGTTTCGTCGGTGAGGCGCTTGGCGCGCTCCAGCTGCTTTTCGAGGCTGGCCATATCGTTGTGATTAAACACAAACCGCTTGCCCTGGTGCAGGCGCACGCCGTCGATGATGCAGGCGTGCGACTCGGCGTCGTACACAATCACGTCGTGGCGGCTCACCAGCGCGTCGATAATGCTCACCACGCCTTGGTAGCCAAAATTGAGCAGTAACGCCGCGGGCTTGGTCACAAAATCGGCCAACTCGTTTTCCAGCTGCTCGTGCAGCGTCGAGTTGCCGCTCATGATGCGCGCGCCCATTGGGTAGGCCATGCCAAATTCGGTGGCCCCGTCGATATCGGCCTGCCGCACTTCGGGGTGGTTGGCCAGGCCGAGGTAGTTGTTGAGGCTCCAGGTGAGTACCTCCTTGCCTCTAAACTGCATACGGGGCTGGATTTGACCCTCCAACTTGGGGAAAGCAAAATAGCCGTGGGCGTAGTGCGAGTGCGAGCCCAGCGGGCCGCGATTGGCCGAAATCCGGTCGAAAATATCCACTGAAGAAACGGGAATAGGGTGAGAGTAAAATGCGGGGAAACGGGCAGTTGGGGTGCTGATGTGATTACCCAGTTCTGGTCTAATCACAAAGATAACCCCAGGCTGCGGTTGTACATAATTTGGGCTTCTCAACCGGCAAATGGCCAGCAGGTTTGCGGCGAGCGTGCAGTTTGGGACTTTCTTTGTGTTCTTAACACGTCCCGCCCAAGAATTCCGATGAAAAAAATCACCAAGCTGCTCGTCGCTAACCGGGGCGAAATTGCCCTGCGCGTCCTCCGTTCTGCCAAGGAAATGGGCATTGCCACCGTGGCCATTTACTCCGAAGCCGACCGCAACGCCCTGCACGTGCGCTACGCCGACGAGGCCGTGTGCGTAGGCCCGCCCGCCTCCAAAGACAGCTACCTGCGCGGCGACAAGATTCTGGCGGTCTGCAAAGAGTTGGGGGTCGATGCCATTCACCCCGGATACGGTTTCCTCTCCGAAAACGCCGGGTTTGCCCGCGCCGTGCGCGAAGCAGGCCTGATTTTCGTCGGCCCCAGCCCGGAAGCCATGGAGATGATGGGCGACAAGCTCTCGGCGAAGCAGGCCGTGAAGGCCTACAACATCCCGCTGGTACCCGGTACCGATGAGGCCATTTCCGACGTGCCTGCGGCCAAACTCATTGCGCAGGAAGTAGGCTTCCCTATCCTTATTAAGGCATCAGCCGGCGGCGGCGGCAAGGGCATGCGCATGGTGCACAACATCGACGAGTTTGAGGAACAGATGCAGCTGGCCATCAACGAGGCGGTGTCGGCCTTTGGCAACGGCGCGGTGTTCATCGAGAAGTTCGTGACCGGCCCGCGCCACATCGAAATTCAGGTGCTGGGCGACGAGCACGGTCACATCGTGCACTTGTTCGAGCGCGAATGCAGCATCCAGCGCCGCCACCAGAAGGTGATTGAGGAAGCGCCCTCCTCGGTGCTCACCCCGGAACTGCGCGCCCAAATGGGCCAGTGCGCCGTAGACGTGGCCCGCGCCTGCGCCTACACCGGCGCCGGAACTGTGGAGTTTCTGCTCGACGACAAGCACAACTTCTACTTCCTGGAGATGAACACCCGCCTCCAGGTAGAGCACCCCGTGACGGAGCAAATCACGGGGCTCGATTTGGTAAAAGAGCAAATTCGAGTGGCCCAGGGCGAGCCCCTCGCCTTCTCGCAGGCCGACCTCACCATTACCGGCCACGCCCTAGAGCTGCGCGTGTACGCCGAAGACCCGCAAAATAACTTCCTACCCGACATCGGAACCCTAACCACCTACGTGCGCCCCCAGGGCCCCGGCGTGCGCGTCGATGACGGCTTCGAGCAGGGCATGGATATTCCGATTTACTACGACCCGATGATTGCCAAGCTGGTCACCTTCGGGGCCGACCGTGCCGAGGCCATTGCCCGCATGCTGCGCGCCATTGAGGAGTATCAAATCACGGGCATCGAAACCACGCTGGGCTTCGGCCGCTACGTGCTGACGCATCCCGCCTTCGTGAGCGGCGATTTCGACACGAACTTTATCAAGGACCATTTCACGCCCGCCACCCTCGCCCCATCAGCACCGGACGAGGCCACGGCTAAAGTAGCCGCCGCGCTGGGCGCCCTGCTGCTCAGCGAGAAGAAACCGAAAGCGGCTGCCGCAACTGGCGAAACGGCCGGCGCGGAGGTTTCGGGCTGGCGCCGGAATCGGTTGGGTGTGCGGTAGCCCAACGTTTTATTACACCCTATATGGAGGACAATTTAAATAAATCCTTAATTGCCTCAGTAGCCTCTGATTTAACACCGGTGACTGTTGATTTAATAGAGGTTGTATTCGACTCTCTTTTAAAAGACGGCTTCTTAAAAGACATGCCTTTCGGCAACACGATTATTTCCCTCATTAAAACGGGAGCGAATATGCGTGAACGAATATTTGCGAAGAAGCTTTTCAAATTTCTCTTTGAGTTGAAGTCCATCCCCCAACTCGAACGCATTCAGTTTGCGGAACGCCTAGAGGATGATGAAGAAACGAGAAACTCTGTTGGAGAAAAAGTATTAACTATACTTGACAAATTAGATGACAATGGGAAAGCATCCATGGTTGGAAAACTATTTAGAGCTTTCATTCATCAATGCTTTGATTACACTACCTTCTTAAGGCTATCTTATATAGTCAACAGGTCTTTCACTTCAGATTTGAACTCACTGGGTTCCTGTTTTTCACTTGATAAACATACCTACAATTTACCCTTGCAACTTGGCAGCAAATTGCATTCAATAGGTCTAGCGGAAATCAAGATAGTGTACGATACACATGCAAACACTTTGTTTGAAACAACTACAGGCAGAAAACGTGATGAATTAGCGTACAGATTTGAATACGAATTAAATCATGATGCTTATGCAATAGTCAAAGAGTTGTATAACATAGCTTGGATTAAATATGGCGAAGATGCCTATCCACGATATAAGACTCAGATTTAATTATAGCGTGTAAGCTCCCCCTGTAAGTAGGCCAGTCAAAAGTAGAGAGGAGTAGTAACTGATGTTACGCAGTAGTTTTCCGGTCTAAATACGCTTTTCGATGGCCTGCACCCTGGATTTATACACGGATTACCTCATCAGCTCAACGGGCCAAACGTCGGCCACAGGGCTTTCCCGGCTCTTCGATGGGCAGCTGAGCCACGACCAGGTGACGCGCTGGTTGAGCAGCGTGTACCTGGATTCGCGCCAGGTCTGGGCCCACGCCAAACCGCTCGTTCGACGCGCCGAACAGGCGTTGGAAGCGGCTGATTTCGCCGTGCTGGTCGTCGATGATTCGATTCTGGAAAAGGCCCACACCGACCCCAATGCCCTGCTCTGTACGCACTACGACCACAGCCTGGGGCGGTATGTGAAGGGCCTCAATTTCGTCAGCCTGCGCTATGTAGCCGGCTCGCTCTCCGTGCCGATTGCCGTGGAGCTGGTGGAGAAAACGCAGGCTGTAACGGACCCTAAAACGCAGAAAGTGAGCCAGAAAAGCCCGCTGACGAAGAATGAAATGCTCCGCGCCATGTTGCGCGTCGTGCAGCAACAAGTGGCCTACCGCTACCTGCTGGCCGACAGCTGGTACGCCTCGGCCGAGAACATGAACCAGGTGCGTGAACTGGGTCACGACTTTATTTTTGCCCTGCCCACCTCGCGCACCGCCGCCCGGAGCGAAGTGGCACGCGGCAACGGCGAGTTTCAGGCCCTTGATACGCTGGTTTTCCCAGAGGGGCAGCCCCTGCGCGTCTGGCTGCGGGGCGTCGCGGAGGCGGTGCTCGTGGTCCGGCAAGTCTTTACAAACAAGGACGGCTCGCAGGGGGTGTTATAGCTGGTCAGCAGCGATACAAGTTTGACCTGGGAACAAGTGACGATAATCTATCAGAAAAGGTGGAAAATTGAGGAGTACCACAAATCGCTCAAGCAAAACACGTCGATGGGCAAGTCGCCCACGAAAACCGTCGAAACGCAGGCCAATCATTTCTTCTCTTCTATCCTGGCTTACATCAAGTTAGAAAAATTAACGCTGCGATTAGGCATCGGCCATTTTCGCCTCAAAGCCCAACTTTATTTGCGCGGACTCAAAGCCATGCACTACATGTTGACCAAAATGGCTGCGTAACATCAGGTAGTAACTTTTCACTTTCTCTATTTTTAACTGTTCATGAAAAAGAGTCGCTTCAGCGAAGGCCAGATTCTGGGCAGTTTGCGCCAACAGGACCAAGGCCAGACCGTGGCCCATATTTGCCGGGAGCACGGCATTAATGGCCCTGCCTTCTACAGTTGGAAAAGTAAATTCGGGGGAATGAGCGTGAGCGAGTTACAGCGCCTCAAGCACCTGGAAGACGAAAACCGCCGCCTCAAGCAACTCTACGCCGAGTTGAGCCTGGAACATCAGGTGATAAAGGAGGTCTGACGTGAACCAGACAGCCACTGGCAACCGATAACCAATAGCCCGTTTAAACTTTTAGACCAAATTTCTAACCAAGGCTAATGACCACGCCCCGCGCCTCCTGCCACGCGGTGGCCGCGTTGGGTTCGAGCCGGTGCAGCAGGCGCGTGAGTTCGTCGTGCACCACCACGGGCCCGACGTGGACCCGGGCGACTTCCGTGCCGCTCACCGCGGTAAGGCTGGCTACCAAAAGTTGAATTTATTCCTCTGCCGCCACCTTCGGCCTGTTCATGCCCACAGTTAATTCGCATAACCAACTGCGCAAGCCCTAGCTCTATCATCCACCATGTCTTTTTCCTTACTCATTATTTCCCCCGAGCAGCGACTGGCGTCTGAACCTCAGGTGCTGGCGCAGCTATTCGCGGCGGGCCTGACAACTTTTCACGTACGCAAACCCAGCTGGACGCGGGCCGAACTGGGGGCGTACCTGAAGGCTATTCCAGCGCAGTACTACCCCCGCCTTGTGCTGCATACGCACTACGAGCTGGCGTTGGAGTACCCGCTCAAAGGCATTCATTTAACAACCCGGGCGCGGAAGGAACCCGGGCTGGGCCGGCTGTTGCGCCAGTTGCGGGGCCGCAGCATCTCCGCCTCGCTGCACAGCCTGGCCGAAGTAGCGCGGCACCGCCGACGCTATGATTACGTTTTCCTGAGTCCGATTTTTGACAGCACCAGCAAAGCTGGTTACCGAAGTGGTTTTAAGTTGCCTGAAGTGCAGCAGGCGCTGGCTGCCTGGCAGCAGCGCCGCCAGTATCGGCCGCGCGTGGTGGCCCTGGGGGGCATCACCCCCGCTACGTTGGGGTGGGTGCAGCAGGCGGGCTTTGCCGGGGCCGCCGTGCTGGGCGGTATCTGGCAGCAGCCCGACCCGGTGACGGCATTTCGGGCCTTACTGGCAGAAATATAGCGGCTTACTGGCTTGGGAAACTCATCAGGGCGTTATCCCAGTCCTTCCACACGGGCTCGTAGCCCTGGCGGCGGAGCATGGCGGCAATTTCGGCCGGGCTGCGCTCGTCGGAAATCTCGAACTGCTCCAACGACTCGGGCGCTACGGCGTAGCCGCCGGGGTTGGTCTTGGAGCCCGCGCTGATGCTGGTGATGCCCAGCTTCACGACGTGGTCGCGGAAGGCCGGGCTTTCGCGGGTCGAAATCGACAGCTCGACTTCCTCGTTGAGCAGGCGGTAGGCGCAAATCAGCTGCACCAACTCCCGGTCGCTCATCTCCACTTTGGGCGGCAGCATCCCCTCGGCCGGCCGCAGGCGTGGGAACGAGAGGCTGTATTTGGTCTGCCAGTAGGTACGTTCCAGATAGCCCAGGTGCAGGGCGGTGTAGAAGCTGTCGGTGCGCCAGTCTTCGAGGCCGATAAGCACGCCCAGCCCCAGCTTGTGGATGCCGGCCCGACCCAGGCGGTCGGGGGTTTCTAGGCGGTAGTGAAAGTTAGACTTTTTGCCCTTGGGGTGGTGCTTTTTGTAGTCCTCCTGGTGGTAAGTTTCCTGGTAGACCAGCACCGTGTTCAAGCCTTCCGGAATCAGGCGCTCGTACTCGTCCTGGTCGAGCGGCTGCACTTCCATGGAGAGGTGGGCGAAGTGCGGACGCAGCGTGCGCAGGGCTTGTTCCAAGTAATCCACGCCCACGGTTTGGTTGGCCTCGCCGGTCACCAGCAGCACATGGTCGTAGCCCCAGCCTTTGAGCACGGCGGCCTCCTGCAAAATCTCGACGCTGCTCAGGGTTCGGCGGCGAATTTTATTATCCAGGCTGAAGCCGCAGTACGTGCAGATATTCTGGCATTCGTTGCTCAGATACAGCGGCACGTAGAGCTGCACGGTATTACCGAAGCGCTTGCGCGTGGCCGCCTGGCTGAGCTGGGCCATCTGTTCCAGGTAGGGCGCGGCAGCGGGCGAAATCAGGGCCTTGAAGTCTTCGAGCGTGCGCTTGGGCGCGCGCAAGGCCTGCTCCACGTCGGCCGCCGTCTTGGCGTAGATGCCGGCCTTCACCTCCTCCCAGGGATGGGCCTCGAAAATGGGTCGAAAGCTCATGTTAATCCAGAAAAGACGTGAGAGGGCTGCTGGCTACGGCATGGGCCCGCGGAGCGGCCAAGCGCGCTTCATAGGCCAGGCGGCCCGCCTCCACGGCCAAGCGAAAGGCGTGGGCCATGGCCACCGGGTTGCCGGCCACGGCAATAGCCGTGTTCACCAGTACGGCATCGACTCCCATCTCCAGGGCCGCCGCCGCGTGCGAGGGCGCTCCCAGGCCGGCATCGACCACGACCGGCACCCGGCTCTGGTCGATGATGATTTCCAGAAACTCGCGGGTCAGCAAGCCTTTGTTGGAGCCGATGGGCGCGCCCAGCGGCATCACCGCCGCCACGCCCACTTCCTCCAGGCGCTTGCACAGCACCGGGTCGGCGTGCACGTAGGGCAGCACCACGAAGCCGAGCTTCACCAATTCCTCAGCCGCCTTCAGGGTTTCAATCGGGTCGGGCAGCAAGTACTTAGGGTCGGGGTGAATTTCGAGCTTGAGCCAGTTGGTTTCCAGCGCCTCACGGGCCAGCTGCGCGGCGAATACCGCCTCTTTAGCCGTGCGCACGCCCGAGGTATTGGGCAGCAAATTGAACTGCGGATGACTCAGGTGACGCAGCAAATCATCCTCCGGGTTGGTCACATCCACGCGCTTGAGTGCCACGGTGACCAGCTCCGAACCGGAGGCCAGCAGGGCTTCCTCCATCAGCGCGGCCGAGCTGAACTTGCCCGTGCCGGTGAACAGGCGGGAGGTAAATACCCGGTCGGCGATGCGCAGGGGTTGGGTTTTCATATGGAAGTGGGCAGCGCCTGAACGTGGTTGACAAACAAGGTGGCCGCCGCCACGGGGTCGGCGGCGTGGGTGATGGCCCCGGACACGGCCACGCCGTGCAGGCCCGTGGCCAGCAGCGCCGGCACGTCGGCCAATGCAATGCCGCCAATGCCCACGATGGGTACCGTCAGGCCCGCCGCCCGGACCTGAGCCAGCAGCGCCTGGTAGCCCGCCAGGCCCAGAATTGGACTCAGGTTCTGCTTGGTGGTGGTGAAGCGAAACGGTCCCAAGCCGATGTAGTTCGCACCCGCTGCCGTCAGCTGCTCGATGTCGGCAAACGTGTTGGCGGTGCCGCCAATAATGAAGTCCGGTCCCAGCAGCTGGCGAGCCTCGGCCGGTGCCATATCCGTCTTGCCCAGGTGCACGCCGTCGGCCCCGATGGCGCGGGCCAGCGCCGGGTTATCGTTGATGATGAGCACGGCACCGTAGCGCCGGCAGACGAGTAGCGTAGCCCGCGCCGCCTGTTCCCAGGCTTCGGGCGAGGCGTTTTTTATTCGAAGCTGTACCCAGCGAACGCCGCCGGCGCAAGCCGCTTCGGCCTGCGCCGGGGTGGCGACCAGGCATTGGAGCGTGCTAATTTTCATGCGGGAGAGAGTTGTGGAAATGATACCCCAGCAGGCTGGGGTTGCTGGCCAGCACGGTGGCGGTGTAGGCCTTGCCCACGCGGCAGGCGTCGGCCAGCGCCGCGCCCCGGGCCAGCTGCGCCAGGATGGCGGCCGACAGCACGCAGCCGCTGCCGTGCTTTTCGCCGTGGGGCAGTCGCGGGGCCGAAAAAGCCTGCACCGCGCCCGACCCAAACAGTAGGTCCGTGGCTTCCGCCCCGGCCGCGTGGCCGCCTTTGAGCAGCACCGGGCACCAGGCGCTGACGGCTTCGGCAGCAGCTTCGGCGGTAGGGGCCGGCCAGAGGCGCAGCACCTCCGGCCGGTTGGGCGTGAGCAGGGCCATCTCGGCACACAAAGCCCGCAGCAGCTCGGGGTCGGGCCGCTGATGAAACTCGAAGCCGGCCGTGGCCTTCAGCACCGGGTCCCACACGAGTTGCAGGCGCGGGTTCTGACCTTTCAGCCAACGAGTTAGCTCCAGCAGCTGGGGCAGGCTTTCAAACAGGCCGATTTTTATAAAGTCAATCGGGAAGCGCGCCAGCAGCAGCCGGATTTGGTCCCGAATGTCGGCTGGCGCTACCCAGCTCACCCGCTCAAACGTGACGTCGTTCTGAATAGTCAGGGCCGTGCACACGCCCAGACCGTACACGCCGTTGGCCTCCAGCGTTTTGCAATCGGCCAGCAGGCCCGCGCCGCCGCTGGGGTCGAAGCCGGCAATGCTCAGGGCGCAGGGACGCGGGGTGGACATTAGTAGAAGAAGTGTGCTAAGTGCCAAGCCCTAATTAAACGAACAATGAAGCCGGTATAATCACTTGGCTATGAGAACAAAAGCTGACAGCTATTAGCTAAAAGCTAGTGGCTTGGCACTTATTATTTGAACGTCATGCTGAACGAAGTCGAAGCATCTCGCTCGCTTCGTTAAACGATTGGATTACTTCCCCGAGCGAGATGCTTCGACTTCGCTCAGCATGACGTGGCTTTTTGCTTAGAAGCTGTTTGAGTTAATTTTGCAAGATGGATACCTCCGCTATTTTGACCCGAAAGTTATAT
>NZ_BMGY01000037.1 GCF_014640435.1 Hymenobacter frigidus | reverse complement strand
TTTTCTGGCTTTTGCGGTCCTTTTGCTGCGTAAAATACCCCCTGATGAGAAACCCTAAACAGGCTCCGTATTTACCTTGGGTATTAAAGGGCTAGGCCAATTAAATTACTGATGTTACGCAGTCGTTGGGCATCTTAGCCCGTTTAGTAGCTTATGATGACTTGCACGCTGGACCTGTACACGGATTATTTGCTGAGTTCGACGGGTCCGACGACGGCCACGGGCTTATCGCGGCTGCTGGACGGGGCGTTGAGCCACGACCACATCACGCGCTGGCTGAGCCAGACCACCTACGGCCCGGCCGACATCTGGCGGCAGGCCAAGCCCCTGATTCGGCAGGCCGAAGCCCAGCGGCCGACCGAAGAGTTTGCCGTGCTCATCGTGGACGATTCGGTGCTGGAAAAGGCGCACACTGACGCCAACGAGCTGATTTGCACCCATTGGGACCACAGCCAGCAGCGCTACGTCAAGGGCCTGAACTTCGTCAGCCTGCTCTACCAGGCCGCCGACTTGGCCCTGCCCATCGCCGTCGAGCTGGTGCGCAAAACCGTGCCCGTCTACCAGCCCAAGACGCAGAAAACGAGTTATCAGAGCCCGTTCACCAAGAATGAGTATTTGCAGCAGATGCTCCGCGTAGCCCAGCAACAGGTGGCCTACCGCTACTTGCTGGCCGACAGTTGGTACGCCTCGGCCGAGAACATGACCCTGGTGCGGGCCCTGGGCCATCACTTTCTTTTTGCCCTCGAAAGCAGCCGCACCGTGGCCCTGAGCGAAGCCGACCGCGCGCAGGGCCAGTTCCAACCCGTGCAGTCGCTGGTGTTTGCCGATACGCAGCCCTTGCGCGTCTATTTGCGGTCCGTTCAAGAGGCGGTGCTCGTAACCAGACAAGTCTTTACAAACCAAGACGGGAGCCGGGGTATTTTGTATCTGGTCAGCAGCGACACCGACCTGGACCAGGCCCGGTTGACCACGATTTACCAGAGACGGTGGAAAAGCGCATCAAGCTTTTTGTGTGGAAGAATACCACAAGTCGCTCAAACAGAACGCCTCGATGGCAAAATCACCCACCAAAACCCTGACCACGCAAGCCACGCACTTCTTCGCCGCCGTGCTGGCCTACACCAAACTGGAGGTGCTCAAGCTCAAATGCGGCATCGGCCATTTTCGCCTTAAAGCCCAACTCTATACCGTCGGCCTGAAAGCCATGTACCATCAACTCACCTTACTCCGTGCGTAACATCAGTAATAGGACTTACGCAAAAGGTGTAACTTGAAAGGAAAAGCCATGAAAGTGACGGCGCAACTCTACGGGCAGTTTCTGGTGAGCAGCCAGGTGAACTATACGGGCACGTACCTGGCCGACCACCTGGACGGGCTCACCCACGACAACGTGGCCTACTTTCTCAAGACCCACCATTTCACGCCACGCCAGCTCTGGCAGCAGGTGCGCCCGCAGGTGGTGCTCAGCGCCCGGGGCTACGTCTTGTTCGACGACACGGTGCTCGACAAGCACCACAGCCGGCGCATCGAACTGGTCCGTCGCCAGTACAGCGGCAACGCCCACGGCGTGATTGCCGGCATCGGCCTGGTCAATTGCGTGTACGTCAACCCCGATACCGACCAGTTCTGGCTCATTGACTACCGCCTCTTCGCCCCCGACGTGGACGGCAAGACCAAGCTCGACCACGTGGCCGACATGCTGGGCCAGCTGGCCCCGCGCGGTGTTGCCTACCGTACGGTTCTGATGGACAGCTGGTACGCCACCACGGCCCTGTTCAAGTGGCTGCTGGCCGAAGGCAAAACGTTCTACTGCCCGCTGAAAAGCAACCGCCTCGTCGACGACTCCGGCGGCCGGCAGCCCTACCAGCCGGTGGCGCTGCTCATCTGGTCGGCCACGGAAGTGGAACGAGGCAAAGTACTGAAAGTAAAAGGGATGCCCAAAGACTGCAAACTGAAACTTTTCCGCGTACTGGTGTCCACCCACCGGACGGACTACCTCGTGACCAACGAGGCCGAGCCCCGCGACACGGCCGCTGCCGAACAAGAAAGCAGCGTCCGCTGGACGATTGAGCAGTTTCACCGCGAACTCAAGCAACTCACCGGCGTGCAGGCCTGCCAGTGCCGGCTGGCCCGCAGCCAGCGCAACCACATCGCCCTGGCCGTGCGGGCCTGGACCCGGCTTAAACAAGCCGCCTACCAGACCCAACAGACGGTATATCAACTCAAACAAGCGTTTTTGGATGAGTATATGCGACATGAATTAATCAAACCAACCCTGCTTTTTGCGTAAGTCCTAAGTAAATTATCGAGACCAATCGGCCGGCCGCGCCGGTGGGTAATCCGCTAGGGCACTATTCACGTGCGGATGATTCCATAGAGCAGGACTTCCATTGAAGGATGAAAAATGGAGCGCCGCACCTGCATTTTCAGTCTTATTTGAACTTTTTGTTGATTTTCTAATTCGCTTCATTTGGAGGTCTTTTTTCAATCACTAAATAGATTCGTTGACAAATTCATCAAAATCTGGTGTTCCTGAACTATTTTTGACAGTGAAATCCCACCTTCACAGTTTCTCCATCAAACTCTCTTATCCATTTCTTTTCTTTAATATGAAAAAAATCATACTCATGAGCTTGGTGCTCATGTTTACCCTTCTCAACGGAGCGTTTGCCCAGACGCGCAGCATCTCCGGACGGGTAACTGACCGAAAAACTAACGAGGGCTTACCCGGCGTGACGGTGCTGGTGAAAGGCACGACCAATGGTGCTTCGACCAACTCGGACGGTGGCTACACCCTCAGCATACCCGAGTCGGGTGCCACCATCACCTTCAGCTCGGTAGGCTACATTAGCCAAGAACGTCCCGCAGGCAGCGAATCCACCATTGCGATTTCATTGGTGCTCGACGTGAAGCAGCTGAGCGAAGTGGTAGTAACCGGCTACGGCGGCTCGCAGGATGTGAAAGACATCACGGGTTCCATTGCGCAGGTTAAAGAAGAGAAACTATTGCTTCAGCCTGTGGTCAGCGTTGACCAAGCCTTGCAGGGCCGTATGGCCGGTGTGAACATCAACACAACCAGCGGCACCTTGGGTGACCAAGCCGTGATTCGCATTCGCGGCGCAAGCTCCATCTCGGGCAGTTCGCAGCCTCTAATTGTACTCGACGGTGTTCCGCTGAACAGTTCGGACCAAGCCAACGTCCTTGGTGCCCGCTACAATCCTTTGGCCGATATCAACCCTAACGATATAGCGTCAGTAGATGTATTGAAAGATGCCTCGGCCGCAGCCATCTACGGCTCACGTGCCGCCAATGGCGTGTTAGTTATCACTACCAAGCGTGGCAAATCGGGCCAGAACCGTGTCGCCTTTAACTCCTTCTACGGTTTCCAGGATGCTGTTAGAACCCCCAGGGTTCTCAATGGAGACGACTTTAATACCATCTCCAACGAAAAGGCCGCTAACGCCCGCGCTGGCAGCGTGGGGGCTCCCGGAAACGTAGGCAACACCAGCATTCCCGCCGGTGGCATTGCGGCCAATATCGACGTGAACGGCGACGGCCAACCCGACCGCACCGACTGGATTAAAGAGATTTTCCAGCGCGGTACCCAGCAGAACTATCAAGTGGCGCTATCGGGCGGCAACGAGTTTGCCTCGTACTACGGCTCGGGCGACTGGAACGACCAGAAAGGCATTATTATCAGCAACCGTCTGCGTCGTGGTTCGGGACGAATGAACCTGGACCTAACTCCTAAGAAATGGTTGAAGAGTGGCGTGAGTCTGAGCTACGCCAAAACCTACAACCAAGGTATCAACGGCGAGAACGCGCTTGCCGGTGCGACCGTGTCAGGCTACACGGCTCCCCCTAACGTACCGGCCTACAACTCTAATGGGACATACTACCTCAACACGCTGGGCAACCTGGGCAACGGCAACAACGCCATTCCAAGCACTTATGCGCCCAACGCCTACTTCCACATTCCAGGTACTCTGCGCGAAAACCGCAACGATAACACCTCACAACGTATTTTGGGCAATGGCTACTTTACGGTTGAGCCTGTAAGTGGCCTGCGCCTGACAACCAAGTACGGTATCGACTACACTAACAACTTCGAAGACCAGTACAACAGCCCCATCCTGGGTGGTCTCGGCCGTCAGGTGGGCTCGGGCCTTGTGCAGGACTACAACACTACCCTCACCCAGTACAACTGGCAGAACTACGCCAACTACGACCGTACGTTCAACGAGAAGCATACGATTGGCTTAACTGCCGGTATTGAATATCAGGAGAACCGTGCCAAGCGTATTTACAGCGTTGCCAACGACTTCTCGGACAACAAGTTCCAGGCTATTCTCGACGGCCTCTATTCGGGCACGCTAACGGGTGGCGGCACGGAGTTCAACTCGGGCTTCCAATCGTACTTCGGCAGCACAAACTACAACTTCGATAACCGCTACTATGCTTCGTTCACGCTGCGGGCTGATGCGGCTTCGAGCTTTGGCGCCAACAACCAGCGCGGGTATTTTCCCGGCGGCTCGGTGGGCTGGCGCGTGTCGCAGGAAAGCTTCATGAAGAACATCACGGCCATCAACGACTTCAAGGTACGGGCCAGCTACGGCCTGGTTGGTAATGCCCAGGTAAACCAGAACCCACAAACTGCCGCATACGCTTCGCGTACCCTCATCGGCGGTGGCCAGTACGCCGACGTGAACGGCTTCAGCATTTCGCAGGTTGGCAACCCTGGCTTGCAATGGGAGACTTCAAAAAAGCTGGACATCGGCTTCGACGCTGCGTTGTTGGGCAACCGCGTAAACGTAACGTTCGACTTCTTCAACAACGATGTGAGCGGCCTGCTGCTGGCAGCACCAGTGCTTCGCACCACGGGTATTCCCAATGCTTCGGTAAACCGCAACGTGGGTTCGATGTACAACCGCGGCGTGGAGTTGACCCTGAACACGGTGAACGTGCGCCTCGATAATGGCTTCACCTGGAGTTCAAACATCAACGGCACCATCCTCAAGAACCGCGTAACGGAGCTGGCTACCCCGAACGACATTATATCGGTTAACCAACGCGCAAGCCTCGGCAGCAGCCTGGCCATTTACTTCCTGCCCCGATGGGCTGGGGTGAACCCCGCCAACGGCAATGCCCAGTTCTTAGACAAGGATGGCAACATCAAGCAATACGACGCAGCTTTCACCACTAATTCCGGTGCTACGCAGGGCCGCTGGCTCACCGCTTCGGGCGACGTGACGACGGCAATCACCACGGCTGACTTCAAATACACGAACAAAACGGGTTACCCCACCTTCTATGGCGGCTTCGACAACACGTTTGCCTTCAAAGGCCTAGAGTTGGGCATCTTCCTGCAGTACAGCGGCGGCAACATGATTTATAACGGCTACCGGCAGGCCTTGCTTAGCAACAGCCTCCAGAACAATGAAGAGGAAATCAAGGACCGTTGGACCACCCCTGGTCAGCAGACCGATATTCAGAAGTTGGTACTACGCGATGTCATTTCAACCCAAGCTTCGACCCGGTGGTTGGAAAAAGGTGACTTCCTGCGTGTTCGTCAGTTGAGCCTGGGCTATAACCTACCCGAGCCGCTCATTAAACGCCTGGGCCTGAACAGCCTGCGCGTGTACTCGCTGGTGCAGAACGCCTACAACTTCACTGGCTACAAAGGCTTGGACCCCGAGGTAAACACCAACCGCGGTGCAAACATCGCCTACGGCGTCGACGGTCGCTCGGTGCCCCCGGTTCGTAGCTTCACCTTCGGCCTGAACGTAGGAATTTAATCTTTGCTTCTCTCCTCTCTAGATATGTTTCACAACACTAAATTGCGTCAAGCCGCCCTCGGCGCTTTGATACTCGCTTCGGCTGCCAGCTGCGACGTTCTGACCCAGGACCCGCCCACCGCACTGACCGATACGGATGCTTTTGCTAACCCCGACCGCATTGCCAAATCGGCCGTGGGTATGTACGACCAGCTGCAGAACGCCGAATTCCTCGGCGGCCGGGCCCTCATCTACGGCGACGTACGGAGCGACGACACCAACCCCGCGGGCTTCTTCGGCACCGTATCGACCTTCAACCAGCAGCCCAACGACGGTATTGCTCAGAATGCTTGGACTGGTGGCTACCGCACGCTGTACGGTGCCAACTATTTCCTGCAGCAAATTGTGAAGAATACCGGTAAAACCACGCCCGCTCTGGAAGCGCAGTACACTGCTGAAGCCAAGTTTATCCGCGGTTTGGTGTACTTCAATCTGGTGAATCTGTTCGCACAGCCCTACGTCTTCACGGCTGATGCCTCGCACCCTGGGGTGCCGCTGCAACTCACGGCTCCCGACGCCAGCACCGCCTTCGACGCGAGCCAGAATCTGGCCCGCTCCACGGTGAAGCAGGTGTATACGCAGATTGAGCAAGATTTGAACGACGCCATTGCCGGCCTGCCGGAGACCTACACAACGGCTTTTGATAAAACCGGCCGCGCCACCAAAGATGCTGCCCGTACCCTGCTGTCGCGTGTGTACCTCTACAAAGGCCAGTACGCTGAAGCCGCCGCAATGGCCAACACGGTTATCACCGGGGCCCGCCACACCCTCAACGCCAGCCCAGCCACGCCGTTCAACGCCATCAGCTATCAGACTTCCGAGTCCATCTTCTCGGTAGCCATGAACTCTGCTGACAACCCCAACACCAACAACGCCCTGGGCCAGCATTACGCCCGCCTGCGCCGAGCCGACATTTCGGTCACGCCTTATGCCCGGATTGACTCTACTCAGTTCCGCAGCAAGGACCGTCGCCGCACGCTGTTGCTCGACCCGCCTGCGTTCCCAGCTACTGCTGCAGTCAACGTTTTCACGCTAAAGTACAACAACGCTTCTTTTGACTACGTGCCGATTACCCGTTACTCGGAAGTGCTGCTAAACCGTGCCGAAGGCTTGGCTCAAGCCGATGCTGGAATCAACACCGATGCTATTGCCTTGCTGAACACGGTGCGTCGTCGTTCGCTACCACTCATTCCTGCCTACCCCAGCTTCACCATTGCCAATTTCCTCACCAAGCAGGCTTTGGTTGATGCCATCCTGTTTGAGCGGCGCCTGGAGTTGGCTTTCGAAGGCCACCGCTACTACGACCTGATGCGCAATAAGCGTAACTCGAGCCGGATTAACTATGGCGATGACAAAGCCATTTTCCCAATTCCGCTAGTCGACACGCAGCAGAACCCTAACTTGGCGCAGAACAAAGGCTACTAAGCCCTCGTTTTTACCCATAATAAAAAACCCCGGCCAAATTGGTCTTGTCCTTACCCAAAACTCAAAAAGCACCGGCCGGCAGGTCGGTGCTTTTTTGTCTGTTATTCATCAAGCAGTTGCGCCGCCATGTTCACGCCCTCCACGAGCAGGCGCAGGCTCCGGCGGCCGAGCCAGAGGGTTTGCCAGCCGGGTGGGCCGTCCCCTTTGCGGCCCAGGTGCCCACCCAGCGCGGCCAAGGCTAGGTATACGGCGCGCACTGTATCCAGGGGGCGGTGGCTTTGGTGGCGCAACACCCGCAACTCGATGGCCGTCAGGCCGGCCGCTTCAGCGGGCAAGTCCGGCTCGAGCCGGCTTTTCTCGCGTAAGTCCACCAGGGCCAGGGCCACTACACTCAGCAGGGCCACGGCGGCGAAGAGCCGGGCCGCCGTTTGCAGCTGCAGCTTTTCGGCCCCCAGGCCCGTTTTCAGGGCTTTGTGAAAGTCCTCAATCAGCCAGCGACTGGCGTACTGGCGGGCGCAGGTCAGGGCTTGGGCGAAGTCCGTGACGGGCTGGTCGCAGAGCAAGAGCCACTCCAGGCCGGGGGCTGCCCCGGGTCCTGTTTCTTCCCAGACCCGCACCACGCTGGCGGGCACGGGCGCTCCCTTTCCCGTGGCCCCGCCCGGCCGCTGCGGGGCCCGCAGGGCCAGGGCCGGGCTGAAACTTACCTGCAACACCACCGCGCGTGCCGGCTGGCGGGGCCGCCCGCGCAGGGCCAGGGCAAAGGTGCCGGCGCTGGGTTGGGCCCGCGCCTGCTCGAAGAGGCGGCCGGCGGCCGTTTTGTCCGCCCCGGCCACCAGGGCCCGGTTCTGGGCGGCCCGCACCACAGCCCAGCCCCTGGGCTTGGCACTGCTGCAAGTGCTCGTAGATGTCGGCCCCGCGGTCGGCCACGACCACCCAGCGCGTGCCCGGCGGCGGACTGCCGACCGCCCGCAGGCGCTGCCCCCACAGGGCCGACTCGCGTACGCGGCCCTGGCGCGGGCGGGAACCGCCGTTCGGGTGCGCTTTTTCGGCGTCGGGCACGGGCTGGCGCACATGGTATTGCTGGTCCAGCAGGCCCAGCAGTGGCAGGGCCGGCCGTTTGGCCACCGGGTCGGGGTCGGTGGCGGGCCAGGCGGCGGCCACCAGCGAGTGCAGCAGCACGCCCTGGCTATAGGCTTTGCCCGGCCCCACCGGCCCGAGGCCCGCCCGGCGCTCGGCGGCCCCGGGCCAGCTCAACTCCGTCGTGTCCTCGACCAGCAGGTAGGTGCCGGGGGCCTGCAGCTGCCTGGTAACGACCTGTCGGTGATGGGCTTGCAGCGCCTCTGGGGTCGTCTGCGCGTGGCCCAGCAACTGGTAGGCGGCTTTGCCGGCGTAGGCCTGCCCCTGGCTCAGGCGCGGAATCGTCGCCCCCGGCTCCCGCGCCCAGCCGGCCGCCAGCCTCACCACGCGCCGGTTGCGGCGCACGTCGCCCAGCCCTACCTCACCAAAGTGCGTGTGCGCCCACTGCGACGCGTCCCCAAAGTCCGTCGAAATACTCATGCTCGCAAGCTACCCTCTACTGTCTCGTCCGGCTATTTGTTGACAGGAATAAGGCAAGGGCCCCGCTTGGATTTTCCGGCGGGGCTTTTTGCTTGCAGATGGACTTGGTTGGGGGTTAAATAGTTTAGAGCCAGGTGGGGGCGCTCCTCGTTGTAGAGGTGCACGGCCTAGTCGACCAGCAAGCGGGCCTGGGCCCCGTCGTCGGGCAGCACAAAGAGGAATTCATCTTTTAAAATGCCGTTGACCCGTTCGGCCAGCGCGTTCTGGTAGCAATCGTAGCCGTCGGTCATCGAGCAGCGCAGCCTGGCTTTTTTCAGGGCCGCTTGGTAGGCATCGGAGGCGTACTGGCTGCCGCGGTCGGAATGGTGGATGCAGTCGGTGGCGGCCCGGCCGGCCCCGCGCACGGCCCGGTCCAGGGCGGCCAGGCAGCCGGCCGTGTGCAAGCTGGCGTGGACGTGGTGGCCGACGATGCGCCGGGAAAACGCGTCGGTGACCAAGCTCAGGTAGACCGTGCCCTGCCGGGTGGGCAGGCAGGTGATGTCACTGACCCATAGTTGGTTGGGAGCCGTGGGCTTGGGCGCGTCCTTGACCAGGTTGGGGTGGCAGTGGAAGCGGTGGTGCGAGTCGGTCGTTTTCGTGTAGCTGCGTTTGGGGGCAATCAAGAGCCCGTGTTGGCGCAGCAGGGTGAACAAGGCATCGCGCCCGCAGGCGACGCCCTGCGCCCGCAGCAGCGGGGTGGATTTTATGCCGCAGCTTGCGCGTGCCCAGGCGCGGCAGCTGGGTGCGCACGGCCCGCACCTGCACCAAGACCTGCTCGGCGCGCACCGTCTGCCGGGCCTGACGCTGGCGGCGTTGGTAGAGGCCCTGGCGGCTCACGCCGTAGAGCTGGCAACTGCGCTGCGTGCTCAAGGTTTTTTCGGTCCCCAGGCGGCGAACGGCCGCCGGAGAGACTTTTTTGGCAACGGGATGCCGTGGTCCTCCACCACCACTTGCAGTATCGTGCGCAGCAACAAATTCAGGTCCTGGGCATCTTTTAGTTCTCTGGCAGCCAAGCGCTTTTGCTCGCGCAACTGCGTTTCGAGCTGCTTGATGCGCTGTTCCGGGGTCGGGTCCACGGCGGGGGCGGTGCCGGGGGAAATGGGCCCGGCAGCCTGAAAAGTCACGAACTGGCTGGCGTAGCGCCGGCACCAGGTCAGGACCGTGCTGCGGCCCTGGATGCCGTAGCGCCGTTGGGCTTGTTTGTAGCTCAGCTCGCCGCGGCCGACTTCGCCCACCACGGCCAGCTTAAAGGGCAAACTGTAGTCACGTTGACTACGCCGCACGCGCGGCTCAGAGGGGTTTTGCATGACATCTTTCGGAAAAGTGTCAACATATAGCCGGACAAGACATACACGCAAAAAAAAGCGCCGGCCTACTGGCCGGCGCTTTGCAAAAGTTTTGGGTAAGGACAAGCCAAATTGGTCGGGGTTTTTTATTTTCCTTTTTGCTCTCACCTACAGAATATACTGGCTCAAATCCCGGTTCTTCACCATGTCGCTCAGGCGCTCGTCGACCAAGGCGGCAGTGATTTGGATGTGCGCGTTCGGGCCAATCTTGTCGGGCACGTCGTAGAGAATATCGTTGAGCAGACGACTCATGACGGTGTGCAGGCGGCGGGCTCCGATGTTCTCGACCTCGGCATTGACTTCGGAGGCAATTTCAGCGAGGCGCTCCAGGGCGGCATCGTCGAAGGTGAGGGCTACCTCTTCGGCTTTCAGCAAGGCCTCATACTGCTTGGTCAGGGCATTTTTGGGGTCTTTGAGGATACGGAAGAAGTCGTGCTTGGTCAGGCTTTGCAGCTCCACGCGGATGGGGAAGCGGCCCTGGAGTTCGGGAATAAGGTCGCTGGGCTTGCTGACGTGGAACGCGCCGGCAGCGATGAACAGGATATGGTCGGTGTTGACGATGCCGTACTTGGTGCTCACCGCCGAGCCTTCCACGATGGGCAGCAGGTCGCGCTGCACGCCCTGGCGGCTCACGTCGGGACCGCCGCCGCCGCTTTTGCCGCCGCTGCTGGCTACTTTGTCGATTTCATCAATAAAGATGATGCCGGCGTTTTCGCACTGTCGGATGGCTTCATCCTTCACGTCGTCCATGTCGATGAGCTTGGCGGCCTCTTCGTCGAGGAGGAGCTTTCGGGCTTCGGCCACGGTCACTTTGCGCTTGCGGGTTTTCTTGGGCATCATGTTGCCCAGCATGTCCTGCAGGCCGGAAAGGGTACCTTCGTCCATGCCGGGAGGGGTGCCCATAATGCCCACGCTGGGGCCGGCCTGCGCCACCTGAATTTCGATTTTGCGGTCTTCGAGCTCGCCGTTTTTGATTTTCTGGCGAAACCGCTCGCGGGTGCGCTCGTTGAGCTCGGCGTCGGACTGCGGCATGTCGTCCCCTCCCCCACTGCCGAAGCCGACGCCGGTTTTGGCCCCGGCAGGCTGGCTGATGGCCGGAATGAGGGCATCGAGAATCAGCTCTTCCACCGCGTCGGCGGCCTGGGCTTTCACAGCTTCCTGGCGGCGGGCTTTCACGCGGCTCACGCTTTGCTCAGCGAGGTCGCGCACCATGCTTTCCACGTCGCGGCCCACGTAGCCGACTTCGGTGAACTTGCTGGCCTCTACTTTCACGAAGGGGGCATCGGCGAGGTGAGCCAGACGGCGGGCAATTTCGGTTTTGCCCACGCCGGTAGCCCCAATCATGAGGATGTTGTTGGGCACTATTTCGGCCTGCATGTCGGCTGGAGCGTGCAGACGGCGCCAGCGGTTGCGCAGGGCGATGGCCACGTGGCGCTTAGCCTCGTGCTGGCCGATGATGTACTTATCAAGCTCGGCCACGATTTGGGCCGGGGTCAGAAAGGTGTCGTTGAGCATGGGGTGGGTAAGTGGATAGATGGGTTGGGGGCAAAAGAACTGTCATCCTGAGCGAAGCGAAGGACCTTATCGCGCTTGCACCGTTTTGATTACTGCAAACAGTTCTACGGTAATAAGGTCCTTCACTACGCTCAGGATGACAGTTCTTTTCAAATCAGAAACAGTGCGGTGCGACTATTCCTTCCGCTTAAACAGCGAATCCAGATTGCGCGACAACGTGAAATACTCACTGGAACCAGCCGCCTGCAAGGTGGCGTGCGTGTAATCAATCTGGAAGGTGCTAATCTTAAGCATCACGCCAAAGCTGAGGCCGGCGCTGCCGCTGGTGTTGTCGAGGCGCAGCTCGCGGCGCATAAGGTGGTTGTAGCCCACGCGGAGGTTCAAGCCCTTGCCCAGCACCAGGGCAGCACTGGCGGTGAAGTGCCGAGCCAGGTTATCGCCGAAGCTTCTGGTGGCTTTCTTCTCGTTGCCGCTGGCATCGAGCTGGCCGCGGGCGTTGGGGTCGAGGTACTGAATGTTCCACTGCTGCAAGTGATGGGCCGTGAGCGAGAAGCGCACCGGCATGTGCTCGGGCTTGATGGTAGCCCCAAGCTGTACATCGAGCGGCAGGGGACCACGCTCGGTGCCGGGGTAGGGCGAGAATTGGTAGCCCACGTTTTTCACGGCCAGGCCGGCCGTAAAATCCGTGGTGGGATGCTTGTAGACCACGCCGGCATCGCCCACGCCGGCCAGCGAGCGACTGCCGGCGATGCTGGATACGGCTAGCTTGGTGGTGGCCCCGAAGGTGAATTTGCCTTTGGTGTAGGAGTCCGATACGCCCACGGTGTACTCGTTCACGCCAAACGTGCCGAGGCTGTTGCCGGCCGCGTCGTAGCTCTCGAAGTTGCCGTAGCTGAGGTAGGTGACGCCCACGCCAAAGCGCCCGTACTTCTGGGTATTGAAGACGTAGGCGGCGGTGCTCTGCTTGATATCGGCCACGTAGGCCACGTAGCTCAGAGCCAGGCGGCCATCCATTTCCGGATTCAACAGCGCCGGGTTGGCAAACAGCATGGTGGGGTCGTTGTTGCGGGCCGACACGTTCATGCCGCCCAGAGCCGCCTGCTGGGCGCCGGTAGGCAAGTCCAGGAATGGAAATACGGTGCGCCCACCCAGCTGCTGCGCGGCAAGGGGCCGGGCGCCCAATACTCCCAACAACAGGCCAAAACCAGCGACGCGACAAGCGGAAAAGTGCTTCATTAATCTAAGATAAGCGAGAAGAAGGGCCTCCTGCCGCTCCCAACGCACCTGCATGGTCAAAAAGTACCCCAGAGCGACCATTTACTCGTTCCGAACGGGTAAATGGTCGCTTGGGACGAGCAATCGGGTTCTTTACTGCACCTCCACGCTGGGGCCGGGCAATGGCACGGGCTCGTCGCGCACGGGCAGCTTTTGTGGGTGCGGCACCAACTCATCGAGCAGGGCCACGCGAAGCACGTCGTCCACGCGGTCGGCATAGTGAATGGTGAGACCTTTGAGGTAGTCCTCCTGGATTTCCTCGATGTCCTTGCGGTTTTTGGGGCAAAGGATGATGTCCTTCATGCCGGCGCGGCGGGCGGCCAGCAGCTTTTCCTTGATGCCGCCCACGGGCAGCACCTTGCCGCGCAGGGTGATTTCGCCGGTCATGGCCAAGCGCGGGCGCACCCGGCGCTGGGTGAAGGCCGAGGCCATGCTGGTAAAAATGGCGATGCCCGCGCTGGGGCCGTCCTTGGGCACGGCTCCCTCGGGGAAGTGAATATGCAGGTCGTATTGCTCGAACAGGCGGTAATCGATGCCAATCTCATCGGCGCGCGAGCGCAGGTAGGACAGCGCCGTAATGGCCGACTCTTTCATCACATCGCCCAGCTGGCCGCTCAGCGTGAGCTTGCCGCGCCCCCGGCTCAGTAGACTTTCCACGAAGAGAATGTCGCCGCCCACGCTGGTCCAGGCCAGGCCCGTTACCACGCCGGCAGTATCGTTGTCCTGGTACTGGTCGCGGTCGAAAATGGCCGCGCCGAGAATTTTGCGAATTTCAGCGGGCTCCATCACGGCGGGGAGGGGCTCTTTACCGGCCTTGCGGCGGGCCAGGTTGCGGGTCACGGCGGCCAGCTTGCGCTCCAAGCCGCGCACGCCCGATTCCCGGGTGTAGTCGTCGGCCACGCGGTGCAGGGCGGCATCGGTGATTTTCACCTCGGCTTCACCCAGGCCGTGCTCCTTCAGTTGCTTGGGCCAGAGGTGCTTGCGGGCAATTTGCACCTTTTCCTCCTGGGTGTAGCCGGTGAGGTCGATGATTTCCATGCGGTCGCGCAGGGCGGGCTGGATGGTGTCGAGCGAGTTGGCCGTGGCAATGAACAGGACCTTGCTCAGGTCGTATTCCACCTCCAGATAGTTATCGGTGAAGGTGGCGTTTTGCTCAGGGTCCAGCACTTCGAGCAGGGCCGAGCTGGGGTCGCCGCGGAAGTCCGAGCTCACCTTGTCAATCTCATCGAGGATGATGACCGGGTTCGAGCTGCCCGACTTCTTAATCTGGGCAATGATGCGGCCGGGCATGGCCCCCACGTAGGTTTTGCGGTGCCCGCGAATCTCGGCTTCGTCGCGCACGCCGCCCAGGCTCATCCGGATGTACTTGCGGCCCATGGCGTTGGCAATGCTGCGGCCCAGGCTGGTTTTGCCCACGCCGGGCGGGCCGTACAGGCACAGAATTGGCGCTTTCAGGTCCTGCTTCAGCTTGAGCACGGCGATGTACTCCAGAATCCGCTCCTTCACTTTCTCGATGCCGAAGTGGTCGGCGTCGAGGATTTTTTTGGTCTGCTTGAGGTTGAATTTATCCTTGGTGTATTCGCCCCAGGGTAAATCGAGCAGAAACTCAACGTAGTTTATGCTCACCGAATAGTCGGGAGCCATGGGGTTGGTACGGGCCAGCTTCTCCATTTCCTTCTTGAAGTGGAGCGCCACGGCTTCGGGCCATTTCTTGGTTTCGGCGCGGGCCCGCAGGCGGTGCACGTCCTCGTCGGGGCCGTCCTGGCCCAACTCATCCTGCAGGGTTTTGAGCTGCTGGCGCAGGAAGTACTCGCGCTGCTGGGCATCTATCCCGGTATGGGTTTTAGAGCGAATGTCCTGTTTAATTTCGAGCAGCTCGGCCTGGCTCAGCAGGGCTTCGAGCAGCAAGCGGGCCTGCTGTTCGGGGTCGGCCAGGTTCAGCAGCTTTTGCTTGGCGGGCAGGTCGAGCTGCACATTGCTCGACAAAAAGTGCGTGAGGAAAGCCGGCGACTGAATACCGTCGAGCATGGCCCGGGCTTCCATCGGAATCTCGGGCGTGAGTTCCAGCACTTTGGCCGCAGCCTCGCGCAGGGCCTGCAAAAGGCCAAACTCGCCGGGAATTTCGGGGTTCAGCGCCACTTCCGAGAAATAGCTGACGCGGGCCGTGAGGGGCGCGAAGCTCAGCTGCTCCTCAATGCTGAAGCGTACCTGCCCCTGCAAAATAATGGTAATCTGACCGTCGGGCTGCTCCAACAGCTTCAGGATGCGGGCCAGGGTGCCCACGGGATGTAGTTCGTCGGTGGTCGGCTCGTCGGCGTCGGGGTTGAGCTGGGCTACCACGCCGAGCAGCTTGTCAGCGGCATAGGCTTTGCGCACCAGCTTCACGCTTTTCTTGCGCGTTACGGTCACGGGCAGCACCACACCTGGAAACAGCACGGTGTTGCGCACGGGCAGTAGGGGCAGCGTGGGCGGCGCATCGTCGCTACGCAGGAGGTGGTCGGGGTCGGCGGCCATAATGGCAATGGCTTCGGGCTGAGAATTAGTGTTGCCAAGCGTCCGAAACGACGCTTTAGCGGATGAATAGGAAGTTGCCAAATGCATGAACGGGAATGAAGCAGAAGCGTGGGCCACAGGTGCCAGATTGGCAGCTTACAGTCCTCCGGGTAGGAGGCTACAAGATACACGTTGGCGGCGCGTTTGTGCGTCAAGGGCCGTGCCAGGGGGCCAGAACCGCCAAAGCGGCGCATTGGACCGGGCGGCCAACGCGTCGCTTTGGCTAATTCCCTAATTTGTTGGCAACTTGCGCACTATTCTATGTCCAAAACTCTACTCTTGTCGGCATTAGTACGTCGTTGCCTCCTATTGCTGCTGTTGAGCACGGCCGGCTGGCTCGCGACCGTGCCCAGTGCGCAGGCCCAGCGTCGGCCCACCAAACGCATTCCGGCCGCCGCCTCGCCCTCAGCCGATACCACCAGCGGCGGGGCCTCCGCCGCGCCCAAAAAAGCGGCGGCCGTGCCTGCCAATAAGACTACGAAGCCCGCGCCCGCAGCCCGGCCGACCAGCCCAGCCGGCACCTACCGCGTGCGCGGCCTTAACAGCCGCACGAGCCGCAAGCTGCGCCTGCGGCCCGATGGTACGCCCGACTTCGTAGACATTAACCGTTACCCCTATTTTGAGGATAAAAAGGCCCTGCGCGCCATTGCCAAGACCGAGCGCCGCCGCCAGTACCACCAGACCCGGGTGCTGCTGGAAAGCTACGTGGCCCGGTTCGGGCCCACCAACTTTGCCAGGAATACCGACATGCTCTGGCGGCTGGGCCAGCTGCTGGAGCGCGACAGCCAGACGGTGAAAGCCAAGGCCTACTACCGCCTGGCCCTCAAGCACAGCCGCAGCGACATCAAACGCATTCAGCTCTACTACGACTCGCTGGAACAGAAAAATCAGGCCTTGTACGTGCCCCTGAAAACGTACTATGACCTGGTGGAGTACCGCAAGAACCTCAACACGTTTCACCCGCCCAAGGGCGTGTACACGAGCATGGGCGACGCCATCAACAGCAAGGCCCCCGACTACGGCCCGGCGCTGGCCGGCAACGACTCGCTCATCATCTTCAGCAGCAAGCGCAAGCGCCGTGGCCTCACCGGCGTGGTAGACGAGGACCTGTACACCTCGCGCAAGGAAGGCGTGAGCTGGAGCGATGCCGAGCCGCTGCCCAAGCCCATCAACTCGCCCAACAACGAGGGCTCGGCGTGCCTGAGCAAGGACGGCCGCACCATTTTCTTCGCCCGCTGCGAGTGCGCCACCTGCCACGGCAATTGCGACCTGTTCACAGCCACGCGGGGTAAGGACGGGAAGTGGAGCACGCCCAAGTCGCTGGGCAACCAGGTGAATTCGCCGGCCTGGGACTCGCAGCCCACGCTTTCGCAGAATGAGGACACGCTATATTTTGCCTCCGACCGGTTGGGCGGCTTCGGGCTGTCCGATATCTACTACACCCGCAAGCTGCGCAACGGGCAGTGGAGCCCGGCCGAGAACATCGGGCCGGTTATTAATACCCGGGAGAACGAGGTGAGCCCGTTTTACCACCCGCTCTACCACGTGCTGTACTTCAGCTCGCGCGGGCAGCTACTGAATTTCGGCGATTTCGACATTTATAAAACCTACCGCGTGGGCGGCCGCTGGCAGGAGCCGCGCAACATTGGCCCGTTGGTGAACGGTAAAGGTTCGGAGTACTACTTCACCATCGACCGCGAAAGCAAGAACCTCTACTACGCTCGCTCCGAGGCCCAGGAAATCAACAACCTCGACCTCTATTCCTTCCCGCTGCCGATGGAGGCCCAGCCGCTGGCCACTACTAAAGTGGAGGGCACGCTCATCGACTCGGTGAGCAGCAAGCCGCTGAAGGGCATTGTGAGCATCATCGATACCGACAACGGCATTGAGGTGGCCAGCAAGTTCATCCGGCCCGACGGCACGTTCGACTTTGAGCTGATTGAGGGCTCGCACTACGCCATGCTGATTCAGAGCAACGACTTTTTCTCAGTGGAGAAGCAGTTTGCGCTGAAAGGCGACACGGTGATGACGCTGCTCACAAACAGCATCAACTACAAGCTGCCGCTGATTTTCAAGAACCTGGAGTTTGAGCAGGGCAAGGCCACGGTGCTATCTAATATGCACACCACGCTGGACCGCATTTCGCTGTTTCTGGTCGACCACCCCACGTTCCGGCTCAGCATCTCGGGCCACACCGACACCAGCGGCGACCCCGACGTGAACGAGAAGCTCTCGCAAGACCGCGCCGAGGAAATCCGCCGCTACATCGAGCGCAAGGGTAAGCTCGCGCCCAACCGCATCGAGAGCTTCGGCTACGGCTCTTCCAAGCCGCTGAAAGATGAACTGACCGACGCCGACGCCAAGGTGAACCGCCGCGTCGAGTTCCGCCTCCTCAAGCCCGACGCCGACAGGCCCGCCGACGGCGGCGGCGAGTGGAAGTAGCTGTAGCGTGGACTCTGCGAGTCCGCGCATGGAGGCGTTAGGAGGTAGTTCAGGTATCGTTCACGCGCGGACGCGCAGAATCGCCCCTACTCCACTGCCAGCACCCGCACCGCCTTGCCGTTGAACGCGGCTTCCTGCCCGGCCCGCAGCCCCTTCAGCGCCACCGCCACCGGCGCGGCGGCCGATACGGCGAATACGTCGTGCCCCTCCAGCTTGCCCGCGCTGATGCTGATGTAAAAAAACCCCAGGCTGGTGTGTGCCAGCGCACCGGGCCGCACGGTATCGCACGGAGCGTCGGGGCTGATGCGGCCCAGCTCGGCTTGCAGCTGCTGGGCCTGCTGCATGTGGGCAGCATTGCGGTCGCGCTCGGCATTGGCCATTTCGCGGCCGGTTTCATACTTATCGCCGGCGCTGCTCTTGGTTTCGGAACTGGACGATTCCTGAGCCGCCTGCATGGCCGTGCGGGCGGCGGCGATGCGCTGCTCGATGAAGGCGTGGCAGAGGACGTGGAGGGCGGGTTTGGCAGAATTCATGAAAGTCTAGTGGCTAAAGAAAACTACCGTCCCTACCAAAGCACCGATAATAGACAGTGTTGCAGCTTTAAGTGCGAACCGGCGCGCATTGATGAAAGGCAGAGGAGTAAACCAAATTACCAGCACATTGATAAGGATTGGAACAAGGCTTAAAGCAAAACCAAACAGAACAAATGCTCCGAAACGCAGCAAGAAATTTTCTACCAAATGCTCTTTTAGAAGCTGGTGGGTTTCTCGGTTTCCTAAGTAGAAGGCGAAAGCCAGAAATGCTACGGCGGCAAAAATCACCCCGCCAGCTACCGTATTAAAGATTTTGAGAAGCAGAAGAAGCTTGGGCATCGGGCTAAGTTAGTGGGATTCCAGCGCGGCCTTTACCTTTTCGGTCCACTGCGTATCCTCGGGCCCTACCACCAACACTCGGAAGCCGTGCCGCTCGCCCTCAATGCGCACGCCTTCCGAATCGTCAACCAGCAAGTCGATGCCGAAGCTGGGCGGATGCTTGGTGCAGCGGACCCGCGCTTCGCGGTCGTGCCGCTGCTGGTTTACCACGCCATCCAAGCGGATGCCGTGCAGCCACAATAGCTTACGGATGTGCCATGTGCTGCGGTAGGACGTAGTGTATACCCATACTTCCCAGCCATGCTGGCGGCAGTGGTCGGTTAATGGCTTGATTCCTTGCCGAAGCCGTTCGCCGCCCAGCAGCTTGGCCCAGATGCGGCGTTGGGGATTTTCCAACGGGAAGTCGTGGCCACAACGGATGAGCGTGTTATCGAGGTCGAAAGCGAATCGCATTCAGTGTGACAACTCACTATTCGTTAAGTCAACTGCGTTTCTGCTAAAGTCTTGCTGGCGGCCCAGTTCACGGAGGGCCCGAAGAGTTTCAGCCTGATGGCGCAGATGTTCTACTACTTCCCGCTTTTCAGCAAAAGACATTTTCTGCCAGTGAGCCCGGTCCTCCGCATTTTGGTCGGCGTGTAAAGTTGTTTTGCGGGTAACGGTTTTATCGAGACGAAGCATGGCTAAAGTTACGGATTTTAACCGGCGCTAGTCAGCCCCTCCGCCACCTTCCGGTCGTTCCCCAGCCGCGGCACCTTGTTCTGCCCGCCTAAGCGGCCCAGGCTTTTCATGTAGCGCTGGAAAGCCCCGGCCGGTAGCGGCGTGAGTTGCAGCGGCACCAGGATATTTCCTTTGCGAAGGTCGTCGTAGTAGGAATTGCGGCGGCGCAGGGCAGCATCCAGCGCGGCGGCGAAAGCGGCGGCATCCTGCGGGGGGCGGGCGAACTCCACCAGCCACTCGTGGCGTGAGGGCGTGGCGGGGTCGTCGCTCACGAGCGGGGCCACGGTGAATTCGATGACTTCGACTTCTAGGGATTGGGCCATGACTTCGCGCAGAGCCTGTTCTACTTCCTCACCGATGACGTGCTCGCCGAAAGCCGAGAGGAAGTGCTTGATGCGGCCCGTGACCACCACGCGGTGCGGCCGCAAGCTCACGAAGCGCACGGTGTCGCCGAGCGAGTACGCCCACAGTCCGGCGTTGGAGGTGAGAATGACAGCATATTGCTGGTCCAACTCCACGTCGGCAATGGTGAGGCGGGGAGCGTCGGGCTCGAAGAACCGCTCGGCGGGCACAAATTCGAAGAAGATGCCGCTGTTCAGGAGCAGCAACAGGCCCGGGTTGCCGGGCTCATCCTGGAAGGCCAGGAAGCCCTCGGAGGCGGGGAACAGTTCAATACTATCAACCGGCCGGCCGATGCTCTCGAAGAGCTTGGCGCGGTAAGGTTCGAAGTTGACGCCGCCGTACACGAAGAGGTTGAAATCGGGAAACAGGTGCTTGATGGGCCGGCCGGTGCGGGCCGTGAGGCGGTCGAAGTACATCTGCACCCACGGCGGGATACCCGAAATCAGGGTCATCTGCTGCCCAAGCGTTTCGTCCACGATGCGTTCCAGCTTGGTTTCCCAGTCTTCGATGATGTTGGTGGCGTAGCTGGGCAGCTGGTTGCGGCGCAGGTAGGCCGGCACGTGGTGGTTGGCAATGCCCGAGAGCCGGCCGGTGCGGATGCCGTGGTGCCGCTCCAGCTCCGGCGAGCCGGACAGGAATATGAGCTTGCCATCGAGAAACTGGCTGCGGCCGGTGCCATGAATGTAGTGCAGCAGCGCATCCTTAGCCCCGTTGATATGGTTCGGGATGCTCTCCTTGGTTATCGGAATGTACTTGGTGCCGGAGGTGGTGCCGCTGGTTTTGGCCAGGTACAGCGGCTGGCCGGGCCAGAGCACGTCGGCCTCCCCGGCCTGCGTACGGTCGAACCAGGGCTTGAGCGCCTCATAGTCGCGCACAGGCACCTGCCGGGCCAGGTCGGCGGGGGTGCGCACGCCGCCCAGGTCGTGGGCGCGGCCGAAAGCGGTGCCGGCGGCCGTGGCCGTTAGCTTGGTCAGCAGTCGCGTTTGGGTACCTACGGGGTCGCACTGCCACTGCTGGTCACGGTGCACCACGTAGGCCGCCAGCGGCCGGCTCAGGGCCGATTTCAATCCCATAATCCGAAGTAAAACGCCATTGAAGGGGCGGCGAAGGTACGTTGGCCGAGTTTGCGAACGCACCGCTCAGCAACTTGAGTAGCTTGCCGCCGTTAGGCTTTGTAGCCGTCCGTACACCGGTCGGCGAAAGCTTACTTCACCAACCCACCAAACCACCAACTCCCCCATCATGGCAGACCACAAAGGCACCGCCGCCTGGACCGGCGACATCAAAGGCAGCGGCATCCTCAGCACCGAAAGCGGCACGCTGAACGCTCCCTACTCCGTTGGCAGCCGCTTCGAAGGCAAGCAGGGCACCAACCCGGAAGAGCTCATCGGCGCGGCCCACGCCGGCTGCTACACCATGTACCTGACCAGCGTGCTCACCAAGCATGGCCACACGGTGCACACCATCAACACGACCAGCACCGTGACGATGAACCCTAACAACGGCCACCCCGTCATCGAGCACATCCACGTGAGCACCGAAGGCCACGTGAGCGGCGGTAACATCACAGCCGAGGACTTCCAGCAGCACGCCGAAGACGCCAAGGCCAACTGCCCCGTATCGAAAGCACTGAGCGCCGTACCCAAAATGACGCTGGACGCGAAATTTGTCGGCTAGTTTTTGCTCGACAATATATAAGGAATGTCATGCTGAGCGCAGCTGAAGCATCTCGCTCGGAGTAGTAATCCAATCGCAAGAAAAGATTTACCACCCCAGGCGAGATGCTTCGGCTGCGCTCAGCATGACGTTCTTATTTAGACTTTGCGCCAGCACGCGCAATCAGTAAAAACTTCGTCCTAAATTTGCCCTATGCCCACTGGTACCACCCGCATCCGTCTTCGCCCTGCCAACACCTCCCGTGTCCCGTTCTGGGGCCAGCTCGCCATCGGCCTGTTTTGGCTCGCCTACGTATTATTTGGGATGTGGAGCGACTACGGCGCGCAGGACTACCACTTCCTGCACTGGGTATTTCTGGTGTTCACCTTCGTGTACCTGGGCTACGTGCTGGTCAACAACGCCCCCATCTTTGGCACCCAGAGCTACCTGGAGTTCACGCCCGGCTACATCGTGCACAAAAATGGCCTGTTTCGTCCAAAGCAAGTATTCGCCGCCGAAAATATCTCGGCGCTCGAATTGAAGCCCGCCGTGCTGCGAGTACGCCAGAAAGATGGCGAAATCTACGCCCTGAACCTGCGCGAGGTGAAAGGCAAAATGCGCAAAACCCGCTTCCGCGAGCAAGTGCGGGCGTTTGCCGCCAAGTACAACCTACCCTTGCAGGAAGTCGCGCCAACTACAACCGCTTAAACAAGCATTTCCATAAAAAGAGGACGGGGGTGAAGATGCTAATGTGCGTCTTCACCCCCGTCCTCTTTTTATGGAAATGCTACTGAACTTCCCCGTTGTGGAGCGCTAGTTCTTCGCAAATTTTTTCCGCAGCTCGTCCACCTGGTCACGAAATTTCTTGTCCGAATCCACTAAGTCTGATACCGTCTGCACCGAGTGCATGACGGTGGTATGGTCGCGGCCACCGAAGTGGAAACCGATGGTTTTCAGCGTGTGCGCCGTGTGGTGCTTGGCGAAGTACATGGCAACTTGCCGGGCCGTCACCACTTCTTTCTTGCGGGTTTTATCCTTGAGAAGCTCCACCGAAATGCCGAAATAAGCGGCCACGGTCTTCTGAATAAAGTCAAGGTTCACCTCGGCTTCCACTTCCTCAATGATGTGGCGCAGGGCCTGCTTCACCATCTCCAGGTCGATGTCGCGGCGGCTGAGGCTGCTCTGGGCTACCAACGAGGCGATTACGCCCTCCAGCTCGCGCACGTTGGTGTGCACCGAGTTGGCGAGGTAGTCCACCACGTGGTCCGGCGGAATGTCGATGCCGTCCTGTTCCATCTTGTTGCGGATGATGGCCACCCGCGTCTCAAAGTCAGGGCTTTGCACATCGGCCGTGAGGCCCCACTTGAAGCGGTTCAGCAGGCGGTCTTCCAGGCCTTGCAGGTCCTTGGGCGGCCGGTCGGAGGTCATCACAATCTGCTTGCCCGACTGGTGCAAGTGATTGAAGATGTGGAAGAACATTTCCTGCGTCTTGCCCTTATTGGCCAGAAACTGCACGTCGTCCAAAATCAGGGCATCGACCTGCAAATAGAAATTCGCAAAGTCCTGCACCTGTGCCCGCTGCACGCTGTCGATGAACTGGTTAGTAAACTTTTCAGCCGAAACGTAGAGCACGAACCGCTCGGGCGCGGTGGCCTTGATATGGTTGCCGATGGCCTGCACCAAGTGCGTTTTACCGAGGCCCACGCCGCCATACACCATCAGCGGGTTGAAGCTGGTGGTGCCGGGCTTGTTGGCTACCGCGAGGCCGGCCGAGCGGGCCAGGCGGTTGCAGTCGCCCTCGATGTAGTTATCGAACGTGTACGAGCCGTTGAGCTGCGACGGCACGAGGTTGCCGTCCACCGGCCGGGCCGTATCGAAGGGGTTGCGGGGCGGAGCCAGGGTATCGGCATTGCCGGCGCTGTTGCCAAAATTGTTGCCGCGCGGCGTGGTGCGCACCGTGCCCGAGGCCACGTAGCGCGCCGAGCCGGCGCGGGCGCTGCCGGCCAGCGGGTTGCCCATCGTCGGCGCGGTGGGCATGGTCTGGGGCGCGTCGCGCGGGTCGGGAGCAGCCTGCTTGCGGGGCGGGGGCAGGTGCAGGGCGCGGGGCGGCGTCTGCTCGTTGCCCTGGTCTACCACCACGCTGTATTCGAGGCGGCCTTCGGAGCCCAGCTCCTGAAACAGCGCCCGGCGCAGCTCGTCCACGTAATGCTCCTCCAGCCAGTCGTAGAAGTACGCGCTTGGCACCTGAATCGTCAGCACGTTGCCCTTCAACTCCACGGGCACGATGGGCTGAAACCACGTCCGAAAGCTCTGTTCGCCGATTTCCGCCGAGATGCTGCGCAAGCAGCCAGCCCAAACCGTGCGAAAATCTTTGAGCATGAGTGGAATTAATTAAGAATCGGCACCGAGCCGGGGCGGAAAAGGGAAGGAAACAGGCTGCCCCGCGACCACCGATTTTCCTTAAGGGGGGACAAAATTGTGGAAAACTTATCGAGAAAAAAAGCTGCTTTTGCCTTGCTTTTTCACTAGTTCTAGCAGGAGGGCAAACCATGCGGCCCACATCGTTTTTTAACCGTTAAGCTCGACAAATAACGGCCCCGCCCCACCCGGTCCTTATCCAATATCGCCCACCGGCAGCACGTGGGCCCGCACCAGCCCGCCGTGCCGGGTGCCGGGCGCGAACTCGTAGTCGAGCCGGCCCAGGTTGATGCCCGACCAGCCCACCTGGTTGATGTAAGTGGGCGGCCCGTCGAGGTTGGTGATGGGCTCCGGCGCGTCCATGAATGTGTGGGTGTGCCCGCCCAGGATGAGGTCGATACCCGAAACCTGCGCCGCCAGCTTGCGGTCGTCGAGCTTGGGATTTTCGTACTTGTAGCCGAGGTGCGAGAGGCAGATAACCAGGTCGCATTTTTCGGTACCGCGCAGCTGAGCAACCATTTCTTTGGCCTTGGCTACGGGGTCGAGGTACAGGGTCTGGCCGAAGTTTTTATCGGCCACTAGGCCACTCAGCTCAATGCCCAAGCCAAATACGCCGATGCGAATGCCCTGCTTCTCAAACACCTTATAAGGCGCGAAACGGCCAGCCAATGAGGTTTTCGAGAAGTCGTAGTTGGCAATAAGGAATGGGAAAGTGGCGTTGGGCAGCTGGCGCTGCAGGCCCTCCAGGCCGTTGTCGAAGTCGTGATTGCCGAGGGTGCTGGCGTCGTACGCCATCTGGCTCATGAGCTTGTATTCCAGCTCGCCGCCGAAGAAGTTGAAGTACGGCGTGCCCTGGAAAATATCGCCGGAGTCGAGCAACAGTACGTTGGCCTCCTTGCTGCGAATGTCCTTGATGAGGGCCGCGCGCCGCGCCATGCCGCCCAGCCCGGCCCACTGCCCGCCGTTGTCGGGGAAAGGCTCAATGCGCGAGTGCATGTCGTTGGTGTGCAGAATGGTGAGCTTCACTGGCGCTTTAGCAGCGGTAGCGGCTTCGGCCGAGCTGGCCAAGCTGCCCAGCGTGGTGAGGCCGGCAGTGCCAAGGAGGGAATTGCGGAGGAATTCGCGGCGCTTCATGTGGTTTGAATTAAAAATTATGAATTAAAAATCGAAGTGTAATCTGAGACCAAAACCCTTGGGCCTTTGCTCATTTTTAATTCTCAATTTTTAATTTCTAATTGCTTTTCACCCGGCCTTCGACCCTGGCCGTGACCGGCTGGCCGGCTTTGGTGAGGCTGCGGATGTGGTCGGCGATGGCGGTGCGGAGCAGCACGTTGGTGTGGCGGGCCGGGAGCGCCTTGAAAAAGCCCATGTTATCGCCGCCGGTGGCGAGGTAGTCGGAAATGGCAATGGGCCAGAGGCGGTCCTGGTTAGCATCGAAAGCCTGCCCGCCGATGCGGATATCCCTGGCCTGGCCGTCGAAGGTGATGGCGTAGGTAGCGCCCGAAACGGCCATTTTGCTGCGGGCAGCAAAGTCGAACAGCTGCTGCACTACCGCACCGGGAGCATCGAGTACAACCAGCTCGTTCTCGAACGGCATCAGCTCAAACACCGAGCCCAGGGTGACGGGACCGGCGGCGAAACCGGCCCGCAGGCCGCCGTTGGTCATCACGCCCAGCGGGATGGGCTCGCCCAGCACCTGGCTGGCGCGCACCCGCTGCAGGTCGGCCACGAAATTGGCCAGGGGCGACTCGCCGGGGTTTTTGGTGAGGGGAGCCGGGGCGTTGCCCAGTACCTCCGTCATTTGGGCCGTCACCTTGTCGTGGTACGGAGCGATGAGGGCGGCGGCGGCGGGGTCTTCGGCCTGGGCTTTGCCCACCGGCTGGCTAGTGAGGGGCGCAAACGTGGCCTTGGGCTGGTAGGCGGCGCGCTGGCAGCCAGCAGTGGTGGCAACGGCCAGGACCGCCCAAAAGGAGATAAATCGAACAGAACGCATGAAAAGAATTTAAAAATAGCCCAATCCCGCTACCGGGGCTCAAAGCTACGCCACTGGCTTGGGTCCTGGATATGGCTAGGCCTTGTGTGCGCGTCATGCGGGGCCCGGCCGTATCTTTCGGCCTGTTTGCGGCTCGGGGCCCATGGTGGCTCGGCACTGTCGCACTCGTTGGCTAAAGCGCCCAGAATTTATGTCCGATGTTTCCGCGGCTTCGTCCGTTTCCTTTGCTGAGTTTCCGGCGGTGACCACGGCCGACTGGCAGGCCCGCCTGGCCCGCGACCTGAAAGGCCAGGACCCCGCCACGTTGCGCTGGCCCCTGCCCGACGGCTTTGCCCTGGAGCCCTTCTACCACCGCGAGGCCCTGGCGGCGTTGGGTGGCGCGCCACTGCCCCAGCCCCACCCGGTTACGCCCTGGTTGAACGTGCCCACGCTGAACGTACCGGCCGACGGCGACGGCCGCGAGCAGATTGAGCTGGCGGCCACCGCGCTGGCGCTAGGGGCCGATGGCATCCACTTCAACATCAGCGACGCTGCCACGTTTGCCGTGTACTACCTGGCCGAGCTGCTGCCCCTGGCCCGCACCTTCGTGGGCTATACGGTGACGGAAACCCCAGACACGCTGCTGGGCCAGCTGATAGAAACTGCTCCCGGCACGGCGCTGCGCGGCTTTTTGCGCTTTGCCCCCAACACAATGCCCGAAGGAGCCGAGCTTTCGGACTACCGCGGGGCCCTGCGGCGCTGCGTGAGCCTGACCACGGGCATGCCCGATTTCCGGGCGCTGGCCGTGAACGGGGCTTTTTTTGGCAACCGCGGGGCCACGGCCACCCAGCAAATTGCCTTCAGCCTGAACACGGCCGCCACGCTGCTGGCCGAGCTGCCCGACGAGGAAGTGAGCGCCAGCCAAGTAGCCGCGGCCCTGCACCTGCACGTGGCCGTGATGCCCGGCTATTTCCTGGAAATAGCCAAGCTGCGGGCCCTGCGCCGGCTGTGGGCCACGCTGCTGCACAGCTTCGGGCTGCCGGCTGAGCTCAACGAGCGGCTGCGCATTCACACCCTGACTTCATCGTGGACCCAGACCACGCTGGCTCCGCACAACAACCTGCTGCGCCACACCACCGAGGCCATGAGCGCCGTGCTGGGCGGGGCCGATTCGCTGTCGGTCGCGCCCTTCGACTACTTATTTGCCGAAGCCAACGAGTTTTCGAGTCGACTGGCGCGCAACCTCTCGGTGCTGCTGCGCGAGGAGGCGGGCCTGGGCCGGGTGCAGGACCCCGCCGCGGGCTCCTACTTCATCGAAACGCTCACCGACCAGCTGGCCCAGGAGGCCTGGCAGGTGTTTCAGCGCATAGAGGCGGCTGGGGGGCTGCCCCAGATGCGGGGCCAGATGTTTGAAGAAATAAAGGCCGTGACCACCGAGACGTTCCGCCGCATTGCCAGCGGCCAGCAAGTGGTGGTGGGCACCAACCGCTTCCAGGACCACACCGAACAGTTCTCCTTCCACCCCAAAAAGCTGTTGCGCTCGGCCTCATTTGATGTGACCCGCGCTGCCTATCCCACCGAAGTACTGCGCCTGGCCACGGCCCTGCACTTTGAGCGCCGCGAGCGCAAGAGCAAGCGCGCCGCCGTGGTACTGCTCGGGGCCAACACCAACCAGGTGATTCTTGAATCGTTTGTGCAAATGCTGAAGGAGAACGAGCGGCCCGAGCTGGCCGCCAGCCACCCGCCGGGCACGCTGTCGCTACTCTACTCCTCGGCCGAGGAAGCCACGCTGATGTACGCCACGCCCGAGCAGTTCCAGCGCTTCGCCCGCTTCATCAATTTGATTCCAAAAGAGAAGCAGGTATTCATCCCCCCCGCCCTACTCAGCTCCGATTTGGCTACCATGCAGGAGGCCGTGCGGGTGTTTGGCTTCAAAGAAATGAAGGTGCAGGGCTACACTACGGAGCAGGTGCTGGCCCGCCTGCAAGGGCGGTAACCTGCCAGGTCATTAAGAAGATGTTTAAGTTAATAAAACGGTCATGCTGAGCGCAGTCGAAGCATCTCTACCGCTTCGTTGCACCGGCTCAAGCGAAGCGGTAGAGATGCTTCGACTGCGCTCAGCATGACCGTTTTAGAATGATTTTAGCTAACTCAAACAGCTTCTAAAGGAACGTCAAGTTCATCTGGCGTCCGCGCAGTTGAGCATGACTTGCTGTTTTACTCCTTAATTATCCCATGAAGCCCGATTTCTCCTCGATTCCCTACAACGCCGCTCCTGCCCCGACAACTTCCACAGTGCCGGAAACGACCGCCGCGCCTACGCCCGAGGGTATCGTTATTAAGAAGGTGTACACGGCAGACGATGTGGCCGGCCTCGACCACCTGGATTTCGGCGCCGGGCAAGCGCCGTACCTGCGCGGGCCGTATGCGTCGATGTACGTGCAAAACCCGTGGACCATCCGCCAGTACGCGGGTTTTTCCACGGCCGAAGCCTCGAATGCGTTCTACCGCCGCAACCTAGCCGGCGGGCAAAAAGGCCTGAGCGTAGCTTTTGACCTGGCTACGCACCGGGGCTACGACTCCGACCACCCCCGCGTGCAGGGCGACGTGGGCAAAGCCGGCGTGGCCATCGACTCGGTGGAGGACATGAAAATCTTGTTCGACCAGATTCCGCTCGACCAGATGTCGGTGTCGATGACCATGAACGGGGCCGTGCTGCCGGTGCTGGCCTTCTACATTGTGGCGGCCGAGGAACAGGGCGTGAGCCCCGAGAAGCTGGCCGGCACCATTCAGAACGATATTCTGAAGGAGTTCATGGTGCGGAACACCTACATCTACCCGCCCGCGCCGAGCATGCGCATCATCGCCGATATTTTCAGCTACACGGCGGCGCACATGCCCAAATTCAACTCCATTTCCATCTCGGGCTACCACATGCAGGAAGCCGGCGCAACGGCCGACCTGGAGCTGGCCTACACCCTGGCCGACGGTCTGGAATACGTGCGCGCCGGCCTGGCCGCAGGCATGAAGATTGACGAATTCGCCCCGCGCCTGTCCTTCTTCTGGGCCATTGGCATGAACCACTTCATGGAGATTGCCAAGCTGCGGGCCGGCCGCCTGCTGTGGGCCAAGCTCATGCAGCAATTCAACCCCACCAACCCCAAAAGCCTGGCCCTGCGCACGCACTGCCAGACTTCGGGCTACTCCCTCACCGAGCAGGACCCGTACAACAACGTGGCCCGCACCGCCATTGAGGCGCTGGCGGCCGTGCTCGGCGGCACCCAAAGCCTGCACACCAACGCGCTGGATGAGGCCATTGCCCTGCCCACCGACTTCTCGGCCCGCATTGCCCGCAACACCCAGCTCTACCTTCAGCACGAAACCGACGTGACCAAGGTGGTAGACCCTTGGGGCGGCTCCTACTACGTGGAAACCCTCACCCACGAGCTGGCCGACAAGGCCTGGGCGCTCATCCAGGAAGTGGAGGAATTGGGCGGCATGGCCAAGGCCATCGAGACTGGCCTGCCCAAGCTGCGCATTGAGGAAGCGGCGGCCCGCAAGCAGGCCCGCATCGACTCGGGCAAGGAAATCATCGTGGGCGTAAACAAGTACCAGACCTCCGAGAAAACCGAGGTTGAAGTGCTCGACATCGACAACGATGCCGTGCGCGAAAGCCAGATTGCGCGGTTGAAAAGCATCCGCGCCAGCCGCGACACCACGGCCGTGAAAGTGGCCCTGGCCGCGATTACGGAAGCGGCCGGAATCCGCTTGGGGACCTCACCCCCCGGCCCCCTCTCCCGCGGAGAGGGGGTGCCTGCCGATTCCACGTCAGCATCGTCTGGCCCTCCTCTCTCTGCGGGAGAGGGGGGCCAGGAGAATGAGGTTCCGTCCCACAACCTCCTCGCCCTGGCCATTACCGCCGCCCGCGCCCGCGCCACACTCGGCGAAATTTCCGACGCCCTCGAAGCCCAGTACGGGCGGCACCAGGCCACCACGCGCACCGTTTCGGGCGTGTACTCGCAGGAAATGAGCCACAACGCCGCCTTTGAACAGGCCCGCGCCGCCGCCGAGGAATTTGCCACCCGCGAAGGCCGCCGCCCCCGCATGCTGGTAGCCAAAATGGGCCAGGACGGCCACGACCGCGGCGCGAAAATCATCGCCACCAGCTTCGCGGATGTGGGCTTCGACGTCGATATCGCCCCCCTATTCCAAACCCCCGCCGAAGTAGCCCGCCAGGCCACCGACAACGACGTGCACGTGGTGGGCGTGAGCAGCCTCGCCGCCGGCCACAAAACCCTGCTTCCCCAGCTCCTCACGGAGCTCAAGCAGCTCGGCCGCGAGGATATTCTGGTGATAGCCGGCGGCGTGATTCCGGCCCAGGACTACCAATTTCTCTACGATGCCGGCGTGGCCGGCGTGTATGGCCCGGGCACGGTCATCGCCACGGCCGCGCTGGAGATTCTGGGAAAACTGGGGGAGTAAACGCGCTTACTTTTATAGCTATGGCTGAACGTCTGATTATCCGAAATTTCGCTGGTATCGATGAAATCGATATTGAATTGGGGCGCATTAATATTTTTATCGGAGCGCAGGCTAGTGGAAAAAGTATTTGCGTGAAGTGCCTGTATTTCTTCAAAGGCTGCATCAATAGCTTGCTTCGGCAAGCACTTCGGCCACAGTTTGTAGTTGCAGACTTAGAAGCGCTTTTCACGGCCGGCTTTTCTATGATGTTTGAGCGGACAGCATTTCAGGAGAACACTGTTTTACGCTACACCGATGGAAATAATTTTATTCAATTGACCGGCAATGAGCAACAGTTGGACGTCACTTTTTCCAACTTTTACCCCGCCCTGTTTGACCAAGCACGCAAAGCGGTTTCATCGCCCGTCAGCTCCTCACCAGAAGAAGCTGCTTTCTTAGATACGGCCCTATACATGCGTTTCAAGCAAGCGGCGGCGCTAGCATTGGGGCCCTTTGGAACTAGTACACTAATGTTCGTTCCAGCGAGTCGAGCCACCTATTCCTTGGCGACCGAACCACAGGCGGATGGTCCATTTTCTACGGACCCTTTTCTAAACAATTTTCGCCAGTTTTACAGCACCTTTAAGCGCAGTGAACCATTCACTCGCCAAGATTTGCGCAATTCGTTGGTTGATACCCTTACAAAGGAAGTTCTGCAAGCAGACTTCAAACGTGAGAACGAGGAAGACTTTCTTATCCAAGCACAGGGCACTAAAACACCACTGGTTGTATCCTCATCTGGCCAGCAGGAAGTATTACCTGTTGTGTTGGCGCTTCGCTACCTAGCATTAGCTGCCCGAACGGAACCTGAAATCGCAATCATTGAAGAGCCAGAAGCTCACTTGCACCCCACAGCCCAAAATACCCTGGCACAACTAATGGCTGCTGTGTACAATGTCCGTACCGCGCCGCTGCAACTATTTCTTACCACTCACACCCCTTACCTACTCACCGCCTTTAACAACCTCATTTATGCCGGCCAACTCGCCGACACCCTCCACGACGATGCGGCGGGCTTGGCCAAGCTCGATGCCGTTGTACCCAAAAAGCTGCGGCTGCACCTAGCCGATTTCCGGGTGTACGGCCTGGAAAACGGGCGGGCCACACTGATGATTGACGAAGAAACGGGGCTACTGCGGGCGGATTCGCTCGACAGCGTATCCGACGTGACCGCCGACCAGTTTGGCGACCTAATGGCCTTGGACCCCGCTATTCATTCATGAAAATTCCCGCCCAGCACCGCCGGGTGCGTACCGACCGTACCATCGTAGCCACCGATTCGCTAGGCGGAGCCAGCAAGTTTATCTTGCACAACCCTCAACAGTACGAAGTAGAAGAACTGCGGCCTGAGACGTTTATTCCTGCCGCCCCCGGTGTACATCGGTGCGATTACGTGTTTAGCGTTTCGGCAGTGCAACAAGAATTGTATGTCGAGTTGAAAGGCAACCGCCTCACCGATGCCCTCAAACAATTGGAAAGCACTTTGGCCCTGTTGCGCCTGCCGCTGCCCATTAAATCGTGCTTTGTAGTTTTGAACCGCAGTCCCAGCAACTCGCCAGAGGTGCAGCAGCAACGTATTCGCTTCGAAAAACGCACCTCCTGCAAACTAACCGTGCGCAGCCGGCAATTTGAATACTACTTAGCGTATCTCTAGCCCCCCTCGCTGCTGCCAATGTTTCTCCCGAAACCGCGCTAGTGGTTCGTCTAGCTTGACCCCGTGCTCAATAATGCGGTTCCCCTACATTTGCTCATAGGTCAATAACAAGGCCTTACGAGCCTGCCTTCGCCCGCCTACACACTCCTTGGCGCAAGTGCGAAGCTTCTACAGGAGCTTTAAATCCCCGAATGAGAAAACTTTTACTGCTATCCTGTTTGCTGGCCACGGTTACCTCGGCGTCCGCTCAGCTGCGCAACTTCCGGCTCGACCGGATGATGGGCACGCCGGTCGACTTTCCGCAGGACATCCAGGTGAGCGCCACCGGGGTCATGCACGTGCTGGACCGCGTGGGGTTGGTGAAGCTCGATGCAACGGGGCGCTACCTGCAAACTATTCCGTTGCGTTCGGCAACGCGCACGCCCGATTACCGTTCCCTGGCCTTGGATGGGCAGAACAATGTCTTTGTGGTGAACCGGGCGGCGTCTTTTGTGCGCAAGTACAGCGCGGGCGGCGACTCACTCACGCAGATTGGCGGGGCGGGCACGGCCCCAGGACAGTTTCAGCAGCCCGAAGGGGTGGCAGTCGATGCCGCGGGCAACATCTACGTGGCAGATACCGGAAATAACCGCCTGCAAAAACTAAGTGCCAGCGGGCAGGTGCAGTGGGTGTACGCCCCCGGCGGCGCCCAGGCCTTGGTGCAGCCATCGGATGTAAAGCTCGCGCCCGACGGCAGCGTGTACGTGTTGAATAAAAACTTTACCGCGGTCAGGCTCAGCATCACCGGGCAACTGCTCAATACGCTCTCACTGAGCTTCCCGGGGTCGACATCTTTTGGCCAAACAATAGGGCTAGAAATCGACGCGACCAATAATCTTTACGTCGTCAGTTCGCGGCTAAATGCTGTTCAGCGCTACAATGCCCAGGGAGTGCATTTGGGCGCTTTTGGTGCAGGCAGCGGCCCCTTCAACGGCGCGCACGCGGCCCTGGCTCTGGATGGTGGTGGCAATGTGTACGTCCTCGACGCCTCTGACCGGGACCAAAGCATTAGCACGATTCGCAAGCTGAGCGCCAGTGGGGCGTTGCTTAAGAAATGGGGCAACGAATTGGTGTTTGGCAACCGAATGCGACAGGATGAAGCGGGCAACATTTATTATATCGACCAAAACCAGCCGCGCATCGTCAAGATAAACCCCGCGGGCCAGCAAATCGCCGTGATTGGCGCGTCTAGCCAGGCCGATGGGCAATTCGGCGGGCTAACAAGCTTTGCCCTCGACTTGCAGGGCAACGTGTACGGGTTGGAAGGCATGAGCTTCCCGCCTCGTGTACAGAAGTTTGACCCGCAGGGGCGATTTGTCAGCAAAGTCTTGCTGCCCAATCCGCAGACCAACTCCAATGGCTACTGGCCCATGGACCTGGCCGTGGATGCGGCCGGCAACCTGTTCGTGCTCGATTACTGGAGCGCCGTCCGCAAGTACAATGCGCAGGGACAACTGCTGCAGCTGATTGGGGCGGGCGGCAGCAGTGGTGGCCCCGGCCCGGGGCAGTTCTATGCGCCACGCGGGGTGGTATTGGACTATCGTGGCAACGTATACGTACAGGACGGCGCCGGCCACCGCGTGCAAAAATTTAGTCCCAGCGGCCAGGTGCTACGCGAGTTCCTCTCGGTGTTTCCGCCTTCTTTTCAAGGCTCTCCTTCTCTGTCTCCCGTCGACGCTGGCCTAGCCGTGGATGGGGCCGGCAACGTCTACGCTAGCATCGGAAGGAACAACTACATCACCATGTTTGAGGGCAACAGCACCCGACAAGTGAAGCTGGCAGTGGGGGCTAATCCTGCGGTCATTACCATCAATCAACGCGGTACCCGGCTGACTAGCGCCATGTGGGCGCACGATGCGCTGCGGTTTTACGTGCCCACTACCAGCCCCCCCGAAAACCTGATTAGCGGCAAGGTATTCAATGACCTGAACAACGATTGCGTGCAGCAAGCCAACGAGCCGGCGCTGCCGAACACAGTGGTGGTGGCCGAGCCAAGCAGTAATTACAGCCTGACCGATGAAAATGGCCACTACACGATAGCCGTGGATACCGGTAGGTTTACCGTGCAGCAATTGCTGCCATCGCCGCAGCCGGGCCGGCAGGTGCAGCAGCTCTGCTCCGGCCCAACGACGGTTTCCTTCCGCTCGTACGGCAACGTGGTCAGCGGACCGAATTTTGGCAACCAGGTCAGCACCGCGCCTCATCTCACGGTGAGCGTGGCGTCGAATCGGCGGCGACGCTGTTTCCGCAACACCACGGCCGTGAGCTACGCCAACACCGGCTTCGCGGCCGCGCCAAATGCGACGGTGACCGTGGCGTTGCCGCCGGAAGTGGTTTTGGTACGGGCCGATGTGCCGCACACCCGGAACGCGGCGGGCGACTACGTGTTTCAGGTGGGGGCCCTGCAGCCAAACCAGCGCGGCATTATCACCATTCAGGACTCGGTGGTGTGCGGCAACCCCGCCATCCGCGGCCTTACCGTATGCACCCGCGCCTGGATTCGGCCCGTGAACACCTTCCCTGCGCCGGCGGGTTGGAACGGGGCATCCATGGTCGTCACGGGCAAAGTCTTGGGCAGCAGCCAAGTGCGCTTCGTGGCAAGGAACCAGGGTAGCGGCCCTACCACGGATAGCCTGGGGCTGCGCATTTTTCAGGATGCGCAGCTGGCGATGATGCGCAATATTTCCCTGGCCGCTGGCGACAGTCTGGTCCTGCGCTGGACGGCTACCGGGCCGGTCGTGCGGGTAGAAGTAGACCAGCCGGCCAACCATCCGTACGGTCCGGTAGCCAGTGCCACCGTCGAGCTGCCCGCGTTGCGGGCCAATACCTTGCCCAGCCCGGCCATGCGGTCGATGCCGCCCGGTGACCCGCAACCGGAAGTGGCGGAAGACTGCCAGCCGATTCTCGATTCGTACGACCCCAACGACAAGCAAGTGGTGCCGACGGGGCGCACGGCGCAGCGCTACACGCCCACCAGGGAGCCGCTTCGGTACCAGGTACGGTTCCAGAATACGGGCAACGACGTCGCGTACCGAGTGGCGGTAGTGGATACGCTGTCCGCCGACCTGGACCTCCGCACGCTGCAGGTCGGGGCGGTGTCACACCCGTACCGGATGACCCTTTCCGGCCATCGGCGCCCAGTCCTCACGTTCATGTTCGACAATATTATGCTGCCGGATAGTGCCAGTAATCCGGCGGGCAGCAACGGCTTTGTGCAGTTTAGCATCACGCCCAAAGTGGCCTTGCCGGCCCGTACGCGCATCGACAACTTCGCCGACATTTTCTTTGATTACAACGAACCCGTCCGAACCAACACCACCACCAATCGCATCTATGACATGCCGCTGAGCGTGGTGCCGGCCGTAGCCCTCCAGTACCCGGATGTGCTGGCCTCGCCCTTCATCACCGCCATGGCGCCGGCCCAGGGCCGTTTTGGCAGCTTAGTGACACTCACGGGTCGCAGATTTTCCCCAACCGCAACGAACAACCATGTCGCGTTCAACGGCGTCGTGGCTTCGGTGCAAAGTGCTACCAGTACGACCCTCACGGTGCGGGTACCTGCCGGTGCCGCCACCGGCGCGCTTACCATGACAACGGCTGACGGCGGGACGCGTAGTCCCAACTTCACCGTGTTCCAACCCCCTACGCTTGCCAGCGTAACCCCTGGCGAGGGACAACCCGGCTCCGCGGTAGTCTTAGCCGGTACGCACTTCTCGGCTGTAGCCGCGCAGGACACCGTTACCTTCAACGGGATTCCGGCCCGGGTGCTCCAGGCCACCCCGAACAGCTTGCAAGTAGAAGTGCCAATGGGCGCCACCCTCGGCAAAATCCGCATTCGAACCCTGGGCGGGCAGGTGGAAAGCGCGCAGTCCTTCATGGTCTGGTATCCGCCTGCCATAAGCAGCACTGTGCCGGGCCGGGCACGCACCGGCGCCACCGTAGCCTTGACGGGGACCAACTTCGCCGGTAGCAGTTCGCGCAACGTGGTTACGTTCGGGGGAGGACATGTAGGCCAGGTGCTACAAGCTTCGGCCACGCGCCTGGTAGTGAAGGTGCCGATGGCCGCGCAAACCGGCCCCGTTCAGGTGCAAACGCCCGGTGGGCAGGCCACTACGGCAACGGCCTTGCATATTATTCCGGTCCCAGTTATCACAGGTTTCAGTCCTGCTCACGGACCGGTTGGCACATCGGTTACCATCACCGGGCGCAACTTTGGAGAGGAGGGGCTGAATGACACCATTCTATTGGGAGGGCAAGCTACCCGCGTTTTACGAGCCACGGCCACGAGCGTGGAAGCAGTAGTCCCCCGTGGCGCCAGCACGGGAGCATGGACTGCGGCCGGTGCCGGAGGCCGAGGACAGTCGGGGGAAACGTTCACCGTTCGTGCCTTGCCGCTAAACGAGGCGGTTACGGTTTACCCAACCCCCACCCACGATAAGATTACCATTAGCTGGCGTCATGCGGACTTTGTTGTTCAGCAGGTGCGCATTTATAATACTATCGGTAGTCTGATTGCCACTGCGTTGGTGCCATCGGTTACGGCAGATGAGCTAATTGTACCGTTGACTCACTGCCGGGCAGGTCTTTACCTAGCGGTAATCGAAACGCCAGTGGGCAGGATTGTAAAACGCATCACTTTGTTGTAAAAACAGTCTGCGGCAGCAAAGGAGCACTTCTTCCAAAAGGCTTCTTTTGCTGTTCGGACCGTTTACTTGAGCAGGCGTAACTGCTCCGGCTGTAGTAGCTCAATCGACTTGCGGGTCAGTTCGATTATGCCTTTCTGTTGGAATTCGCTCAGGATGCGACTTAGCGACTCCGGGGCCGTCCCAATGATGGCGGCAAGGTCTTCGCGTGCAAGCACAATGAGTGGATTCGAGGGAGTATTGGTGCGCCGTTGTTCGTTGAAACGCAGCAGCGCGCTGGCCACGCGTTGGCGCAGGGAATGATAAGACAGGCCCAGCAGCGATTCCTCGTATTCGCCAACCCGGTTAGCGAGCATGCGCACAAACTGCTGATTGACTTCGGAGTTGTACAGCATGAGTTGCCGAAAGTAATCGGCAGTAGTGTGTAGCAGGATAGAATCTTCGGTTGCAACGGCCGAGTCGCGGTGAACGGTGCCTTGCAGTATGGCTTGGTAGCCAAAAAACTCCCCACGCTGGTAGAAAGCCGTAATAAATTCCTTGCCAGTGGCCGTGTTACGGCAAGTTTTGACCCGTCCCGCCTGCACGAAATACAGGAGAGTGGCTTCGTCGCCTTCCGCATAAATGCGGTGCTTGCGCGGCACTGGATACGGCTTAAGGCTCGTATCAAGGCCAGTGAGTGGGCCAACTCTGCTGGCGCCGGCCACAAAGTTATGTTGATTGTCAACGGGCCGCTCGCTTTCAGGTTGCAGGTGCTGAAACCGGTTGAGTCGCCCGGCCACGGCGCTTAGTAGCGTGCTGTTTTCGTAAGGCTTGGTCAGAAAATCATCGGCCCCCAGCGCCATGCCGCGGCGCAAATCGAATTGCTCAGTTTTGGCCGTAAGAAAAATGAACGGAATGCCAGCTAAAAGCGGATTCAGATTGAAGGCCTGCAGTACCCCGTACCCGTCCAGCACCGGCATGATGATGTCGCACACTACTAAATCGGGCTTGTTCGCCAAGGCTTGCTCAATACCAATCTTCCCGTTTTCGGCCATTCGCACGGCGTAGCCGGCCAGCGCAAGAATCTCACCGGTATTCTCACGAATCAGCGCGTTGTCTTCAATAAGTAAGATGGTCTTCATAAGGAATGTGCAGGGTGACTGTTGTGCCAACCTCCAATGTGCTCTGCAGGTCGATGGTGCCGCCCATCATTTCTGAGTATTTGGCAACGATGTAGAGCCCGAGGCCCGTGCCAGATACATACGCCACATCGCGGGCCCGAAAAAAACGCTCAAACAAATGGGCCTGGTCAGCCGCCGAAATGCCAATTCCTTGGTCTATTACCTTGAGTGTAAGTGTATTGTTGCTGCAGTCGACTCGCAGGGTTACCACGGAGTTTTCGCCCGAATATTTGAGGGCATTGGACAGCAGGTTAACGATAATCTTGCGTAGCAGCGAAGGGTCGAGCCAAACTGGTTCGGGACAGTTTATCTCTCGGACGATGGTTTGGCCGGTTTTGAGAAGGCCCTGTACGTCGGCCACGATATCGAGCAGCAGCGCCGCTACGCTAACGCGCTTGGGGTGAGCCAGTATTCGGCCTTCTTCGATGCGCGCCACCGAGAGAAACTCTTCCAGAATGTTATTCAGGTGGTGTACCGACTGGCGGATGCGGTCGACGTGGAGCTGTCGCTGTGGCTGTTGCTCAAAGGTTGGGTATTGCTCAAGCAGTGACGCCGAAGAGAGTACGACGGTGAGCGGGCTGCGGAACTCGTGCGAGGCCAAGGACACAAAGAGCGACTTTAATTCTCCCAACTTCTTCTCAGCCGCCAGGGCTTTGGCTAGCTCCGCCAAGGTGGTGGTTAGGGCACCGGTGCGGTCGGCCACCTTCTGCTCCAGCTCGATGTTGAGGCGCTCTACCCGGAGGCGGTGCGCCACGAGGGCTTGGTCGCTGTCTTTTTTTGAGGTAGTATCCAATACGTAAGACACGATGTATAATTCGTCGTCGAGGGAAAAACAGCACAAACTTACTTCAACCGGAAACATTATACCGTCACGGTGTCGGGCTTGCGTTTCGTGCCGTTGGGCATTCATTGCATCCACTTGGTGTCTGGTCACAAAATTATCGCGCAGCCGCTCGTAATGGTCCGTAGCGCCGGGCACCAAATCTTCAATAAGCTGCCCATTCAGCTCCTCCGTGGGGTAGCCAAATTGCCGATGCGCCATTTGATTGGCCGACACGATGATACCTGCCCTGCTGCAGACAATTATACCAATTGTAGCGTTGGCAATTACGGCTTCGTAGCGGCGCACACTCTGCGCCAGTTTGTTTTCAACCTCGAGCAAGCAGGTCTGCTTGGTGATGCGAACGAGGTAAAAAGCAGTGTCCTGCTCCTCAAAATAAGTCAATTCGATGCACGCCGAAAAGACACTGCCATCAACGCACTCAACGTCCGTGTTGGTATCCTGCCGGCCGTGCAGACGGGCAGCGGTGCGCAAAGCGGTCCAGTCGGCCACCGAAAAATGCGGTGTGCGCAGTTGCGGGTCCGGCCCAGACAAAAAACCCTCCTCTGATTCAAAGCCCAATAGCTTCACTCCGGCGGTGCTGATGCGCGTGAACGACTGCTGCCTAGCATCATAGATGCCCAGAAATTCGGGAGCTTGGTTGATGAGCACTTCTGTCAAAGAGTGCGAAAACGGAGAGGTGCGCATAAGTTGGGCGAACGAAAGTCCAATGTCTCATACGAGATACTGGTCAACTAAAGGTTGACATAAACTCGCAGGACATGGACTTGACGATAATCAACTTGCCACTTGAGTAGGCTCATAGTCCCGCACAAGGCTTGAAATTAACTTTGTACCGGGAAATTACAGCTTATTCTTTTCTCATATCAAACAATGATTAATTCAATACTCTGTCATAAAGTGTCAAGCAAATTCGAGGCATTATTGCACCGGGCTCAGCTAAATAAGATGGCGTGTTCTTCCATACGGCTTGTCCGGGATTGTGCTCCGCGGGTACGGCCGGAATTCCTGCTGTTGCTGTTACTAGCCCCGGCAGCTCTGGCCCAGACGACCACAACCTTCATCTACACCGGCGGCGCCCAGACCTACACTGTGCCGACGGGTATGTACAGCATAACAGTGGTGGCCGCCGGTGGCGCCGGCGGTACCGGTTCGGGCTCCGTAGCCGTAGCCGGTGCGCAGGTGAAGGCCACCATGACCGTTGTGCCCGGTGAAGTTCTCACCGTGCTTGTTGGTGGCGCAGGTGCCGCCGGGGTAGTAGGAGCTACAGCAGCAGGAGGCTACAATGGCGGTGCGATTGGTAACAACAACCAAGGTGGCGGTGGCGGTGCCACTGACCTGCGGCGGGACAGCCCGAGCGCGAATAGCACCGGTGATTACTTATCCAGCCGCAATGCGATGCTGGTGGCGGCGGGCGGCGGTGGCGGCGGCGGCGGCTCCGCAGGTGGGGCAGCGGGCCTGCATCTAGCCAACGGCGGCAATGGAACCGGCACCAGCGGCGGCTACGGCGCCACGCAGACTGCGGCGGGTGCGGGCGGCGACATCGCCAGCGGCGTTGCTGGCGGCGTGGGGGTGGGTGCACCGGGCAACCAGGGCAACGGGGGCAGCGGCGGAGCCCTTGGCGTCAACGCCGGTGGCGGCGGCGGCGGCGGCGGCGGCTATTACGGTGGCGGTGGCGGCAGCAGCGACTTCGTCGGCACTGCGGGTGGGGGCGGAGCGTCGTCGTGGGTCATGCCAACAGGCAGTGCTGCCCTGAGCTCCCAAACCGCTCCTACCGTATCGGCCGGAAATATGTCCATCACAGCCAATCAAGCACCATTACCCGTGGTATTGGTCAAGTTTATGGCCACTGCCACAGGCCCCGACGCCGTACACCTGGCGTGGGCTACTGCCTCGGAACGGAACAGCGCCAGCTTCGCCGTTGAGCGCAGCACCGACGGGCAGGCATTTACATCGTTGGGCATCCTAAAAGCAGCAGGCACTAGCAGCAGCCCCATTGCCTATGAATGGGTTGATGCTAAGCTACCCGCCAACCATAAAACGCTGTATTACCGCCTGCGCCAGACGGACCTTGACGCTACCATCTCCTATTCGCCCGTGCGAACAGTGACCCAAACCGCTGCTCGCGCTACCTCGCAACTGCAGGCTTATCCTAATCCGGCCCATGATAAGGTCTCGGTGAAGGTATCTGGGCGGATACTTACCGTACCAGTGACAGAATATCAGGTATTTGATTCGCAGGGCAGATTGGTGCGTACTCAAGCAGTTTCAGATGCAGCTACTGAAGTTTTATTACCATTGACCGGACTGCCTGCGGGGATGTATCTGCTGCGCTACGGCTCACTGATACAGTACTTAGCAGTGGAGTAATTGCCGGGGCGTAGGCCCATCCAAATTTCACACAGAAATTAAAGTAGGCCATTGAGGTGGTCTAGCTACGCCGGACGTAGTTGGGACGAGGTTTGCAGATGGGCACCTGCGCTGGTAGGTGCTCACCGGGTCGGCTGGCCAAAGATGACCAAGGCTTTCTTAAACAGGGCTGACGCACATTCCGGGTTTTTAGCCCTAGTGGTTAAAAAACAATAATTCGTCTGGTTAAGTTTGTGGTTTTGACTACGCCCACTTTAGGAC
>NZ_BMGY01000036.1 GCF_014640435.1 Hymenobacter frigidus | reverse complement strand
AAAGGAGCTAACATAGGCCAAAAATACCACGCAATTATTCACCGTTACTTATGCGTGGCCACTTAAAGGCGAAATTTAGCGGCAGCAATAAACCAAAAAGCAGCCCCAACCACTCACGGGGTCGGGGCTGCTTCTGCTTCTGAAAACAGGCTACGCTACCAGCACCTTTTCTTGCCCCAGCTTCGAGTTTTTGTAGCCGTAGCTGAAATACACGGCCAGGCCAATGAGCAGCCACACGAAAAACAGCGTCCAGTTGCTGATGCCCAGCTGCGTCATCAAATACAGGTTGATGAGCAGGCCCAGCACCGGCAGCAGCGAGAATTTCTTGCGGAACGATAGTACCGACAGGCCGATGCAGAACAGGAAAAATATCAGCGTGGGAATCTGGTGAGCGAAGCCGCCGGTGATGTGGCCGCCCACGGCCTCGGTTTGCAGCCAGCCCCGCTGGCCGGTGACGTCGAGCAGGAATTCCTGGTTGCCGGCCGGGTTGTAGCGCACGATGAGGAACGCGCCCACCGCCAGAATCAGCGGCACCAGCCATTGGCCGTTGATGTAAGGCACCTTGAAGCGGGCCTCGGAACGGCCGTACGGGTCGATGATGAGGATGCCGCCGCAAACCAGCGCAAACGCGAACAGCGTGCCGATGCTGGTGAGGTCGACCACCAAATCCATGTTGAGAATAAGCGCCGGCACGGCCACAAAAATGCCCGTGACGATGGTAGCAAACGATGGCGTGTGGAAACGCGGGTGAATGCGCGAAAACACCTTCGGCAACAGCCCGTCGCGGCTCATGGTGAGCCAGATGCGTGGCTGGCCCAGCTGAAACACCAGCAGCACCGAGGCCATGGCAAACACGGCGCTCACCGCCACCAGGCCCGACAGCTTGGGCAGGCCCACCTCGGCAAACACAAACGAGAGCGGGTCGCCTACCCCGAGCTTGGTGTAGGGCACCATGCCCGTAAGCACCAGCGTGATAATTACATACAGCACCGTACAGATGATGAGGGCGTACATCATGGCTTTGGGCAAGTCGCGCTGCGGATTCTTGCATTCCTCGGCGGTGGTCGAGATGGCATCGAAGCCGATGTAAGCGAAGAATACCGCCGACACGCCCTTGAGCACGCCGCCCACGCCGTTGGGAGCGAAGGGCGTCCAGTTGGCCGGCTGCACGTAGAACGCGCCCACCGCGATAACAACGAAGACGATAATCAGCTTCAACAGGACCAGCAGGTTCGAGGCATTCTTGCTTTCCTTGATGCCGATGTAGACCAGCGCCGTGATGGCCACGACAATGGCAAAGGCGGGCAGGTCGACCACCAGGTGGAAGCCGTTGAATAGCTCCGGGGCCGAGGTCCAGGCCTTGTAGCCATCAAGCTGCGCGGGCGTGGCGTCGGCCATTGGCCGGCCCGCCTGCGTGAGGGCCATCACCGCCTCGTAACCGGCGTGGCCAGTTTGCGTGCCCATTGTGAGCCAGAGCGGAATGTGGATGCCAATGCCATCCAGGAGCCCGGTGAAGTAGTCGGACCACGAAATGGCCACTACGATGTTGCCCACCGCGTACTCCATTATCAAAGCCCAGCCGATAATCCAGGCCGCCAGCTCGCCAAACGAGGCATAAGCGTAGGTGTAAGCCGAGCCGCTAACGGGAATGGTGGCCGCGAACTGCGCGTAGCACAGCGCCGAAAACGCGCAGGCAATGGCCGTGAACACGAACAGCAGCGACACGGCCGGGCCGCCATCCAGGCTGGCCTTGCCAATGGTGCTGAAGATGCCGGCCCCGATGATGGCCGCAATGCCCAGCGCCGTGAGGTCGCGGACGGTGAGGTGGCGCTCCAGGCCGCCGGGGGAGGAGTGGCTTTCGTGGTCGGCCGGGGGATTTTGTAGAATGGCCGCGATGGTTTTGCGGCGAAACAGGGATTTATCGGAACTCATGCAGGAGTGGGAAGCGGGTTTGGGGGCGAAAAGATAATGCCCCGGCGCGGGTTGTGGCCCAAATCGCCTCCGCCGCAGCCCCCGCTAGCGCAGTGGGCCGCCGAGCAGCCCGCTCACCAAACTGCCGGCCACGTGCACCATCATCGAGCCCCCACCTACCCGCACCGGCACGCCTATCGACAAGCTGCCCAGGCCACTACCGTAGCTGTCGTAGCCGTAGCCCGCCGGCCCGCGCAGCGGCAGCGGGGCAAACAGCGGATTGGCAAACCGGGCCCCGGCCCCCGGCCCGGCCAGCGGGGCCGCGCTGCCATACGCCTGCACCAGATAGGGCGTAAGGTTGTACTGCACAAAGGCCCGGGCCCGCTCGCCATTGCCCAGCACGTAGCGCAGATACGGCTGCACCGAGTAGCCTACCGCGCCCGTCGCCAGCACCGGCGTGTAGTTGCCCGATACGTAGGCTCCCGCCAGGAAATGCCCTTGGCGGGGCGCGGCCGGGGCCGGAATTTCCAGCCCTATGCCGCCCGTGGAATGCACTTGGGCTTGGGCCAGAAAGGGGAAGGCCAGCAGCGCCATTTGAGTAATGATTTTCATGTGGAAGGGACTTGAGGAGTGGGAGCGGTACTCAAGTTACGAGGTTTTGCCGGGCGGGATGTGTATTCCCGGAAGGGCTGGCATCAGCAGGATAAATCCATTGCCCGCCAGCTTATGCGCCAACCTGTTTCCCTCACCATTCCGCAGCCCTGCCACCAAAGCTGGGCCGCGATGACTCCCGCCACTGCCGGCCGCCACTGCGCCGCCTGCGAAAAAACCGTGGTGGACTTCACCCTAAAAACCGACGCCGAAATTCTGGCCTTCCTGGCCGGAGCCGTGAGCGGCCGCACCTGTGGGCGCTTCGCGGCGGGGCAGCTGGAGCGCCCGTTGCAGCGCGCCGTGCTGGCTGCCCCCACGCGGTGGCGGGCCTGGTTGGCGGCGGCCGTAGCCGTGTGGGGCATGCGGGAGGTCAGCAGTGCGGCAGCTCATGCGCAAGCGCCCGCCGAATGGCGCGCCCGCTACTGGGGCGGCCCCGCGCCGACCACGCCGCCAGTTGAAGCGGTTCAAGCGCCGGCCTTGCCCGGCCTGCTGCCCTTGGAACCACGCACACCACTGGCCACGGCTGTGCAGCCAGCGGCAGCGCACAGGATAATCACGATGGGAATGGTCAGCAGTCAGCCGGCAGTGCTGCTGCCGGCGGCCGCGCCGCTGGTGCTGCGAGGCGTCATTACCGATTGGACTAGCAACCAGACGCTCCCGGGTGTCACGGTGCTGCTCACCGGCACCACCATCGGAACCAGCACCCGCGCCGACGGCACATTTAAGTTGATGGTACCATTAGAGTTGGCGGGGGCTACTGGCTTGAACATCACTGTATCGTCGGTTGGCTACGTTACGCAAGAACATCAGTTGGCAACTGCGGGTATATCGCAGCAAAGGTTTCAGCTCCAACCCGATACCCGCATGCTGGGCGAGGTCGTCATTTGCCGGTTGCCTCCTAACAAGCTACCGCCTGCTCCCTGGCACCCGCGCCGCTTCTATAACTGGAGCAAGTATTGGCTCACGCAGCCTTTTCGTCGCAATTGAAACGTGCCGACGCTCGAGAGTTCAATTCGCTTATTCATCTAAAAAAGAATACCTTAGGCGCATGGCTTCTCCCTCGATTTCCATCCCACAGTCCTGCGCCCAGCCCTGGGCCACCATGCGCCCCACCGCCGACGGCCGACACTGCGGGGCCTGCCAAACCGAAGTCGTGGACTTCACCCGGCTCAGCGAGGCTCAGATACTGGCGTACCTGGCGCGGCGCGGGGGGCGGCCGGTGTGCGTGCTGGCCAACGCCAATCAGGTAGTGCCGGCCGCTGCTACCCGCTGGCGGCGCTGGCTGCTGGCCGGGCTGGCGCTGCTGGGCTGGCACCCCGTTACGTCGTGCGCCACCAAGCCGCCTCAGCAGCTGCCCGCGCAAGCCACGGCCGCTACAGCGGGCCCGGCTGATGCCCAGGCCCAGCAGCTAATCATTCGCGGCCAGGTGCTGGACGGAGCCACTGCCACCGTCGTGCCGCAGGTCAGCGTTTTTATCAACGACACCCAGTTTGGCACCGTCACCGACGAGCAGGGACGGTTCGAGTTGGTGATGGCTTCCGGCTGGGGGCCCATCGCGGGCGGTAAGGTGACACTAAAGTTCGTGGGCAACCCCTTCGATTTTCAGGAGCAAACCCTGAAGCTGGACACCCGCGCCACACCCCGGCCCGCGCCGCTGGTGGTGCGCCTGGCATCGGTGCCCAACCGTGGCCAGATTATGGGCAAGATGCGGATGCCGGAGCCGCCGGTGAAACCGCCAGTGAAGTGAGCCATCGTTAAACTTTTATGCCCCGAAAGTCCTTTTCCCGGGGTATGAGAGTTTTTCGTTTTGTCCTCGTTTTCCTGCTGGCCACGGCCTGCATCCCCTTCAAGCCCACTACTAAGAACGACCTGTTTCCCGGCGCGGCCCAACTGCCACTCGAAGAAGCCCCGCACCCCAAAAACTCGCTGGAATGGTGGTATTTCACCGGCCACCTCAAGGATGTGAGTACCGGCCAGACCTTCGGGGTGGAGTACGTTTTCTTCCACTTCAACCCCGACGGCAAGCAGGATTACCAGATGGTAAACTTTGCCATGAGCGACCCGCAGACTCAGCAGTTTCGCTACGACTATCAGCTGGGCAAGCTGGCCGCGCCGCTCACCGCCACGCTGCCCATCAGCCTGACCCAGAAGAAGGCCGACCAAACCTGGACGCTCACCGGGCAGGAGGGCCGCTACCAGCTTCGGGCCCGCATGGCCGCCATCGGGCCCAATAAGGACGGCCAAGCCATCAATCTCAGCACCACGGCGGCCAAGCCCGTGCTGCTGCACGGCGGCACCGGCTACGAGCAATACGGCCCCGTGGCCCAGGCGGGCTACTATTCCTACCCGCGCCTGGCGGCTACGGGCACCATCGAAGTAGCGGGCCAAACCCATCAGGTGACTGGTGAGCTGTGGTACGACCGGCAGTGGAACTGCGGCGGTGTGAACAAGAAAAACGTGGCCTGGGACTGGCTCAGCCTGCAAATCGACCAAACCCGTGAGGAGCTGATGCTCTACACCGTACATGACACCAAAACCAGCCAGCACATCGGCGGCGGCTCGCACTTCGGGGCCAAGGGCGAAAACCTGCACCTCGCCGAAGCCGATTTCCAGCTCACGCCCCTCACGTACTGGACCAGCCCCACTTCTAAAAAGAAGTACCCCGCCACCTGGCATCTCACCGTGCCCGGCAAAGGCTATGACCTCACCGTGACCCCGCTGATTCCTAATCAGGAGCTCAACCTGCGCCTGTTCAAGGTGCTGAAGCTGAGCTATTGGGAAGGCATGTGCCGCGTGACCGGCACCTGCCACGGCCAGCCCGTTACCGGCAATGCCTACGTGGAAATCACCAATCGGTAAGCGGACGCGTATTTATTTTAAGGAACGCCGTGCTAGCCATTCTCACTGGTTCAGCACCACGCGGAACGTGGTGCCGCGGCCCAGTTCGCTCCATTTCACGAAGAGCTTGCCCTCGTGGTAGTTCTCGATGATGCGCTTAGCGAGGGCCAAACCCAGGCCCCAGCCGCGCCTTTTGGTGGTGAAACCGGGCATGAATACGCTATTGAGCTTGTTCTTGGGGATGCCCTTGCCCGTGTCGGTGATATCCACGGCTACTTGCCGGGGCGGGGCACCGCGCCGGTACCAGGAGCGACGCGTGCGCACCCGCCGCAGGTGCAGCGTGATGGAGCCGCGCCCCTCCATGGCATCCACGGCATTCTTGCAGATGTTTTCGATGACCCAATCAAACAGCGGCACGTTGATGCGGGCGGGGGTATCGAGTGGTAAATCTGTCTCAATCTTAAATACTACCTTTTTCGACACCCGGCTTTGCAGGTACTCGATGGCGTTGCGGGTGGTGTGGTACAGATTTTCATCCTTTAGCACCGGCACCGAGCCGATGTTGCTGAACCGCTCGGTGATGATTTCGAGTCGTCGAATATCCTTGCCCAGTTCCTCCACAATGGGCTCGTCCCTGAACCGGTCGGAGTCGCGCAGGTAGTTCTGCCAGCCCACCAGGCTGCTGAGCGGGGTGCCCAGCTGGTGGGCAGTTTCCTTGGCCAGGCCCACCCACACGCGGTTTTGCTCGGCCCGGCGCGAGGAGCTGAACGCGAAATACGCAATGACGCCAAGGCAGCCAATCACCACAATTTGTACCAGCGGGTAGGTGCGCAGCTGCTGCAGCAGCTGCGAGTCGCGGTAGAAAATGTAGTTTACCTGCCCCGCTCCCAGCTTCACGATAATGGGCGGGTGCTTTTCCTTCATCAAGCCCAACTCGTAGCGGAGCCGCGCCAACGAATCAGCTTCGGACAGGTGCGGCGGCATATCGATGTTTTTGGCGGCAGTAATGTCATTGCCGTCGCTGCTCAAAATGACTGGAATGGTGGTGTTGCCATTGATTATCTCATTGAAAACAAAAGGGTTAGTGTCTGTTTCTGAGTTAGCAATGAATTCCTGGGCCCTGGCGTACAGCTGAATCTGCTGCTGCTCGCGCTCCGACACCCGTTGCACCAGCAGATTGGTGTAGATAACGGTGCCTGCACCAATCAGCAGCGCCAGCGCTGCTACCAGAATTTTGATGCGGGATTTTTGGTCGTAAATCGGAGACATGAAGGGGAATACGGGACGCGTAAAGGAACGGCAGCAAATCGGCTGTCATCCTTCGTTGCGCTCAGGATGACAAAACTTACCCCACCAGCACCGCGTCACTGGCGGCAATCTGGGCCAGAATTTCCAGCACGTCGGCCGGCATTTCGGCGTTCACCAAACTAGTGCGCCAGGCTTTGGCACCCTCCAGGCCACGGAAGTAGTGGGCGTAGTGGCGGCGCATTTCGAACACGCCCACTTTCGGGCCTTTCCATTCCACGCTGCGGTCGAAGTGCATCTGGCAGGCGGCCACCCGCTCTTCCAGCGTGGGCGGGGCCAGCAGCTGGCCGGTGGCCACGTAGTGCTTCACCTCCCGGAATATCCAGGGATAGCCGATGCTGGCCCGGCCAATCATCACGCCATCCACGCCGTAGCGGGTTTTGTATTCGAGGGCTTTTTCGGGCGAGGTGATGTCACCGTTGCCAAAAATCGGGATTTTGATGCGTGGGTTGTCCTTTATTTTGGCGATGAGCCGCCAATCGGCGTCGCCCTTGTAGAGCTGGGCGCGGGTGCGGCCGTGCACGGTGAGGGCCGAAATGCCCACGTCCTGCAGGCGCTCGGCCACTTCTTCCACGTTTTTGGTGCCTTCGTCCCAGCCCAGGCGGGTTTTCACGGTCACGGGCAGGTGGGTGTGGCGCACCACGGCGGCGGTCATGAGCACCATTTTGGGGATGTCCTGAAGCAGGGCCGCGCCCGCGCCCCGGCAGGCCACCTGCTTCACCGGGCAGCCGTAGTTGATGTCAATCAAATCGGGCCCGGCCTCGGTGCTGATGGCCGCGCACTCGCCCATGGTGTCTACATCGGAGCCGAAGAGCTGGATGCCGATGGGCCGCTCGTAATCGAAGATGTCCAGCTTCTTGCGGCTTTTGGCGGCCGCCCGAATCAGGCCTTCCGAGGAAATGAACTCGGTGTACATGAGGTCGGCCCCGTTGGCCTTGCACACGGCGCGGAAGGGCGGGTCACTCACGTCCTCCATGGGCGCGAGCAGGAGTGGGAAATCGGGAAGCTGGATGTTGCCTATGTTGACCACGGTGATACTGGTATTTTTAAAGAACGTCATGCTGAGCGCAGCCGAAGCATCTTGCTCGCATCGTTGAACAATTGGGTTACTATTGCACGCGAGATGCTTCGGCTGCGCTCAGCATGACGTGCTATTGTGCTGCGCTATTCAAGCCTAAGTTAAAAACTGCGGTAAATTTACGCCCTTCCCAACTTGTACCCCGCTATGAAAGGTTTCCTACCCCGCACACTGCACCCGGGCCTGCAGATACTATTGCTGTTGGCCCTGCTGGTGGCCGGGGCCTGCGTGGGCTACGCTATTATGTTCGGCTGGGCGAAGGTGGGATTTGGGCTCTCGCCCGAAGAAATGGGCAAGGTCATGCTCAACCCTACTGCTTCCCCGCAGGCTTGGGGGCTGCTGATGATGGCGCAGGGCGTGCTGCTGTTCACGGCCGGTACGGGCGGGGCGTTGGCGCTGGCCTCGGTGCTGGGCTACGGCTGGGCCGAGTATTTCAATCCGCGCCGCTTGGGGGCGGGCTGGTGGCTGCTGGCGGCGGCCGTGCTCATCGTGGTAATTCTGCCCTTTATGTCCACGATTATTGCCTGGAACGCGGGGGTGCATTTTCCGGCTGCGCTGCACGATTTTGAGCTGTGGGCGCGGGCCAGCGAGGACAAAGCGGCCGTGCTCACCAAGTTTCTCACGCGGTTCAGCTCCGTCGGCCGGTTCTTGGTGGGGGTGGTCGTGATTGCGCTGGTGCCGGCCGTGGCCGAGGAGCTGGTGTTTCGGGGCGTGATTCAGAAAAACCTGGTGCGCTGGTTTTCGCCGCACATGGGCGTGTGGCTGGGGGCGGCTATTTTTTCGGCCATTCACTTTCAGTTTTTCGGGTTTGTGCCGCGCTTCGTGCTGGGGCTGGTGCTGGGCTACCTCTACCTGTGGAGCGGCAATATTCTGGTGAGCATGGCCGCCCACTTCACCCAGAATGCCTTTCAACTGCTCATCCTCTACCTGGCCCAGCGCGGCCAGTTCGGCTGGGGCTTCGACCCCGATTCCAACGACGCACTGCCCTGGACGCTGGTGCTGCCCTCACTGCTATTCTCGGCCGGCCTGCTCTATTTCCTGTATCAGCGCATGACGGCCCCAGCCGCGCCCACCGCCATGCTCACCCTGAGCCGTGCCGGCGTGGTCGAGCGCGGTAGAGACGCATAATTGCGTCTCGTCGTCGAATAAACCCGTAGAACGACTCGCGCAATCAACATTTACCAACGACGAGACGCAAGTATGCGTCTCTACAACTATTTCCGCATTGCCCGATTCTACGCCTCCGACTGCCCCCGTTTCTTCCAATATTTCTGCCGCCCCAGCCGGCCCCAGCAACCTGCGTTTGCGCGTCATCTACGGCGTGCTGGGCGCGGCGCTGCTGCTGGGCAGCGTCTGGTTCAGCCCCTGGACGTTCGGGCTGTTTTTCGCCGCCGTGCAGGCCGTGATGCTGTGGGAGTTTTACCGGATGATGCGGGCGGGCGGGTACGCGCCGGCTACGTGGATTGGGATTGGGGCTGGAATAGCCTTTTTCTTGCTTGCAGGTCTTTTGAGCCAAGAACTGGCGGGTAATAACCACGTTTTAATAGTTCGACTATTCTTAAAAAGCGTGGCCTCGTTGGCACTAGTACTGCCAGTCATTCTAGTGCTGCGCGAAATAGCTATTTGGAAGGGCGGCGAAAAAGCTTTTGCCAATATTGGAACAACACTATTAGGAATTCTTTATGTAAGTCTGCCTATGGCATTGCTCACTGTAATAGCCCAAGATAAACCGGGAGGTTATTCAGGAAATACCTACTACGAAACCTATGACTACCGCCGCGTCTTCGCCCTGCTCTTCCTCATCTGGGCTTCCGACATCGGCGCGTACGCCGCCGGAAAAACCTTCGGTAAGCACAAGCTGGCCCCCAAAATATCGCCCGGCAAAACCTGGGAAGGCTGGGCCGGCGGCTTCGTGCTCACGCTGGTAGTGGGCTGGGCACTGGGCTACTTATTGCCTGATTTGCCGCTCACGCACCGCCTCGTAGCGGCTGGTGTGGTGGCCGTGTTCGCGCCGCTTGGCGACCTGGCCGAATCCATGCTCAAGCGCAGCGTGGGCGTGAAGGACTCGGGCAGCATCATGCCCGGCCACGGTGGCCTGCTCGATAGGTTCGATGCGTTTCTGCTGGTGCTGCCGGTGCTGGCGCTGCTACAGCTGCTGGCGGGGTAGGAGGCAGCGGGCCGTCCTCACATCAACCTCACCCCCTGACCCCCTCTCCAAAAAAGAGGGGGAACTGGAAGCGAGTTAAAAGGTGAACCTGAAACGGGCCGGACTTTTAATTCCTCCCGTGTCAGCGCGAAGCCGGTGCCCCCTCTTTTTTGGAGAGGGGGTCAGGGGGTGAGGTTGACGTAAGAGATAAACATGCCCGCTCATCTTGCCAAAAGCAATACCTTTGCGGCCCTAAACTGTAGGCAAACTCCCACCCAACACTTTCCTAACCCACATCCCGAATGGCAGTTCATACCGTGTATAAAGAGCCGGCTCCGATAATGGACCGCGAAAACCCGCTCGAATCAATGATGTCGCGCTTCAACATCGCCGCCGAAATTCTCGGCCTCGACGAAGCGACCTACGACGTTCTCAAAGCCCCTGACAAGCAGGTTATCGTCAACATTCCGGTGACGATGGACAACGGCAAGATTCATGTGTTTGAAGGCTATCGCGTTATCCACAACACCATTCTGGGCCCGAGCAAGGGCGGTATTCGCTACGACAAGAACGTACACCTCGACGAGGTGAAAGCCCTGGCCGCCTGGATGACCTGGAAGTGCGCCGTGGTTGATATTCCCTACGGCGGGGCCAAGGGTGGTATTATCTGCGACCCTACTACGATGAGCGCCGGCGAAATTGAGCGCATGACCCGCGGCTACACGCTGGCCCTGAAAGACGTATTCGGCCCCGACCGCGACATCCCGGCTCCCGACATGGGCACCGGCCCCCGCGAGATGGCGTGGCTGATGGACGAATTCTCAAAAACTAACGGCATGACCTCGCCCGCCGTGGTCACCGGCAAGCCCTTGGTAATGGGCGGCTCGCTGGGCCGCACCGAGGCCACCGGCCGCGGCGTAATGGTATCGACTTTGGCCGCGCTGAAAAAACTGGGTCTGAAGCCGACCGAAGTATCGGCCGCCGTGCAGGGCTTCGGCAACGTGGGCTCGTGGGCTGCGGTGCTGCTCCACGCCGAGGGCGTGAAAATCAAAGGTGTTTCCGATATTTCGGGCGCTTATTGGAACGAGGACGGCATCAACATCAGCGATGCAATCGCGTTCAAAGACGCGCACAACGGCCGCTTGGAAGGCTTCGCCGGCGCTACGCCGATGAACCCGAACGAGCTGCTGACTTCGGACGTGGACGTGCTGGTGCCCGCCGCCGTCGAGGATGTTATCACCGAGCACAACGCCCACCACATCAAGGCCAAGCTCATCGTGGAAGGTGCCAACGGCCCCACTTCGGCCTCGGCCGACCCGATTATCAACGAGAAGGGCATCATGGTGGTGCCGGATATCCTGGCCAACTCGGGTGGCGTTACGGTGTCGTACTTCGAGTGGGTGCAGAACAAGCAGGGCTTCAAGTGGAGCCTGGACATGGTGACCGAGCGCGCCGACCGCATCATGAACGACGCGTTCGAGAAAGTGTACGAAACCAGCAAGAAGTACAACGTCCCGATGCGCATCGCGGCCTACGTGGTGGCCATCGATAAAGTAGCCCAGACGTATAAATTCCGCGGCGGCTTCTAAATCGTTGATTTTCGCTGATTGACCGTGATTTCGCTGATTGTGAACGTCGGCGGCAGGCGGTAATCTGACGATGAAAAGCAATTTACTGCGTGATAAACTGCTTAAGTGGTTGTTATTTTGTTTTAGTAAGGAATGGCACGGGCCACTTGGTTCGTGCCGTTCCTATTTATGGCCGTAATTTGTTCTGACTATCAGACTTTACCGGCCCATTATTGCGCCGATTGACTACGCTAAACGCAGCGAAATCACGGTTAATCAGCGAAAATCAGCGATTATGAAGATTCACAAAGAAGGAAGACGTATCATGTTCGTTACGCTGCTGATTTTATTGGCGCTCAACCTATTGGTATTTCAATTGAACAAGGGGGCTGACCTCGTGAACCGGCTGTTTGCCGGGGCTACGGTCATCGTCTTTTTGCTGATTCTGCAATTTTTCCGCAGCCCGTTCCGGCACCTGTTCACGCACGAAGACCTGCTGCTGGCCCCGGCCGATGGCAAGGTGGTGGTGATTGAGAACGTATTCGAGCCCGAGTATTTTGAAGATGAGCGCAAGCAAATCAGCATTTTCATGTCGCCCATCAACGTGCACATCACGCGCAACCCGATTTCGGGCCTCGTGAAGTACTTCAAGTACCATCCCGGTAACTACCTAGTGGCTTGGCACCCCAAAAGCAGCACCCAAAACGAGCGCACCACGGTAGTGGTAGAGTCCGATGCGGGTCCGCTGGTGCTCTTTCGCCAGATTGCCGGGGCCATGGCCCGCCGCATTGTGTGGTACGTGAACGAGGGCGATGAAGTAAGCCAGGGCGAGGAGTTCGGCTTCATCAAATTCGGCTCTCGCGTCGACGTTTTCGTGCCAATGGATACGGAAATAAAGGTAGAGCTAGGCCAGAAAGTGAAAGGTGGCGAAACCGTGATTTGCCAACTGAAGGTCTGATTTTCAGTGCCAGCTAAAAGTAAAAGGCCACCCAAATGGGTGGCCTTTTACTTTTAAGCAAGAATGTGCGGTACGAACTCCGATAGGTTGGTGATGAGCCCAGCCTCGCGCCGGAAACCGATGGCGCAGGCCTCGCCGGCCCAGAACACCCCGGCCTGGTAGCGGCGGCCCTCGGTATCGGTGGGCAGCTCGGCCCATTGCTGATAGAGCTGGGGCTGCTGGGCAAACTCGCCCGGAACTTCGCTGCCGGTGCGGCCGTCGGGCTGAATTTCGGCCACGTTCTGGCCCTCGCGGCCGAAAATGGGCTTGCGAACGTGGTGGCCGGATAGCGGCTCCAAACTAGCTTCGAGCAGCAGCGGGTGGTGGGGGAAGGTTTTCCAGAGGTGCGCGAGCAAGGCTTTACTTTGGAAAAGCAGCGCGTAGGCCGGGTTGGCAATCACCACGTCGCGCGTGACCAGCAGTTGGGTGAGGTCGGCGGTGAGGTCAGGTTCCTCCTCGGCCAGAATCTCCCAGGGAGCCAACTTGAACAGAAAATCGAATTTTTGCCATTGGTCGGGCACGGTTTCGGCCCACACGCCCCGGTCTTCGCCCTCAACTGACACGCGCATGGCATCGATGGGGCAGGTGTAGGTATCGGCAAAGCCAGCCGTGCGGGCGGCTTCGGCTAGCACGGTGCAGTTGGCTTCGTCCTCGGCGCTATCGGGCAGGTACACCAGCAGCAAGGTGGCCTGACGGTCGTGGTTGAGGCTGCGCCAGTGGCGGAATTGGTCTTCCAGGCACTCAAATAGGCCGTTGGCCTGGCGGCCTTCCTCGGCTTGGCCGGCTGCTACGAGGCTGGCCCATTGCACCACGGTGGTTTCGGGTAGGCTGGTGGCGGTATCGGCATTGAATTCGAGTAGTTTGGGGCCATCGGGCGTCAGGGCCAGGTCGAAGCGGCCGTAGAGGTGCCAATGGCGCTCATCGTCCCAGGAGTGGCGCACGGCGGCCCACAAGTTGGCCGGGATGGCTAGCTGCTGCAGGAATTCATCCGGAATGGGGTCGGGAATGGCCTGCACCAGCATATCGTAGAGCGTGTCGGCAGCCTGGAGCAGTGTTTCCGCCTCGGTTTCGGGAAGCTGCACGGCCTCGCGGGCCACGTAGTTCTGGCAGGCGTCTTCCATGGCCCATTCCCAGCCCAAGGCACGCACAGCGGGCGACACATCGCCGGATAAGGGGAGGAGATTTATCATGTGGGAGGGTGAAATAGGTAACAGCGAGAAAGAACGGTCATGCCGAGCGCCGCCGAGGTATCTCGCGTGGGGTAGTAATCAGTTCCATTGCGACGGTGCGAGCGAGATGCCTCGGTTGCGCTCAGCATGACCGTTCATTCATCTCTCAATTACTGTTCTCTACCCGCCAAAGCCCCGGAAGCCGCCGCGGCTGCCAAAACCACTGCTCCGGCCGGCCGGTGCGCTGCTACGGAAGCTGGGCCGGGGCGACGAACGAAGCGTAGAGCGGCTTTCCTGGATGCCGGCCGAGGGCGACGTGCGGCCGCCACCGAAGCCGCGCCCGAAGAAACCGCGGCCGTTCTGGCGTTCGCTGGCCACGTTGTTGCGCCAGCCCTGGTTGTTTTGCATCACGCCGGGGTTGGCGTAGTAGCCGGCGTTGGGGGTGAGGAAGCGGCCGGCCATGAAGCCAATGCCGCTCCACATCAGCACGTTCATCATACCGTTGCCCTGCACGCGGTTTTCAGGGTTTTGCCGGCTGTAGTCCTGCATCTGGCGTTGCAGGGCTTGGCCCTGGAGGGTATCGGTCTTGCCATCGAGGTGGTGCAGCACGGCGGCTACTTCTTCCTTGCCGGCGGGGCGCTCGGCGGTGATTTTCCACTCGCCGGGCTTGGTTTCGGTCATTTCAGTGATGACGCCCTGGCTGTAGGTTTCACCGCCCCAGCCGCCTTCGGCCCCGTTTTCCTGGGCGCGGTTTTCCACGGTATCATTGGAGGAACAAGCGGGCAGGCCGAGGCCGAGACTGCTGGCAGCAGCCACCAGCAGCACGTTGCGACGCCAGTCGCCGAGGGAATGAAAGTGCTTTTTCATGGAGTGGAAGCGGGATATGGGGGAGCTGTTGGTGATTGCGAGTATCGGGTTGAGGCTAGTACAGCACAGTTAATCGGGTTGAACAACGACCTGGATGGCTGCATTCATGTTGCCTTTATCCATCAGCACGCCACGAGGCTGGAACTGCTGCCACGAATGTCCTGCTGAGAGATACCACGTATCGGGTGCGGGTGCATCAAGATAGCCCCCTAACGATTGGCCGTAGCTGTAGCTCATTTTTCTTTCTTTTGTGGCTTGTATCGTCACGGGGTGTTCACACCCGAAACGGTCGGCGGTGTACAACCATTCCATCGCAATATAAAAGCCTGCCTCTGGGGTCCGCAACTGAAATTTTGCTAAATCAACTTCGTGACACCCTTTTTTAGACGCTGATGTCAAAATGGAGGCTGTGAGTAAGTCGGTGCCTGGTGCCCCGTCAGGGCCGGAACTTGGGCATGCAGGGCCAGCGGGGCGGCCAGGGTAGCGACCAGCAGCACGGCCAAGCGCCTGCGACGAGGTCGGCACTGGCCGGTGTTGGGTGCCTCAGGGCCGAAGTATTCGCGGGCGTGCATCATACTGAAAAGCTGGCAGGAAACGACGCGCCGGGCATTAGAACCAGCGCGTCGCCAGCTGCATCAGCTGCTCCAGGGCGGCCTGGTCATCGTGGTCAAAATCGTTGAGCTGGTCGCTGTCGACATCGAGCACGGCCACTACCTGGCCGTTTTTGATAATTGGGACTACGATTTCAGACTTGGAATCGGAGCTGCAGGCGATGTGGCCGGGGAAGGCCTCCACGTCGGGCACGAGAATGGTTTGGGCCTGGGCCCAGCTGGCTCCGCACACGCCCTTGCCGTGCCGGATGCGCGTGCAGGCAATGGGCCCCTGGAATGGCCCAAGCACCAGTTCATCATCTTTCACCACATAAAACCCCACCCAAAAAAAGCCGAATGCCTGGCGTAACGCAGCGGCCGTGTTGGCTAGGTTGGCGGTCAGGTCGGGCTCGCCGGTGGTGAGGGCTTCAATTTGGGGCAGCAGCTGCTGGTATTGGGCGGCCTTGGTGAGGGTAGTGTCGAGGGCGAGGGTTTCGGCCATGAAGTAGCGCGGTTGTAGCGCGGACTCTGCGAGTCCGCGTGTGGTGAAAAACAAGGGAATTAAGGAGTGGTGCGGGCGCGGACTCGCAGAGTTCACGCTACGAGGCTACTGCTCGTTTACGTACCAGAACAGTTCGTCGGGGCCAACGTTCGTTGTGCTGCGTAAGCCACTCAGGCCCAGGCGCGGGGCCGCGATGCCTTTACCCAGCTTAGACGGTGCCCGGAACACGCGGATTTCGTCCCACAAGCCCGCGTTCAGCAGCGCATTCAGCACCGTGGGGCCACCTTCGACCAGCACGGACTGTACTTGGCGCTGGTAGAGGTCGGCCAGCACTTGGGGGATGAGGTCGTCGGCTTCGGAGAGGGTAACGTGGTCGAGGTTGGCGGTGTGGTAAGGCTGGCGGTAAGTGTAGATGAGGGTAGGTTGCGAGCCGTCGAGCAGGTGGTGGGTGGGTGGCAGGCCCAGGTTTTTGTCGATAACCAAGCGCGTGGGCTGGGGGCCGGGCCAGTCGCGCACGTTCAGGCGGGGGTTGTCGTGCAGGGCCGTGCGGGTGCCCACCAGAATTCCCGCTTCCTCGGCCCGCCACTGGTGCGTGAGCAGGCCCGCCTGCGGGCTGCTTATCTGCACGGGTTGAAAGTACGGCCCGGCCAGAAATCCATCGGCCGTTTCGGCCCATTTCAGCACCAGGTACGGCCGCTTCTTTTCGTGAAAGGTGAAGAAGCGGCGGTTCAGCCAGCGGCCTTCCTCCGCCAGTACGCCGGTTTCGACCCGGATGCCGGCGGCGCGCAGCTTTTCAATGCCACGCCCGGCCACCAGCGGAAACGGGTCGTCGTTGCAAATCACTACTTCGGGCACGCCTTTCTCGATGAGCAGGTCGGCGCAGGGCGGCGTTTTGCCGTGGTGGGCGCAGGGCTCCAGCGTCACATACACGCGGCTGGTTTTCAGCAGCTCCTGGTCCGTTACCGCCGTCAGGGCATTTACTTCGGCATGCGGCCCACCGTGTTGGCGGTGCCAGCCCTCGCCAATGATGCGGTTCTGGTGCGTCACTACGCAGCCAACCAAAGGATTTGGGCGGGCGTAGCCCGTGCCAAGGTGCGCCAGGCTCAGGGCGCGGCGCATGAAAGTAGCATCGTCGGGTTTCATCGGGGGCGAAGGTAGGAACCGCGCCGCAGCTACGCCGGGAGCCTACATTTGCGCCCGATGAAAACCCGCGATTTCACGGCTTCCCTGGCCTTAGACCTACAACCCGTTTACCCAGAGCGCGAAGCCCAGGCCATTGCCGCGCTGGTGGTGGAGCACTTGCTGGCGCTCGACTCCCTCCAGCGCCTGATGGCCGCCCAGCAGCCCGTGCCACCCGCCGCGCTGGCGGCGGTGCCGGCGCTGGCCGCCCGCTTGCTGGCCCACGAGCCGGTGCAGTACGTGCTGGGTACGGCGCATTTTGCCGGTATGGAGCTGGAAGTGACGCCCGCCACCCTCATCCCGCGTCCCGAAACCGAGGAGTTGGTGCAAGTCATTACGCAGGCGTATCCAGCCAATGCCGCGTTACGAGTGCTCGACGTGGGCACGGGCTCGGGCTGCCTGGCCCTGGCGCTGGCCCGTGCCCTGCCCAAAGCGGAAGTATTAGCCGTGGATATTTCGGCCGAGGCCCTGGCTGTGGCCCGCCGTAATGCCGCCCACTACGCTCCGCAGGTCACTTTTCAGCAGGTTGATATTCTTCTTAACCTGCCCACCGACTTAGCCCCCGGCACGCTCGATATATTGGTGAGTAATCCGCCCTACGTGCGCGAAAGCGAGCGCCCCACCATGCGCGACAACGTGCTGGCCTGGGAGCCCGCTACGGCCCTCTTCGTGCCCGATGAAGACCCGCTGCTATTCTACCGCCGGTTAGCCGAAATAGGCCCGGTACTGCTGCGGCCCGGAGGCGGTATTTACCTGGAAATAAATGAGGCCTTGGGTGCTGAAACGGCCGCTCTGCTCGTAGCGCAGGGCTTTGTGGACGTAACTGTACTGCCCGACATGTTCGGCAAAGCGCGCATGGTGCGCGGACGGTGCGGGTAGCAATTGTCTTCAACAAATAAGGGCCGTTGGCCGCCAACTCCAATGAGGTTGGCGGCCAACGGCCCTTATTTGTTAGCGCTTGATTTACAGGTTCTGCGTTACGAAATTAGTCATCTGGCGATACAGGTGCAGGCGCGTGTTGCCGCCCCCGATACCGTGGTTGCGGTTGGGGTAGTACAGCGTCTGGTAGTCCTTGTTGGCCTTAATCATGGCATCAACGAAGGCGATGGAGTTTTGGAAATGCACGTTGTCGTCGCCGGTGCCATGCACGAGCAGGAACTTGCCTTTCATATTCTGGGCAAACTGCACGGGCGAGTTCTCGTCGTAGCCGCCGGGGTTTTCCTGGGGCGTTTTCAGGTAGCGCTCGGTGTACACAGTGTCGTAGTAGCGCCAGTTTGTGACCGGGGCCACGGCGATGCCCATTTTGAAGAGGTCGGGGTTTTTGGTCATGGCCAGCGAAGTCATGTAGCCGCCGTAGCTCCAGCCCCAGATGCCAATGCGCGACTTGTCCACGTAAGGCAGCGAAGCCAGGTACTTCGCGCCCTCGCCCTGGTCGATGGTTTCGAGCTTGCCCAAGTTGGCGTAAGTAGCTTTGCGGAAGGCTGAGCCGCGGCCCGATGTGCCCCGGTTTTCCACCGAAACCACGATATAGCCCTTTTCAGCCAGCATCTGATGCCAGAGGTAATTGCTGCCGCCGTAGTTGTCGAGCACCGTCTGGCTGCTGCCGCTGCCGAAGCTGGGGCCGCCGTACACGTGCATCAGCACGGGGTATTGCTTGGCGGGGTCGAAGTTGCTGGGCTTTATCATCCAGGCATTTAGATCCACGCCTTCGGAGGTTTTGAAGGTGAGAAACTCAAATTTGCCCAGGTCGTACTGGGCTAGTGTTTGGCGCAGCTTGGCGTTGTCCTCCAGCGTCTTCACTAGCTTGCCCGTCGCGCCTTCGCGCAGGCTCACCACGGCCGGTACGCCCGCCGAGGAGTGGGTATTGAGAAAGTATTTGGTGTCGGGGCTCAGGTTCACCACGTCGGTGCCGTTGCCGGCCTCGCTGATGCGCTGCTTGCCCGAGCCCTTCAAGTTCACGCGATACAAGTGGCGCTGCAGGGCCGAGCCCTCGGTACTGGTAAAGTACACGAAGCCGGTTTTGGGGTTGAAGCCGTTAATGGCGCTAATTTCCCAGGGCCCCTTCGTGAGCTGGCGCACCTGCTTGCCGTCCATGTCGTGCAGGTAAAGGTGCTGGTAACCGTCCTTCTCACTGGTGAACAGAAACTGCTTGCCGCCGGCCAGGTAGTTCAAATCATCGTTGATTTCGACGTAAGCCGCATTCGTATCGGTCAGCACCACGCGGGTTTTGCCGGTGTTGGCATCGGCGTGCAGGATTTCGAGCTTATTCTGCAGGCGGTTCAGGCGCTGGATGCTGAGCAGGTTCGGCACTGCGGTCCACATCACGCGGGGGATGTACTGGTCGGCCACCGGACCCACGTCCATCTTATTGGTGCGGGCACTGGCCACGTCGTAGCTGCTCACGCTCACTACCGAGTTTTTCTCGCCGGCTTTGGGGTATTTAAAGCGGTTTTCTTTGGGGTAGAGCTCGCCCCATTCCTGCATGTCGTACTCGGGTACCTGGCTTTCATCGAAGGTGTAGTAAGCAATTTGCTTGCTATCCGGCGACCAGAAAAAGCCTTGGGCAAAGCCGAATTCTTCCTCGTACACCCAGTCGGTCGAGCCGTTGATGAGGTTGTTTTTCACACCGTTGGTGGTCACGGCGGTTTCCTGCATCGTGGCCAGGTCGGTCACGTACACGTTGTTGTCGCGGGTGAAGGCCACGCGCTGGCCGTCGGGCGAGTACGTGGCGTAGCCCTGCTTGCCGCCGGCGCTCAGCGGCGTCAGCTTCTTGGTGCCGCGGTCGAAGACATAGTAGCTGGCGCGGGCGCTGCGCCGGTAAATGGGCTCGGTAGCCGTCGTGAACAGGATTTTCTGTTCGTTGGCGTTGAAGGAGTAGCCATCCACGGCCAGTGGCTTGTCGGTGCCGGGCAGCTGCAGCTCGGCGGCCGTCACCAGGGTTTGCACGGCTTTGCCGGTGGTCACTTCGTATTGTACTAAGCTGCCGGCATCAAGGGCCGAGTAGTAGCGGCCGTCGTTCATCCAGTTGAAACCCGGTACGGCGGCGGCCCGGAAGGTGGGCTTGGCCCAGATGTCTTCCAGGGTCAGCGGCAGCTTTTGCTGGGCGTGGGTGAGGGAAGTGGTATAGCCCGGCACCAGGGCCGGGCCATTGGTGGCCAGTAGCGCGGCCAGCGCGAAAAAGCGAAAACGCATGGTGTAAATCGGGAGTGTGAGCGAAATAAGGGAGTAAACAGAACGTTAAAGGTAACATTCGTCCGCAGCTCGGTTGCAGCCGGTGGGCTCCGTTACCTTTGCATTATGCGTTTTCGCCCCCTATTGCTCTTATTGCCCGTGTTGCTGGCGGCTTGTGCCAAAACCGAAACGCCCGTGCGGCTCGATTTTATCGGCACCACCGGCCTCACCTCCGGCAACCGCACCGTGCAGCCCAGCGACACGCTCACGACCCGCGCCTACGCCCAAAGCCGCGACAACGACCTTCAGCGGCTGCGCATCACGGTGAAGTACGAGCCCACCCGCAACCCCATCATTTACCCCTCGCCAATCAGCAGCTACGACCCTAGCAAAACGCCTAACGATGACGCGCTGGTGTACCTGGATTCGGTGCTTCGGGTGGCGTCGCCGCCCACGGCCACTTTCTCGGGCCGCGAGCTGTTGCTGCCCAACCAGTTTGTGGCCCGCGCCACGTCGGGCACCGAGCAGTGGCAGTACACCGCCACTGATGCCAACGGCCAAAGTACCAGCCGCGCCCTGCGCCTCACGGTTCGCAGCAGCGATTCGGCCCGGGTTTACCACAGCTACACGGCGCTGCTGCGGCCAGTAGTGCCCGCCACGCCGGCCGCCGCCGCGCCGGTGCGCGACCGGGCTCGGGTGTTTCTCAACCTGCGCACCGGCCTGCTGCTGCCCAAGTACGCCCTCATCAACAACGAAAACAGCCTGCAAGCAAATCAGCTGCTGATTGACCTGATTTGCCTCACCCGCAACAATACCGTCAGCCTGCACGCGCCCGCTTCCACCCAAGACTTGAGTCTGAGCGCCAGCACCTGGCCAGTGGCCAACCGGCGGCTGACCCTGCTGCGCCGCACTGGCCTCAGTACCACCGATTTTGGTAACGCCAACACCAATGCTCTCCTTGCCACGGCCTTTGGCAACGGCACCCGGTTTACGGACAGCCTGAGCACCGGCACGCTCACCAAGGGCCAGGTCATCGCCTTTCGCACCATCGAAGACAAAACTGAGCGGACGGGTCTGCTGCTTGTTTCCGACCTGGTACTAGGCACCGCCCCCACGCTCACCTGCACGGTCAGGGTGCAGAAGTAATGCCGATATAACCCAATAAAAAAGGGCTGTTCCTTAACGGAGCAGCCCTTTTTGTGGCAATGCCCACTGTGAGTTGGCTCAGAACGTGAGGCCCGCCGTCAGGGTGGTAGTGTAGCGGTTGTTGTTGATTTTGATGGACGGCTCCAGGCCATCCAAACTGTAGGGCGTGCTCACCTGGTTGAAGGAGGTGTACACGGCGGCGGCATCGAGGAAGAAATTACCCTGGCGCAGGCCAGCCCCGGCGGTGTAAAAATTCTGTACCCGCTCGTTGTTCTTATCAGCCTTGTACGGGTCGCCGTAGCGGGCGTAGCCCACCCGCACCCGAAACACGTCAAATCGACCTTCAGCCCCAAACCGCAGGTTCACGGTGCTTTTGTAGCGGGCCTGGATGTCGTTGTTTTCGGCGGTAAACGGGTTGTCGTCGCCGTTGGCATTCTGCGCGTCGTTGTGCAGGCGGGCCTGGCCGTAGCCCACGTACTCAACATCGCCCGTCAGAAAGCCGTACTTGCTTATCGTGTAAGCCACGCCGCCATTGGCCCGGAAGGGTGTGGTGAGGGCGTAGGCGTAGTCGTTGGGTTGTGCCTCGATTGTGGTCACGCCCACCGGCAGGCTGCGGGGCACCACGTCGGTGCCCGAGGCGCTGAAATCGGTGATAAAGGCCGCGTTATAGGTGTCCTCCAACCGCATATAGGTGGGCGTCTGCACCGAAGCACCGATACGGAAAGCATCGGTAGCGCGGTAAATCAGGCCCAACCGGGCGTTAATGCCCGAGCCGCTGACGCGACGCTCCTCACGCAGCCGGTAGCTGTTTATGTGGGTAGTCGGGTCACTTTCAGTTTCCGTAAAATCCGATGTCGTCCGGTAGTTCGAACTCACGATGCCCAGGCCCACGCCGATATACAGCCGGTCGCGATAGCTGCCGCCATAGCCCAGGTCGAACTGCGACACCGAGCCCCGCGAAATCACCTGCTCGGCCTGCCCGATGGGCCCGCGCCGCGTCCGGCTGGTAATGCTGGTAGTGGAGTCCTGCACGGTGCCGCCCGGCACCCGCACCCGGTCCACGTTTATCAGGTAGGCGCCGTAGGCCAGGCCATCCAGGCCGTTGTCTACCGTGTTGTAATTGCCCGACCGGCCCTGCCCGCGAATATTCAGATAGTAATCCCTGCCCGCCGTGCCGCGCAACGTAGCCAGGTAAGACTGGTCATCGGCTGTGTAGGTCCGGCCATTCACGGTGCGGTCGGTGAGGGTGCTGTTGTAGGTTCTGGCTACGTTGAAGTCGGCCAGCCGGGTAAAGCCCAGCGCGAAGGCTCCGCCGCGCCAGTTGGTGCTCTGGTCGCTATCGGGGCGGCGGTTGGCCAGCACGAGGCCAGTACTGGCAATATGGAAGCTGTTCTTGACATCGTTCTGCGCGCCCGCCGAGCTGCCATCCAAGCGCGAGTCGCTTTGCCCCAGGCCAATGCCGGGTGTGATATGAATTTCCGACTTCTGGAACAGACCCAGGCCGGCGGGATTGCTGGTTAGGTTGCCAAAGTCGGCCCCGAGGGCCACGTTGGCTCCGCCAATGCCTTGGGTACGGGCCGGGCCGCCAAACTGGAGACGGGAGTAGCGCAGGGCATCACTCGGCCCCTGGGCAAAGGCGTGGCTGGCCGGCCCCAATGCGAGGGCCAGGCTAAAGCCGATAATCCGTTTTTTCATGGGAAGGAAGAAAAAGGAGCCGGCCGTTGGGCCGGCTCACTTAGGGAAAGTTTTTGCAAGAAAATCAGGTGGGGTGCTTAGTCGTTGCGGCCCCGGCTGCGGCCGCCGCCCCCATCTCCACCACCCGAGGGAGCAGAGTAGGAAGGCTGGCTGTAAGAGCGCTGCTGCTGCTGTTCGGCATCGCGCTGTTGCGGCTGCTCGTAGGTCCGTTCGGGTTGCCGCTGCCGCTGCTGCGGCTGTTCGAACACCCGCTGCTGCCGGGGCTGGTCGTAGGAACGTTGGCGGGTTTGCTCAGGAGCTTGCTGGGTGCCTTCGAAGCGGGGCTGGGCCACCGCATCCTGAGAAAAACGGCCCCGACGGCTGTTTTGGTTATCCTGGGGCTGGGCCGTGGCAGGCTGCGACTGGTCAATCTGGGAAGCCGCGTCGGCGTTGCGCCAGCGGTTGCCGCGGCCCCGCGATTCCTCCCGCATGGGCCGGTCACGCATTATCTGGCCCTGGTCGCGCGCAACTCGTTCGCGTTGTACTTCGCCCTGGCCCGGAGTTGCGTCCATTTGCTGCCGCCCGTCGGTGGGCTGCTGGTCCATGTTGCGGTAGCGGGGCTGCTCGGCCGCATCCATGCGGCGGGGCTGATTGAACGAAGCATCCGTGCGTTCCTGCCGGGTGGTATTGGGCACAGACATTATGGCGTCGGTCCGCATCCGGCCACCATCCGTGGTAACAGTCCGGCTTTCGCTCGAAGTCGGGATGCCCTGGGGAGCAGAAGGGTTCAACAGGCCATCGGGCCGCACGCGGCCGCCGCCCGACGACGTGCCGGAAACACTGCCCGAAGTCCGGTTACCCGATTGGTAACGCCCATCCGAAGACCGGTAGGTGCGGCTGCCCGATGTGCGGCCGCGGCCATTGCTGTCGCCGTAGTAGCCGCCATTGTTACGGTTATTACCGTAGTAGTTGTTGCCGTAGTAACCGCCCCGGCCATAGTAGCCCCCGTAGAAAGGACCACCGTAGTAGTAGGGGTCGTAGAAGCCGTTGCCGAAGCCATTGCCGAAGCCATTGCCGAAGCCATTGCCGAAGCCGTTGCCGAAACCGTTGCCGAAACCAAATCCGCCATAAGGCCGGCCGAAGCCATAGCCCCCGAAGCCCCAGGGCTGCCCAAACCCAAAGCCAATGGTGATGCCCGAGCCGTACCCAAACCCGTAGGGGCTATGAAACGGGCTATAGAAAGGGTCGTAGAACCCGGCCCCATAAGGTGAGAAGCCACCGTAACCCCCGCCCCAGCCGTAGCTGCCAGCGCCGTAGCTAAGAGTTGTATACGGACTATACGGCGTGTAGTAGCTCACGCCTGGCGTAGTATACTGCACTCCCTGCATGTAAGTGTAGGAATCGTCGTAATACTCATCTGAACTGCCGCTCTGGCGAGCCGTCGGGCCGTTGGTGTTACCGTTATAATCCGGGTTGACCGCCTCATTGGTTGAAGCCGGGGCCGCGCTCACCACAGCCGTGGTGCGGTCTTTGGAGGAATAATAAACTCCATCGTCCTCCGAGGAGGTGAGGGCCGAAGTGCCCGCGCAGCCGCCCAGCGCAAACAGGGCCAAGGCAGGCAAACAAGCGGTGAGCAGCTTTTTCATGACTAATTATATGAGGAGTGGAGAGGCTGATAGTAAAGTAACAGCGGAAATGATGGAAGCCGCATGAAGTTAAGAAGCAAGGGTAATAATAGCCAACTGCTTAGGCTCGAATGCTGGGCAAAGGTTTAACAGATGGCAGGCTGAAAAGGCCAATGACCGACTGCGCATTCTCGCTGGTCAGGCTTATAACTTCTGTTACGAGGTCCGCGCATTAATAACGTAATTTGACCCCGAAACGGTGCCATTTGGTCAAGTCAAATCTTGTACCAGAATTGGGAACTTTTCCGATTACACCTAAGATGCCCCCCATGAGCAAAAAGTTGCCTACCCGCCAAGAAGATTACTCGCTTTGGTACAATGAGATAGTGAAGCGCGCCGGCCTGGCCGAGAACTCTGCCGTGCGTGGCTGCATGGTTATCAAACCCTACGGCTACGCCATTTGGGAAAAAATGCAGCGCCAGCTCGACGATATGTTCAAGCGCACGGGCCACGAAAATGCCTACTTCCCCATCTTCATCCCCAAAAGCCTGTTCGAGGCCGAGGAGAAAAACGCCGAAGGCTTCGCCAAAGAGTGCGCCGTGGTGACGCACTACCGCCTCCAGACCGACCCCGACCGCCCCGGCAAGCTGCGCGTAGACCCCGCCGCCAAGTTGGAAGAAGAGCTCATCGTGCGCCCCACCTCGGAGGCCATCATCTGGAGCACCTACAAAAACTGGGTGCAGAGCTACCGCGACCTGCCGCTGCTCATCAACCAGTGGGCCAACGTGGTGCGCTGGGAAATGCGCACCCGCCTGTTTCTGCGCACCGCCGAATTCCTGTGGCAGGAGGGCCACACCGCCCACGCCACCGCCGAAGAAGCCGTGGCCGAAACCCGCCAGATGCTCGACGTGTACGCTGAGTTTGCCGAAGAGCACATGGCCCTGCCCGTAGTGAAGGGCGTGAAAACCCCCAACGAACGGTTTGCCGGTGCCGAGGACACCTATTGCATTGAGGCGCTGATGCAGGATGGCAAGGCCCTACAGGCCGGCACCAGCCACTTTCTGGGCCAGAACTTTGCCAAGGCTTTCGACGTGCAGTTTGCCAACAAGGAAGGCGTGCGCGAGTACGTGTGGGGTACCAGCTGGGGCGTGAGCACCCGCCTGATGGGGGCCCTCGTGATGGCCCACTCCGACGACGAAGGCCTGGTGCTGCCGCCCAAGCTGGCCCCGATTCAGGTGGTCATCGTGCCTATTTATAAATCCGGTGAGCTCGACGCGCTGCTTGAGCGCATCAAACCCATCCAGATGGGTCTGATTGCCCGGGGTATTTCGGTGAAAGTGGACGCCCGAGACACCGAGCGCCCCGGCTTCAAGTTTGCGGAGTGGGAGATGAAGGGCGTGCCTGTGCGCCTGGCCATCGGCGCGCGCGACCTTGATAACGGCACCGTAGAAGTGGCCCGCCGCGACACTAAAGCCAAAATGAGCTTACCCCTGGCCGACATCGTGGCCAGCGTGGACCAGTTGCTGATTGATATTCAGCACGACATGCACGAGAAAGCCAAGCAGTTCCGCGCCACCCACACCACGCGGGTAGATAGCTACGACGAGTTCAAGCGGGTGCTGGACAACGAGGCGGGTTTCGTGCTGGCCCACTACGATGGCACCTCCGAAACCGAGGAGCGCATCAAGGACGAAACCAAAGCCACCGTGCGCTGCCTGGCCCTGAATGAGCCCGATGAAGACGGCACTTGCATGGTGACCGGCAAGCCCAGCACTCGCCGCGCCTACTTTGCTCGTGCTTATTGATACAGGCTTTTTTGAATAAATAGTTTGATATTAACTTTGTATTAATTCAATAATATATTATCTTCGGGTGCAACTGGGCCGTGCGTGAGCGCGGCCCTTTCACTTTTAACTGCACTTCCCGATGCGCACTTTCCTGCTTATCTTTTTGGTATTGGGTGCTTTGTCTACCAGCAAAGCCCAGGATGCTACTCCCATGACGGTGCCGCAAAAAGCGGTGGCGCAGCTGGAAAAAATCCGAAAGCAGACTGTAGATGAGGTAGTCATCGGTATGCGCAAAAGCAATTTGCCAGCCGAGACCCGGCCCATGCTCAACCGAATTCTGGTGAAGTCCACCAGCGAGTTTCTGGTCATTACCGCGCGCAAGCCCACCCGAGAGGCCTACCTGAAGTGCCTCGACGACAACCTGAGCCGCATCTCGCCCTTGGTTCCGGAAACGAAAGACCGGGAGCAGGTCGCTGAGTATTTTCAGGACCTGATGGACATTGTGGGGTTGGAAAGTTCGGAAGGCCGCCTCACCGCATTCGTCGAAACCAAACCTCAGAAGTAGTTCGAAAATAAAAATTAACAAAAACGCCCCCTGCGATGAGCAGGGGGCGTTTTTGTTAGGAAGCTGTTTGCGTTAGCTAAAATCATTCTGAAACGGTCATGCTCATCTAGCGTCCGCTTGTCGAAGCATCTCTACCGCTTCGCTTGAGCCGGTGCAACGAAGCGGTAGAGATGCTTCGACTGCGCTCAGCATGACCGTCTTATTGACTCAAACAGCTCCTAAGCAGCCAGTTTCCGGGAGTGACTGCTGAAGCCAGCGTTACTTCTTTGTAATCGTGAATTCGACGCGGCGGTTTTTGGAGCGGGTTTCCTCTTGGTCGTTGCTGGCCACGGGCTTGGTGCCGCCGAAGCCTTCGGTGCTGATGCGCTCGCTTTTGATGCCGTGGCTGCTGAGGTATTTCTTCACCTCATTCACCCGGTCCTGGCTCAGCTTAAGGTTGAGGCCGGGGTCACCCTGGTTGTCGGTGTGGCCCGAAATCTTAATTTCGACTGACGGAAATTCTTTTAGAATGCGGATGAGGCGGGCTAGTTCGGGGTAGGAGCTGGTGTTGAGGTAGTACTTGCTCTGGGGGAAGAAGATGTTGTTCATCTTCACCGTCTGGCCCACGGCGAAGGGCGCCAGGTACAGGTCCTGCTTCTGCTCAGAATACTTGTCCTTGGCATTCACGTCGAGGTTAGCGTTTTCGGCCAGGTAGCCTTTGGCTTCGGCGCGGTAGCCGTACTGCACGCCGCTGGGCAGCACAATGGTGTAGGAGCCATCGGCCGGGTCGGTTTCCGTCACGCCGATTTCTTCGCCCGTCAGCAGGTTTTCGTAGTGAATAATGGCCCGGATGGGCTTGCCGGTATTCACGTCGAGCACGCGGCCGGTCACCAGCGTCACTACTTCGGGCTGGAAGGCAGGGGCCAGTGAGATGCGGAAAATATCCCGCGAGCCATCGGTGCCGTTGCGCGACGACACCAGGTAAGCGTCCTGACCGGCGGCCGAGATGGTGTAGTAGGCGTCGAAATCCGGCGAGTTCACCACCGGGCCCAGGTTGCGGGGCGGGCTCCAGTTGGTCCAGGTATCGTCGAGGCGCTTGGAGTAGAAAATGTCCGACTTGCCGTAGCCGCCGCGGCCTTCGCTGGCAAAGTACAGCGTCTTGTCATCGGCGGCCAGAAAGGGGGCGAAGTCGGCTTTGGCCGTGTTCACGTTCGGGCCCAGGCTCTTGGGCTTGGTCCACACGTTGGTTTCCATGGGCGAGGGGAAGCTCACAAAAATATCCTGGCCGCCCAGGCCGTCGGGCCGCTCCACGGCCATGAGCAGGGCCCGGCCCGACGTGGCCAGGAAGAAGTCGACGTGCTCCTTATCCAAGTTGACGAAGTCCTTGATTTCGACTTTTTTGGGAGGCGTCCAGCCCATGCGGGTACGCTTGCTGATGCTGCAGCCCAGTGGGTCGATGGTGCCGTCAGGGTTGTAGATGTTGATGACGATGGCCTGCTGGCCGTTGGCCGACACCGAGGCGATGCCGTTGGGGTCATCGGGGGTATTCACCGGGGCGCCCACGTTTTTGGCCAGGCTCCAGGTCTTGGTTTTCCCGCTTAACAGGGTCGAGTACCACACGTCCTGCGGGTCGCGGCCGCCGCCCACGTTGCCGGGGTTGCTTTCGCGGGCGAAGTACAGGGTGCGGCCGTTGGGCGAGATAACCGGGTGGGTTTCCACGTAGCGCGTGTTCACGTTCGGGCCCAGGTTCACCAGCGACGAGTCGAACTGGCTCGACTTCACGGCTTCGGGGCCTTTCTCCTCGGTGAAGGCCTGCTTCACCATGGTGGCTGGCACGTCGGAGATGCCGATGGCGTCAATCTGGTTCACGCCTTCCACCTTGGCCGTGTTCATGCGCACCACCACGCCCAAGGTGCGGTATTCGGCGGTCGGAAACTTGATTTCGAGGGTGCGGTAGGCTTCGGGCAGCGGGCCGGGCTTGTTGTTGGAATACACCTCGTGGTGCACGTTCTTGGTATCAACCAGCTCGACCTTGGTGATGGAGCCGGGGTTGAAATTCTCCACGATGGTGACTTGCTGAGCGGCCACCGAGCGGGCGAAGCGCACTTCGATGAATTCATTCGGCCCTTCCTTGCGCGGAATCCAGGCATCGTTGCTGATTTGGCCCAGCGGCAGGGCGTTGGGCGTACTCAGCACCTGCGAAGGGGAGAAGGGCTCCTTGCCTTCGGATTTCTGGGACGAAACCGCCACCAAGCGGGCGGCCCATTGCACGTGCTGGCCCAGGGCCGGGGCCCCGGCCAGGAGCAGCAGGGCGAGGGGCGCAACGGCCCGGCGGGAAGAGTTAATTGAATTAATCATCATAACGATAGTAGAAAATGGCTAACGCCCGGGCGCGCTCTGGCCGTGCGCAGTCACAGCGGCAAGCCCGAGCGGCAGTATTTACAGCTAACCTACTCAAAAACTATTTCCCAGCCCTCACCGGCGCGTGTAGTACCTTCCCGGTTGGGTGCCGCAAACGGAGATTTCGCGGGCCTGCCGCACGTGGTAATTCAGTGGTTTTCGGTGTGTCTGAGCGAGGGAGCGGCGCGGGGCCGGGTCCTAGGTTGGCGTGCCGCCGTGGCGGGAATTTTGTTGCTGGCCGGGCTGCTGGTGCGGCCGACGACCGGGCAGGCGCAGGTATTGGTAGGAGCCACGCCGTTCGGGCCAGTGTTCGGCCGGCAGCGGCCGGCCGCCGCCGATACCGCCCTGCTGCTGCTGGCCCGGGCCCGGCGCGTAGGCGTGAGCACCTTCGTGCAAACCAGCGGGGCCCGCGGCTACCTGCGGCTGGGGCCGCGCCAGCAGCTGCGCTACCGCGTGGGTACCGACATGGTGTACGACTCGCGCGGCACGCCGCCCTTCGTGCGGGAGGACTACGGCGCTGATGTTGCCCATGTATTCACCCTCGACGCCGCCGACCACTGGCAGCTGGGCCAGCAGGTGCACTACGACCAAAGCCGGGCCAATGCCACCCGCACCGGCCTGTGGCTGGGCCGCCTGGGCTACCGCCGCCGCCTGCGCGCCGCCAGCCCCACCGACTCGCTTTCCCAGATGCAGGTGACCGTGCTGGGTGGTCTGGCCACCGACCGTCGCAACGGCCGCGAGGACGCGGGCTTCGCCTACGGCTTCGATGCGGCGGCGCTTTATTTCCTGAATGGTACTACAGTCGCGCCGCTGGCCGTGCGCGTGCTGGGCACCCGCGCCAGCCTGGGGCCGCGCACCATGCAGCGCCTGGTGGCCGAGGCGGCCGGCGAGCAGGCTTTTCTGCCCAATGCGCCGCTCACGGTGCAGGGCCGCCTGGGCTACCGCACCAACCGCGCCGAGGACTACCTGCTGGGCTCGGTGCAGCGCATTCAGTCCGATACGGTGGCGGTGCAGGCGGGGGCTTCATACCGCGTGAACGAGTTTGCTTCGCTGCGCTCCGATAACAGCCTGCTGCTGCCCACCCGCGCCTTCCGGTACCGCCGGCTGAACGAGGGGGCCGATACTTTGCAGGATGTAGGCTACCGCCAGCGCGAGCTGGACACCCGTCAGGAGCTGCGCTTTGCCCGGCCCCGCGTGCAGACTACCCTCAGCTTTGGCTACCGCGAACGCACCCGCACTTATTACCTGGACAACACGCGCCGCCTGAACGTGCCGCGCCTAGCCGCCGCCCTGGCCCGCGAGCAGGTGAAGGACATCACCGAGCAAACCACCCAGTGGCAGGGCACCGTGACCTGGCTGCCCATGCCCCGGCACGTGCTGGGCCTGGTGGGCACCGCCCAGCTGCTGCGCGTGGATGCCCCCAGCAAAGACAATCAGCAAACCCGCGACGAAGCCCAGCAGCTGTTGCGCCTGACTTGGACCGGCCGCTGGGCCGGGGCTTTCCGCACCACGCTGGGCGTGGCCGGCGAATACCGGCAGACGGTGTTCATCCGGGCTGGGCTGAGCGCCGAGAACTACGTCGACCACCTGCTGCACTGGGAGCCGGGCTTCATCTGGGCCCCCGGCAAGCTGAGCGTGCGCTCCAACTACCACCTCTGGGTGAGCTACCAGGTGCGCGACCAGAAGGCCGAGCAGGCCCGCAACCGCGCCAGCCGCGTGCTGGAGCAAACCCAGAGCATCAGCTACCAGCTGCGGCCCCGGCTGCTGCTGCTGGCTGACTACGTGCGGCGCGAAAACCGCGTGGGCCAACTCAACTGGACGCGCTTCCGCGAAAGCCCGCTCGATACCAGCGTGACGCATGATTTTGCCGTGGGGGCGCGGCAGGCCTGGGCCGGGCCCAAGGGCAGCACCAGTCTGCGCCTGGGCTACCGCTTGCTGGAGCAGCGCAACTACGGCCGCGCCGCCCTGCTGCTGGATAATCCCACCGGCCCTTCGTCCAACCTGATTTACCTGCACAGCATCACCCGCCAGCACGGCCCCGAGGTGGCCGTGGAGCGCCACACCACGGCTGGCTTCAACCTCACGGCCAGCGTGTGGCTGCAGTGGATGCGCACGTTCTCGACCTACACTCCGGGCAAGGGGGCATTTGCGGGCAGCAGCTACTCGGCCCTGGATTTGGCCCGCGAGACGCAGCGGCTGCTGCCGTATTTTGAGCTGGCGGCCGAGTGGCGCGTGGGCCGGCGGCGGTAGGGCGCGTGATATACGCAGACCTGCGTAATATACTTATTTCAAGTAAGTGAGGTAAATAAGTAAGCACAGCAATAGCAGGCATACAGTATTAGATATCAAAATTCGTTGGTCGAGGATTATTAATAGTTCAGCCGCTAAACAAAGTTGTTTAGCTTTATTAATTAGTTTGTCAAACAGCGGTGCGCTACAATTGTGCTGTCAACGGACCAACAGTGAGGTCATACCGGAAACTTTCTTATTTCACTTCTTACTTAATTTTTCCTATCATGTCAATAACCGCTTCCCCGTTCAACCCGACCACGGGTGAACTGCTGCCGGTCTACCGCGATGCTTATCTGCGCGGCGACCTGTCGGCCGGGCACACCAAGCTGGTGGATGCTCACCTGAAGAAGAACGCCGCGCTGGGTACCCAGACGTGGCAGCGCTTTCACGAGATGGCCCAGACTGGCGAGCAGGTGCAGGCCGTTGGCTGGATGCAGCGCCAGCTGAACTTGGTCCGTACCTCGGCCGGCCGCACCCGCCGGCAGGCCGCTTCGCTGGTGGCTGCCACGGTCCTCATCGGCGGGGCCGTGTTCGCTGGCACCGTCACGCCCATCACAACGCTGCCCTTGGTGGAGGAGGCTCCGGCCGCCGCCACCGGTGCCATGCGCATGATGACGGTGCACGGCAAGATTCTGGACGAAAACGGCCGGCCGCTGATTGGGGCCACCGTATTTGAAAAGAGCACCCATAAAGCCGTGAGCACCAACGCCGACGGCGAATACGCGCTGCTGGTAGCCGCCGGCCGCCCCACCACGCTGGCCTACGGCTACGGTGGCTACACCGACGAAGAAGTGCAGTTCAACGGCCGTTCTGTCGAGAACGTGACCCTGGTGCCGAACTACGACGCGTCAGCGAAGCCCGCTCGGAAGCACAAGCGTTGGTTCTTCTTTAACTAACTGTCTTATTGCTTTTTTCTTGACTCTATTCACTACCAATACTAACTGCGATTCTCTACGGCATCATTGGCTCTATCTCCCGTACTAAAGCCGGTCTCACTAATGGCACCAATGATGCCCCTGCGGTTTCTTCGATTCTTTTCTTCATAATCTTTTGTTTTCAACTACTTAGCTTTCCCATCCGTGCCATACGCAGTAAATACTCCCGCCGGCCAAGCCGTGCAAAACATCATCGACGACCTGCCCCAGCTCATTGCCGTGGCCATTGTGGAAGTGAGCTCGGGCATGTGCCTGGCCTCGCACTCCAACTCGCCCACGCTGAACCCGGAAACGGCCGCCGCCTACAACACCGAGGTGGTGAAGCAGAAGATGAAGGCCATGGCCGCCCTCAAGCTGACCGGTGAGAAGATTGACGACATCCTCATCACGCTCACCAACCAGCTGCACCTGATTAACCTGCTCGACGACGGCAAGAAGTTCATTTACCTGGCTGTGAGCAGCCGCGACTCCAACCTAGCCATTGCCCGCGACGTGCTCCGCCAGCAGGCCGACTTGCTGAAGTAGCCAAAGGTCGCCCGCGACTCCGCCGCGGGGCCATTCACAACGCAAAAGCCACCCCCGCGCGGGGGTGGCTTTTGCGTTACGGGTTGGTTCGGGTTGGGCAATGCGCTACTCCGGGCTGCCGGCGGCGCGGGCCCGCACCACCTCGCGGGCAATGCCCAGGTTGGTGTCGCGTTGGTTCACCATGAGGTGCACGAAGTGCCGGTTGTCGGGCAGCAGGCGCAGAATGTGCCACTGCGTGTCAAGGGTGATGAGGATGTCCTCGATGGCCTCGTCGGGGAGGCCTAGGGCCGGTAGGGCCAGCTGCTTTTGCCGGATTACTTCTGCGTTGGCGGCGGCGGCTTTGGCCGGGTTCAGCTTGCCGCCGATGTGGTAGGTGGCCAGCAGGGTGCCCGCTTTAAGGTCCATCACCGACACGGCCAGCAGGTCGGGCAAATCGCTCACAATGTTTAGCAACAAAGTTCCAAACTGTGCTTTGTGCTTGGCATTGAGGCTGTCGGCATAAACGATTTTGGGCGGCATGGAGTCGGTGTCGGGGGTAAAGAACCGGGCAAGAAACGGAATCTTCATGGCGGAAAGGCGTGGCGGGGCAGGCTGGCAGTGGCCGGTGAAAGGAGGGTACGGGCAAAGATACTCGATGGCACGCGTCTGCGAAGCGGTGCCATCGAATCCGGAAGGTGAGAATAAGTGCCCGCCAGCGGCACAATGCGCACCCATTATCACATCCGCTGCTTACCTTCCTGTCTCACAATTTTTCTTTCATCCACCAACCCTCACTTCAGCCCCGTGGCCGCGCCCTACCACGACCTTTACACCAACCATTTTGCCAATATCCGGTGCAGCCGGTCCACCTTTCTGGGCTTTCTCAATTACACCGTGACAGCCCTGGCCGATAGCCCCGCCGCCCTCAAGGCCCTGCACCCCGGCCTGCTGGCCGCCACCACCGCCCTGGGCGGCACCGTGGTAGCCCGCGAAGGCCAGGACGGCACCAGTCAAACCCTCACGCGCTCCAAAAAGGACGTGCTGCGGGCCATGCGCGTATTCGTGCAGGATACCAACGCCGTGACCCTGGTGCCCGCCTACCGCCAGCATCCCGACAAACTGAAGGAAGTGCTGCCCCAGGGCCTGATGCACCTCACTGATGCCAACACCACCGATTTTCCGGTGCGCTTCGAGGCCTTTGCCGAGGCCCTCACGGCCCACGCGGCCGCCCTCACTCCGGCCCCCGGCAAGGCTGCCGCCAAGCTGCTGGAGGAGCTCACCGCCGCCACTACCGCCAAAGACGCGGGCCTGAAAGTGGCCAAGGAAATCATCGGCAGCCTGGGCGGGCAGTGGGCGCAGGCCTGCCAACTGCTGTGGCAGGTGCATTGCACGGCGCTGGGCGCGCTCTGGGAGGTGCCCCAGCAGGCCGAAATCTGTTTCAACTACGGGCTGCTGCCCCGGCGCACCGGCGGCAAAGCCAAGCTCGCCGGTAACATTGCCAAGCCCTGACCCCCGAAAACCACCGCCGCATGCGGCGATAGGCATGTCCGGTGTGCCCACTTGGCCAACCGCATGCGGTGGGCTAAGTGGGCATTGTGCTGAGATATCTTGCCGCATGCAGTGGTAGGCGTGACTGGTGTGCCGGGGTGGCCTGCCGGGTGCGGTAACGCATGCATGAGGTGTGCCAGGGTGGTCTGCCGCATGCGGCGGTGCTAGCGCAAGATGAGTGTAGCGCGAAGCACTGCTTCGCGCTACATCAGGCCATAACCTCCTGCGGCAGCACGGCCAGCAGCGCCTCCAGGCCGATAGCCAACTGGCCAGCGGCGGCTTGGCGCTCGGTGGCTGCCGTCGCTGCGTTAGATTCCAGGGCTTCGAGGCTGGGCATGAGCAGGGCCGCGCCCAGCAGGTGCAGCGACGGGCGCAGCTTGTGGGCCAGGGCGGCGGCGGCGGGCCAGTTGGCGGCGGCGCTGGCGGCGCGCAGCTCGGTTATGCTGGCGGGCGTGGTGGTGCGGAAAGAAGCCAGAATCCGGTTCATGAAAGCGGTGCTGCCCCGCGCCGTTTGGCGTAGTAGCGTCAGGTCGAAGGGTGGCGCGGCGGGGGCAGGGGGGGCTGGTTGCGGTTTGAAGGGTGCTAACGGCACCACCTCCCCCAGTGGGCTTTCCACTCCCACAATCAGCGAGGCCAGCTTGCTTAGCATCTCGGCTTCTTCGAAGGGCTTGGACAGGGTATCGTTCATGCCGGCGGCGTGGTACTTCTCGGCATCGGTCCGGAAGGCGTTGGCCGTGAGGGCCAGGATAGGTGTGGCGGCCCGCACGGGGTCGGCGTGGGCCCGAATGCGGGCGGTGGCCTCCAGTCCGTTCATGCCGGGCATCTGAATGTCCATCAAAATAACATCGTAGCGGTGCTGCTCAAACAGCACCAAAGCTTCGAAGCCACTGCTGGCTTCGTCCACCACCACGCCGTGGCTTTCCAGCAGCAGCTGCACCACCTCACGGTTCACGGTATTGTCTTCCACCACCAGCACGCGGCTGCCGCGCACGGCCGCCTCCTCCACCGGGGGCACCGGGGCCAGGGCGGCCAGTCGCGCGGCGGCGCTGGCCTTGGGCAGCGTAACGATAAAAGCAAAGGAGCTGCCCTCGCCCGCCGTACTCTGCACGGTGAGCTGCCCACCCATCTGGACCACCAGGGCCCGGCTGATGCTCAGGCCCAGGCCGGTGCCGCCAAACTGCCGGGTAGTGTCGGCATAAGCCTGGGTAAATTCCTGGAAAATGGTTTCCAGCTTTTCGGCCACAATGCCGATGCCGCTGTCCGTCACCCGAAACTCGGTGGTGAGCGTGTCCTCGGTTTCACTCACGAAGTACCCGCCTACGCTCACCGTGCCGCCCTTGGGCGTGAACTTGATGGCGTTGGACAGCAGGTTGAGCAGAATTTGGTTCAGGCGGTAGGAGTCGCCCATTACCCAGGGGTGCGGGCAGCTTTCGCGGAGGCGGGTGCCCACCACCTTTATGCCTTTTTCCTCGGCCTGCAGCACGAGCGGCTCGGCGGCCTTGGCCATCGACTCGCAAATGTTGAAGGCGGCGCGGTCCAGCTCCAGCTTGCCGGAGGTGATTTTGGCCATGTCCAGCACGTCGTTCACCACGCTTAGCAAGTGCCGCCCCGAGTGTTGGATAATGGCCGTGTAGTTGCGCTGCTGCTCGTTGAGGCCGGTTTTGGCCAGCAGGTTGGTCATGCCCAGCACCCCGTTGAGGGGCGTGCGGATTTCGTGGCTCATGTTGGCCAGAAAGTTTTCGCGGGCCGTGGCAGCGGCCTCGGCCGCGTGCTGGGCGGCTTTTAGGGCCGTAATGTCGGTGCTCACGCCCAAAATGCCCACCTTGCCATCGGTCATGGCCAGCGGGCAGCGCACGCTCTGGTACCAGCGCACCTCACCGTTGGCCAGGGTCAGGTATTCTTCCGACGTCACGGGCTGCCCGGTGCGCAGCACCTCGGCATCGGTGGCCGCGAAGGCGTTGAACTCGTCGCGCCGCACGGCTTCGTGCAGCAAGTTGGTGCCGGCCAGCGACAGAATCCGGTGGCGCAGTTCGGCCATGGCGCGGTTCTCGAACATCACCTTGGTGTCGAGGCCCTCGGCGTATTGCTCACGCACGTAAACGCAGTTCGGGTTGAGGTCGAGCACCTGCTCGGTGAACGACTGTTGGGCCTGCATGTCGGCTTCGCTGCGGCGGGTGCGGTCCTCTGCCTGCCGCCGGGAGGTAATATCGAAGCCGTAGTTCAGCATCTGGCTCAGCTCGCCTTCGGCATTGTACACGGGCTGGTAGGAGCACAGCCAGTAGCAGGCCAGCTGGTCGTCGGTGCCGGGCCATTGCTCTTCCCACATCACGCGCTCGCGGGTGCGTTCGGCGCGCTCAAACAAGCGGCTGCGGCGCACGGCCAACTCCGGTGGTAGCCCCTTGGCGGAGCAGCGCTCCACAAAAGTGGTGCCCAGACGGGCCTGCCGCTCGGCCGGGCTGTCGTTGGCGTAGGTGTTAATGAAACGGTAGCGCTGGTCGGGGCCGAGCACCGTGACCACGGCCGGCAAGTGAGCCAGAATAGTTTCGTAGAACTCGCGCTGTTCGCTTATCTCGCGCTCAACCTCCCGTTGGGTCGTGACGTCGGTGAGGTAAAGCATGGCGTAGTTTTCCTCCATCACCGGCACTGTGAAGAGCAGGAAGCACCGGCCATCAGCCTCCAGCTCCCGTTGCGACACCTCCCCGGTGCGCAGGGCCTGGGCGGCGGCCTCTACCAGCTGTGGCCGCACCCGTGAAGGACCGGTGCTCAGTAATTCCTGAGCCAGGTGAGCGGCGGCCTGGTTGGCCAGCAATACCTCGCCCGCGCTCCCCAGGCGCATCACCGGGTTGGGGTTGAGCTCGGGAATGCGGCTGGCGGACTGCAGGCGGGCTGCCACGGCTTCGGCCTGCACGCGCAAGGCCCGCTCGGTTAGCAATAACTCCCGTAGTTCGGCGGGGTCGGTAGGCAGTGGGGCTTGCATCGGTTGGCAGTGTGCAGTAAACAGTGTGCAGTGAACAGTTGGCCGTTCACCACGGGCAACTGCCTCGACAGTTCCACCCAAAGGTAAAAACCACCGGTTCTAAACCGCTAAACGATAATTGCTCACCGCTACCCGCCTTTACAGCTCTTTGCGCAGGCGGGCCACCGGAATATTCAGCTGCTCACGGTACTTGGCCACCGTGCGGCGGGCAATGTTGTAGCCGCGGGCATTGAGCATCTTCTCCAGCTTGTCGTCGCTCAGGGGCCGCTCCTTGCTCTCTTTGCCGATGAGTTCTTTCAGGATGCTCTTCACCTCGCGGCTGCTGGCATCCTCGCCCGAGTCGGTGGCAATGCCTTCGGAGAAAAAGTACTTGAGCGGATAAATTCCGAATTCCGTCTGAATGGACTTCGAGTTGGCCACGCGGCTCACCGTCGAAATATCCATGCTGATGCGCAGGGCAATGTCCTTGAGAATCATGGGCCGGAGCTTGCCCTCGTCGCCCTCGACGAAGAAATCGCGCTGCAGCTCCACAATGGCGTTCATGGTGCGCAGCAGGGTGTTCTGCCGCTGCCGGATGGCATCAATAAACCACTTGGCCGAGTCCAGCTTCTGCTTCACGAAGGTGACGGCCTCCTTCATTTTCTGGTCCTTCTTGGCAGCCTTGTCGTAGGTCCGGAACATCTCGGTGTAGGCCGGGCTCACGCGCAGCTCGGGGGCGTTGCGGGCGTTTAGGGTCAGGTTAAACGTGCCGTTGTCGTTGGTCAGAATAAAGTCGGGCATCAAATACTGCGTCTTGCCCAGTCCGCTGGGGCCGCTGCCGCCCGGCTTGGGGTTCAGCTTCAGAATCACGTTGATGGCCTCCTTCAACTCGTCGTCCTCCAGGTCCAGCTTCTGCTGAATGCGCGGGTAGTGCTTCTTGCTGAACTCCTCGAACGTGTCGGTGAGGATGCGCTCGGCGTTCACCGTATTCTCGTCCTGGGGCCGGCGCTCCAGCTGCAATAGCAGGCATTCGGGCAGGTCGCGGGCGGCAATGCCAGGCGGGTCGAAGCCCTGCACCACGCGCAGCACGGCCTCAATCTCGGCCACGGCCACTTCCAGGTTTTGCGAAAAAGCCAGGTCGTTGGCAATGGCCGACAGGTCGCGCCGAATGTAGCCGTCGCCGTCAATCGAGCCGATGAGCTGCTGACCAATGGCCTCCTGGCGCTCGTCGAGGTTGGCAAAGTGCAGCTGGTCGAGCAGCGAATCCAGCAGTGAGCCGCTGGTATCGGCCAGGGGCGTGTCGCGCTCCTCTTCCTCGCCGGGGCCGTCGCCCTGCATCTTATAGCCCGCTATTTCGTCGTCGTTGAGGTAGTCGCTCAGGTCGAGGTCGGTGTTGTCGGCGTTAGCTTCGGTGTCGGTAGGGCTGTCGTCTTTGGGCTGAATTTCGGGCTCCGGCGCATCGTCGGCCGTTTCCGGGTCGTTGCTGGTGCTGCGGTCGTCAAAGTCCTCATCCAGCGTGTTTTCGTCGTTGTCGAGGCTGGCGTCGGGGTCGTCCGAATCGTCGCTCTCGTCCTCGTCGCGGTCCAGCTCCTCGCCGTCGTCGGGCTCGTCTTCCTCCAGGGCCGGATTCACCTCCATCTCCTCCTTAATGCGCGTCTCCAGCTCCGCCGTAGGAATTTGCAGCAGCTTGATAAACTGAATCTGCTGCGGGCTAAGCTTTTGCGAGAGGAGCTGTTTGAGGTCGAGGCGTTGCATAAGGACGAAAGTACGGAAAGGAGGAGGCGAAGGTCAGTTTTACTAAAATTCGGCAGTAAAAGTTGGTGTAGCGTGGTCGTGCCCGGAGGGACTCTGCGAATCCGCGCGTTGAATGTGCCACGCGCGGACTCGCAGAGTCCACGCTACAGTTCTACCTTTGCCGATTCACCCGCTTCCCCGCAAGTTATGTCCCTCAAACGGTCCACCGTCAAAGAACTTCTGGCCAGCCAGGACCTCGACCGCGAAGTCCTCGTCAAAGGCTGGGTTCGCTCCCGCCGCGGCAACAAGTACGTGCAGTTCATCATCGTGAATGACGGCTCCACGATTCACACCATCCAAGCCGTGGCCGACGCGGAGAAGTTCCCCGAGGAAAGCCTCAAGGACGTGAGCAACGGGGCCTGCGTAGCCATTCGCGGCAAGCTGGTGGCTTCGCAGGGCAAGGGCCAGGCCGTGGAGATTCAAGCCACCGAGGTAATCGTGCTCGGCAAGGCCGATGCCGAGGAATACCCGCTGCAAAAGAAAGCCACTTCGCTGGAGCACCTGCGCGAAATCGCCCACCTGCGTCCCCGTACCAACACGTTTGGCGCGGTGCTGCGCGTGCGCCACGCCCTGGCCTTCGCCGTGCACAGCTACTTCAACGACCACGGCTTTTTCTACGTCCACACGCCCATCATCACCGGCTCCGATGCCGAGGGCGCGGGCCAGATGTTTCGCGTGACCACGCTGCCCGCCGACAAGCCGCCGCTGGCCGAGGACGGCTCGGTAGATTACACGCAGGACTTTTTTGGCAAGCAAACCAACCTCACCGTATCGGGCCAGCTCGAAGGCGAGTTGGCGGCCATGGCTTTGGGCAGCATCTACACCTTCGGCCCCACGTTCCGGGCCGAAAACTCCAACACCGCCCGCCACCTGGCCGAGTTCTGGATGATTGAGCCCGAAGTGGCCTTCAACGAGCTCGAAGACAACATGGACCTGGCCGAGGATTTCCTCCAAAGCCTGGTAAAATACGCTCTGGCCCACTGCGCCGACGACCTGCAATTCCTCAACGACCAATACGACAAGGAGCTGCTTGGCCGCCTGGAATCCGTGACCACCAATGCCTTCCAGCGCCTCACCTACACCGAGGCCGTGGAAATCCTGAAAACCGCCAAGCAGAAGTTCGAATTCCCCGTGGATTGGGGCACCGATTTGCAGAGTGAGCACGAGCGTTACTTGGTAGAAAAGCATTTCAAGAAGCCCGTTATTCTCACCAATTACCCGAAGGAAATCAAGGCCTTCTACATGAAGCTGGACGAGGACGGCCGCACCGTGCGCGCCATGGACGTGCTATTTCCCGGCATCGGTGAAATCATCGGCGGCTCGCAGCGTGAGGAGGATTACACCAAGCTCACCACCCGCATGGCCGAAATGCACGTGTCCGCCGACGAGCTGGACTGGTACCTCGACACCCGCCGCTTCGGCACCGCGCCGCACGCCGGTTTCGGCCTGGGCTTCGAGCGCCTGGTGCTGTTCGTGACGGGCATGAGCAACATCCGCGACGTGATTCCCTTCCCGCGCTACCCCAAGAACGCGGCGTTTTAAGCCAACAAAAAAGGGCCTCCCAGCGGAGGCCCTTTTTTGTTGGTGTTGGGCGCGAGCCGGACTAATTCTTGCCCTTGCCCTTGCCTTTGCCTTTGTCCTTGTATTTGCCGTTGCCGTTGCCGTCATCGTCCCGGCGCTCGTAGCGGCGGCGGTCATCGTTGCGCCCGTCGCGGTCATCGTCGCGCCGCTCGTAGCGGCGGTCATCGTACTGGCCGTTGCCGTTACCGTTGCCGCGGCGGTAGAGCTTTTTAGCTTGGCCGGGAGGCAGGCCCCCGTTGCTGGGGTTGCTGCGGCGAGGGTAGCGGGTGCGGTATTCGTCGTAACGCGACCAAGGCTCGGCTCCCACGTAATCGACAATTACGGGGTGGAAATTGGCGGTGTTGTAGCCCGAAAGGCTGCCGGTGCGAACCCAGCGGCCATCGCGCCGCACCACATACTGGCGGGCTGGCACGTCGTAAAAACCATTGGTTTCGGGGATGTAGTAGTACTGCTGGCCCGCTGACACCGTTGGGCCCCAGCTGGGCGGCGTAAGATTGATATTGACCTGGGCGTAGGCAGCCGGAGCGGCGCACAGGGCGAACAGCGCAAACAGCGCCATGCGCAGCGGTTGGAGGAGAAATTTCATGAGAATTAGATTAGGCGAAACATGATGTGATGGACACTCAGGCAAGGACGGTGCCAACTGGCGTGCAACGGGTACGCAAGGCCCGTCGAGGTGGTTCGAATTCGTCATTTTCAAATGCGGGCACAAACCGATGGGCATCGGTGTTGTGCACCAGCGCCCCTCCCGTTCGGCTGACTAAAACGGCTGGCAAATAGCCCTTTTTATTAGCCTTCGGGCTCCCTTCTTCTTATCTTTACGCACTTATTCGCTGCGTTTCTGAATGGCCAAAAAATCCACTGCTACCCCGGTTGCCGAAGCTCCCAACCAACAGTCGGCGCAAGCCAAAGCCCCGGCGGCTGCAAAGAAAAAAATGGCATCCAACGGCACTGCCGTTGCGGCTGAAACGGCTGCTGCCGTGCGCACACTTACCGAGTTACCGGCCGCTGGCCCTATTACCGGGCATGTCAATGGCCAGCTCAATGGCCATAGCCCCGCTTCGCAGCACCTCGAAGCCCATTACATTGAAGTGTATGGCGCGCGCGAGCACAACCTGAAAAACGTGTCGGTTAAAATTCCGCGCAACCGGCTGGTGGTGTTTACGGGCATTTCGGGCTCGGGCAAGTCGAGCCTGGCCTTCGACACCATCTATGCGGAAGGGCAGCGGCGCTACATGGAAACGTTTTCGGCCTACGCGCGCTCGTTCATGGGCGGGCTGGAACGGCCCGACGTGGACAAGATTGAGGGCCTGTCGCCGGTTATCAGCATCGAGCAGAAGACGACTTCGCGCAACCCGCGCTCCACGGTGGGCACCATCACCGAGATTTACGATTTTCTGCGCCTGCTTTACGCCCGCACGGCTGAAGCCTTCAGCTACGCCACGGGCAAGAAGATGATTCGGCAGAGCGATGACCAGATTATCAATTACATCCTCAAGCACTTCGATGGCAAGAAGCTGGTGGTGCTGGCTCCCGTGGTAAAGGGCCGCAAAGGCCACTACCGCGAAGATTTTCAGAAGATTGCCAAGCTGGGCTTCACCAAAGTGCGGGTGGATGGCGAGCTGCTCGACATCACGCCCAAAATGCAGGTGGACCGCTACAAAATCCATGACATTGAAATCGTGATTGACCGGCTGGTGGTGAACGAGGAGGACCGGTTCCGCCTTTCCGGCTCGGTGCAAAATGCGCTGACCCACGGCAAAGGCACCATGCTGGTGCTCGACCCCGATGGGAAGGGCGAGAAGGCGAAGCCGCAGTTCTTCTCGCGCTTTCTGATGGACCCCACCACCGGCATCGCCTACGACGACCCGGCCCCCAATACGTTCAGCTTCAACTCGCCCTACGGCGCGTGCCCGACCTGCAACGGCTTGGGCGAGGTGCAGGAAATCACGGAAGAAGCCGTGCTGCCCGACCGCAAGCTGAGCATCTCGCGCGGCGGCATCGCGCCGTTGGGGGAGTACCGCGACATCTGGATTTTTCAGCAGCTGCAAGTCATCCTCAAAAAGCAGAAAGCCACGCTGAACACGCCGCTGGAAAAGCTGCCGGAGGACGTGCTCAAGCGTCTGCTCCACGGCATCACGGAGGATGAGGCCGACGACAGCAAAACTGCCTATACGGAGCCGTTTGAAGGCATTATTCCCTTCCTGCGTCGGCAAATGGATTCCGAATCGGATAATATCCGCGAGTGGATTGCGCAGTACGCGCAGGCCCAGCCCTGCCCCGAGTGCCAGGGCTACCGCCTCAAAAAGGAAAGCCTGCACTTCAAAATGGATGGCAAGCACATCGGCGAGCTGTCGGTGATGGATTTGAATGATTTGGCGGAATGGTTTGAGGGCCTGGAAAGCCGCCTCACCGACCGCCAGAACGTGATTGCCCGCGAACTGCTGAAAGAAATCCGCAAGCGCATTGGTTTCCTGCTCGAAGTGGGCCTCGACTACCTGAACCTGCACCGCCCGGTGCGCACGCTGAGCGGCGGCGAAAGCCAGCGCATTCGCCTCGCCACCCAGATTGGAACTCAGCTGGTGGGCGTGCTCTACATCATGGACGAGCCCAGTATCGGTCTGCACCAGCGCGACAATGAGCGGCTCATCAAGGCCCTGCAGCACCTGCGCGACATCGGTAACTCGGTAATTGTGGTGGAGCACGACAAGGACATGATTCTGCACGCCGACCACGTGCTGGACATCGGTCCGGGCGCTGGCATCCACGGCGGCCATATCGTGGCCTCGGGTACGCCCAAGGAGATTCTGAATTCCGGCTCGCTCACCTCCCAGTACCTCAGCGGGCAGAAGCACATCGAGATGCAGCGCAAAAAGCGCAAGGGCGAAGGCGTGGATTTGGTGCTGAAAGGTGCCAAGGGCAACAACCTTAAAAACGTGACCCTGCGCGTGCCGCTGGGTAAGCTGGTGGCCGTGACGGGCGTATCGGGCTCGGGCAAGAGCACGCTCATCCACGACACGCTGTACCCGATTCTGAACCAGCATTTTTTCAATGCCAAGCGCGAGCCACTGGCCTACAGCGCCATTGAAGGGCTGGACTTGGTAGATAAGGTGATTGAGGTGGACCAGTCGCCGATTGGGCGCACGCCGCGCTCAAACCCGGCTACTTACACGGGCGTGTTTACTGAAATCCGGCAGCTGTTTGGCGAGATGGCGGAGGCCAAAATCCGCGGCTACGGCCCCGGCCGCTTCTCCTTCAACGTGAAGGGCGGGCGCTGCGAAACCTGCGAGGGCGCGGGCATTCGAACCATCGAAATGAACTTCCTGCCCGACGTGCACGTGCCCTGCGAAACCTGCAAGGGCCGCCGCTACAACCGCGAAACGCTGGAAGTACGTTTCAAAGGCAAGTCCATCACCGACATTTTGGACATGACGGTGGAGAAGGCCGTGGAATTCTTTGAGTACCAGCCCCGAATTCTGCGCAAAATCAAGACCCTGAACGATGTGGGCCTCGGCTACCTTACGCTGGGCCAGCAGGCTACCACGCTTTCCGGCGGCGAAGCCCAGCGCGTGAAGCTCGCCACCGAGCTCAGCAAAAAGGACACCGGCAAGACCTTCTACATTCTCGACGAGCCCACCACCGGCCTGCACTTCGAGGACATTAATCACCTCGCCAACGTGCTGCAAAAGCTGGCCGACAAGGGCAATACCGTCCTCATCATCGAGCACAACCTCGACCTGATAAAAGTGGCCGACCACGTCATCGACATTGGCCCCGAGGGCGGCGCGGGTGGCGGCTTCATTGTGGCGCAAGGCACGCCCGAGCAAGTGGCGAAGTCCGACAAGGGCCATACGGCGCGCTTCCTGGCCGAGGAGTTGAAAATCAGCAAATACGCCAGCTAGCCCGGTCAATATTTTTCACAAAAAACCCGCTGCACATACGTGCAGCGGGTTTTTTGTTGACCAAGCCAATGCTTATATCTTTATGTTGGCCAGTTCCTTGGTCATGCCAGCTACCCCTTTGGGCAGGGCCATCTTGCTTTGCTGGATTTCGTTTTGGTCGCTGTGCGCGGCCGACATCATGAACTCGTTGGCGTCGTATCTTCTCAATTTCTTATTTAAGCTGAAGATTTAAATATCAGTAAACTGTGTATTCGATTGCCATGATATCAGGGCTGGGCTAAGGCAAATCCTCTATGGTATCGACCACTTTTTTAGCTCCCGCCAACTGCTCCTGCACGGGAGTGAGGTACTTGGCCGCAAAGCCGCGAATGTCGCCGTCGTAGGCATCGTCTGACATATCGTCGAAACCGTCTTCGTCCTGCTTCTGGGTCTTTATAAGCAAGGCCATCAATTGCTTGTCGAGTTGGGTTCCGGCTCGGGTGCTGATTTCATGGTAAGCCGCCTGCTCATCTTCGCCGAGTGCGGCGGGCACCGTTAAGTTTTTGGCGGCGGCCAGCTTACGCAAGGTAGCCAGTAGCTCCAGCCGGTTTTGCACGAGGCCAGCGCCGTAAGTGCGTACCACGGGCGCAGTGGCCCGGGCCTGGGCCAGCTTGCCCAGTTCCACTTCCAGCAGCACGTTGCTGGTGGTTTTCACCATGAAGCGGGCATCGGCTTCCTGCTTGGCCGTAATGTCGGCCGCGTCGATTTTCTTCTCGTTTTCGGCCATGGCCGAATCCCCGGCGTCGGGGCTACTCCCAGATGAGCATGCCGCCAGCCCCGGCAGCCCAGCGGCCAGGAATACCAACAAGCGCCACGTAGGCCGGGATAATGACGGGAGTAAACGCATGGGGCGAAGGCGAAGATAAAAGCGGGTTGGCTTGGATTCCGTTTCATACGCCTGCTTTGCGGGCAGGTTATTTCGGTGGCGGCTGTTTTTTTAACTCGGTAGTTAAACCTGCACGCGGCCGCGCATTCCAACCGCCACAAACGCAGTCCACCAATACCGTTCTCACCCTTCATTATCTGGCTTTTTTACTTTTCGTCATGCGTACCACGTCCCTCCGTCCCCTGGCTTTTGCCTGCCTCGCCAGCGGCCTGTTGCTCGCCACCGGCTGCGGCAAGCGCGACTCTGACGCCATGCCCGATGAGGATATCACCTCGGCCGAAGACCGCAGCGAAGCCAACATCGAAACGGCCATCAGTTTGGACGCCATGGAGGCCTCCGCCCCGGTAAACGTGAACAATGCCGCGGCTGGGTTCAACTCTACTGATGCCGAGTTTCGCGGCAAATTCGGCGTTTGCGCTACCCGGACCTACACGGCCAGCCCCCGCATCCTGGTTATCGATTTCGGTGCGGGCTGTGCCTGCCCTGACGGCCGCTTCCGCAGCGGCCAGATTATCGTACGCTTCACCACGGATGCAAATAGTCGCATCGCCGGGTCGGTTGTTCGCCGCAAAAACTACTTTGTGAATTACAACCAGCACAAGGCCACGCGCACCTTCACCGACCTCGGCTCGGGCTCGTTCAACGTCGTGGTTGATAGCGCCAGTCTCATCCGAGCCAACAACGGTGGCACCCACTTCTGGACGGCCAACTGGACCTTCACCCGCACCGCCGGCTATAACACGCCCCTCGTGCATTCAGATGACGTGTATACCGTGACTGGCGGGGCCAACGGCACTAATCGCCGCGGGATGGCCTACACCACCGTCATCGACAACGCCAGGCCGCTGGTGCGCCGCGCTGACTGCTTTAAATACTTTGTGTCTGGTGCCATCAACATCTCCAACTCCAAAGGCAAAACGCTAGTGCTGGACTACGGTAACGGTACCTGTGACAACACCGCGACCGTGACCGTGAACGGCCGAACCAAAACGATTGCCCTGCGGTAACACCGCATTTAGTGAGAATTAGCTTTGCAACAAAGGGCAGCCGCTTGGCTGCCCTTTGTTGCGTTACAGAGTTCCTGCCTGCGTAAATAATGATGTACAGAATGGGACTTCTACGGCACGGCCATTATTATCATGGAGGGGGAATATGCCAGGATATGCGGGTTGCTTTTTTTGAGTCGTAAAATTCGCCTCAGTCGGTCATCCTGAGCTTGCCGCCGCACCTCCAACGCTTCATGACGTCCATCCCACGGAGCAGTAGAGGTGCGGCGGCAAGCTCAGCATTCGGACGTTCTAACCAATTTCCGGACAGCTTCCTTGATAAAAAGGGACGGCGGCAAAGGCCAGCAATTGAATCATTAGGAGGCACTCCACACAGTTGAGAGGTTGGCTGAGCTATGATTTAAACAGGATACTCATAGGATGACATCAGAAAACATTTATAAATAATCATCAGGAATTATATTTTGTGTTGATATATAGTATATAAGTATGTATATTTATAAATCAATTAAATCCGCATTTTTCCTGTCCTGCACAGGGTCTGCGGTAAGTGACCTCGCATGCTGCCAATAGCTAGTGGCGGCTGTTTGTTGCTTCGACCATTCGGTGTCTTCCTACCGGAATCCTGCATCCCTAAATGCTGCGCTTAATCCATGGGCCAGCCGTTTTGATGCACGGAACTCTCCACAGCTCAAGACTGTGGCAGGAGTCTTTTGACTCGAGGTTTCTTCAATCTTGCTATACGCATTTCCACACGTTGGCTTGGTTGGTGAAACGCTACGAGCAAAGTCTCATTGAAATAGCGCAGTGTTCCTGCTCAGGGCCATTCACGGCCATCTGTACTCTACCACAGGATTTCGGGTCAGCACCGCCAAATGGTCGGTGGCAGGCCTTGGCATGCTGCTCCGCAGCGCCTCCGATACGCTGGTATGTCAAGTACTTACTTTTAACTGTAAAACTATGAAACGCACGTTTCACACACCTGTTTTTCCGCTCGCGGAATTTTCTGCAAGCGATGGAACACCATTTTTAGTGGTGCCAACTTGCATAGCGCAGCTGCACAAATGGCTGCTATCAAGCCTTTTCGTGGTAATACTCGCCGCGCCAAATTTTGCTATGGCGCAATCCGGCGCTGCAGCAAACATCGACCAAGTAAGAAATGGCCCCGCTAGTGCCCCGGTAAGCCCCGCACCCTGGGTCAATGGTAATGCGGGAGCATCGAATGCGCACTATCTGGAAGGCCACTCCATCCCTTACCGGATAGTCGTTACCGGCTTGACGCCTGGAATTCATACCATTGTTATTGAATGGGACATCCGGCAAGGTGGTAAGAATGCCCTTGACTTTATCACTCAATACCAATCGCTGCGGCCCCACGCCCAATTTGTTGGGCACCTGCAGCCGGATGGGGAGGTGATTGACCCATTGGCTGGACTGGGCTTAATAAGCCCATCGGTTGCATTTAAAACTATTGATGCTCCAGCCGGGATACCTGCTGATGCAGGGGTCGCTAGCCCTACCCGCTTTAGCTACTACGCATTGAAAGACCTTGGCAAAGAGGTGATGACCATGTTCAATGGTACCGACATCACTTCCATGACCTATTTAACGCAAGGGGACAGAACTGCTGCCTCGTCCTCAACGAGCCTTAGCATCGTTTTTACAACCACTAAACCAACGGTCGTATTTGCCTGGGGGGGGCACATCGCCAGCCAGAAAGACTGGGGGCCGGGCACTTCGGCCGTCAACATCAACGGCTCGCCTTACCACACCCGCCTGATTTCCATAGATGGCAGCGGCGGTAACCAAGACCGGTCGTTGTCTGCGGCGGCTGTTATTCAGCCGCCTACTTGTGCTTTCACAGGAGGTGCCGATGCCTCCTGTAGCGGCTCTTCCCTCACCTTTACCGGGCCGGCTAACATGGATGCTTACAGCTGGACGGTAACCCCGGTAACAACCGGCGGTGCCACACCCACCAGTGGTACCAACCAGTCAATTACTGTAACGGCAACTTCTTCTTACACTATCAGCCTGCTTACAACTAAATCAGGTGTGATGTCGGATGCTAATTGCAGTAAGTCGGTAACAATAAACACTCCCGGTGACCCAACGGCGACGGGCGCAACTCGCTGTGGCTCGGGCTCTGTCACGCTCAGCTCAACGCTGGGCGCCAATAATGGTACGGGTAATCATTGGTATGCCACCAGTACTAGCACTACCGTGCTCACCACCGGTCTTACTTATGATACACCCTCGTTGAGTACTAATACGACCTACTATGTGGCCTCATTCAATACCACTTGCGAAGGAGCACGGGTCCCAGCTGTAGCAACCATCAACGCCATTGCGCCGGGTGAGATTGCCGGCAGCGCCACGGGCTGCTCGCCGTTTGACCCGGCTGC
>NZ_BMGY01000035.1 GCF_014640435.1 Hymenobacter frigidus | reverse complement strand
CGGCCCGGCCGGCCCCGCGCACGGCCCGGTCCAGGGCGGCCAGGCAGCCGGCCGTGTGCAAGCTGGCGTGGACGTGGTGGCCGACGATGCGTCGGGAAAACGCGTCGGTGACCAGGCTCAGGTAAACCGTGCCTTGGCGGGTCGGCAAGTACGTTATATCACTGACCCATAGTTGGTTGGGAGCCGTGGGCTTGGGCGCGTCCTTGACCCCGTTGGGGTGGCAGTGAAAGCGGTGATGCGAGTCGGTCGTTTTCGTGTAGCTGCGCTTGGGGGCAATCAAGAGCCCGTGTTGGCGCAGCAGGGTGAACAAGGCATCGCGCCCGCAGGCTACGCCCTGCACGCGCAGCAGCGGGGCAATTTTGTGCCGCAGCTTGCGCGTGCCCAGGCGCGGCAGTTTGGTGCGGACGGCCCGCACGTGCACCAGCACGGCCTCGGCCCGCGCGGCCGCGCGGGCCTGGCGCTGCCGACGCTGGTAGAAGCCCTGGCGGCTCACGCCGTACAACTGGCAGCTGCGCTCCACGCCTAGTCTTTTTTCATCCGCCAGCTGGGAAACGGCCGGCGAAAAGACTTTTTTGGCAAGGGGATACCGTGGTCCTCCTCCACCACTTGCAACATGGTGCGCAGCAATAAATTCAGGTCTGTACTGTCTTTTAATTGCTTCTCATACTGCTTTTTCTGTTCGCGCAAGGCGGTTTCCAACCGCTTGATGCGCTGCTCCGGGGTCGGGTCCACGGCGTGCGTGCCGACGGGGGAGGTGGACCCACCGGCCTGAAAAGTTACGAACTGGCTGGCGTAGCGTCGGCACCAGCTCAGCACCGTGCTCCGGCCTTGGATGCCGTAGCGCCGCTGGGCTTGTTTGTAGCTCAGCTCGCCGCGGCCGACTTCGCCCACCACGGCCAGCTTAAAGGGCAAACTGTAGTCACATTGACTACGCCGCACGCGCGGCTCAGAGGGGTTTTGCATGACATCTTTCGGAAAAGTGTCAACGCATAGCCGGACAAGACAGCCGGCTACGTCCTCGAAATTCGGGACACGGGCCTCGGCATCGGCAAGGAGCAGCTGCCCCGCCTGTTCCACCGCTTCGACAAAGGCGGCAGCACCGACCCCGACAGCTATGACCTGGGCTTGTCCATTGTGCACACCATTGCCGATTTGCACGGCATCGGCCTCGAAGTCAATTCCATCGAGGGGCTGGGCTCGTCTTTCCTGCTCACCTTTCCGCCCGTAACAACTGGACCGGGCGGTGACCGCCCAAAAGGACGGAAAGTGGTGGGCTAGCCACACCGAACAGCGCAGGAATTGGGCCTGCTCACCCCCCACGGCCCCGTTAACATGTACCCGCCCCCTTCCCGGTCGTCAACCCGGCGTTCCCCGACGCGCCGATTGCGCTCCGGCACCTGGGGCCCCTCACACGACCAGCACCCGCAACAACGACTTCTACTTGAGCAAGGACCGTTGGCCTCTGGCGCGGCCAAGACGTCAAGGGTCCGCCGCGGGCGTTCGAGCACGTGCAGACGTTTCCTCCCCGGGGCCTTGGGGGCCCTGCCTGAATTTCAGCAAAGTGTGCTGACCCGGCGGGCAAGTGGTGGCAGCCGGAGGGCATTATCGCCCGCCGGCCCGGCAAGCGACACGCGTATCGTTGCTCGTTTGCTGCGGGTATTACAAATTACTCATACATTAGGGCATTCTATTTCCAATTTTAACCGTTTCGCTCCAATTTTAACTGTTTCACCCCAATTTTAATCGTTCTAATTCAATTTCAACCGTTTCAACCCACTCGTCCTTTATGAAAAGCAAGTACAATGTAATCGGCAAGGCCCTGCTGGGCATGACAGCTGCGGCTGCTTTGACGCTGACTTCCTGCGAAACCTCCGTGGAGGCGCCCAAAGGGGGGATTGAGGCGGTGGACCAGTCGGCGGATGCGATGGGCACCCCGGGCCGGCAATACGTCGCCAACGAAGTGCTGGTGAAATTCAAGGCCGGCGTTTCGGCCGAGGCCCGCGCCAACGCCCTGTCCCGGATTAGCGGCCGGGTTTCCGAGCGCATTGTCACCAAAGCCATGGAGCGCGCCGGTGACCGGGAAGGCCTGACCGTGGTAAACACCCCGCTGGCGGCGTTGGAGGCGGCTGCCCGCGTGAAGGGCGCCGAAATTGAGTACGCGGAGCCCAACTGGATTTACCAGCACGCCGCGGCCAGCACCGACCCCTACTTCACCAACGGGTCGCTGTGGGGCATGTACGGCGATGCTTCGTCGCCCGCCAACCAGTACGGTAGCCAGGCCGCCGAGGCGTGGGCGGTGGGCCACACCGGCTTGAGGTCGGTGGTCATGGGCGTCATTGACGAGGGCATTCAGATTACCCACCCTGACCTCAACGATAACATTTGGGTGAACCCCTTCGACAAGGCCGACGGCATCGACAACGACGGCAACGGGTACGTGGACGACATCAACGGCTGGGACTTCGACGGCAACAACAACACCGTGTACGACGGCGGCACCCGCGGTGCCTACGACGACCACGGCACGCACGTGGCCGGCACCATCGGCGCCGAAGCCAACACCGAGGGCGTGGCCGGCGTGAACTGGGCGGTGACCATGATTTCCTGCAAGTTTCTGGGCCGCAACGGCGGCACCACGGCCAACGCGGTCAAAGCCGTGGACTACCTCAACGACCTGAAATCGCGCCACGGCATGAACATCGTGGCCAGCAACAACTCGTGGGGCGGCGGCGGCTTCTCGCAGGCCCTGTCCGACGCTGTTGACCGCGCCAATGCCCGCAATATCCTCTTCATTGCCGCCGCCGGCAACGGCGGCAGCGACGGCGTGGGCGACGACAACGACGTCACCGCCAGCTACCCCTCCAACCTGCCCCAGGCCAACGTCATTGCCGTAGCCGCCATCACGTCGGGCGGCGCTAAGTCGAGCTTCTCCAACTTCGGCGCCACCACCGTTGACCTGGGCGCCCCCGGCTCGGGCGTTTGGTCCACCACGGCCTTTAGCAATTACTCGTCGTACAACGGCACTTCCATGGCCACCCCGCACGTATCCGGTGCCGCCGCGCTTTATGCCTCCACGCACCCCGGTGCCACGGCGGCCGACATCAAAGCCGCTATTCTAAACAGCACCGTGCCCACGCCTTCCCTCACGGGTAAGTGCGTGACGGGCGGCCGCCTGAACGTAAGCGGGTTCTAGCGGCGAATTGCCACCGGCGCTCCGCTGCGAGCTTGCTGGCCCGCACCAGGCCCCGCGATTGCGCGGGGCCTGGTGCGGGCCTTTTCGTTGCGGCTAACCAATCGATAATTGCGGCTTTAATTGCGGCTTTGTAACTTTTTCTTGCTCTCTGTTAAGCTGCGCGTTGAAAGGCAACGGAAGCACGCATTCCCGGAGTGAACCGGGCATGCGACCCTGACCTGCTGCTGGGCAGCGCGAAACCCCGACCCTCGTTTATTCCAGGAACAGGCTGTGCGCGTTCCCAGGTTGACCGGCTGCCTTGAGCGGAGCGGCTGATGCGGCTGGTCGGCGTGACCGGGAAAAATAAGGAGTCAGTCCACTTCGCTGGCACCAAGCCCACGCTTGCCGAAGCCCTGCGCTTTTCGCTCCGGTTTGGCCTCATCAGTTCCGGCGGCCCGGCCGGGCAGATTGCCATCAGGCACACGGTGCTGGTGGAGCAGAAGCGCGGGATTGCCGACGTCAAGTTTCTGCACGCGGTCAACCACTGCATGCTGCTACCTGGGCCCGCGGCGCAACAGCTGGCTACTTACATCGGCCGGCTGCTGCACGGCACCTGGGGCGGGCTGGTGGCGGGCGTTCTGCTCGTGCTTCCTTCGCTTCACCGAACCCCTGACTAGCCCGCCCCGGGTTCACCACCCGGCTTCACTGGCCAAACTGCTGGAAGTAGCGGGCACCCGCAAGCGCATCGTGGAAGCCGGGGAGGTATCGGCCCGCGCCGATGATACCCGCACCGGGCACCTGCACCGTAGGCGCGCTGCGGCAGCTCGCCTGGGTGCTCTAGGTGTCCGAGGAGAACTTGTTTGCCATGGTGCGGGCTCAATCTTCAGCTGCTCCAGTAAGCCAGTAGGATGGACAGCGGCTGGCGTTAGCGTTTCGCCGTTGCTGGTGCGGGTGGCTCGGTGCAGCTCCACAGTAAAGCAGGGGCCTTTGCCCTGCGGGCTTTCCACCCACCGTTTGCCGCGGTGCTGCTACCCTATCTGCTTGGTGATAAAAAGGCCAAGTCCCGTGCTCGTTTCGCCGCCCACGCTCGAGCGGACCGACGGGTTGAACCTCCCGAACAAGCCGGCTGGCAGCGCTTCAGGAACGCCTGGGCCCATCTCCTTAATCGTGAGCAGCACCCAGTTGGGGCACTCCCGCAGCCCCAGCGTTACGCGTCCCCCGGCCGGAGGAGCAGGACCAGTACACTGAAAAGGCAATGGCCTTGCCTTTTTCTCATCAACCATGCGTTTCCTGCTGTGTGGGGAAGCAGCGGCCGCCAAAAGGGAAGCGGCCAGTGAACGGCCCGCCCGAAAACGAAACGAGCGGGCCCATGGGCCCGCTCGTTTCGTTTTCGGGTCACCCCTCGCCAAGCGGCCGGTCTCAAAACTCGGGGCGCCGACGGCCGGGTGCTTCACCGAACGTCGGCGCCGGGGGCTTCTGCTTCCCGGCCCGAGAGCCGGTCCCCACCCAGGGGCCGCCGTACGCGGGCCGAGAGGCGCCTCAGCTGGTCGGCCCGGCGTCGACGCGGGCCTCGACCACGTCCTGTACGGCCGTGGACACGGCCGAGAGGACGTTGTAGCCCGTGGCCGCTTCGATGGCGTCGACGCTGGTGCGGTACACGCCCCAGTTGGCGTCGAGCGCGTTGTCGTTGGGCGTGTTGATGGCAATCACGCGGGTGCTGGTGGTCACCCGGCCGGCGTCGGAAGAGCCTTCGGGCAGCACCACGACCACCTTCCAGCAGCGGTTGGGCACCGTCACGCGGCCGGCGTCGAGCGTGGTTAAGTAGCCGTTGGAGCCCGTGCCGCCCTTGCCGTAGGAGCCGGCGATGACGTAGAGCTCGTAGCCCTGGCCGACGAGCGTGCGGCAGTAGTTCTCGAGCCCGGCCCAGGTTTGCTGGTTGTTGCGCGGGGCCTGGGGCATCATGTTCGTCATCTTGAACGTGGCCGAGTTGTCTTCCACCGAGCCGGTGCGGTCGGCCGAGGGGCACAAGTGCCCGCGGTCAAAGCCCGAGCCGGTGTAGCTAGTGCTGGTGACCCGGTACCAGCCCGTGGGCAGGGACGCGTCGGACGAGAAGTTGTCCTGCCGGGGGGTGCTGCCGAGCCAGGCGCTGCTCAGGTGCCAGCTCACCCAGTTGGGCACGCCCCGGTCGCGGTGGTAGGACATGACGAACTGGGGCTTGGTGAGCAGGTAGTTCCAGTAGTAGTACGGGTCGGCCACCGCCCCGCTGGGGTTGCCCAGGGCCAGGTGCCCGTCGCGGGTCGCGTCCTGCGTCACCACGGCCGCCGTGGGGGTCGCCGGGACGTTTTGGGTGTCCTTGGCGCAGGAGGTGGCCAGGGCGGCGAGCACGGCCAGCGTGCCCAAGCGGGTAGTGAATGATGCCATGTAATGGTACTTAATAAGGAAAAGATGATAGGGAAAAAAGTGCAGGACGCCCGCCGCCGCGTTGCCCCGCCCAAAGCTAAGGCATTATCGTTCGGCTTGCTAACTTCTTCACGAACTATAAGCGGGTTCACCGGAGCGCGCCTCCCAAGCCAAGCAATAAGACCGTGCGAAACAAGATTAATTCAATAAGTCACGGGGCGGACGAAGCCCGGGGGCGGGCCAAGGGACGAATGGGCCGCTCGGCAGTGGCATCTAACCGTAGCGCCATTAAAGTGCACCGGAATGATTTGCCGAGAGTGAGTGGGCGGAGCAGAATCCCAACCAACGAAGGCAGTGGGGGCCTCACCGGCCAAGTTGAATAGGCGCATCCGGGCCGCCCACCGAAGGATAAAAATCTCTGATTCAACCATCCTGCTGTTTGGGGCACCGCCCTTTCCACCTCTCGCCCCGTTGCAACGAAACCCCTGTGCTCATCGCAGCCCGCAGATTTACAAAAACAGCTCGCCCGGATTCTTGGTGGCTTTCACCTCATCGGTTTTCAGCTGGTTGGTGAACTTGAACAGTTGGTCCAGGTGCTTGGGGTCGCCGAGAATGGTGGCCACCAGCTGGGGCTGGGTGATGCCCAAGGCCGACAGGTGCTGCCGAGCCGAGAAAGCCCGGGCGTCCTCGGCGGGCTGCTCGAAGGGAATGGGCAGCTGCTGGGGCTGCTGGCGGGCACCGGTGAAGCGCACCGCGTCGTGGGCCCGCCCCTCCTCGAGTAATTGGTAATCAATCTCGAGGCCGGTGTGCTCGCTGACCTGGCGCACGGCGATGTTGAGCACCCGGGCCCTGAGCTGGCTGATGTTCTGGAACAGCTCCGGCTCCTTGCCCTTGGGGTCTTTCAAGTGCAGGGTTTCCGCTACTCCGATACGGGGCCGTCTAGTCCCGTATCAGGATTGACTCGACCAAACCTTCCTCCAGGCAATTGTGCGCGTCTAAATGCAGGTGACTTCCCACGGGCACGGATTTTTGGTGAGGTTCAGTAAATGGTTGGCCGGAGCGCGCAATTCGGCTTGATTGCCGCGGAGGCAAACGGCCCCGGCTTCGAGGGTGACGCTGATTTTGAAGTTTCTTGCCCAGCGCGCTCGAAAGCCGGTTTCGGAAGAATAATCCGGGACGTCGAGGGTCATTTGCACAGCAGCGCGTGGAAGAGGGCAAGGACAGGGAAACGGTTCGACTAGCAGAGGAATGGCAGCAAAGGGTCGACCGCATGGTGTTGTACGTTCGCGTGCAAGCGATGGGAATTAACAAGCGAACGGTGTCCCTGGTCGAGTACGGCACGGACCGCAATTGGCTGGAGCAATTGCCGCCACATGGCACGACGATGTCGAGGAGTGCCTGTGGTTTGCGCTGTTTGCCGCGCACACCGATGCCGTGCTGGCGGTACTGGACATGACAAAGGGAATGGCCTTGCCGCACATCCAGGCGTACCTGGATACGTTGGCTGCTGGTGCAAACGAATAAGCCCTTCCAGAAAGCGAAATATCATGTGTACAACAAAACGGTCGAGGCTGTTGCAGAACTCAGATTTGACTCGGCAGATAGGTCATTTAGAGCGTGAAGCAGGCCAGCAATGTGATGGGACAGACTTTTTGCACCATTGCTTAATCTGACGTGGGCTCATTTTGAGCTGTTTGCCGAGTTCTGCAACAGCCACGCTCCTTTCTTTGAACGGGCCGCGTTTAGCTTGGGACCGTTTCTGTAAACGAGTGCTTCTTGCCGGCTACTTGTGATACCCTTCCTATGACAGCTAAACTGGACGCCCTTCTCTTAGCCATTCCATTGGAGCTACGGCCTGAAATCGTTCCCTTCTCCCCGGAAGTGTTTGTGCACCAGAACGGCCAAGCGCCGTCCGACTACCTGCAGGCCTTTGCCCGTTATCAGGGCGGTGCGGGCGAAGTGGGAACGGCCTACCTAGATTTATGGGAGCCGGCAGAAGTCTGGCAAGCCAACGAAGACTACCATGTAGCGGAGTTCACCCCCGGATTTACCATTTTTGGGTCTGATGGAGGTGGCACGGCCTATGCCTTTGAGCGCCGTTCCGGCTTTATCCATGAGTTCCCCTTCATCGGCATGACCATGGAGGAGCCGGCCACCTTCCGGGGCCAGTCATTAGAGGAGTTTTTGACGTGGTTAGCGGCACAGATGGACGAATAACAATTCTTCGTTCAACCCCGGACCCTTTTCCTGAACTGAGCAGGCATTCGGTTCTTTGGCGGCCAATTGGCACTTGCCTCCTGTTTCTGCCGTACATGTATAAATTCAACTTGATAGGTGGCTTCCTACTTGTAGTGCTCTGCTGCGCGGTATTGCCGGGAAAGCTCGTTGAGCGCGAAGTGGCCGTAGCTGGGGAGTTGGTTCCTGTTGAGGTAGTGAAGTTGAATTGCAATGCCTCGGCGGCCTTTCGGTTTATGCACTTTCGGTTCCACGGCCAGCAGCACTCGCTCAAGATTGACCTAGAGAGCTGCCAACGCCTTCAAGTAGGCCAAACTACGATGCTTCAACACCTGGACACGCATCCGGGGGTGTTCCTATTTCCAGACAGCTACAGCCCAGCTGAAAGCTTTTCCTGGGGCGCCCTCTTTCTCTTGGGAGGCTATGCCATCATAAACAGCGTGCTGTACTTCCGAAAGCGACCTGCCTAAACGCTCGTTTGACTTTTCAACCGTTAAAGTGAACACTTGGACGATGGGCTTGCTGGACTTGTTTTCGTCTCCGACCCGCTCATTTAACGCTCCTTAGAGTATGGGTATCGAGAGTAGGGGCAGCAACGCAAGAGCTATTACCCCAACGCCCAGCAGCGCGTAACGCACCCGATGCGGCTCCGGAGAAGGTGCGCGGCCGAGCCGTTGCAGGTAGTGTTGGGGACGAAAGTAACCCCACCAGAGCCCAGCCAGGAGCAGCAGTTCGGCGCACAGAGCCGTCCGTATGGAAAACAGGAGACCGCCGGCCATCAGGCTTAACACCAAGTAGTAGCCTAATGGCAGCAGGGTCAGACAAACGAATAATATGAATTTGGCTCCTTCCACGCGGTCGGGCCGTTGGCGCGAACTGAGGCAATAGAAGCAGTAGAACAAAAAGTCGAAGCACGCAATCATCTTGCAACGATACGCCCCGCTACTTTGATAACGACTCCCGCCTAAACGCTCCTTTTCCTGCACGGCGCGCGTTTAAGGCGCCACCGTTTACGTGCCCGAAGCAGGCAGAAAAAAGCCCTGCGGTGCTGGGTGCACCGCAGGGCTTTTTCGCGGTTCTGTTTCTTTACTGGGCCGCCGGGTACCAGTTGCGCAGCCGCACGTCAATTTTCTTATTGGCCGCGTTCACGGTTTTCTTGAAGGTGGCCACGTCGCTCAGGCCGTTCTGACCGCGGTAGTGGTAAGGGTACACGATGGCTGGCTTAAAGGCCAGGACACCCTGCGCGGCCTGGTTCACGTCCATGGTGTAGGGCAGATTCATGCACACGAGCGCAACGTCGATGTTCTTCAGGGCGCGCATTTCGGGGATGTCTTCGGTGTCGCCGGACAGGTACACGTTTTTGCCGCCCAAATGCAGCACGTACCCGTTGCCGCGCCCTTTGGTATGGGGCGCCTCGGCCGCTTCGGGCAGGTTGTACATCGGAATAGCCGAAACACTCATGCCTAATGTGTCGAGCCGCTGGCCGTTGCTCAGGACGCGGACCTGCGCTTTGTACTCCGCCGGCAGCTTCTCGGCCACCGCTTTGGGCACCACCATCAGGGCTTTGCCTACGGAGAGGCTGGCCAGCGTCTTGGGGTCGAGGTGGTCGCCGTGGATGTCGGTGATCAAGATAACGTCGGGCGTGGCCAGCCCGGCATAAGCCGCGGCCCCGCCGGTGGGGTCCACGTAAATGGTTTTGCCGTTCCAGGTAAACACCACGCTGCCGTGCGTGACGGGCTGCACCGTGAGGGGGCCTTTGGTGGTGGCAATCTGGTCGGCTGCGGCGCGCGGCGCGGGCGCCGTCTGCGCCTGTGCCGGAATCGCAAAAGTAGCCAGCGCGGCCGCGAGGAGGAAGGGGGTTTTCATCGGTTTCCTGCTTGTAGAGTGGAGTAGGTGTACGGGTTTTTCTAGCCGCAGCGCCTTACTACGGGGGTTGCCACCGAAATCCGCGAGCATAACCCAATTGCCCGGCACAAGTTCAGGCCAGCAAGCCGAGAAATTTAATATGGTGACTTTTGCTTTTTCCACCCTTTCGCTGAACAGCTGACTAGCTTGGTTAAATGCTAGCAGGCTCTGCCGGTTGGCCACCTCTGCTCTTCATGCTGCTCTGGGCGCTGCTGCTTTCCACGCAGTGGCGCCAACGTTATTCCCCTGTCGCATTGCCCACGGACGCCCCTTCGAGCGCGTGCGCGGCCTTTCCCCTGCTAGCGCTTGAGGAGGGGCCGAGCCGGGGCCTGGTCCACCTGTAGCCAGTAGAGGCCCGCCGGAAGGGCGGAAAGGTCCAGGGGCTGGCCGGCGTGGTACGTGCCGGTTAGCCGCGTGCGGCCGGTGCTGTCGAGCAGGCGCCACGTGCCGGTGCGGGCCCCGCCAGTGACAGTGAGTTGCTCGGCGACGGGGTTGGGAAAGAAGCTGGCCGTGGCACGGGGCCCGGCCGCGGGGCGCTGCAGGGGGCTGCTGGCCGTGGAAAATACCCACGTGGCCCCCGTACGGAGGAACCACGACCCGCCCTCCGTACGCAGGTCCCGCGACCCGCCCACGGCCAGGGTGGAGCCGTCGGCCGACAAAGCCACGGAAGTCCCTTGGTCTGCACTTCCCAAGGCCCCGGAGCCGACGAGCTTGGGGCCCTGCTGGCCCCAGCTCGTACCGCTGCGCACAAACACCCACGTGGCCCCGGCGTGGCGGTTGTCCAAAGGTCCGCCCACGGCCAGGGTGGAGCCGTCGGCCGACAGGGCCAGGGAAGCCCCTTGCTCTGCACTTCCCACGGCCCCGGAGCCGACGAGCTTGGGGCCCTGCTGGCCCCAGCTCGTGCCGCTGCGCACAAACACCCACGTGGCCCCGGCGCTGAAGTTGTCATCCTCACCGCTTACGGCCAGGGTGTTGCCGTCGGCCGACAAAGCCACGGCTCTGCCTTGCCCTGCTGGAGTCCCGGTGCCGACGAGCTTGGGGCCCTGCTGGCCCCAGTTCGTGCCGCTGCGCACAAACACCCACGTGGCCCCCGTGTAGTTGTTGTCCGAAGGTCCGCCCACGGCCAGGGTGTTACCGTCGGCCGACAAGACCACGGAATACCCTTGGTACGGCCGGCTTCCAACAACTCCGGTGCCGACGAGCTTGGGGCCCTGCTGGCCCCAACTCGTGCCGCTGCGCGTGAACACCCACGTGGCCCCCGTATAGTTGTTGTCATTCAAGCCGCTGACGGCTAGGGTGTTGCCGTCGGTCGACAAGGCCACGGAATACCCTTGGTTAGCTTTTCCCACGGCCCCGGTGCCGACGAGCTTGGGCCCCTGCTGGCTCCAGCCCGTGCCGCTGCGCGTGAACACCCACGTGGCCCCGGTGTTGGAGTTGTCCAACGTTCCGCCCACGGCCAGGGTATTGCCGTCGGCGGACAGGGCCACGGACTGGCCTTGGTCTACATAGCTCGAGGCCCCGGTGCCGACGAGCCTGGGGCCCTGCTGGGCGGTGCCCAAGGCCGTTCGGGTGACGGTGAAGGCGGCCGCAGCAGTCGCCGGGGCCCCACCGGTGGTGGTGAGGGGCCCGGTGGTGGCGCCGGGCATTACCAACAGGCGCAGGGCGGTGCTGGTCTGGTCCAGAATGACGCTGCTCGTGCCGTTAACGGCCACGGCGGTGACCAAGTCCAGGCGGGTGCCGGTGAGCGTAACCAGCGTGCCCACATTGCCGGAAGCAGGGGAAAAGGACGTAATGGCTTGGGCTTGTACGGTAGTAGGCGACCAAACTAAGAACAGGAACAGGAAGGAGTAGAATCTGGTCACGTGAAGGAACGTTAGGTTAACTGGCTGAGAAAACACCAGTTAACCGCGCGAATGGTTATCATCGCCGCGCGGCCAAGCAGGTCCAGTGCGCGGCGGAGGGAAGGAAAACCAGTCATGGGACGGCGGGAAAAAAGTGGAGTAAGGCTTTTGTGCAAGTTTTGGCAGGAAAAAGAGCCGGCGACTGCCCAAGTTAAAAGAGGCGTTTCAATTCCAAAATACTGACAAAACACCTGTTAACCCGACGAAGATAGAGCGATGGGCAACTACCGCCGGGTTACTTTCCTTCTATTCGCTCCTATTTTTGAACGCACCTCGTTTAGCTTGGGACCCTTATCTTGAACTTCCTACGCTTCTTCATCTTTGCGGTACTTGCTACCCCATTTGTTTAATGTGAGCGCGGGTTGAGCGGGCAGATGCCTCTCCAACACGGCCCCAATCAGTATGAAAACCTGCGACGTGTGCCGGCCCTTATTACACGGCAGCTCCGTGTTGTGCTGGCTGTTGTGTGCCTGCCAGCCCCAGGCGCCTCGGCTGCCAGTGGTCGGCATCTACTGGGATTTGGTGGCCACGGGCACAGGGCGCAGCCTGGGGCCCACTCCGTGCCTCAACGGACACGCCAAATACAGCTTCCGCTTTACCCCTGATTCGGTCTACCACTACGTCAACGCCACCGAACGTGAGGTGATTGATATTGGCGCGCACGGCGGAGATTTCATCTATTCCCACACGTTCACCCAGCGGAACGATTCCCTCTTTTTTGACGGTGGCAAGTACCGCATCGCCTTCCTCAGCCGCGACAGCTTGGTGTTGAGCCGCGGGGCCATCCGCGCTGTCTACACTGCCGCTCGTGAGCAGCAGAAAGTCAAGCAGAAGTTAAAAAAGTAACGCTCCTTTAACTGAACAGGTGGCTTCTTGCTGAACAGGTGGCTTCTTGCTGAACAGGTGGCTTCTTGCCTCTTTGAACCACCTACCTTTGCACGTATGGGGCATTACACCGACGCGCCGGAAGATAATTTACTGGGCTTAACCGACAAGGCGGCCCTAAACGAACAGGAAGCGCTCGGCGTGGCCCGGGTGGAGCGCTTCCTGCTGGAGGAATTTGAGTACCCGGTGGCGCTCTCGGTCGGGCTCTTGCAGGACCTGCACCGGCGCGCCTTCGGCCACGTGTACGACTGGGCCGGGCACTGGCGCACGCAGGTGCCCAACGTGGGCGCGTACCTGCCGCCCCCGGCCCCCCGCGTGCCGCATCTGCTCTACGAATTCATCGACGAACTGCGCCACCGACAGGCCCGGCTGCCGGCGGTGCCCGCGGCGGAGCAGCTGGCGGCCTGGCTGGCCTACGCGCACCACCGGCTGGTGGCCATTCACCCCTATACCAACGGCAATGGCCGGACCGCGCGCTTGTTTACCAACCTGCTGGCCTACAATTACGGCTACCAGGACGTGGTCTTGTACCACCGCGAGAACGGCGCGGGACGGACGGAGTACCTCCAAGCCATTCGGCAAGCGGATGCCTACGACCTGGCCCCGTTGCAGGCGCTGATCAGCGCCCAGTTGCGGCCGCTGGGGGCGTAGAACCCGTTTGCTCGTAGAGGGCCTCCAAGCGCTCGACGGACACGGTCTGGTTCTCCAGCGCCATCGAGGCGTACACCGAGCGCACGACCATGGCCTTGACCACGGCGGGGTCCTGCAGCTGGCGGTAGCGGTCGCGGAGTTTCATGGCGATAAGGGATTGGCTGGTTAGAAGAACAAAGGTAGCGGCAAAGTTCCCCCGTGCGCCGGCAAGAATGGGAGCCGGCGCGCCAGCAGCCCATTCAATACATAGCCCACGGAAGTGGTAAGCGATTTTGACCGTTTTCCTGAACTTGAATAGGTATGGTCAAACCTATCGCTGCACGGTGTTCATTTGTGGAATGACAGATAGCGTGTCCACAGAACTAGCCGATTTTATCCGCCACGAGTGCGGCTTTTCGGACGAGGAAGAAATTAACTCTCATACGGGCATGTCACGCGATTTGGGCGTGTACGGTGATGATGCGGTCGAATTCCTCGTCGCGTACGGGGCGCACTTTCACGTAGATGTCTCCGGCTTTATGGCCGCGGATTATTTCGATGGCGAAGGCATGGACGTACTGGGCGGGCTGCTGCGTGCAGTGGGGCTGGCCAAGAGTCGGAATCGGAAGGAACTGACCGTGGGCCACCTGCAACGAGGAATAGCAGCCAAAAGGTTGGATGAACAGGTCATTGCGGGCGGGTAACCAATCCGGTTGACACATAACTTAAAGGCTCCTTTCCGCAAACCACTAGCAGTGGCAAGAAACCAAGTGCCGATAAGCCATTGCAAGGCCCGGCGAGTTTACGAAACGCGTCTACGATTCAAAGTTTACGAAACGTGCCGAGGGGATGCGTGTCGTAAACTCACAACCACGTCCTTTCCCGGACCTAGGCAAACAGGATTTTGGGGGCAGTGGGGAAGTGCAATAAGCGCGATACCCATCTGGGTTGTGTCCCTTACCCTAATGCTAGTTATAGACCCACTCTTGGAAAAGTAGCAGTTTTGGCCTCCCTTCGCGGGGGGCTGCCAGCGTGGTACTTTGGCGGGGAACCGGGCTCTTGTTTGGAGTTTACGAAACTCATCTACTTTGTCAGTTTCCTAAACTTTGAATCGTAGACGAGTTTCTTAGACTCTCCGGGCCTTGCAATGGCCTACGAGCACCTGGTGCTGGGCAACTGCCAGACGTTTACCGGAAGGAGCGCAACTTTGAACCGAGTTGATTACCGCATCATGCGCTCCCTTCCTTGTATTGTAATAGCTGCCATGTCCCTGTTTAAGTTGACTAATCCTGTTCGGCACAAACTAGCGGTCCAACTGGAACCGTGGGCAGAAGTGTATTATCTGCGAAAGGGGCAGGAAATGGAGTTGCGGCAACCCGTTTCCGCTCAAGGATACTACCACCTGATAGTATGGGAGGATGGCGACGTTCAGGTATTTGTCGAAGGAGAGTTCGACAACCCGCAAGTATTCATCGACGGAGAAGAAGCACAGCCCTGGAACGACTTTGTGTAGAGGAGTAGCCTTGTCAGTGGTCGTAGTACTGCCTGTTCAAGAATACGGTCGTGCCGTAAACGCGCTTCTTTCATTGAAAGGAGGATTAATAGGTTATATCAAACCGGCCGTTGTGAATCGCGACATACGTTCCGGGGTGAAAGCCGTCTTCGAGCCGCCCCTCAAACGTGCCCGAAACGATGCGGTGCAGGGTGTCAACGCGCGTGAGCACGATGCGCGTGGCGTTGGCGCGGCTCACGGAGTGCTGGTTGAGGCGGCCCTCCGTTAGGCTGATGCCGTTGGCCCCGGTGCCGACGGCATCGGGCGGCCAGGAGGCCGGGGGCGGCCCTGCGAGGTACGTTCCGGGACCGCGCAACGTGTCGATGGATAACGCAAAATCTTCTTGGTGACTCGGCGTAATCAACCCGGCCGTGACCGACAGGGAGCGCACGCCGCGAAAGGTGTGGGACTGCCCCCGAAGCACGTTGTCCTGGCAGCGCCCGCCGAGGAGGCCGAAGCAGGCCCGGCCGTAGTTGACCCAGACGCGCCCGTCGACTTCGAAGCCCAGCGTGTTGGCGCCCACGGCGGTCGCCGCGGGCAGGGTAAAGGTGGGCTCTGGGGCACTCTTTTGGCAGCCGAGCAACCACAGCCCAGCCAGCAGGCCGGCCAAACGGGAAAGGAAATTTTTCATCAACGCCGAGAAAAAGAAGAGAACGAGTGAATGTACGCCTCGCGCTGAGCCTGACCAACCCGATTTATCGCGTAAACAGACGTAAACAAGGAGCGTTCAATCAGCCAAACCCATTGACGGTTAAATTTATATTCAAAAAATAAAGGACTTTACATTCGACGGGTGAGAAGAAGGTCAGCCCTTCCTGGATACTAAAAACCCAAGGCTTAATTACTTCCTAACTCGTTCAGGAAAAGGGTGGTTTAAATAACAAAGAAACCCTTTTACATTCTGCAAACGACCGTTCATAGCTTGTAAAGGGTTTGGTTCACCCTACGCTACCCATAAAGATCCCCCCGGCTAGTGGTACAGCCGGGGGGGCCGAAGCGGGTGCGGAAACACCCTGACTTCTGCTCTTATGAAACGGGAATACGCAAAGCTAACCCGCGGCCGGACAACTCCCGCCGGGACAATCGTGCCCGTCACTTGGCTACCTTACAGGCCGGAAAATCGGTCGTTTTACGGTTTTTAGCCTTGTACTTTTTAATCTGGTTAAGGTAGTAGACGCCTTCCTTGTCGAACTCCTTATTCTGGACCTGCAAGGCGGCGTGCTTCGCCTGCAACTGCTGCTGCTGCGCCTGGAGCTGCTCATAATCTTCTTTGTCCACCTTTGAGAACTGCCCCGTTACGGCCTGTCCCAGCAGCAGGGCCATCAACGGCACCAACACCAGGCCCGCCACCCAACGCCAGCCCTGCTTAAAATCCACCGGGATGGAACGAGGTGCAGCGGCCGTGGCCGTCCGATAATCCGCTGCGGACGCCGTGCTTTGGCGGGCACTCTCCTGCACACTGGCCACGAGCTGCTGCATCACACCCAACAGCTGCTGCACACTGGCCGCCGTGCCCGCCTTGATGGCGGCCTCTATGCCCGCCCTGCCCGCATTGAGGGGTTCTCGTTGCAAAAGTACGAATTTACACGCTAAGCATTTAACGTTTTGGTTATATGATACTTGCTGCCTTATTGAGTTTGCTTTACCAGAGAGGATTTCCTTTTTGATAAAGCTGGCATACCCTCTGGATTGCTTGGAATCGCCCTTTTTAAGGAGGTTTTTGGGCTACCCTTTTTGATAAAGGGCTTCGCGTGTAAAACCGCCCTTTAGGAAGAAGAACCCCTATCAGGAGGCGCTGCTTACTCACTATGTCTGCCAGTAGGGCGCACCACCGGCGGTGTTGGCTACCCAGCGACCCTCCTTTCATCATGTACCCGCCACGTTTCGGGTACTGGAATTTGCCCCAACGCTTGCGCGGACGATGTGGACGTATACGACGTGCGGCATGTCCTGGCCGGACATGCCCCAGCTGCTCGAACTGCACCTCTTCTCGCCGCGCCAAAGCCCGGAACTGGTGGACTTGCTGACGGCCGTGGCCCATTACCATCAAACAGCGCACGCCCTGGGCGTGGACCATGCGGTGAATTTTGGCGTGCCTTGGCTGCCGGATTCGGCTTGTTCCTGCGGCCTGGTGTCGCTCCCCTACCTGGACGGTCCCGCGCTGGAGCGGATGCCTTACCAGGCGCAGCAAGTGCAGTGTTTGTGGCTTATTCCCATTGCCCCAGCCGAGCGTGACTTCAAGGTAGCCTACGGCGTAGAAGCCCTCGAAGAGTTGTTTGAGCAAACAGGCTTTGATTACGTGAATCCAACCCGGCCCAGCGTGGTGTAGCTCCCATCCCTGACAGCAGGAGTTCGGGAAAAAAGTCTGACTAGCAAAAGGAGCAGAAAAGCGATAGCGGTAAAAGGAACGGGGACCGCGTGGCAGGAAGGCTTAATTTACCACCAGGCGGCGCGTGACTGTATACGCCCCGACCTGCACCTGCACCACGTAAAGGCCCGGGGTGAGACCCCGCAAGTCCAGCTCGTGACGCAAGCCGGCGGCAGGCAATGCAACCTCTATGGTGCGCACAGGGCGGCCCAGTGCGTCGCAGATGCGCAAGGCAACGGCACCGACACCGGCCATCGATGGCACCTGTACCGTGGCCCTCGCGTGAGTTGGGCTCGGAAATACAGCCACCAACTCAGCCTGTAGGCGGGGCATCACCGCCAGGGGGGCCGTAACGCTAAAACTGCTGGCCGGGCTGGTGCCGTGGGGCGTCACCACCGCCATCGCGTAGGCACCCGCAGCCAGGCTGGCGGGCACCAAGAGCCCGATGGTGTTGGGGGTGGCCGTGTAGTTGGTGCTGGTGAAGCTGGCGGCCGGCACGGTCGCCACCACCTGCGTGCGGCTGCTGAAGGTCACCGCGGTGGCTCCAGCCAGCCGGGTGCCGCGCAGGGTAATGGGTGCGCCCGCGCTGCCGCTCGCGGGGCCGGTCAAGGGCAGGATGGGGGCTTGGCTTAAAAATACGCCGGCGGTACCCGTGTTGAAGTTCGCCGACACCAAGTCGGGGGCCCCGTCGCCGTCCACGTCCCCGATGGCCACGCTGATGGGGCTGCTGCCAAGGCCAGTGGTGTAGTTCGTAACCTGTCCGAACAGGCCCGCGCCGGCTCCCAGCAGCACCGACAACTGGTCGCTGCCGAAGCCGGCTGTGACCACGTCGGGGAGGCCGTCGTTGTTGACATCGCCCACGGCGATGCCCACCGGTGCTGCGCCCACGGGGTAGGCGGCCGCCGGCCCAAACTGGCCGCCCCCGGCATTCAGGCGCACGCCCACGCTGCCGCCGGTATTGGCCGTGAGCAGGTCGGGCTGCCCATCGCCGTTTACGTCGCTCACGGCCATGCCCAGCGGCCCCGTGCCCGCGCCCATCACGTAGCTCGTGGCGGGCCCAAACGCCCCGCCGCCCAGGTTCAGGAGCACGTCCACCGCATCGGTGCCGGCGTTGGCCACGGCCATGTCGGGCCGGCCGTCGCCGTTCACGTCGCCCAACGCCACGGCTTCGGGCTGGCTGCCCACGGCCAACGGGAAGGTACGGGCCGGCGCAAAAGACCCATTGACGCGGCCCAGCAGCACGGAAACTTGCTCGTCGCGGCTGGTAGCCGTGCTGGCCGCGGCGACCGTCACCACGTCGGGCTGGCCGTCGCCATCCACGTCACCGAGGGCCATCGCCCCGGGATTGCTGGTCATGTGCATCGTAAACTGCGAACCCGGCGGGATGAGTACACCGGTCGTCGCATTCAATAGCGAACCGCCGGTGCGGGACCCGGCCACCACGGCATCGGGCCGGCCGTCGCGGTTGAGGTTGCCGACCTTCAGGGCCACCGCGCCGGCCCCGGCCGCCGGCAGCACCATCAACTGGCCCAGCGTGCCATTGCTCTGCCCATAGAGCAGGCTCAACGATTGGGTGGGGTCGTTGGCGGTGAGCACATCGAGACGGCCGTCGCCGTTGAAATCGGCCAGGACAATGCCCAACGGCCTGACATTAACGCCCAAAGCGTACGGAATCATGGCCCCGAAATTCTGCGCCTGCGACGGCAGCCCGGCCCCGAGTAGCAACCCGGCCGCCGCCAAACGCCACGTCGCCGATGCCGCAAAACATACTGGTAGTTTCATAGGAAGGCAAGATAAGCAGCCGCGACGGCTCCGTGCTGCGAGACGTGGTAGCGCTCTTCAAAAGTGACGACGACGTACCGGTTGGGCGGTCCCTGGGCGTTGGCTCGGAAATAGCCGGCCAGTGCCAGCAACACGAAAAATAAGAAGCGCCCCAATGTGGTAAAGGGAATGCGCCCTCTCCGGTTTAAGGAAACGGTCCGATTGGTTTGGGCCTGCCCGCCGGTGAGGCTCGTCAACGACGAATTGAGTGCGCACGTGGTGCATGGCCAATGAGCGACTGAACGAGCAGGTTGTGCGCACGAGCACGGCACCATTCCGGCGCAAGCAGTAAGTGCCGGCGTCGACGATGGTTTGCCCGCTACCTTTAGCACTGGGCCGATGCGCTGATCAAGTCAAGACCCGCTTTTATGCCTTCCACTCCTCGGTGAAGAAGCAGGTGCCCGCCCGATCGCCTTGCGGCAAGGCGGCCCACCAGCGCCGGGCCGGGGCCACGCTCCGACAGCCCAGCACCCCGGTCAGGATGCACCGGCGTGGCGCGCCGCCGCGAACCAACGCCACTAAAGAAACACCCCAATAAATGTACATGAAGAAAAAGTTGCTCGTAACGGGTCTGTTTGCCGCCCTTAGCAGCCTCGCTTACGGCCAAGCCCGCCCAACGCCCGGCCCGGTTCCCACCGCCACCGATACGGTAAAAAAAGTGGCGGGCGCGGCCGGCCTGCAGGGTAATGCCACCCCGAAATCGCAGCCCAAACCGTACAAAACGGTAATTACTGACAAGGCAATCACCAGAACCGGCCTTTTTAAAGTCCACAAAGTCGACGACAAGTACTTTTTCGAGCTGGCCGATTCGGTGATGGGCCGGGACATCCTGGTGGTCAACCGAATTTCGAAAGCCGGTGCCGAAGTGCGGGCGGCCGCCGGGTACGCCGGCGACCAGATCGGCAGCTCGGTCGTTCGATTCGAAAAAGGGCCGAACAACCGCGTTTTTCTGCGCAAAATATCGTTTAGCACCTACAGCCCCGACAGCACCAAGGCCATGTACCAGGCCGTGCAGCGCTCGAATATTCAGGCCATTGTCGCCGCCTTTAACGTTGCCGCGTACGCCCCCAATAAGAAAGGCAGCGTCGTTGACGTTACCGATTACATCAACGGGGAAAACGAAATATTCTCGTTCAGTTCGGCGGCCGCCAAAACCCGCATCCGGCTGGGCAATTTCATTGGCGACCGGAGTTACATCGAAAACGTACGCAGTTTCCCCACCAACGTTGAAGTAACCACGGTTAAAACCTACGCGCTCGCCCCGGCCCCGGCGGTAACCCCGGCCCCGGGCAGCCCCGGACCGCCGGCGGCTGGGAGCGGACCCAACAATTTGACGGGTTCCGCTACCATTGAAGTCAACACGTCGCTCGTGGTGTTGCCGAAAAAACCCATGCAGCCCCGCTACTTCGACCCGCGGGTGGGGTATTTTACCGTGGGGTATACCGATTTTGACACCAACCCGCAGGGCGTGAAAGAGATCCAGCTGGTGAAACGCTGGCGCCTGGAACCCAAGCCCCAGGACGTGGCCCGTTACAACCGGGGCGAATTGGTGGAACCGCGCGAGCCGATCGTCTTTTACATCGACCCGGCGACGCCCAAAAAATGGGTACCCTACCTGATCGCGGGCGTCAACGACTGGCAGAAAGCCTTCGAACAAGCCGGGTTTAAAAACGCCATTGTTGGCAAGGTGGCCCCCACCGCCAAAGAAGACCCCAACTGGAGCCTCGACGACGCCCGGCACTCGGCGATTGTGTACAAACCCTCGGAAATATCCAACGCCAGCGGCCCCAGCATTTCGGACCCCCGCAGCGGCGAAATCATGGAAAGCCACATTAACTGGTACCACAACGTCATGAAACTGGTGCACGACTGGTACATGATCCAGGCGTCGGCGAGCGATCCGCAGGCCCGTAAAATGGAATTCAGCGACGAGCTGATGGGCGATTTGATCCGGTTTGTTTCGTCGCACGAGGTGGGGCACACCATTGGGTTGCGGCATAACTACGGCTCCAGCTCCACGGTGCCCGTGGAAAACCTGCGGAACAAAAAGTGGGTGGAAGCCAACGGCCACACGCCCTCCATCATGGATTACGCCCGCTTTAACTACGTGGCCCAGCCCGGGGACAACATTTCCGCCAAAGGCCTTTACCCGCGCATCGGCGATTATGATTTGTGGGCGATCGAGTGGGGGTATAAGGTATTGCCGAATGCCAAAAGCGCCGCCGATGAAGTGGGTATTTTAAATGAAGTGACGGTCGCAAAATTAAAAAACCGCCGGCACTGGTTTGGCACCGAAACCAACCCGAACGACCCGCACTCGCAAAACGAAGATTTGGGCGACAACGCCATGAAAGCCAGCGAGTACGGCATCAAGAACTTGCAATACATCCTAACCAAACTGCCCGACTGGACCCGCGAGCCCAACGAAGACTACAAAAACCTGGAAACCATGTACGGGCAGTTGACCGCGCAGTACAACCGCTATTTGGGCCACGTAGCCAAAAACATCGGGGGCGTTTACGAAAACCCGAAAACGGTGGATCAGGCGGGCCCGGTTTACGAACGCACCCCGGCGGACACGCAACAAGAAGCGCTGGCTTTTTTGGACAAGAATTTGTTTACGACGCCGTTGTGGCTACTCGACAAGCCGGTGTTGGACAATATTGGCGGCAACCCTATAATGGTCGTGTCGCGGAGTCAAGAAACCATCCTTTCCCGCTTACTCAGCCACAATACGCTATCCAAATTAATCGCCGGCGAGGCCTTTGACGGGAACAAAGCCTATAAGATAACTTCGTTTTTTGCGGAGATAAACACTTCCATTTTCAAAGAAGTAAAAATCAACCAGTCCATTGACGTTTACCGCCGCAACCTGCAGAAAATTTACGTTGAGAAGGTAATCGAACTGCTCAAACCCGCGTTGGCTTCTGCGGTGGGGGTGCCATCTGCTGGCACCCCCACCGCAGAAGCCAACGCGAAACACGGGGATGTCGTTTCCGTGGCCAAAGCCGAGCTGCGTACGATTAATGCCCTCGTAAAAGCTTCGTTACCGAGCCAAAAAGATGCCTTAAGCAGCTACCATTTACAGGATATTTCGGATCGGATAGAGGAAGCCCTGAATCCCAAAGGCTAAAGAAAAAACAAATAATGCATGAAAGAGCGCTGCCCCTGATTTTAGGGGCAGCGCTCTTTCATGAAGTCCGGTAATATCAAAAACTGTATTGACTAACTCTAGCCGCTTCGCTTGCCTCGTTCAGCAAAAGGGTCCCAAGATAAACGAGGCCCGTTCAAAATAAGGAGCGCTTACTTTGCTGCCTGCAACCTTCTCGGCACGCGAGCGCCTCCTCCGTTGGCACGTCCCGAGGTGGAACCAGCCCCAGAAAGGCTGCTGACCCGGCACGCGCGGCCCCACTCGGCAGAACCCCCGCCTTATTCGTGCCACGCCGCGGCGTGCCCCCCTGCCATTCATGCGCCTTCCAAACCTGTTGCTCCTGCTCCTGCTGCTATGCTCGCTGGCGCCGGCCGGTGCCCAACCCACCGTCGACCGAGTAGCCTACCTAAGAGACCAGGCAATCGTGGTCCGCAACGTAGAGCCGACCAATGAAGATTATACAGATTTATACTCGTCACGAAGTGAATTGCGAATAAGTTACCGGCAAAGTCCTAAACTTGTGTTATGAACGTGAAGTTGACCGCGCCCGAACGCCAGCAGTTGCGGCAGTTGCAAAAGCAACGGCGTGACGAGGCGGGCTATGTCAAGGTCACGGTCATTCTGCTTCTGGACAAGGGTCGCCCACTGGCCACCATTGCCGATGACCTGGGCCTGGACGAAGTCACGGTCTACCGTTACGTCCGGGCCTTTGGCACGTTAGGCGTGGACCAGTACCTGGCCCACGAGCAGCCGGGTTACTGGGACTTACTGACCAGCGCCCAATTGGCGCACTTGTGCCAGCAGGTCAACGCGACGCTCTACACGGACTGTCAGCATGTGCGAGACTGGCTGTTGCGCACGTACCAGGTGCACTACTCACGCTCGGGCCTGACGGACCTGCTCCATCGCTTGGGCTTTACCTACAAGCTCACCACGCCCGTGCCTTGCCAGGCCGATGCCGGGGCGCAAGCCGACTTTCTGGACGAATTGGCCGTGCTCGAAGCCCATGTCGAGCGGGGCGAAGCGGTCCTCTATTACGCCGACGCGGCCCATCCCACCCACAACACGCGCTGCACCCGCGCCTGGTGCGCCGTGGGCCAGGAGCGCCCCCTGCTCACCGTCAGCGGCCGCGAGCGGGTCAACCTCAACGCCGCCCTCAATGCGTACGAGCCCACGCAGGTACTGCTCGACGAAACCACCTGCGTCAACGCCCAGAGCACCCGGCGGCTGTACGAGCAGCTGCTGGCCGCCCACCCCGACAAGGCCCGTATTTACGTCGTGTGCGACAACGCCCGCTACTACAAAAACAAAGAATTGCGGGCCTGGCTGGCCGATAAGCCGATTTGTCAAGTGTTTCTGCCCCCGTATTCGCCCAACCTGAACCTGATTGAGCGCTTTTGGAAGTACCTGCGCCAGAAGATTATCAACACCACTTTCTACCGCACCAAAGGCCAGTTCCGCACGGCCGTCCTCGACTTCTTCAACCGACTTCCTGAGTTTGGCCAAGACCTCGCGTCCCTCCCAACCCGTAAATTTCATGTTCTCGATTCGCAAACTGCTTCGTGACGAGTATAGCCCCTCTTAAACAAAGCCTCCAGCAGGTTACTATTGTCGGATTGGGCGAGCCAATCCATTACGACGGCAGTGCCTTCAAGGCCAAAACCCGGCTCGTTAAATTTCTGCATCAGGAACTGGGATTTAGCGTCATTGCTTTTGAGAGTGGGTTTTATGACTGCTACAAGGCCTGGCAGGAAATCCAAGCCGGGAAATTGACCATTGATGCCGCGCGGAAGTCACTTTATCCGTTCTGGATTAGTACGGAAACGCAGGAGCTGTTTGCCTACATTGACCAACAGAAGAACACCGATAAGCCGCTGATACTGGCCGGAATGGACTGCAAATTCTCCGGCCCTTACTCTGACGAGAGCCTGCTTCCCGACTTGAGACGTTACCTGCAGGCTGTCCACTCGGGGTTGGTGCAGGACACCGCCAAATGGCGCGCGTTCAGCGCTTCCTTAAAGCGGGCGGTCGCCATCTCCGATTATCTCACCAAGCCCAGCCCCGCTGACACGCTGGTCCTAAACACGGCCTTCAAAGGCATCCTTGCTGAATTGAAAGCAACGGCCGTCTCGCCGACAGCCCGGCTACCGGACCACTTGTTCTGGCAGCAATTCTGTCGCAGCGCGCTTGCCGAAATAGCCAAGAAGTTCGCGAAATCAGACGAACAGGTGCGGGACCGGCAAATGGGCGATAACCTCGTTTTCCTCCAGCGCGAACTGTACCGCGACCGAAAAATGATGGTGTGGTCGGCCTCTTCTCACCTCACGTATAACGGGGCGAATATCGAGCGCAAATTCTACCACCAGAATCCGAGGGTGGGAGATTACCTCAAGCAGGCCTACGGCGAGCACTATTACCACATGGGGTTTACGGGCTACCGGGGCGAATTTGGGAAGCTTCTTTTCTTTCACGTGCTGAATGTGAAGAAACACAAGCAAAACAGCATAGAATACCTACTAGAGCAGACGAAGCAGCCCTTTCTGTTCCTCGACTTTCGCAAGCCTGCGCTCCCGCAATGGTTGCGAGAGCCCCTGATTGCCATGCCGTTTGGGTACCGGGAAACGCAGATGCGATTACCACTCGTGATGGACGGGTTGTTCTACACGGAAGCCGTTTACCAGAAACATTGGATTCCGCCGTCGGTGCCGCCAGGGCCGAAGTGAGGCGGTCCAGGGGGCACCGACGAAGGTGGGCCTGGAGTGGCCAAGTTTGAAAGGCGCGCCTTTCGGGGGCATCCATTTGTTGTGTATCGCGGGGTCATGTACCAGTATGAAACCCTTTTTTCAGTTTGCGCAAACGGTCGTTTTTGTGAACCCTATCGAATGACCGCCGCTGCGCTTCGGCTCCGGAACTCCCCGTGCTTGCCTGGTGCAGGGCCCAGTTCCCCGCAAGCAGGCGGTTGACCCGGTTACAACGGCGCCTGAAAATAGGGCCACGTGAAATAGAGCACCGCCCCTTGCCGCAGCGTCAGCCCCAGGGTAACGCCCCAGAAAGCAGCCTTGCGGTTTTTATGGTGCAGCAGCCAGATAGCCGCCCACGCGCCGGGCGTCGCGCCCGGCAGCGTGGCTAGGTGCAGCATTTTTTCGGCCATGCGCCGCTGGTCCCGTTGGGCTTTGCGTTTATCCAGGGCAAAGAGCAGGAAACACAGCAGATTGAAAAACAACAGGCAACTCAGGAGTAGTTTCATGGGGCGGTCGGCGGGCCTTTCGGAGTCGTCTGTTCCGGGTTTCGGCCCGGGTGGTCGCGGCAGGGGTCTGAACCGGGTGGGCGGGTTCAAAAAGGGGAGGGGAAGACGGGATACCCGTGGGTTGACAGACGACGATTGCACCCGCGGGGCCGCAAGTTATGGAGCTGCGTTCAAGAAAAGGTCGAGCCGCAGCAGCGGTTGGTGGCCCAAATCAAGGAAATCATCGCCCACCTGCTGGCCACCGAGCCGGCGGTGCTGCGCAGCGGCCACTTTTCGCGGCAGCTTAGCGAGCAACTGCAGCGGCGGTTTGCCTACCTGAGCGACGTGTTTTCCGCCACCGAAGGCCTTAGCCTGGAGCATTTCATCATCCGGCAGCGCGTGGAAGCGGCCCAGTGCCTGCTGCGCGAGGGGACGTTGCCCGTGGGCCGCGTGGCGCGGGAGTTGGGCTACAGCAACCTGGGGCACTTGTCGCGGCAGTTCCAGCGCGAAACGGGCACTTCGCCCACCGAATACCGACGGCAATGCTTGGCAACTGTGGTAAGTCAGCTCAGCGCTGAAGAATATAATGATTTTGGTAATCGTGTGAATTATACAGGGAGTGGTTGGCAATCGTGCATAACAAGGCCGGCTAATGGGAGTAAACCCATCACATACCATCATCCACCTAATCCTCTTTCCCATGCACGCTCAAAACCAATCATTGCTTGACGCCCTCAATGCCTGCATCGCCTCGTGCGAGCATTGCGCCACCGCCTGCCTCAGTGAGCAGGACGTAAAAATGATGGCCCGCTGTATTCAGCTCGACCGCGACTGCGCCGACATCTGCGCCCTGACCGCCCGCTTCGTGGCCCGCGGCTCGGAGCACGCTGCCCACCTGCTGAAGGAGTGCGCCGAAATCTGCAAGGCCTGCGGCGACGAGTGCGAAAAGCACGGTGCCCACTTCGCGCATTGTAAGGAGTGCGCCGAAGCCTGTCGTCGGTGCGAGCAGGCCTGCCGTCAGGGCATGAGCACGGCTGCTTAAACAATTCAGCACAAAAAAGCCAGCTTGCGTCATGCGAGCTGGCTTTTTTGTGTTTCAGGAGTGTGCAAATCATGTAAGCTGGTAGCGCAATTCTGTACCCCTTTCAATGCACGTACCGGTACTTTTTGGCGTTATCCACCTGAAACCGACCCGCTCGGCCTACCCTAATTCTGGCTCTCATGAAAACCCTTCAGTTTAAAACCAACATCAATTGCGGTGGTTGCCTCAAGGCCGTTACGCCCACGCTCAACCAGCAGGCCGGCGCCGGCAACTGGCAGGTGGATACGGCCAACTCCGACAAAATACTCACTGTCACCTCCGACAAGGTCACGGCCGAGCAAGTAGTGCAGGCCGTCGAAAACGCGGGCTTTAAGATTCAGGCGGCCTAAGCGTCCGCGCTTCCCCCATTAAAACGCCTGGCTTTGCCGGGCGTTTTTGTTTCTGGCCCATAAGGTGAACGACATAGCTGGTAACATGCTGGCCCACACCGGGGGCAACGCAAGCGGGAGCTGCCGCTGCTATTACCAGGCTTCGTAACCCCTGGTAATTCAACAAGCAAGTAGGTCTAATCGTGTGAATCCATATTCATAATGAGCACGTTAGGTGATTAATGTCATTGACGGAGCCTGTTATTGTCATGTCAGCGGGGGGTGGCAAGGCCGAATTTTGCATTACTCTTTTTGCTTCCTCTGACCCAACTGGCTGAAGCACTTGCGGAGAGGTCACTCATTTTAGCGCTTATCAACCACATTTTTCTTTTCAAACCATGAACAAGTTCGCCTACCTCCTTTCCGCCCTGCTCGTCACCGGGCTCACCACCGTCGCCACTGCCCAAACGGCTCCGAAAACCAAAACCGCCAAGTCCATGGGCAAGATGTCCAAAGACTATTGCATGATGAAAGACGGCAAAATGATGATGATGAAGGGCGGCAAAATGATGCCCATGACTGAGAACATGACCATGAGCGACGGCACCATGTGCATGACCGACGGCACCTGCATGAAGAAGGACGGCACCAAGATGACCATGACCAATGGCCAGTGCATGATGATGAATGGCAAAATGACCACCATGGACGCCATGAAGAAGAGCGGCAAGATGGGAGCGATGAAAATGTAAGCCCGGTACCAGCGGACGGGGCGCTGCATTGGTCTTCGTTGGACTGGTGCGGCGCCTCGCCTTTTCTGACTGGCTGATTCCCACAACGCCCCCGCTTGTTGCTTCTCCTCACCTGGATAGGGAACTGCCCTCTTACAGCCTTGGCCCGTGTCCAACCGCACTATAACGCCCTCGGCACCGCCGGCCCGCGGCCTTTCCGGACCTGTACGGGGCCATGATTGGGCTGCTGCGCTACCCGCAGGGACTGGCGCGTTTTTTTGCCAACGCCTCTTTTCGGCGGCCCGCCCTGAAAATGCTCGACGCGGGCTGCGGCACCGGGGCCGCCACGCTGGCCCTGCACGCGGCTTTGGCCAAGCGCGGCTGGCAGCCCGCTCACGTCGATGCGTTTGATTTGACCCACAAGCATGTTGAGCCGGTTCCGGCAAGCCTCGCAGCGGGCAGCCATTGCCGGGGTCGAACTCGCGGTGGCGGATGTCCGGCACCTGGATACCTTGCTTGTCGCGTGGCAGGACTACGACCTGATTGTTTCCGCGGCCATGCTCGAATACCTGCCCAAAGCGGCGGGCACGCTGGTCGTCTTCGTTTCCCGCCAGAACGCCCTGATGGTGCCCTTTATTACGAAATGGTGGCACGCCCAGCTGTACGGGAAAACGGAGTTGCGCGCTGCCTTTCAACAAGCCGGGTTCCCGGATGTCGTTTTTGAGCGCTTTCCCTTCCCCTACAACTACCTCAATGCGTGGGGCCACGTGGTCGTGGCTCGGCCCTGAAAGACGCTTTTTTCTTTTTTATCCGCTTAGCACCGCATCGTGCTGCACCGCTTGGCGCCCCTTCCATAGCCGGCCGATTTCAGCCGCTGCCCCCCGAATGAAACTATCAACTGTCTTATTCCCGCTGCTGGTTTTGCTGCCGGCCTTCTTGCCGGCTGTGGCCCAAACCATGCCCGGCATGCAGATGCCCGCCAGCGCGGCACCCCAGCCGCCCCGGACGGTCCCCGCGCCCAAAGCCGCCCCGGCCGGCGCGACCACCGGTGCCCGGCCGGCTCAGGTCGGCAAGCGCGTGGAGTACGATTTGTACGTAATGGACTCGCTGGTCAATTTCACCGGCAAAATTCGTTCGGCCGTGGTCATCAACGGCCGGCTGCCGGGCCCCACGCTGCGCTTCACCGAGGGCGACACGGCCGTGGTGCGGGTGCACAACCGGCTGAAGGGGGCCACGTCCATGCACTGGCATGGCTTGATTCTGCCCAACGCCCAGGATGGGGTGCCCTACCTGAACACGGCCCCCATTCTGCCCGGCACCACGCACACGTTCACCTTTCCGCTCGTGCAGCACGGCACCTACTGGTACCACGCCCACGGCCTGGAGGAGCAACTAGGGATGTACGGCTCGTTCGTGATTCAGCCCAAAGAAAGCAAGCCCGCGATGCGGGAGTACGTGCTGCTGCTCTCCGACTGGACCGACGAGCGGCCCGCCGAGGTGCTGCGCTACCTCAAGCGGGCCGGCGAGTGGTACGCCGTGAAAAAAGGCGCGACCCAGAGCTACGGCGAGGCCCTGGCGGCTGGCTACTTCAAGGATAAGGTGAAGCAGGAGTGGGGCCGGATGCCGGCCATGGACGTGTCGGATGTGTTCTACAACAAATTCCTGGTAAACGGCCAGGAACAGGCCTATTTCAAGGATGCGCAGCCCGGCGAAGTCGTTCGTCTGCGCGTCATCAACGGCGGCACCTCGTCGTATTTCCACCTTCAGTACGCCGGCGGCCCCCTGCAGGTCGTCGCCGCCGACGGCAACGACGTGGTGCCCTTTCCGGTCACCAAGCTGGAAATCGCCACCGCCGAAACCTATGATTTACTCATCACCGTGCCCCCCATTGGCGCGGCCGAGCTGCGGGCCACGTCCTCGGATGTGACGGGCTATACCTCCGCCTACTTTGGCAGCGGCGAGGCCATGAAGGCCCCCGACCTGCCCAAGCTCGACTACTTCCAGCTGACGCGCGAGATGAACCAAATGGGCCCGATGACCGGCCTGAGCGCCGACGGGGCCGGCCAGATGAGCACGGCCAAGAAGGGCCAGGCTGCGCCAAACGCTGGCGACATGAAGGGCATGAAGATGCAAAACAGCCCCGAACCGGCCGCGCCCGTGCCCACCCCCCGCGACCGGCCGATGAACCGGCAGGAACGAAACGGCCTGAGCATGGGCAGCCTGCAGGACCAGGGCATCGGGATGGACATGGGCGGCATGGCCGGTGAGTTTAACTACAACCGGCTCCGCGCGCCGCGCCCTACTACGCTGGATTCGACCCACAAGTGGCGGGAAATCAAGCTCACGCTGACCGGCAACATGCTGCGCTACATCTGGTCGTTCGATAACAAGACCTTGTCCGTGGCCGATGCCATTCCCATCCGCAAGGGCGAGAACGTGCGCATGGTGCTGCAAAACCTGACCATGATGCGCCACCCGCTGCACCTGCACGGGCATGTGTTTCGCCTGGTGAACGCCCAAGGCGCCTACTCGCCGATGAAAAACACGTTTGATATCCCGTCGATGAGCGTCGTCACCATTGAGTTTGCGGCCAACGCCGAGCAGGACTGGTTTTTCCACTGCCATACCCTCTACCACATGGCCGCCGGCATGGGCCGCGTCATCAGCTACGAGGGCAGCCCGCAAAATGAGTTTGCCAAAACCGGGTACAAAGTGGTAAAGGCCGGCGACAACGCCCGCTACCCGTGGCTGGACTTCTCGGTGCACTCGCAGGCTACTTTTCTGGAAGCCAACGTCTCCAACAACAAGAACGCCCTGGAATTTGAGGGCCGGTTTAATTACCGGGGCGACTACGAAACCGAAACCCATCTATTGCGCTACCTCGACAAGCGGCAGTTTCTGGCCGCTTACGTCGGCTTCGATTCCCGCAACAACAAGACCCTGCGGACCGAAAGCGAAACGAACACGAAAAACAACCGCCGCGTGGTGGATGCCGGCGTGTACTACCTGCTGCCCCTGCTGGTGCGCTCGGAATGGCGCGTCGACAACACGGGCAAGCTGCGCCTGCAGCTGGAACGCCGCGACCTGCCGCTAAGCAACAATGTCTTCGCTGATTTAAGAGTCAATACCGACAAGGAATACACGGTGGGGTTTCGCTATATGGTGCGCAAGTGCCTATCCCTGAGCACTAACTACGACAGTGACTACAAATGGGGCGCCGGCCTCACGTTTCACTACTAAGCCTTGATGCGGGTGGAGTACCGCCGATGTAGCCGAACGATTAACTAACCTTTCCCAATCATCATGAAAACGGTTCTGATGGCTCTATTGGGCTTTTTTGCCCTAATTACTACGGGTCGGGGCCAGTCCCCATCATTCGGCAGTGGGCTACACCGCTCGGTTGAAGACTTCCGCAACCACCGCCTCACGCTGGCGGTGGACTGCAAAACAGCAACCCACAAGTTGCGCTTCCACGAATTCAACGGCAAGCCTTACCTGACGGTAATTCACGGGGGCAAGCCCTACCAAGTGGCCAAGGACAGCCTCTTCGGCTACCGCGACTGCGACGGGGTCGAGTACCGATTCGCCTCCGGCAACCAGCACTATCCCATCCTGAACCCTGGCAAAGCGATACTACTCTACAAAGTGGAACAGCCCGCCGTGGGCAAGAATCCTGGCTACGTGCACCTGTTTTTCAGCACCACGGCCGCCGCGCCCATTCAGCCCCTGACGCTGCTTGCGGCCAAAAAAGCCTTCCCCAACAACCACCGCTTCCACGACCTGCTGGACGCCCAAATTCAGAATGGGGACCTGACCGCCTACGATGCCATGCACCACATGACCAAACTCAACTGGCTGCTCCGGCAGAGCCAGGCTGCCACTGTTTCGCACTGAGGGCACTCTTCCAACAGCCCACATGAAACGGTACCCCTGTACTCCAAAGCTTTGGCGTTCGGGGCTTCCGTTTGCTCAGCATCGATTGCTATTTCCTCTTGCTGCACCTGCCCTTACTGCCGGAAGATGCTCGATTGGCGGGATGACGGCGGTGAATTTCTGCTCGCTTCCGACTTCAAGTGGCTGCTGGCGGGGCTCACGCTGCCGGGGGTAGCCGTCCTGCTGCTTTACCGAATAGAAAAGTGAATACCCGGTTGAGGACGAAAAATTGCTGAAAACTGCTCTAGCTGTAGTGCGAAAGACGATGACGAAACTTCGCCGCAAAAGCTCCAGCCTTCGAATCCTGCCTTGCCAGGCCCCGCTCAGCCACTACATGATGCACTTTCAGATGGTGGACAAGGCGGTGGTCGTGCAAGGCAACGGACAAACGAAGGCGTGCTGCGGTGGGGTCGTGGTCGCGCAGTGCAACAAGCGCCACCAAACCACGGCGTGGAATGACCTCAAAGGCGTGGGATACTACAAGCACCATTAAAATCCGACCGGAGTCATGCCGGCGGGCAAAATCATTGATAATTACCTGGCATACATCAACAAGAGATGACCAACCTTACCCCGGCGATGTTCGTAGCTCCAACAATAGCGCTGCTCAGCGCGGCATGGCTCTATGCCTACTTCCGCAAGCGCACGGCTGACAAATTCCTATTCCGACGGTTTATCAGCTGGGTAACTGTTCTGGCTTTTCTGTTGAATTTTGCCTGGGAGTTAAGCCACTGTCCCCTGTATAAGGGATGCGGCTACGACTTCGCACACGTTACATTTTTAGCCCTGGCCTCGCTGGCGGATGCCATCTTAGCGGTGTTGCTGTACTTTGGTTTTGCGCTTGTCTACCGAAACGGTATGTGGGCTCATCCCCTGACCGCAAGGCGCGGTTTTTGGTTGATGGTGGTGGGTGGTACGGGAGCAGTCGTTTCCGAAATGGCTCATCTGGCCGCGGGAAATTGGGCTTACACCGATGGTATGCCGCTTATTCCGGGCATTGGAGTAGGCGTTACCCCGGTTCTCCAGTTTACCGTCCTTCCGCTGTTGATTTACAGCCTGAGTTCCTATCTCACGACACCGAAAGCAGGACCCTCCGCTCCCAAATCCGTTTCAGGAAGTAGTTCAGGGTAGCCGAATTTTTCGTGCCCTGAGAATACCCCGGTATGCACGCTGCCCTTGTGCTCACTTCTTAGCCACTCTTTATGGGCCTTCAGTTCCTTTTGCCACGGGCGTCGAAAACAGTAACCCAACTATTCAACACGGTAAGCAACGCGTGGATGAGCTGGAAAAGAGTGGTCATTACACCTGCTGGCAAAAGGATTTCGACTTGGTGCAGGAGCTGGGCATCCGCTTTCTGCGGTACGGGCCGCCCATTCACACCACGTTTTTGGGACCGGGCAAGTACGATTAGGCTTTTGCCGTTGCCACGTTCCGGGACCTGCGGCGGCGCGACACCGTGCCCATTGTGAACCTGTGCCATTTTGGGGTGCCCGACTGGATTGGCAACTTCCAGAACCCCAATTTCCCGGCGTTGTTCGCGCAATACGCCAAGGTCTTTGCCCGTCGTTTTCCGTGGGTGCAGCTCTACACGCCCATCAACGAAATGTACGTGGTCCTCTACGGGTGGTGGAATGGGCAGTTGAGCAGCGACCAAGTCTTTGTGATGGCGCTCAAGCACCTTATGAAGGCCAACGTGCTGGCCATGCAGGGTATTCTGGAAGTGCGCCCCGATGCCATCTTCATTCAGAGTGAGTCGTCGGAATACTACCACGCCGAAAATCCGGCCGCCATCAAGCCCGCCGAGCAAATGAATGCCAAGCGGTTTTTGTCGTTGGACCTAAACTACGGGCAGCGCGTGAACTCCGAAATGCACGACTACCTGCTGGACAATGGCATTACGCGGGACGAATATCACTTCTTCCGGCACGGCAACCCGAAGCACCACTGCATCATGGGCAACGACTACTACAAAACCAACGAGCACCGCGTGGCCGCCGATGGCAGCACCCGCGCCTCGGGCGAAATATTCGGCTACCACGCCATCACTATGCAGTACTACGACCGCTACCATTTGCCCGTGATGCACACCGAGACCAACCTATGGGAAGGCCTTTGGCGCGACGAGGCCGTAAACTAACTCTATAAAGAATGGGCCAATGTGCTGCGCGTGCGTAACGATGGAGTACCCATCGTCGGCTTCACCTGGTATTCCCTCACCGACCAGGTGGATTGGGACTCGGCCCTGCGCGAAAACAACGGCCGCATGAATCCCGTGGGCCTCTACGACCTCGACCGCAACATCCGGCCCGTGGGTACGGCGTACCAGCCGCTCATCGCCGACTGGTACCAAGTGCTGCCCACGCAAAGTATGTGCCTGCAAGTGCCCATCGTGATGCCCAGCGAGCACAATTACGGGTGGGCCAAAAAGCAGCGGGAAGACGTGCCGGCGTATCAATCGGTACCGATACCTGAGCAGGACGGCCCCGCGCCGCCAACTGCTAATGCGAATGTAGACAGGTAGTTACAACTTGTGCATAAGCTACGGCGTATAGAAAAAAAAGTGCATTAGCGGTGCCGTTTGCTGGAATTTACTGACCGGCCCTTTCCTCCCAAATCCCTGAGGGTAAAACACCTGCCCTAAATAGCTATTCTGTTGTCACTATTAAACCTTTGAAAACGCCATGAAGCCAGAAACCATCATCGATGCGATTACTCGCCAGGACTGGCTGGGTACGGCCGGCGACGCCATCCAGCCCGCCATCATCAAGGCGTTTGAAGCGGGCGGCGAAACCGGGCAGCAACTCAAGGATTTCCTGCACGGTACCTGGCTGGGACACCCGCTGCATCCGGTCATTACCGACGTGCCCATTGGCGCGTGGACGGCAGCGGCCGTGCTGGATTGCCTGGAGCTAAGTGGCCAGCGCAAGTATGCCCCCGGCGCTGATGCCGCCATTGCCATTGGGCTAGTCGGGGCCCTGGGCGCCGCGGTAACCGGTTTGACGGATTGGACGGGTCTAACTAAGAAAAAACGTAGAATCGGGCTGCTGCACGCCTTCCTGAACATCGGGGCCACGGCGCTCTATGCCACCTCCTACATACTACGGCGGCGCCAGGACTCCCGGGGCCCGGCCATTGGGCTGGCGCTGGTGGGCTACGGCATCGTATCTGCCTCGGCCTACTTGGGCGGGCACTTGGTTTACGCCGAACAAGTGGGCGTGGACCATACGGCTACGTCGGACGAATATCCCAAGGAGTTTGTGGCCGTACTGCCGGACGCCGAACTGGCCGAAAACACGATGCGACGGGTCCAGGCGGGGAGTATACCGGTGCTGCTGGCCCGCAAGGACGGCGAAATCTTTGCCATTGCGCACACGTGTTCCCACTTGGGTGGTCCCCTTTCCGAGGGTGCGCTGCTGCCCGATGGTAGTGTGCGCTGCCCCTGGCACGGCTCGGTATTTTCGCTGGCAGACGGACGGGTGCTGGCCGGACCGGCCACCGAGCCGCAGCCTAAGTTTGACGTGCGCGTGACCAACGGGCAAATCGAAGTGCGCCTATTCCAACCCCAAAATAAGTAAGCGCAACGAGCGCCCCCCCCCCTCGTTAACCTAACGCACCTTCTTTTCTTCGGCCCTGCCCAGAAGGCATACTCTTGATGCGGTAGCACCTGCTCTGCGGCTGCTTGGCGGTGACTCAGCGGTTTTACCCTATTTGTTTAACAACACCCAAGGGTGCAGCGCGGCCAAAAACTCCTCCCGGCTCCGAGTGGAATGGCCGATGGTTCAGATGGTCCGATTATTTTCTCCCGTGTAGCGGTTCGTTAGAGCCGTTGTTGAGGCTTGGCCTTTTCCTGCCGCACCATCCGTCGTCAAACCCGCAGTTTCGTCAGCGCGGTGCCTTTGTGCGCGGCAACGTGGTCGGTTTTGTCGCTTTTGATTTCGTATTGCGGCTCCGCCGGGCTGGCGTGGTGCGTGTAGCCCTGGTACGCAAAATCAGCGGTGTGGACCTTGCTGATGGTGCCCGACACCCGGCCGGCTTCGGAGTTCCACCGTACGTGGTCGCCCACGCTAAATTTCGGTTTTATAGCCATGCGTTCCTCTTACGTGTCGGCTAGCAAATCGAAGTATTCGTCGTCCTCGTTTTTGCCCCCGAACCCTTTGCCGACCTGCTCGTGGCTTTCCACGAACTCGACCCGGCAAACCCACTTCACCATTTTGTAGCCCAGCTGGTTTTCCACCCGCAGCCGGAGCGGCGCGCCGTGCCCTTCGGAGAGGGGCGCGTAATTCATTTCCCAGGCCAGGATGCAGGCGGGTTTCAGGCAGTTGGCCAGCGTGTGGGTGTCGTAGTACGCGCCGCCGTACAGGCCCTCGCCGAAGGAGTAAAACGCCACGGTGGTCACGGCGGCGTGGGGCTTCACCAAGTCAACCAATTTGCGCAGGGGCAGCCCGCCCCATTCGGCGATGCCCGACCAGCCCTGAATGCAGTGGTGCATCGTGATGTTTTGCTCCAGACCGAGCGCTTTCAAGTCGGCCAGCGACAGCTCGACGGGGTTTTCGACCAGGCCGCCCACGCTCAGTCGGAAATCTTGGAAGTTGGTAGCCGCCAGGGTGCGCCACTGCTCCGAATCCGGCAGTTTGCCGTTCAGCCAGAAGTAGGACGTGATGTCGGCTTTTTTGTAGTAGGCAGTGGGCTTGAATTGGTCAATGGATAACCGCCACAGGTTACCGTTGATGGCGGCCGCGGTTTGCTGAAGCGCGCGGGGCCGTTGCCACGACACCCACTGCGCCCCCACGGCGGCGGCCACGGTCAGCAGCAGCACGCCAGCTCCAATCCAGAGCCCGGTGTGGCTCACGGAGTCATCCCGCCCGGTGCCCATGTGGTTCATGTTGCGGGTGAGGCCGGTGGCGGCCACCATCGCCACGTGAATGATGGTGAAGGCCACGTAGGCCACCGTCACCAAAAAATGCACCGAGCGCGCCCCCTGTCGGCTGCCAAACAGCTTGGGGAACCAGTGGAACCGATTTTCAATGGCCGGCGACATGGCCATGCCGCTTAGCATTGAAATTGGGGCGAGCAGGAACACGACCGCGAAGTACGACACCTGCTGCAAGGCGTTGTAGTGAAAAAAGCCGTTCGGCTCCACCGGCAAATGGAACGTGGCGTAATGAACGAAAATGCTCCAGGCGTCGGGCACCACCTGCCACGACGTGGGCACCAGCCGCCGCCACTGGTTGGTGAAAAACAGCAGGGCGATGAACACCGCGCCGTTGAGCAGGAAAAACGGTACCGTGATAAAATGCCAGTGCCGGGCCAGTCCCACGGTGTGCCGGTAGCCGGGCAGCCCCAGCACGGGGCTGAGGTAGCGGGCGTCTTCTTTGGCCGTCCACATCCGGTCGGTGGGCACGGCCACCGGGGTGAAGCGGAGCCAGTCGGTGCCCGGCGCGCAGCCGTTGTTCCAGTACAAGCGGGCGTGGTCGGCCAGGATGGAAAGCCCGCTGCGGACGATGAGCACCAGGAAAAAGAAATTTACCCAGTGGCCGATGCGCAGCCACGCCGGAAAGCCCTGCGGGTCGGCGGCGGTGGGGGCCACCAGCCGCGCCGACGGGTCGGTGGGCAGCCCAAAGGCCAGGTACTGCGCCCAGGCAAGCCCCACCGGCACCAACACCAGCGCCGCGCAAACCGCCAAGGCCCCCGGCTGGAACCGGGCCACCAGCCGCCGGTCGGCGGGGTAATGCACAGCGCGTTCCGCCGCGTTGAAGTTGGTAAACATAGTTGGGTTGGAAAGGAAAAACGTGTTTACCGAAAGTAGCTCCGCTGTCTTATTTTTTTGTGGCCAGCGTGAGCAGAAAAACGGACTCCGTGACCGCGGTTACGCTGTGCGGAATGCCAGCGTGCAGCGTCAGCAGTTGTCCTTGGGCTAATTCGGTCGCTTGCTCGGCCGTGCGGAACATCAGCCGGCCTTCCAGTACCTGCACGCTGATAATGCCGGGGGCGGTGTGCGTTTTTAGCTCCGCGCCCGCGTGCAGGGCCAGCAATACAATGCGCATTCCTTCCGTTTTGAAAACGGTCAGGGCGTTCCGATCGCTGGTGCGGTAGGCGGGCTCCTGCCGGACTTGTGCCAGTAGGGCGGGCAGGTCGAGCACCAGCAGCGGGGCATCGAAGGGCTGGCCTCCTTCCGGCCGTTGGGGCGTGGGGTCGTTCGATTTATCTTCCATCGTGTCGTTCGGGGTCTGGGGCTAAAGTCTGGTTAAGTTGCGTACCACCGGGATGCAGGCGGTTTTCACCGGCTTTTTCTTTGGTCAGGCCCCGCGGCCATAGTCGGTCCACCAGAATGCGGGTGCCGTCCTCCCGAGTCGGTTTTTCGTAGACTCTTTTGATGTTGATTACCATGGCCTTGTGCAAGGTTATTGGACGTCACTTTGGCCACCAGGTACTTGCGGTTCAGGGTCGCGATATTTCCCTGGGTGATGCCGGCTGGGCATTCGGCCGCGCATAAGCCGATGTTGAAACAGGACCCGAAGCCTTCCTTGTCCAATTGGGCCACCGTGTTTTCGGCGCGGCTTTGGCGTTCGGCCTGCCCCTGGGGCAACAGGACCAGCTCCATCACCTTAGCCCCTACGAAGAGCACGGCCGACGAGTTTTTGCAGGCTGCCACGCACAGCAACTCTTCGGCATATGGCCGGTAATTACCGCCTCATTTAGAGCAGGTAGTGGGAATTATGTAATGCTGTCAGTTAATAGCAGCAAACATTAAGGGGGTTAGATGGCGTAAGGAAGCAAAAGTACTGGCCAGCATATTCCGCATCAGCCTTTTGGCTGCGCACTATTTTCCAGAAGTTTAGCAGCAGGTACTGCTCGGCCCCTAACCGCCACCACTACCAGTTACTTTATGTTCAAAGATTTTCCCAACCTGCACCCCTTGGTGGTGCATTTTCCCATCGTCCTCATCCTGCTCAGCGCGGCCCTGCAGGCGGTACTGGTGTTCAAGGATTGGCCGCCCGTCCGATGGATTACGCTGGTCATCATGGCCGGCGGCTTCGCCGGGGCGCTGGCCGTCAGCACGGTGTTCCACGCCATGCCTGTGGGCTTGTCACCCAAGACTGCAGACTTGTTCAGCGCCCACGAGCAGTACGCCAGCTACGCCCTCTGGCTTTCCGGCATTACCCTGCTGCTTGGTGGAGTGGGGGAGTTTTTTCAGCTTCATCGCCGGGCGTTTGACGTCCTGGTACTGGTTTCGGCGTTGGCGGCGGCCGGGGCCGTTTCCGTGGCCGGCCACCACGGGGCGCAGCTGGTGTACATCGCTGGCGTCGGCCCGCAGGGCCACCTAGTGATGAAGGGCGACGAACACGGCGAGGCTCAGGCCATGCCCGGCATGGAGATGAAGGCGGATGGGCACGACGAGCAGGGGAGGGCGGATGACCACCCCGAAGACGCTACTCCCGCATTACCCGGCCCACAATCAACCGCTGAAAAGCCTTCCCCGAAAGCTATGCCCAGCATGGAGATGGAGGGCCCGGCTGCCCCTAAAAAGGGCAGCGGCAATGCTACCCCCGACCAAATGGGTGACATGGACATGTCCGGCTCCAAGCCTGGCAGCCAGACTCGGCCGGCTCCCCGGGCGGGCGCTATGCAACGCACGCCGGGCATGAAGATGCCTGCCTCAAAAAGCGCGCAAGCGATGCCCAAAGGCATGAACATGAGCACTCCGGCCAAACCAAAGCAAACGCAGGAGGTGCCCGGAATGGCGGACATGCCGGGCATGAACAAGCCGGCAGCTGGCACGAAAAAGCCTAATAAGGCCAAGTCTGAAATGGGTGGCATGCCGGGCATGGACAACATGGCGGCTATGCCCGGCATGAAGGCTTCCACCCCCAAACAGCCGAATCAAGCTGGGCAGATGATGGGGAAAATGAAAGACATGCCCGGCATGGCAAAAGGCCAGGCGATGCCCTCCACGGGCTCGATGCCGGGCATGAGTACGCCGGCCAACCCGATGGACAAGTTCCGCTTTGAGGACAACAACCCCGCCCGGAACAAACCCAAGAATGCTAAACAGTAGCGTATTCATGAGATTATTCACCTGCCTACTCTTTTTGCTTGGCTCGCTGCCCTTGGCTGCCCAAATGCCCCAGCACCAAGCCATGCCCAAGGGCAAGGATGCCAATGGCATCGCCACGCCTCCCCCGGACCAGGACCTGCGCGGGCACGTGGTGACTCCCCGGGCCGGCCACGCCGGCCACCGCGTCGAGTACGACCTGTACGTGGACGAGCGCAAGGTCAACTACAGCGGCAAAACCCGCCTAGCCATCGCCATCAACGGGCAGATTCCGGCCCCCACGCTGCGCTTTACCGAGGGCGACACGGCCATCATCCGGGTGCACAACCAGATGGGCGTGGAAACCAGCATCCACTGGCACGGCATCCTGCTGCCCAACCAGTACGACGGCGTGCCCTACCTCAACACGGCGCCCATCGCGCCGGGCGGCACGCACACGTTCACGTTTCCCCTCATTCAGAGCGGCACCTACTGGTACCACTCCCACACCATGCTGCAGGAGCAGTCGGGTCTTTACGGCTCCATCGTCATCCAGCCCAAGGAAGTGAAGTACGAGCTCAAGGAGTACGTGCTGCTGCTCTCGGACTGGACGGATTATAAGCCCAAGGAGGTGATGCGCTACCTCAAGCGGGCCGGCGAATGGTTTGCCGTGCAGAAAGGCGCGACGCAGAGCTACGGCGAGGCCCTGGCCGCCGGCTACCTCAAAGACAAGGTGAAGCAGGAGTGGCAACGCATGCCGGCCATGGACCTGACGGACATCAACTACAACAAGTTTCTCACCAACGGCCGCGAGAAAAGCTACTACCCCGACGCCAAGCCCGGGGAGGTGGTGCGCCTGCGCGTCATCAACGGCAGCGCCTCCTCGTATTTCCACCTGCAGTACGCCGGCGGCCCCCTGCAGGTCATCGCCGCCGATGGCATCAACGTGGAGCCCTTTCCGGTGTCCAAGCTCGAAATTGCCACGGCCGAAACCTACGACCTGCTAGTGACCATCCCACCCGCGGGCGCAGCCGAGCTACGCGCCACCGCCAACGATATCACCGGCTACTCGTCCAGCTACTTCGGGGCCGGCGAGCCGATGAAAGCGCCCGACCTGCCGCGCATCAACTACTTCCAGATGATGCGGGAAATGAATAGCATGGGCAACATGACTGGCATGAACATGGGCGGCAACGACCAGATGGACCCCAAGGGCGGGGGCCTGAAAGGCATGGACATGAAAGGGGGCGGTGGGGATATGAAGGGGATGGACACGAAGGGCCAGCAGCCGAAGCCGGCCGCGGACCCCGCCATGAAGGGCATGGACATGAAAAACGGCACCATGCCCGCCAGCGCGGCCCCCTCGCCTCAAGACCGGCCGATGAACGAGCAGGAGAAAGCCGGCAAGAGCATGGGCACCATGCAGGACCAAGGCAGCATGGCCGGCATGGACATGGGCGGCGGCATGGCCGGTATGAGCATGGGCGGCGGCGGCGGCGATTTCAACTACAGCCAGTTGCGGGCCTTGCACCCCACCACGCTCGACTCCACCCGGCAGTGGCGCGAGGTCAAGCTCACGCTCACCGGCAACATGCTGCGCTACCTCTGGTCGTTTGATAATAAGACCTTGTCCGAAGCCGATAAAATCCCCATCCGCCGGGGCGAAAACGTGCGCATGACCTTCACCAACCTGACCATGATGCGCCACCCGCTGCACCTGCACGGGCACTTTTTCCGCATGGTGAACGCCCAGGGGGCCTATTCGCCCATGAAGCACACTTTCGACATCCCGGCCATGGGCACGGTCACCATCGAGTTCGAAGCCAACGAGGAACAGGACTGGTTTTTCCACTGCCACATCCTCTACCACATGATAGCCGGCATGGCCCGCATCGTCAGCTACGACGCCAGCCCGCAGAACGAGTACGCCAAAGGCAACTACCGCATGCTCAAGCGCGAAGACAACGCCGTGTACCCGTGGTTCGACCTATCGGTGCATTCGCAGGGCGCTTTCCTGGAAGGCAACCTCTCCAACAACCGAAACGCATTGGAATTTGAAGGCCGCGTGAACTACCGGGGCAACTACGAAACCGAAACCCACCTGCTGCACTACCTCGACAAGCGGCAATTTTGGGCCGGCTTCGTCGGCTACGACTTTCGGGACAACAAAACCCTGCGTTCGGCAGCCGATACCGAGGGCGGCAACCGCCGCACGACGGAAAACAACCGCAACTTCCGCCGGCAGGCGGAAGTCGGCGTGTACTACCTGCTGCCCCTGCTGGTGCGGGCCGAGCTGCGTACGGACCTGACCGGCCAGCTGCGTCTGCGCCTGGAACGCCGCGACCTTCCCCTGAGCAACAACGTGTTCATGGACATCAGCGGCAACACGGACCGCGAATTTACCATCGCATTTCGCTACATGGTCAGCAAGTACGCCTCGCTCAGCACCAACTACGACAACCAATACGGCTGGGGTGCCGGCCTCACCTTCCACTACTAGGTTGGTGCCCACCTCAGGGCCAGTCGCTTACACATCAGTGGATTATTCACCGTTTGCCTTCCTGTTATGACCTTATTCAAATTTGCCTGGCTCGCTGCTGCCAACCTGCTGCCGGTTACTGCTCCGCCTCCTACTGCGGCCACCACGACGGTGACCGTGGTCGTGACCAAGCTGCCTTCCGCTCAGGCTACCCTGAAGCTGTACTTCTACAACGTGAAGGCCAATTTCCTGGTCCGCAACCAGTACACGCTGCTCAAGCACATCAAGCCCGCGGGTAGTAATAAGGTCGTGTACCCCATTCAGCTGCCGCCCGGCGAGTGGGCCATTGCTGCCACGCAGGACCTGAACGAAAATGACCTGGTGGACCGCAACCTGATTGGTATTCCCACCGAGCTCTTTGACTTGTCCAACGTCGGCCACCCGCGCTTCAAGGTGCCCTCCTTTGAGGACTGAATGTTCAAGGTCAACGGGCCGACTATGGTAACCTGAGGTGGTCTAGTTAATCTGGACAGAGCAGGGTGGCACCTCTCCTTCGTCATGAAAGACACACGAAAACCCGACAACCGCCGCACGTACGATGCGGCCTTCCGCGCCGAAGCCGTGCGCCTGGCCGGCCCAAGCCGCTCGACCCAAGCCGCCGCCCGGGCACTCAACATCGACCTCAAACGCATCTACCAGTGGCAAAAGGCCGCCCAAACGCCGGGGACGGCCGCATTGGGGGCGGCGCTGGACCCGGCCACGGCCGCCGAACTGCGCCAGCTGCGGGTCCTGGCCCGGCGGCAGGCGCAGGAGCTGGACATTTTAAAAAAAGCCATCGCCAGCAAACGCTTGAGGCGCGTTATCTCGCAGACGCCGGACCAATGAGCCGCTACCGCTTCATCGCTGCCGAGCGCGGCCACTACCCGGTGCGGCGGCTCTGCCCCGTGCTCGGGGTGCCGGCCAGTGGGTATTATGCGTGGCAAACGGGGCAGCAGCGGGCGGTGGACCAGCAAACGCCGGCTTGGGAAACAGCCTCGGTCAAGACCTTTGGGGTACACCAGCGCCGTTATGGCACCCGCCGGCTGCAAGTTGCGCTGCGCCAGAACGGGTACGCCGTGGGTCGGCAGCGCCTGCGCACGGCCATGCGCCGCCGGGGCCTGCAGGCGCTCCAACCCAAGGCCTACACTCCACGCACGACCGACTCCACGCACGGGCTGCGCTGCGCTCCCAACCGCTTGCTGGACCAGCCCAAGCCCACCCGGGCCAACCAGGTGTGGGTGTCCGACATCACGTACCTGCTCCTGGCCAACGGCGACTGGGCCTATTTATGAGGTGTACCAAGCACGTGGTGGGCTGGCACGTGGCGACCACGATGCCGGAAGAGTTGGTCACCACGGCCTTGCAGCAGGCCTTTTTCGCCCAGTCGCCCACTCCAAGCCTTGTCGTCCACTCCGACCGCGGTCGTACCCGGTAGGGCGGCCAGTACTGCGGCAACGCCTACCGCGCCCTCTTGCACCGGCACGGGGCCGTGCGTTCGCAGAGCCGCCGCGGCGAATGCTACGACAATGCCCTACCGGGTACGACCCAAGCCGAAAGCCTCTGGTCCCTCCTCAAAACGGAGGTGCTCGAACTCCGCGAGTGGCCCGTGTTTGCCGACCCGGCCGACGCGCAAGCCAGCATCGCCGACTATTTTGACTACTACAATCACGACCGCCTGCACTCCAGTATTGGCTACCAGACGCCGTATCACGCTCATCGACAATTACTTAAAACCACTGCCCTAAACTGTCCAGCCTAAATGGACCACCTCAGATTTATACGCTAAGCCATTTAGTCACCGGAATGTCGGAGTGGACGGCGGTGCGAAGGGTCGAGTTGCGCCGGGTTGGTGAAGGAGTGTTTGCCGAGTCGGTTGATGTGCTCGCAGCGGCTGGGCGAAAGGTATTCGGAGTGCGCTTCGTTGACGGGGCAGCCCCCGGCCTGTCGTTGCCGCAACACCTCTTGCCTGTACACCGTGTTCCAGAGCAGCACGCAGTTGGTCAGCAGCGTCAGGCACCGGGCCGTTTCGCTTTGAGCTTGCGGCTGCTTGCGGCGGCTGACGCCTTCGCTGCCAAACCAGAGCCAGGCCCTCCGCACGCCGGGCTGGCAGGTATTCTGCGCCGCCCCCGGCCCGGAGGCTACCGCCGCGTGGGCACGCGCGCACGGGTTGCCCCTGACGGAAATAGCCCCCGCCGACCAGGAGACGCCGGGTACCCTCTACCTGCTGCGGCCCGATGGCTACGCAGGGCTGGTGGTGCCTTCTCTTGATGAAAAGGTTTTTCCCGCTTGCCTCACGCCATGGGTAGCGGTGGATACACTCGCTATAAAGTGAGTGGCGACGCGTGTAGCGAAGGAAAGGACCACAGCGCGCCTCCGCATCCCGGGTGCGCCGCGGGCGCTACCGGCCGGCCGGCGGAGCAGGTGTCGGGGGCCGCGGCTGGCCGGTGGCGGCTTCGTCGGGCGCCTCCAGCGCCACTTCGGCCCGCAGGTTGTCCAGGTCGCGCTGCACGCTGGCCACCGCCCGGGTCTGGCCCTGCCGAACGAAGGCCACGTTCCCCGCCCGCTGCGCCAGCGGGCCGTCCACTGCCAGCGTATCCCACTGCTCGGCGTGGCCGGAGTAGCGAATCGAGAGGTCGTAGTGCTTGCTCCAGAAGAAGGGCACCGCGTCGAACCGCTGCCGTTGGCCCAGCAGGTTACGGGCGGCCGTCTGGCCCTGGCGCTGCGCCACCACCCAGTGCTCCACCCGGATGCGCTCGCCGGTGTGCGGGTCGGGCCAGCGGGCTATGTCGCCAGCAGCGTAGATGCCGGGCACGCTGGTTTGCAGGTACTCGTCCACCACCACGCCCCGGTCCAGGGCCAGGCCGGCGGCCTCGGCCAGCGCCAGGCGGGGGCGCACCCCGATACCCACCACCACCAGGTCGGCGGGCAGCCGCTCGCCGTTTTTGAGCACCACCGCGTCGGCTTCGATGGCGGTGGCGGTCTGCTGCAAATGAAACACGATGCCCTTTTCCTGGTGCAGCGCCTGCACCATCGCGCCCAGCTCCGGGCCCAGCACCTTGACCAGCGGCACTTCGTCGGGGGCCACTACGTGCACTTCCAGCCCCAAGCCCCGCAGCGCGGCCGCCACTTCCAGCCCGATAAAGCTGGCCCCCAGCACCATGGCCCGCCGGGCGTGGGCGGCCCCGGCCATAATGGCGCGGTGGTCGGTCAGGGAGCGCAGTACGTGCACGTGGGGCCGGTCGTGGCCGGGAATGTCCAGCCGCACCGGCTCGGCCCCGGTGGCCAGCAGCAGCGCTTCGTACGGGTGGGCGGAGCCGTCGGCCAGCAGCACGCGGCGGCCGCTCACGTCCAGAGAGACTACTTCGCCCTGCACCAGGTCAATGCCGTGGTCGGCGTAAAAGCCCGCCGGGCGCAGGGGAATCTGTTGCTCGTCGTCGGGGGAAAAGCTTTTGGAAAGATTTGTCCGGTCGTAGGGCACCTCCGCTTCCCCGTCGAGGAGCGTCAGGCGGCCCCGGTAGCCTTCGCGGCGCAGCATCTCGGCGGCAGCGCTGCCGGCCCCACCGGCTCCGACAATTACGATGGTTTTGGGGTGGCCCGCTGGCGCGGTTGCGGCGGGCAACAACGGAGCTAGCGGGTCGCGCTCCTGCTTGCCGGTGACGTAGGCCCGCCCGTCGCGGCGCTCCACCGTCCAGCAAGCCAGCGAGTCGAGGGCCGGGGCCCGCAGGGCCTCGCCGGTGCGCAAACTGAAACAGGCGTGGTGCCAGGGGCAGCGCACCGTGTCGCCCACGAGCAGGCCCGTTTCCAGCGGCGCGCCGAAGTGGGTGCACAATGCCCCGACGGCCAGCAGCTCGTCGCCGCGCCGCACCAGCAGCACCGGCTCGCCGTGGGCGTGGCCGCGGATTAGGGCCCCTTCGGCCAGGTCGGGGAGGGCGATGCCGGCTGTGCCGAAATCGGGGCCGGGGAGCGGAGGAGCTGCATCCATAAAAAGGGAGGTTGGGAGACGGAGCGGGGGAAATCCGCCGGAAAGAACTGCTGGCTGCTTGCCGCGCAGCTTGGGCGCTTGCGAAGGCAATCCGATGTGCCGGAAGACCCGGGCCACCACCGCATCGCGGTAAATGAGATTAAATACGCATGAGTTGGTGCGGGGGTACCAGCTTTTTTAGCTGCCGCCGCAACAGGCCTACGGGTAGCAGCGCGGCCGGGCAGTGCACCGGGACGAGGCGGGACAGGGTTGGTTCAGCTTCGTGCCCGGCAGGCTTAAGTGCCCACGCATAAGTAACCGGATAAAGAAGAACGTCATTCCGAGCTTGCCGAGGAATCTCGCTCGCGCCAGTGGGCGGCGCGGATGACTCCAGCAAGATTCCTCGGCAAGCTCGGAATGACGTTCTTTTTGGTTGACTACGGTTACTTAAGCGCGACTGCTTAGACGAGTACGTACACCAGCAGCGTCACGAGGCTGCCTTTGATGCTACTTGGCGAAGCGCCAACGCGCTTTGTTCCCAACTTTGGGCAGTATCTCCGTTTGACCGTTGGCTTTCGACCCACGTAGGGCAATTTGGACGTGCCGGGAAGCGAACATCTACTGATTGGCTGGTCAGCTGCCCCGCACCCAAGGCCCTAGCCTGCCGCACCAAGGCATCGGCCTCAGACTTTCACGTCGTAGCGGTCAAGCATCATCACTTTATCCCACGCCTTCGCAAACGCTTTTAGGAAGCGCGGATGGCCATCACTGCCGGCGTAAATTTCCGCGACCGCGCGCAACTGGCTGTTGGCGCCGAACACGAGGTCCGCCCGCGTCGCCGTAAAGCGCTGCTCCCCCGTCGCGCGGTCGTCGAGCGAGAAGGTCATGCCCTGCGCGTCCGCTTTCGTCCATTCGAAGTCCATGCTCGTGAGCACGGTAAAGAAGTCGTTGGTCAGCACGCCGACGCGGTCGGTAAAGATGCCGTGCGCGGAGCCGTCGTGGTTGGCGTTCATCGCCCGCAGGCCTCCCACCAGCGCGACCCACTCCGGGGCAGTGAGCGAGAGGAGCTGCGCCTTATCAAGAAACAATTCCTCCGGGGCCACGCCCTGCGAAATTTCCGCGAACCCGTCGTCGAGGTAGTTGCGGAACCCGTCGGCCACGGGCTTCAACCACGTAAACATCTCGATGTCAGTGAATTCCTGCGTCGTATCGCGGCGGCCCGGCGTGAAGGGAACAGCGGTCGCGATGCCCGCATCGGCCGCCGCTTTTTCGAGCGCGGCGCAGCCCCCCAGCACGATGAGGTCGGCGAGCGAGACCTTTTTGCCACCCGTCTGCTGGCCGTTAAATTCCGCCATCAACGTGCGCAACGCGACGACTACCGGTACGGTCCGGCGATTGACCGCCCAGTCCTTTTGCGGGGCCAGCGCGAGCCGCCCGCCATTGGCGCCGCCCCGCTTGTCGCTGCTCCGATGCGAGACCGCGGCGGAAAAGGCGGTGTACACCAGGTCGGAGGGGGAAATGCGCAACGCCAGGATGGATTGCTTCAGGGCCGCGATATCCGCTGCGTCGACCAGCGCGTAGTCAGCCAGCGGGATAGGGTCCTGCCAGAGCAGGTCGTTGTCGTTCCGCTTCTCGGAGCCGAGGTAGCGTTCACGCGGCCCCATGTCGCGGTGGGTCAGCTTGTACCAGGCCTTGGAGAAGGCTTGGGTGAACGCGTCAAAGTCGTGGAGGAATTTTTCGCAGACCTGGCGGTAGTCGGGGTCGACCTTCAGCGCAATGTCGGTCGTCATCATCATCAGGGCGTTCAACTGGCCGGGGATGTGCGCATCGGGCGTTTTCGACGCGTTCGGGTCGGTCGGGGTCCACTGTAGCGCGCCGGCCGGGCTCTTGGTCTGCTCCCATTCGTATTTGAACAGGTTTTCGAGGTAGTCGTTGTCCCACTGGGTCGGGTTTGACGTCCAGCTCCCCTCAATGCCGTTGGTCATCGTGAATTCGGCGTTGCCCGGGCCCTTGGGGTTGTGCCAGCCAAAGCCCATCGCCTCCATCGGCGAAATCTCGGGCGGGGCCCCGATTTCATCCGCCTTCACCATGCCGTGGCTCTTGCCGAAGGCGTGGCCGCCGGCAATCAGGGCCACGGTTTCCTCGTCGTTCATGGCCATGCGGGAGAAAGAAACGCGAATGTCGCGCGCCGAACCCATCGGGTCGCCGTTGGCGTAAGGGCCTTCGGGGTTCACGTAAATTACCGCTTGGTGCGTGGCAGCCAGCGGGTTTTCGAGGTCATAGTCCGCATCGCCGTTGCGGCCGCGCCACCGCTTGTCGCGCATCACCATGCTGTCGAACGAGGTCACGTTCTTGGGGTCCCACACCTCGGGGCCCCAGTAGGTGGCGTTGTCGGCCTCCCAGGCGTCGTGGCGGCCACCGGCGAAACCGTAGGTGGGAAAGCCCATGATTTCCAGCGCACAGTTGCCGGTCAGCACGATAAGGTCGGCCCAGGAGAGGGCGCTGCCGTACTGCTGCTTAATGGGCCAGATGAGCCGGCGCGACTTGTCGGTGTTGCCATTGTCCCACCAGCTGTTGATGGGCGCGAAGCGCATCAGCGCCTCCCCGGCGCCGCCCCGGCCGTCGGCGATGCGGTAGGTGCCGGCGGAGTGCCAGGCCATCCGAATCATCTGCGGGCCATAGTTGCCGTAATCGGACGGCCACCAAGCGACCGAAGAAGTCAGGAGGGTTTTGATGTCTTGCTTCAGCGCCTCCAAATCAATGGCGTTGAAAGCCTGGGCGTAGTCGAAGTCGTCGCCGAGTGGATTGGCGCTCGCACCGTTCTGATGCAGCAGCTCCACCTTCAGCCGGTTGGGGTACCAGTCGGACAGGGCTGGCGGCGTGCCCACCGCGCCGCCGATGCGGTCACCGCCGAAGGGGCATTGGCCGGTCATTTCGAACGTCTTGGTATCGGTCTTGTCGGGGCTTAGGTTATTCATGGGAATATTTTATAAAATCGTTGATTTCGGATAAGTCGTCGGTAGCGTGATGCAATCTGGGTCCCTGGTTTGAGCCATCCGCCGGGCGCTTCCAACCACCAGTTGTGCGGCGAACGAGACGCCGGGCAAAGGCGGGTGCATCCCGTACGCGCGAGTTGGGATGGAGTTGCGCGCAAGAGTCCTTGTGTCTCAATTGAGGGCCCGCGTGACGCGCGCTGCCTTAATGACTGGTTTTCGACGTGCCATTGCGAAGCGCCAAGGCTGCCAGTTCGCTGGTTTGGAGGCGGTGCTGGGCCAGGTGCAGGGCCAGCAGCCCGTAGAGGGGCGGGTCCAGAACGGGGAGTCCCGGGGCGGCGGCCAGGTGCTGGGCGAGATGCGTCAGGTCCGCGGGGGCCAGTCCGACGGCGGTGCCGGTGAGCCACCGGTCCGGTTGGTATTCAGCGAGGACGTGGGGCAGGTGCTGGGTTGATATGCCCAATGCCCTGGTCAATAGCTCATTGCAGCGGCCGCTGCTGGCCCAACGGCCCGCCCCCGGCCTCATCGTTCATTCCGACCGGGGTCGTACCCGGTAGGGCGGGCAGTACGTGGGCAATGCTTACAAGGCCCTGCTACGCGACGTCCAGGCCCGGTTCTCGCACAGTCGGCAGTCGGCGCGGCGAATGCTGTGACAATGCGCAAGCGGAAAGTCTGTGGTCCCGCCTCAAAACCGAGGTGCTCGAAGCCCGCGACTGGCCCGTGTTTGCCGACTTAGCCGATGCGCAGGCCAGCGTCGCCGATTATTTTGACTTTTATAACCACGAGCGACGCCGCTCCAGCATTGGCTACATGAAGCCCTATCAATTTCACCAACGAGAACTTAGTAATATCACCCTATTCTCTTGTATGATTGCACTGCCTCTCAAGTAGAGAGGTAGCCAGAAAAGGAA
>NZ_BMGY01000034.1 GCF_014640435.1 Hymenobacter frigidus | reverse complement strand
ACGAACCCTTTCTCGAACGCCTCCTGGCAGCACTTTGCCAGCCCACCACATAGTGCGGTTGCTCTGACCCCCAACCCTACTTCTGCTACTGCAGCAGGCCCCGTCCGCCTGGCCATCGTCGACGACCACATTCTCTTTCGCAAAGGCCTGCGGGCGCTGCTTAGCGGCTACGCGGGCATTGAAGTGGTGTGCGAAGCTGGCAACGGCCAGGAGCTCCTGGAGCTCCTGGACCAGGGCAGCAGCCCCAACGTGGTGCTGATGGACATGCAAATGCCCATCCTCGACGGCCTGCAAACGACCCGCCTGCTCCGCACGCAGTTCCCCGCGGTGCGCGTGGTCATCATTTCCATGCACGACGACCCTTCGCTGGTGAGTACCGTGCTGGCCGAGGGGGCCCACAGCTACCTCGTCAAAAACACCTCACCCGAAGAAATGCGCAGCGCCGTACTGGCCGCCGCCGCCGCCGCCGGGGCCCGGTAGTGGGCTGATTCTTTCCCCAAATCGTAAGTAAAGCCTCACCTCCTGACGCGCAGGAAGTGGGGCTTTACTTACGAGCTGTACTCATCACAAAGTGGATTGCGGCTCTACAGTCGCTTACTTTTCGCGAAGCATTTCGTAACGAGTGTAATAGTCCGAAAACCGGCGCTGGCTTTACAGCGTGGCCGAAAGGCCCACCGTGAAGGTGCGGCCGCGGTTGAAGAAGGCCTGCAACTGGTCGAGGCCGCTGGTATTGAAATTGGCTTGATTCGACACGTCGGTGAAGTAGAATTCGTTCAGCACGTTCAGAATGGAACCTCTAATGCCCAGGCACAGCACCCGGTCTTTATACACGGGCTTGAAATCGTAGCCCATGTGCAGGTCGAGGTTGCGCGAAGTAGGCAGCCGATACGAGTCGGTACTGGATGCGGGGTCGCGGATGAGGTCGGGGTTGAAGGCCGAGTAATACTTGGTGAAGAGAAGGAACGAGGGACGGATATAAGCGCCACGGAACGGCTCGTAGCGCAGACCCAGCTGAAACTGATTCTGAGCGGCATCGCCCACGTGCACGCCGTCGAGGTACACGGGCACATCGCCTTCGTTGGTGCAGGTTGAACGCATTTAAAATGGGTCAGACCTTTGGAGCATGAACTGGCGCACTTTCTTTGCGGAGATGCCTGATTATCGAGCAAATCGGTGCAAAAAGCACCATTTGGTGGATATTCTCGTCATCGCCTTGTGCGCGCTCATTAGCGGAGCGGACGATTTCGAGGAAGTTGGAGCGTACGGCCGCCGCGAGGAAGCATTTTTTACGCACGTTTTTGGACTCATCCACCGGAATTCCGTCGCACGACACGTTCACACGGGTTTTCCGGCGCAGGACACCGACGCTTTCGGGCGCTGTCTTTACGCTTGGTCGGCGCAGGTGCTGGCCGGTGTTGAGGAGCCGTTGCAAGCGGTGAGCGTGGACGGCAACGTGTTGCGGGGGACGGCGCGGGCCGGGGCCAAAAAAGCGGCATCTGTATCGTCAGCGCGTGGGCCTCGACGCATTCGCTGGTGCTGAGTCAGGAAAAAGCGGCGACCAGAAGCACCCGGAAAACGGCCATTCCCGACCTGCTGCGGGCCCTGGACTTACAGCAAAACCTGGTCAGTTGCGCTGCGGCCGGCTGCCTTAGAAACCCGATGTGGTCTTTCGCGAGGACCGGCAACGCACCCGCCTCGACGACGGGCCGCTGAACCTGGCCACCGCCCGCCAGTTGGTCCTGCAAGCACTTCACCAAGTCCAAGACGCGAATAGCACCAAGAATCGACAGAAAATGGCGGGATGGAACGATGAGTATTTGAGGACCGTATTGGCTAAAATGGCCCCAATTTGAATGCGTTCAACCTGATAGATAATGGTTTAATCAAGAATGCACCACTGCCCATGCTTGGGGCATAGCAACGCCTTTTCGGTTTTTTAGGCTGCATCAATGGCTGTAGCTTTGGTGAATGAATCGCCCGCTAACTTTCTCTCTGGCCTGCCTGTGGTTAATCCTAACTGCTCATTCGGGCCGCGCCCAAACCTACCGCCTCAGCTTGAATGCAGAGAAGCTCGAAGTGCCCGCTGGCCCCTGGCAGGTGACGCGCGTGCTGGACCTGCGCTCCGACCGCAGCGAGCTGGGCACGGTGCACCGCGGCATGGCCAACGAAACGGTTTCGGCCGATTTTGTCCAACCCCTAACCGCGGAGTTGACGCAGTTTTTCCGCACGCAGCTGCCGGCCGTCGCGGGTGCCCGGCCGGTAGTGCTACGCGTGTTCACGCTGGCCCTGACCGAGGAAATGCGAGCCAGTGCCGAAATCGCCGAGGCCGAACTGGTGGCCGATTTCCTGGAGCCGCAACCCGACAGCACTTTCCGTGTGCTGCTAACCGTGGGCGAAACCACGCGCCGCAGCGGGCTGGAAGTAACTAAACGCCACGCCACCAACCTAGCGTTGCTGCTGCAACAGGCGCTGCGCAAGCTTGCCGCCCTGCCCGCACCAACCATCCCATCCGAAACCCTGACCCGTGCCGACGCCCTGGCCGGCCGCGGCGGCGCGGCCAACCCGCACTTTGCCATTCAGGCAGCCGGCGCGGCTCCCAAGCGCGGCCTGTACCGCAGTTTGCAGGAATTTCAAAACAACGCGCCGAGCGAGCCGGAGTTTCCGTTCGCAATTGAGCACATTGCCCACCCCGGCAAGCGCTGGGTCGGCACCGACGAGGTGCAGGCCAACTACTTGGGCACCGATGACAGGCACCCCACCCGACCCGTGAACACCGCTGGCCTCTGGGGCTTGAGCGACGGCCAAGAGCTGCTGATGGTGTATCGAAACCACTTTTACAAGCTGATGCCCGCTGCCGACAGCCGGAACTTCACCTTCACCGGTCCGCCGGTGTTCGATGAGAAAGCAGCGGCCAACATGGCGGGGGCTGCGGCTGTGGGGGGCCTTTTGGGTGCTGCCATTGCCAGCGCCGCCAACAGTGCGGCCCCCATGGACGTGTACGAACTGCACCTCGCCTCAGGCCGGGTAGTGGCGGCGCAGAACACCGGCCAGACCGATGCCGACGGCTTTGCCAAAGCCGTCGACTCGGCCCGCGTGTACGTGTACCGCCGGGCCGATGCCGCCAAAGACCAGCCCGTGAATTTCAGCGCCAGCGGCCAGCCAACCCGCCCGCTTCGCACCCGCCAATGGGCGGTCCTAACGTGGCAGGACCGCCGCCACGACCTGAAAATTTGCGTGCAAACGGGCTCCGGGCCTGAGGTCTGTCGCTCCTTCGTGCCCAACTTTTCGCAGCCCACTTACCTGGAGTGCGTGGTGCCAACCGACGGCAGTGCTCCCGCCCTGCGCCTGATACCGGCCAAAGAAGGGTTGTTTGAGTTGCGCCGCATCCAGCGCCTGACCGCGGCAGGCAAGTAAAATCAGTTAAAAATGTGGCGTTAAACCGCAGCTTTACTTTTAACTGATTAGCCTCAGACCAGCTCCACGGCCGGGTCCCAGAGCAGCTGGCCGAAATCCTGCACCCGGTCTTCTACCACGCGCACGCCCTCGGCTTCCAGGGCTTGCTGCATGGCATCGGGGGTGGCAAAGTGCAGGCGCCCGGTGAGGTGGCCCAGGCGATTGACCACCCGATGGGCGGGCACGTACTGCCCGGCGGTGTGGGCGGCCATCATGGCGTAGCCCACGGTGCGCGCCCCGTGCCGGGCTCCCAGGTAGTGGGCAATGGTGCCGTAGGTGCTCACGCGGCCGGCCGGGATAAGGCGCACAACTTCATGCACATCCTGAAAAAGATTGCGAGGCTCGGGAGAGTTGGGGGCAGTTGGCTTCATCGGGACGAAGATAGGGCCGGTCTATGTGATGGTGCCTTACGTCTAGTTTTCGGGAGATTTGCGCAACCTTTAACCCCAAAATCTGACTATAGAAGCGCTATTTGCCCAATCACGCGGCCGTATTGTTTACGGCGATGGAAAAGCGCTCTAACATCTATCGCCGTTCGTGCGTTCTCCCCAGTTATGAACTTGGAAAAAACACCCGTTGCACCTCCCACTACCTGGGACACCACCTCCACGCCTGCCCCTACCGCCGCCCCCGTGCCGCTCACGCCACCGGACCCGGAAACCCCGGCTTCCGGGGGCCGCGGCTGGCTGGGCTGGCTGATTGCGGCGGTGCTGATTACCGGGCTGGTTTTTGTCAAAATAAAGTACTTCCCCAGCACCACGGCCGACGATAAGAAAGGTGGCGGCGGTGGCAAAGGCGGAGCTGCCAAAGGCGGCCCCGGAGGCAAAGGTGGTGGGCAGCGCCTGGCAGTACAAGTATACGTGGTACGCGCTACCAGCCTGACCGACGAAGTGGCCGCCACCGGCTCGGTACTGGCCGAAGAATCGGTGATTATCAAAAGTGAGTTGTCGGGCAAAATCACCAGCCTTAATATCAAGGAAGGACAGGCCGTGAGTAAGGGCCAGCTACTGTTCAGCATCAATGCCGATGAAGCGCAGGCCGGCATTCGGAAGCAGGAATACAACATCAAACTGTTCCGCAACCAGGAAAAGCGCCAGCGCACGCTATTAGACAAGGAGTACATCAGCGCCCAGGAATACGAAACGTCGAATAATCAACTGCTCACGGCCCAGGCCGACTTACAAGCCCTGCGCGCCACCTTAGCCAAAGCCTACGTGCGGGCCCCCTTCGCGGGCGTGCTGGGCCTGAGCACTGCCACCGTGGGCACCTACGTGAGTCCCGGAGCCGAAATCACGACCCTTTCGAAAGTGCGGCCGGTGAAAATCGACTTTGCCGTGCCCGGCCGCTTCGCCTCCAACGTACGGGTGGGCGACGTGGTGAGCGTGCTCGACGAAGCCAACAATAAGAACTACGAAGCCAAGGTTTACGCCATCGACCCGCAAATTGACCCCGTGAGCCGCACCCAGCCGGTGCGCGCCCGCTTTGCCAACCGCAACAACGAGCTGCGCCCCGGGGCCTTCGTGCGCGTGAACCTGCAACTGGGCGAAACCGAGTCGGCGCTCCAAATCCCCACCGAATCGGTGATTCCGGAGGCCAGCGGCTACAGCGTATACACGGTGAAGAACAACAAGATGGTGCCGAAGAAGGTGAAAATCGGTATCCGTTCCGATAAGGTTATTCAGATTATCAGCGGCCTGGCCGTGGGTGATTCGGTGCTACGCACCGGCATCTTGCAGGTGAAGCCCGGCGACGGCGTTTTAATTACTAATTAATAATTAGTAATTAAAAATTGGGGTGGCTAATGAAAGAGGGAAATATAATTCTTCAAAAAAGCTATGCTTTTTTGGTTCGCATCGTGCGGCTCAGCCAGTTTTTGGTGAAAGAAAAACAAGCCTTTCAGTTGGCTGACCAGATTCGTCGCAGTGGAACTTCCATTGGAGCTAATGTGGAGGAAGCTGTTGGCGGGCAGTCGCGCAAGGACTTTGTTTCAAAATGCAGCATTGCGTACAAAGAAGCCCGCGAAACCCACTACTGGCTGCGCCTGCTGCGTGACACGAATTATTTGCAAAGCACCCAAGCCGAATCCCTACTGACCGACTGCGAAGAGTTGTTGAAAATCCTGACGGCCATCATCCGCTCCTCAAAACCTGAAGTACCCAATTATTAATTCTTAATTATTAATTGTTAATTAACAAATGAGTTTATCGTCAACCAGTATTAACCGGCCGGTCTTAGCCATTGTGATGAGCCTGGTCATCATCATTTTTGGTGTAATCGGCTTCCGGTACCTCAGCATTCGGGAGTACCCGAGCGTGGACCCGCCCATCATTACGGTGTCGGCCAACTATACCGGGGCTTCGGCCGACGTGATGCAGGGCCAGGTAACCGAGCCGCTGGAGGAAGCCCTGAACGGCATTGCCGGCATCAAGAACCTGACTTCGAACAGCCGCGACGGCCGCACCCAGATTACGGTCGAGTTCGACCTCGATGCCGACCTGGAAAGCGCCGCCAACGATGTGCGCGACAAGGTGTCGGGGGCCCAGGGCCGCTTGCCGCGCGACATTGACCCGCCCGTGGTGAGCAAGGCCAATGCCGACTCGCAGCCCATCGTCATCACGTACCTGAACAGCAACAAGCGCACCCTGCTGGAACTGACCGACTACGCCAACAACACGCTGAAGGAGCGGATTCAGACCATTCCCGGCGTGTCGGAAGTGCGGGTGTACGGCGAGCGCAAGTACTCCATGCGCCTGTGGCTGGACCCGGTGAAGCTCGCCGCCCTGCGCGTGAGCCCGGTGGATGTGCAGGCCGCCCTGACGCGCGAGAACGTGGAGCTGCCCAGCGGCGCGGTGTCCGGCGAAGCCACCCAGCTCACGCTGCGCACCATGGGCCGGCTGAGCTCGGTGGCGGACTTCAACAACCTCATTATCCGCAAAGATGAGGTGTCGCTGATTCGCTTGTCCGATATCGGCTACGCGGAATTATATCCTGAAAACGACCAGACCATCTTCCGGGTAAACGGCACGCCGGGCGTGGCCCTGGCCGTGATTCCGCAGCCCGGCTCGAACCAGATTGACATTGCCGATGCCTTCAACAAGCGGCTGAAAGAGTACGGCAAGGACCTGCCGGCCGACCTGAAGCTGCAGCCGGCCATCGACAACTCCATCTTCATCCGCGACTCCATTCGCGAGGTGGAGCACACCATCATCGAGGCCTTTGTGCTGGTGGTGGTCATCATCTTTTTGTTTTTGCGCGACTGGCGCTCCACGCTCATCCCGGTGGTGGCCATTCCGGTGTCGCTGGTGGGCATTTTCTTCGTGATGTACCTACTCGACTTCTCCATCAACGTGCTCACGCTGCTGGCCATCGTGCTGGCAATTGGCCTGGTGGTGGACGACGCCATTGTGGTGCTGGAGAATATATACAGCCGCATTGAGGCCGGCGAGGACCCCAAAACGGCGGCCACCAAGGGCACCGAGGAAATTCTGGTGGCCGTGGTGAGCACCACGGTGGTGCTGGCGGCGGTGTTTCTGCCGGTGGTGTTCCTCACGGGCATCACGGGGCGGCTGTTCCGCGAGTTCGGTATTGTGGTGGCGGGCTCGGTACTGATTTCGGCCTTCGTGTCGCTCACGCTCACCCCCATGATGTGCTCAAAGCTGCTGAAGCGCCAGGAAACCCACAACTGGTTCTACCGCAAGACTGAACCGTATTTTGAGCGGCTGATTGACGCGTATCAAAACAGTTTAAAGACCTTTTTGAACAACCGCTGGCTGGCCTGGGTGATGATAGCCGTGACGGGCGGCGGCATCTGGTTTTTCATGCGCGCCATCCCCGCCGAGCTGGCCCCGGTGGAGGACCGTAGCCGCGTGAGCATCAGCGCCACCGGCCCCGAGGGTGCCTCGTTCGAGTTCATGGATGCCTACATGGCGCAGGTGACCAAGCTGGCGCTCGACTCGACCGGCGCGGGCCTGAGCAGCGTGTTCACCGTGACCTCGCCGGGCTTTGCCGGGGGCTCCAACTCGGGCATCGCCCGGGTGCTGCTCACCAATGCCGACGAGCGCACCCGCACCCAAGACGACGTGGCCAAAACCATGACCAACGGCGTGAAGCGCCTCACGGCGGCCCGCACCTCGGTATCGCAGGACCAGAGCATTGGCTCGGGCGGCGGGGGCGGCCTGCCGGTGCAGTTTGTGGTGCAAACCCAGGATTTTGAGAAGTTGCGCGCCGCCGTGCCCAAGTTCCTGGACGCGGCCCGCCAAGACCCCACCTTTCAGTTCGTGGACGTGAACCTGAAGTTCAACAAGCCCGAGCTGCGCGTGAATATTGACCGCGAGAAAGCTCAAAGCCTGGGCGTGAGCGTGCAAAGCATTTCGCAAACGCTGCAATCCGGCCTGAGCGGGCAGCGCTACGGCTACTTTATTCGCAACGGCAAGCAGTACCAGATTATCGGCCAGGTGGCCCGCGAAGACCGCAACCAGCCGCTGGACGTGCGCTTGCTGTCGGTGAAAAACACGGCCGGCGAGCTGGTGCAGCTCGACAACGTTATTCGCCTGGAAGAAAGCAGCACGCCGCCCCAGCTCTACCGCTTCAACCGCTACAACTCGGCCACGTTCTCGGCCTCGCTGGCCCCCGGCAAGACGCTGGGCGATGGCATCGCCGCCATGCGCGCCATTGCCGACAAGAGTCTCGACGACACCTTTTCGACCGAGCTATCGGGGGCTTCACGCGACTTTGAGGAAAGCTCATCTTCCCTCCTCTTCGCCTTCGGCCTGGCCCTGGTGCTGATTTACCTGGTGCTGGCCGCGCAATTTGAGAGTTTCCGCGACCCGGTCATCATTATGGTCACGGTGCCGCTGGCCTTGAGCGGTGCATTGCTTAGCCTGTGGTATTTCAACCAAACGCTAAATTTGTTTTCGCAAATCGGCATCATCATGCTAATTGGCTTGGTGACGAAAAACGGTATTCTCATCGTGGAATTCGCCAACCAGCGCGTCGAGAAACACAACGTGGATTACATGACGGGCCTGATTGAGGGGGCCACGGCGCGCTTCCGGCCCATTTTGATGACGTCACTGTGCGCCATTCTGGGCATTTTGCCCATTGCCATTGCCACGGGCGCAGGCGCCCTTAGCCGCCGGGCCATGGGCATTGGCGTGGTGGGCGGCCTGTTTTTCGCCACCGGCCTCACGCTCTACGTGGTGCCGGTTATGTACTCGTATTTCGCCACCGCCAAAAAGCACAAGCCCAAGGCAACCGAGGCAGCCGTAGCGTAACTCTCCTCCTCATTTGAGGTGGGGACGCTGGCGCGAAGCGTCAGCTGGGGTGGTGCCACTCGTTGAACGATACCCGAACGAAGCGGCTGCAAGTCGTTCAACGCCCTCCGGTAGCACCACCCCCGTTCGCGCTGAAGCGCGAACATCCTCTCCTTGGTAAGGAGGGCAATTTGATGTTCTGACCCATTCGCATGAAATCGTTTTTCTTTCTCTTCCTCCTTCTGTTACCGCTCCTCAGCCCGGGTCAGCGTGCTCCGGCGCGGCCGCAGCAGCTCACCAGGCAACAGCTGACTAAACCGGCCACGGTGCCCGCCGCGCCGCCACTTTCCTTGCAGGAGGCCATTGCCACGGCGTTGCAACACAACTACGGCATCCTGCTTTCGCGCCGCGATGAGCAGATTGCGGGCAACAACGTGACCCGCGGTAACGCCGGCCAGCTACCATCCCTCACCGGCAATCTCACCCGGACGTTCAATAACAACAACATCAACCAGCGCTTTGGCGGCAACGACCCGCGCGTTATCAACGGGGCCACGTCCAACATCTTCAACACGAATGTGACGCTGGGCTGGACGATTTTCGACGGCTTCGGCATGTTCATCGCCTACGACCGGCTGAAGACTCTGCGCCAGCAGCAACAGCAAATAACCCGCGCCACGGTGGAAGAAACCGTGGAAAACGTGACCAACGCCTACTACGACGTGGTGCGCCAGGCCGGCAAAATCACCTCGCTGGAAGCAGCCCTCAAAATCGGACAGGCCCGCATCGACCTCACCCAGGCGCAGGTTGAAGTGGGCGTGAGCGCCAAGGTCGAAGTCCTCACGGCCCGCGTGGACTACAACGCCGACCGCAGCCTGCTGCTGCAACAGCAACAGGCGCTGACAGCCGCCAAAATCACGCTGAACAATCTCCTCGGCCGGACGCCACGCCTCGACTTTGCGCCTTCTGACAGCTTAGTAGTAACGCGCGACTTGCGTGAGGATGTGATGACGGCCGGTATCAAGGCTAACAACCCGCGCCTGGCCCAGGCCCGGCTGGGTGCCGATGTGGCCACGTACAACCGCAAGCTTGCCCGGGCCGCACGCTTTCCGCAGGTAGGCATCGTGTCGGGCTACGGCCTCAACCGCAACATTAACAACGCTGCTTTCGCGGGCACCGTCCTCACCACCAGCACCAACCAGGTGCAGGGTCTGAACTACGGAATTACGGCCTCAGTGCCCATTTTCGACGGCTTCAACCTGCGCCGCCTTGAGCAAAACGCCCGCGTGGTGGAAGAGCAAAGCCAGCTCAGCCTCGACCAAACGACCTTGCAACTCGATGCCGATGCCGCCACGGCTTTTGCCCAGTACCAGAATTTCCTGCAGCTACTCGACCTTGAAGAAACCAACATCCAGCTGGCCCGCCAGAACGTGGACATTGCCCTGGAGCGCTATCGCCTCGGCCTGCTCACGCCCCTGGCCCTCCGCGAGGCCCAGCGCAACGAGCTGGCCGCCGAAACCCGCCTGCTGGATATCCGCTACTCGGCCAAACAAGCCGAAATAGCCCTGCGCCGTTTGAGCGGCGGATTGGTGCGGGGGTAGCAAGGGCTGACCCGGCCGCAACACAGGCAGTATAGAAACGCAAAAGAGACCGACCCCACCGGGGCCGGCCTCTTTTAGTTAGCGGGGTGCACTGGCTACTCCACTACCACTTTGCGCACTACGGGGGTTCCGTCCACGTTCAGGCGCAGGGTATACACGCCCGCCGCGAGGTCACGCACATCAAACATGGCATCGATGCCCTGGCCGGCCGGGGCCCGCAGCGTGCGGGTCTGCACCGTTTGGCCCAGCGAGTTGGAGAGCGTAGCCGCTACGGCCGACTTGCTGCTCAGCAGCGGCAGCTGCACCCGGAACAAACCCGAAGTGGGGTTTGGGAACAACTGAACCTGGGCAGCCAGGGCCTGGGCGGCGCTGCTGGCCAGCACACCGGCGGCGCGGAACTCCAGGGTGAAACGGCCCGGAGCCGTGGTTGCACCCAGGGTGAAAGCGTACGTGCTGCCCGTGGTGAGCACCGTGCGGGTACTGGTCAGGGCATCAATCAACGTGACGGTGCCGGTGAAATTGGCCACGTTGGCCGCCTCTAGGGTGTAGGTGCCAGCCTGCGGCACGGTCACGGCCAGCGGAACCAGCACGACGCTGTTGCCCAGCACCGGCAAGCCGTTGATGGCCATTTCCTGGCTGGCGGCCAGCGAGGCTACGTTGAGGCCGCTGGGGTTGGCCAGCTTTGTGGCGTCGTATTCCACATCGCGGCCCGCCGTGGCTCCGGCTTCGAAGTACACGTAGGTTTCATCCCGGCCGGCGGCGGTGCCGCGTAGCTGCAATTGCAGCTGCGGGCGGGCATCGGCCGTGCCACGGCCAAAGATGGGCTCCGGGTCGAAGGTGATGACGCGGTTGGCATTGGTCAGGTTCACTGAGCCATTAGCACCAACTGCCGCCACCCGCACGAAGTAGCCAGCGGCCGTGGGCACCAACGACGACTCCCCGATGCCGTTGGCGAAGGTGCGGTAGCTGCCGCCGTACTGGCCGCTACTCTGAAACACGTACATGGCAGCGTCCATGCCGGGGCGCTGGGCCGGCGTCACGGTGTTCCAGTTCAGCGGGGCCGGGTACGGGTTGCCCAGGAACTGCCAGCCGCCATCCGTGCCGGAGTAAGCCAAAGCACCCGAGTTCTGAGTGCCGTTGTTGAGCGTGCCCACAAAGTCGACCAGCGCGCTGTTGGGTGCGTTCACGGTGTAGCCCCGGTTCACCGCCATGGCATCGCCGGCGGCGGGCGAAAACCAGCCTTTATTGAATGGACCGCAGGTAGAAGTCACCGTCCCCACCCGGTTCTGGTCGTAGCCAAACACCGTGGGGAACGGCGTGACGAGGCTGGGCGTGGCACTGGTGTTATACGTCGGGTTGAAGGTGGGTGTGAAGCCCGTCGTATTCAGGTCGTTCACCGTGGTATTGCTCACCGGGGCCGAATAATGTCGGTAGCCAATGGCGTTGGTGCTGCTGATGTAGCGCTGCACGGTGGCGGTGCCCACTACCACGCCGCCGGTATTGACCACCACGGCCGTACCCGCCGCGGACGACAGCAGCGTGAGGCTGTTGCCAGCGGTGGTTAGGTTGCCAGCGGTCAGGGTCAGGGTTTGGGCTACCGCTGCGGCTTGGCTCAGCGTCAGCCCATTGGCATTATTCACCACCACGGCACGCACCTGGCTGGGCAGGCCGCTGCCCGTCACCTGCGCAAGTCCGCCGAGGTAAGCGTAGGTGGCATCGGGACTGTAGCTGCGGGTGCCGGCCACCTGAATCAGGCCGGTAGCTCCGCTAGCCGTAATGCCCGCCGCATCGCAGATATCGAGGCGGCCGCCAGCTTGCAGTATGAAGCTGCCGGGGCCGTTCACCGCTTTGACGTTGGTGGTCACGCTCTGGCAATTGCCGCTGAGCACCCCGGCCACCGTGAGCGTACCGTTGACGGTGAGAACGCCCGTGAGGGTGGCGATGCCGGCGCTGGTCACCGTCACGTTGTTATAGGTACCGCTCACATTCTGGGCGGTGCCCACCACCAAATCAGCAGGCGTACCCTGGCCGCTCAGGTTGATGATGTAAGGGTTATTAGCCTGGCTGTTGTTCGGAATGCTAATGCTGCCCGTGGAGGTTCCGACGGCCGAGGGCAGGAACGTGAGACCGAAATCAGCCGTGCCGCCGGGGGCTACAGTAGCGGGCTGCGTACCACTCAGGAAGAATGGCCCCGTGAGAACAAACGTGCCGAGGCTAAGCGCATCGGTGGTGCTGGGATTTGAAATAGTGAACGTAACCGAGCTCGAAGCGGTGGATACCGGGCTGGAAAAACCGCTGTACGTACCGCCGTTTGGAATGGCAGTCCCAGCCTGGGTCACCGCAATCAGCGGATTGGCGGCAACCGGCACGCCCGTACCGCTCAGGTTGAGCTGGAAGCTAGCGTTGCCGTTGGCCGCGTCGCTCGTGATGCCAATAGTGCCGGTTTCCGGGCCGGTGCCCACGTTGTAGATAACCGTGAGCAAAACAGTACCGCCGTTGGCCGCCACCGTGGCGGGCAATGGCAAGGTATTGAAGGTGAACGTTGCCGGGTTGGTGGCGCTGATACCGCTGATGGTGAGCGGGTCGAGGCCATTATTGGTTAGCGTAAATGTGGCTGATTGCTTAGTACCGGTCGTCTGGTTGCCGAAGCTATAGCTGGGGTTGGCCCCGTTGGCAATGGGCGTAGTGCCCTGGGTCACGGTCAGGGCCGGAGCCGCCGCGAGAGTTATGAAGCCAATGCTGGCGGCACTTGAAGTAGCTCCAGCCGCGCAGTTGCTCACGATGTTTACCGTGTAAGCCGTGCCGGGCGTCAGGCCCGTGAAGCTCACCGACGTAGCGGCTGCCCCCAGGGTCTGGGTAGTCGTAACCGGCACAGTAGTTACAGTGTAGCCATTTACCGCTGAGGCGCTGCCCGTGAAGCTCACCATAGCCGCGTTGCTGGTCACGCCGCTGGCGGCCAGGGCCGTGGGGGCGTTACAGGCCACTGCCGGGTTGGCCGTTAGCGACAGGTCATCCACGGCTAGGCCATCGTCAGCCCCTGTGGCGTTGAGGTCGTTCCACCGGATGAAAAACGTGGCCCCAACCGGAATCGAAAGGCCAGTAATGGTACCCGAAACGGCCGTGCGGTTGGGCACTACGTTGCCATTGAGGGCTCCCACCGTGCCCGAGGTTACGGGGGCCACAAAGTCCAGCGCGTTCACGTCCGAATAAATGCCGGTGCTCAGGGTGACCCCAGAGGCGGTGCTGTACTGAAAGTCCAGTTGGTCGACGCGGCCGGTGGTGCCCAGCCGCCATTGTTCGCCGGTGTAGCTGATGGCCAGGCTGGTGATGGTCTGGCCGGTGTTGTTGCTGTATTGGGCACCAATCGTGGACGTTATCGAACCGCTGAGCAGAGTGCCCAACGCTCGTTCGGTATTACTGGTTGCTCCAAAGCTGTACGTGTCGCCCGAAGTCGCCGAGCCAGTGCCCGCCGTATAATTGGCATCTCCACCGGCTTCTGAAAAGTCAATACCGGGGGGCAAAGTCGTTTTGGGTGCTGTGCCCGTAGCGGCAAGGCTGTTGAAATCCTGCGTAGCGGGCGTGTTGACGGCGGCAATGCTAACAGGCGTGAGCACAAATACGCCAGTAGCCGTCAGGGTCTGAGGCCCACTGGTGCCCCCGGGCGTAGTCACCGAAACCGGGTAGGTGGCGGTGGCCGACTGCGCCGGCGGCGTAATGCTGGCCGTGAGGGTGGTGCTGTTGACGAACGTGGTAGCCAGCGTATTACCGTTGAAGCTCACCGTGGCACCGCTCACAAAACCAGTGCCGGTGAAAGTGACCGTAGTGGCCTGCCCAGCCACGATGGAGCTGGGGTTGATGCTGGTGAGTGTGGGTACCGGGGGCGGGTTCACCGTGAACACGGCCGCCGCCGAGGCCCCGCCGCCCGGTGCCGGGTTGGTGACGATGACGTTGTAAGGGCCCGCCGTAGCCACATCGGCTGCCAGAACGGCCGCCGTGAGCTGCGCGGCCGACACAAATGTGGTAACCCGGTTCGTGCCGTTGAAGCTCACCACCGCGCCCGACACAAAGCCACTGCCATTCACGGTGAGCGTGAACCCGGGGGCGCCGGCCGTGGCCGATGCGGGTGCCAGCGTACTGATGACCGGAACCGGATTCACCCCCTCCCCTTGCAGGTTGATGGTATAAATAGCTTCATCCTGGTCGTTGTTGTTGATGACGAGCGTACCCGAGCGGGTGCCCGTAGCCGTGGGCGAAAACACCACGTTCACCGTCACCGAGCCATTGGCGGGTACGGTGGCGGGCGTGGTCAGGCCCGAAACCGCAAAATCACCCGTTGTTGCCACGCTGCTGATATTGAGGGCATCGGTGCTGCTGGTATTCTGAATGGTGAAGGTCAGGGCCGCGCCCGATGCGCCCACGGCCGTGTTGGCGAATGCGGAATACGTGCTGCCCGTGAGGAATGTGGTGCCCGCCTGCTGCACGTTAATTTCCGGATTGGGCGTGGCACCAATACCCGTTCCGGTTAGGTTCACGGTGTAGGTGGTTCCGGTGGTGGCGTTCGAGGTTATAACCAGGGTGCCGGCACGGGTGCCGGCCACCGTTGGGGTGAATACGACGCTCACCGTGGCAGTGCCGCCAGCCGCTACCGTACCGGGAGTTGCGCCGCTCACGGCATAATCGCCGGTGGCAGCAATGGTGCTGATAGTGAGCGGGTCGGGGCCGCTGTTGGTGAGCGTAAAAGCAACTGGCGCGCTGCTGGTAGTCACCGTCTGGGTACCAAAGTCGAACGCAGTACCATTGTTGGCGTAGCCGGTGCCAGCCTGGCTCACGGCCAGCGTGGGTGCCGCCGGGGCCTGCGTGGTGAAGCTCACGCTGTAGTCGTCTATGGCCAGGCCGTCATCGGCTCCGGTGGGATTGAAGTCACTCCACCGAATATATATTGTGCCGCCATTGGCCAGGGCCAGGCCAGTGATAGTGCCGGTGATGCCCACGGTGCGGTTGGCCGCTACGTTGCCATCTAAAGACCCAGCGGTGCCCGTGCTAATCGGTGCAGTGAAATCCAGCCCATTAACATCGACGTATCCGGTCGCTGCCCCCAGCGTGGTGGCCGTGGTGCTGTACTGAAAATCCAGCCGGTCGACGCGGCCGGTGGCGCCCAGCCGCCATTGTTCGCCGGTGTAAGTGATGGTCATACTGGTGATGACCGTCCCCGTGTTGTTGGTGTACGCCGCCCCAATCGTGGGTGTCAACGTCCCGCTTTGCAGCCCCCCGAAGGCTCGCTCTATAGAGCCAGTAGCTCCAAAACTGTACGTATCGCCGCCGGCGCCACTGCCCGGACCCGCAGTGTACACGCTATTGCTGCCTGTTCCTGCTTCAGCAAAACCGAAACCAGCCGGCACGACGCCAGAAGTTGACGTAGAAGCCAGCGTGGAAAAATTCTCGGAAGGCCCTGCCCCAGCGGCCGTGATGCTTACAGGCGTGGGAGCTACGCCCTGCCCGCGCCCCACTAGGGGCAGAAACAACGTCACCAAAGTCAACAGCCGTACCCAGCGGAACGGCTGTCCTCTCTTGTAATTTTTTAGCATACACCAAATGTTAGAGTGAGAAAAAAAGACAGAGCTGGAATGAGATATCCCCGCAGTAACTACCACTAAAAGATTTTAGAGGTAATACAAACATTATTTCTTGCAATAGCACCCCGAAATAAGCATTACCCCCCGAAAATCACGCTACAAGATAAGCGTTTCTGGCCATAAGAATAAAAAGTCCGGCTGTGGTACCCTCTAAAAGTTTCACTTCCTCACCGGCTACCACGCTACTTCAGCGCCCGCAGTTGGTCCAGAGCTTCCTGGGTTTCCTTGGGTTTATTCCGCTCTAACTCTTCGGCCGAGGCCGAATTTTTGGGTTGGGTACCATAAAAGGTCAGAATATTCTGCCGCGCAATCGGGTTGAGGTTCTCAAACTTTTGAGCGGCCAGCTTGCGCACCCATTCGCCGTAGGTTTCGTCGGCCAGCGGGTACTCGCCCGCCCGGGTAGGGTGGCCGGTATCGAAGTCCTCATTGGCCAGAGCCAGGGGCGCGGCGGCGGTATCGGCGGGCTGGCGGGCTACGTCGGCGCAATAGTTCGTTATCACCGTGCGAAAGCTGCTCCGGAAGAACTGCTGCGCCTCGGGCGTGGGCAGCTTGAAGGCGAACGGCTTGAGTGGCCCAATTTTGGGCAGCACCCGAATGAAATACGAGATGATGCGGGCCCCGAAGCCGGGCTTCTCATACTCATTGCCGTACTCTTTGCGGAACTGCCGGGGGCTGTTGCGCTGCAGGTAATCGCGGCGGCGCGCGCCGGGGCTCAGCTTCTGAATATCCTTGCGCTTGTAGTGCCAGGCCGAGCGGGCCGCCGTCGGAATCAGCTGGCTCACCGCGAAGCGGAAGCTGGCAATGCTCAGGTCCACGTTCACGATAACCTGGCCCAACTCCAGGCCATAGGTTTGCAGAAAGGCGCGCTCCAGCACCGCCTTGCTCACCTGAAACCCGATTTTCTGGTGGTAATCCTGGGTGTGGTACTTGCCGCTGGCCAGCTGCACCACATCGAACGCAAATTCGAGCTGGGTGTGCTCCTTGGGGGCTTGGTGGTAGGTAATAATATCGCCAAACTTGGCCCGCAGCTCCGGGTACACTGATGCCATGGCCCGGTTGGTGCCCTCGGGGTGGCCACTGAGGTCTGCTGCATAGTGAGCCAGGGCGCCCAGGGCAAAAGCGTAGTCGTTGCGGTCCTGCGCCTGCCGAATGAGGTTACGCACAAAATCACCCGACCGCACATAGTGTGTCAGGTTAGTAAACAACTTAGAACCAAATGGATAGTAGCCCATATCCTGGACAATGGCCCCACCGTAGGCATAGGCCTTGGCGTCGATGAGCTGCTCGGGCGTGGTGCCGGGGTAGCGCTGCTGAATGGCCGGCACCAGGCAGCGCTCCCAAGTCGAATCAATGTTAGCTTGGTGAGTGAGTACCGAATAGGCAGCGGCCGGACGGGCCGCCAGTGCCAATAGCACCACCAGCAAAAAGGAACGAAAGCGTAGCATAGAATAAGGAATAAGCACAGCTTTGGCTGTTTGCAACGGCAAACGTGTCTTCACCGTTGCGCCCGGGCACCCGGCCTGCCCGCTAGCCACTTTCACCGGCTTAAAGCAGCCCCGCAATGCCTTTGATGTTCAGCCGGGCAAACTTCTGCACGCGAGCAAATTTGGCTGTTGCTTCCTCCAGTTCTTCATCTTTAGGCAGCGGAGTTGGCACTTGGGTCAGCAGCCGCTCAAAGACGGAGGCGGCAATATCCATGTACCCGAGCAGTAGCAGGTACAGCTGTTTCTTCTCGTCCTCCGCGTATCCTTTAACCCGAATAGCCTTGGTGAGCGTGTCGAGCTGCGTGGTTTCGTCGGTGAACAAATCCCGCAGGGCGCGACGGTGCTGTCCGTACTCCTGCAATTGGTCGGCGCTGGCCGCCGAAGCGGCAAACGGGAAAGTCCCTTCGGCAAATGCTACTGCTCCCACAAAGGCCGATTCGGCGGCGTACACCGTGGCCAGGTGCTTTTGCAAACTGGTCCACAACCCCATCCGGGCTTTGTCGAAGATGCTGGGAATGGTTTCGCTCATAAAAGGGACGTTTGAGAAGGCTGCTGTAAAAGTATGGGCTTATCGCCATTCCAGGCCTTCTTGGTACGGTTCCTTAATTTTTCGCCACAAAAACAAAACCCCCATTTCCAGGCCGGAAATGGGGGTTTTAGTAGAGAGCGAGGGATTCGAACCCCCGGACCTGTTACAGTCAGCGGTTTTCAAGACCGCCGCAATCGACCACTCTGCCAGCTCTCTGGAACCAGTTATGAGCTAAAAATTATGAGTTGTGAGTTGAAGAAGAAACAACTCACAACTCATAATTTTTAGCTCATACCTAAACAAGCGTAGAGAAGGGGGGATTCGAACCCCCGATACCGTTGCCGGTATAACGGTTTTCGAAACCGTCGCATTCGACCACTCTGCCACCTCTCTAACAGGCTCCCCGAGTGATTGGGGAGTGCAAAAGTAGCGAGAAACAGGGAATGAAAAACGATGAATGAAGAATTTTTCGCAATTTTTCTGCTATCGCATTCACAATCAATTCCTCATTTTTATTTCTCATTCTTCTCTGCGCGAAGCATTTCCTGCATCATCAGGCGGCGACGACCGGTGACGGCGTCCATGCTCACGTTCACCTCGAAGCCGATGATTAGGGTCATGCACACGAACTCGAGCCAGACCATAAAGCCCACCAGCGCCCCGATAGAGCCGTAAAACGTGTTGTAGGAATCAAAAATGCGCACGTAGAGCGTGAACAGAAACGACACCAGGAAGATGAGCAGCGTGGCCACAATGGCTCCCGCCGATACCAACGGCCATTTGTCGTGCACGGGCGGCACGAAGTAATAAATCACGCACGTAGTGCTCAGAAATAGCCCCACCAGCGAGCCGTAGCGGACGAGCGTCAGCACCAGGCCGGTGAATCGCTCGGGCACGATTTCATAAAACACCAACCCATCAATCAGGTAAGTACCGAAGAAAATGCCGGCGATGGCCAGCACCAAAATCAGCGAGAGCACGAATGTAAGAGCGGTGGCAATCATGCGCTTGCGCAGGTAGCTGCGATGCTTAAACCACGGGTACTTCTTCTCGAAGGCATCGAGCAAGGCCATGATGCCATTGGAGCTGAGGACCAAGGCCGTACCGAAACCGAAGGACAGCAAGCCGCCGTGCGGGATGTTCACGATATCCTCAATGGTGGAAGCTGTGGCCGCGTATAGCTCGCGCGGCATAAAATCGGCCAGAAACTGCAGAATGTCCACGTTCAGATTCGGTACGGGGATGTACGGAATAAGCGTGAACAGGAAAATGATGGTCGGGAATAGGGCCACCGTGAGGTTGAAGGCCATGTAGGCGGCGCGCTTCTCCAGACTATCGAGGCGTAGTTCGTGCAGAATGCGGTCGAGCACATCGTAGAGCGAGGCCTGGCCGCCGGGCAGCCGCAGCCGCTTCAGGCCCACAATCATCTGCCGATAGGGCCGTTGCTGGCGCACATCGGGGAAGCGGGCACGACGAAGGGCGGGCGTTTTCATTTTTTTTGATTGGCAGTAAAATACGGAATAGAACGTCGTGCCGAGCGCAGCCGAGGTATCTCGCGTGGGGTAGTAATCCAATCGTGAGGACGATGCGAGCGAGATGCCTCGGCTCCGCTCGGCATGACGTTCTATTATCAAGTATCGTTACTTGCTAAACGCCGCCGGCGCAGGCGCATCCGGCGGTATAGCCCCGGGCGTGGGTAGCACGGGGCTATCAAATTCATCTTCACTAAAATACGGCAGCAGCCGCTCCTGAATGTTGGTGGGCATGGGCACGGGCCGGCCGGTACTGGTAGCCACAAACACCATGAGCGTGTGGCCTTCGGTGAGCAACTGGCCGGCTTCGTTATAAATCTCGTACTCAAACAGTACGCGGGCGCCCTCGGGCGGTTGGCGCAGCAGCAGGCGCACGGTCAGTAGGTCGTCGTAGCGGGCCGGGCGGCGGAAACGGGTGCGGAGCTCCCCTACCGGCATGCCCACGCCATCAGCCTCCAGCTCCTTGTAGCTGATGCCCAGCTTGCGGAATGCCTCGGTGCGGGCTACCTCAAAATACGCCGCGTAGTTGCCGTGATAGACGTAGCCCATCTGGTCGGTTTCGGCGTAGCGCACGCGGATTTGAATGTCGGAGGTGTACATATTGATAGCTGAAACGTCATGTCGAGCGCAGCCGAGACATCTCGCTGGAATCGTTGCATCAACCGGATTACTGTAGCACGCGAGATATCTCGGCTGCGCTCGACATGACGTTCTGTTAAGTTACTTGATGCCCGCCCGGTTCAGCGCGGCCTGGTAGCGTCGCGCATTCATAATATGTTCCCGCTCGTTGGGGGCAAAGGCGTGGTAGCCGCTGAAATCCTCCTTGGCGCAGAAATACAGGTAGTTGTTGCTTTCCGGCTTCAGCACCGCGTCGATGCTGGCGATGCTGGGCAGGTTGATGGGGCCGGGCGGCAGGCCGGCGTATTTATAGGTGTTGTAAGGGGAATCCTTCTGCAGGTGCACGTTGAGGACGCGCTTGATGGTAAAGTCGCGGTTGGCGTAGACCACGGTGGGGTCGGCCTGCAGCTTCATGCCGCGCTTGAGGCGGTTGAGGTAGACACCCGCGATGCGGGGCCGCTCGTCGGCGTGCTGCTGCTGCTCGGCCTCCACAATGCTGGCCAGGGTGCTCACCTGGACGCGGGTGAGGTTGAGTTTCTCGCGCTGGGCGTCGCGGGCCGGAGTCCAAAACTTCTCGTACTCCTTCTTCATCCGCTTCATCAGGTTGTCGGCGGAGGTATTCCAGTACAGCTCATAGGTGTTCGGGATGAACATGCTGAGCACCGTAGTGGTGTCGAAACCCAGGCTGCGGGTGTAGCTGGGGCTGCTCAGCAGCGAGTCGATTTGGCTGGGGCGGGCGTCAATCTGGTTCGAGAGTTTATCGGCCAGCTCGCGGCGCAGGCGCACGTTGGTAAACGTGAGCTTGAGCGGCGACTGCAGCCCGGCCTTGAGCACGTTGACCAGCTGGCGGTTGGTATAGCCTTCCTTGAGCTCGTAGCGGCCGGGCTTCACGTGAGCCGGATACTTCATGAGCTTGGCCACGAAGTGCAGCGAGAGCTTATCGACTACCGCGCCGGTAGCGTCGATGGTCTTCAGGGCCGCCTGCCAGTCGTCGCCGCGGTGCACCACCACGTAGGTGGGCTTGCCCTTGGTTTCGATGTTAGCGGTGAAGAATACCTGATAGAAATAATAGGAAAAGCAGACCAGCGCGAGCGTGAAAACGACGCTCACGGTGGCCCAGCGCCTGCGGCGTTTCAGGGCTTGGTCGCGGCGTTCAATGACCGACAGTTTGGCGGGTTGGGACATGGGGAATGGGGAGAATATCGGGACGGCAGCATCAAAAGTACGAACGGCCGCAACCCCGTGGCTAAGTTGCGTCCTAGTTGTTCCGTTTCGGCTGGGCGTAGTACCTTGCCCGCATCTTTGGGCCGGCCGCCAGCTTGAGGCGGTGGCCTGCCGGTGGCCGCCGGCCGTTGCCCATCATTGTTATATCATCCCCCAGCTCCTTATATGCCCGCCACCCTTCTTCGCATTCACCCCGAAAACCCACCCCACGCCCGCATTCAGCAAGCTGTCGACGTATTGCGCAAGGGTGGAGTCATCATTTACCCTACTGATACCGTGTACGGCATCGGCTGCGACGTAACCAATGCCAAAGCCGTAGAAAGGGTGTGTCGCATCAAAAAGCTTTTCCCCGAAAAGGCCAACCTAAGCTTCATCTGCCACGACTTGTCACATATTTCCGACTATGCCCACGGCATCACCACGGAAACGTACAAAGTCATCAAGAAAGCCCTGCCTGGCCCGTTTACCTTCATTTTTGAGGCTAGCAGCAACGCTCCACGCTTCGGCGGTACCAAGCGCAAGACCGTCGGCATCCGGGTGCCCGACAATCAGATTATCCTGCAATTGGTGAAGGAGTTGGGCAATCCCATCGTGAGCACCTCGGTGCGCGAGGATGAAAACACCATCGACGAATACGTGACCGACCCGGACCTGATTTTCGAGAAATACCGCATGTTGGTCGACCTCGTTATCGACGGCGGTTTCGGCAACAACGTGCCCAGCACCATTATCGACTGCACCAACGACGACTTCGAGCTCATCCGCCAGGGTGCCGGCGACATCGAGCAGTATTTGTAAGGCGTTTATTATTGCGAGGAGGCATGACATTCCACACATCAAGCGGCGTCAATCCATCCTGTCTCAGCGACTAGCCCCGAATAGTAAAAGACAAGCCCCGATACCTGCGCAGGTATCGGGGCTTGTCTTTTACTATTCGGGGTAATTGAACGCCACTATTTCTTACCGCTCTGCGGCCGGGCACGATTGAAGCGGAGCAGCCACCTTTTTTTTCCGGGCTGGTGCCGGATGACGTTTATAGGTATTGGTGTTGCCCCTCCCGCCCACCGGGCTGATTTCCAGTTTGGTGCTGATGGTATTGCCGCCCAAATCGGCGGCGCCGCACGAATGGTCCACGATAACCAGCGCTGTACCATTGGCGGCGGATATCAGGCGGTACAATTCTTTGCCTAGGAGAGCCAACGATGGGCGCGAGCCAAAATTCTCGGACAAATTCAGGTTATCGTGATTCAGCACCGAATCCGGAAACTGCGTGCGAGCCTGGCGTAATAGTGCTTCGGCGCGCAGCAGCAGGGTCGTGTCTGCGGCAGTAGTACACTGCGTGAAATAATCGGTGGAAAGTCCTCTTAAGTGCCCACGCACAAGTAACCGGATAAAGAAGAACGTCATTCCGAGCTTGCCGAGGAATCTCGCTCGCGCCAGTGGGCGGCGCGGATGACTCCGGCAAGATTCCTCGGCAAGCTCGGAATGACGTTCTTTTTGATTGACTACGGTTACTTGTGCGCGACTGCTTAGAAGAGAAGCCAAGATGGCATTCCGGCGCTCGTCGTACTCGGCCTGGGTTAGTAGCTCATTATCCAGCATCATTTGAGCTTCTTGAGCTTCTCCATCAGGTCATCGGCAGCAGGACTGGCGGCTACCGGAGCGGCAGCCATACCCCCGGCATTGACGACGATGCCGCCGCCGGCGGCACGTTTGTCCTCCAGGTCGCGCTGGCGGCGGTAGTCTCGCCGGATGCCGCCGCAATGGCGGCATTTGCCTGGGCCATCACCGCGGCCGCATCAGTAGCGGAGATTTCTGCTTTTTCAGCCGCATCGGCCACGCTGACACTGGACACAAGCCCGATTTTATGGGCCTGCTGCAAGGCCTTCAGCCATTGCGCAGCTTGTTCGTTGGCCGTTTCCTTATCAAAAAAGGAATCCTGCATGGAAAAGGTCAGCCATTCCTCGCCAGTGCCGCGCTTCATCATGCCAGCCAGCTCTGTGCGGCGGATATTGTCGGTGAGGCGCTCAAAGCCCGTGACCGGGGCACCGTTGGCATCGAGCAGACGAGCCACCAGCTCGGGGCCGCAGCAGCTGTTATCGTCGCTGGAAGCCAGGTTCTTTGGCTTCGTAAACCGGACTTTTACTTTGGCCGTCAACTTGTAGCCGCCTGTCGAGCCCAAGTCGTTCGGCAAAACCGTTACCTGGTATGAGCCGGGCACAATGGCCAGGTAGTCGGCCAACTCGCCCGCTACGGCAGCCTCGCCCGTTAAGCTCAGGGACGCAGGAGGAGCGGGTATTTCGGCTTTCTCAGCCCCGCCACAGGCGGCGATGACAACCGTGAACGCAACTCCCAGAAGCAAGCGGCGGAATGGAAAATGGGAACGGGACAGCATGGGACTTGCAGTTGATAGGTGTGAAACAATGCCCCAAACCTACCTGCCCAACTGGTCCCCCACCAAAGTTCAATTAGTTCAGTTACCACGGCCTTTTTGAACGGTCCGCAATACCGGGCTTTGGCCAGTTCCCCGCGCCGCATGCGGCATTCGTCCAAAATCGGCCACCTTATGCCCCAACCACTTTTTTGGTCGTTTTAGCCCAAACGACATCAGAGGTCTTTGTCCGTATTTGTCCAACATCTACCCGTTGAATCCCACCCACAGCCTGCTGCGCGCCCACTTGCGGCAGCGGGTCGCCGACACTTTTGGCACTGCGCTCACCTACCCGCGCGAAGCCGAGGCCCTGGCCGCCGACGTGCTGCGCCGCACCGGCGAGTGCCTCTCACCCAGCACCCTGAAGCGTTTTTTGGGCCTGGTCACGACCGCAGCCCTGCCCGCCGCCTACGCCGCCCTGCTCGCCGACAGCATTCTGCTCGAAGAGCGGGGCCTGAATGCCTTCGAGGAACTGACGGTGTACGTGCGCTTCAGCCACGAAAACCTGCTGGAGTACCTGGTTGCCCGGCAGCTGTTGGCCACGGCCGGCATTCTCATGCCCGCGCTCCTGCACGCAGCAGCCGCGCAGTATACAGCCGGCCGGCGCGTTGAACTATTGAAATGGCTGCTGCTCTTTGGCTTGCAGCGGCAAGACTATGCGGCCGTGGCCGAAGTGTTTGACGTGGCCTTGGAAGAATACGAGCTACACACAATGTCGCACTTTTTGGGCCTGATTTCGTGAGCGAAGACTTATTCCTTACCGACCGCCCCGCCAGCCCCGCTCCTATTCGCCCAGGCTGCGCTGATGCTTCCAGCGCCGGTGCGTCCACAAGTACTGCTCGGGCGAGGCCCGCATGTCTTTCTCCAACTGGCGGGCAAAGGCTTCCGCAATGGGGAAGGTGCCATGTGGGGCACTGGCTGCCATCCGGCTGTCGGGCAGTTCGGTGAAGGTTACTTCGTAGTACCCGCGCCGCACCCGCCGCAGGCCAATATAAAGCACGACGCAATTGAACTGCGTGACCAACCGGTCGGCGCTGGAATAAAAGCTGGTGTCCTGGTTCAGAAACGTCGTCCAGTAAGGTCGGTCCTCGGGGCCCGCGGCCTGGTCGGTGAGCAGGCTGAGGGTACAGCCGTCGTATCTGCGCGCCACCAGGTAGCGCAGCGTGGCCGGCATGGGCACGGCATCGGCCCCCAAGCGGGTGCGCAGCCGGCGCATGAAGTACTCGAAAAATGCATTATTCAGCGGCTTGTACACGCCCGCCGCCCGGCCCGGAAACTCCAGGGCCGCGCCGTTCAGCAGCCATTCCCAGTTGCCCATGTGCGAGCCCAGGGAGAGCACCAGCCGCTGCTCGGCAAACGGCCGGCTCATCAGCTCAGGATTAGTGAAGCGCATGCGCGGGGCCAGCTCAGCCGGGCTCATGGTCGCCATTTTCAAAATCTCAACTACTACCTGCGCAAAGTGCCGGTAGAAGGCTTTGCCGGTTTGCCTTACTTCAGCCGGGCTCATTTCCGGGAAAGACTTGCTCAGGTTTTGCTGCACCACCCGCCAGCGGTAGCGCACCACGTAGGCCAGCAGGAAGTATATTCCTTCGCTCAGCCCATACAGCACCGGCAAGGGCAGGCGCGACAGGCCCAACATCCCCCACCGCAGGGGCTCGTAGTACCAGGCATAAGGGCGTTTGGCGCCCGGCAACTTGGTGGTGCGGGCCGTGCTCATCGCGGCACGGCGGCCCCGGCCGGCGCGTATTCGGCGGTGCTGCGCTCGCCAATGACCCTGTGCCCGGCCAGCAGCTTGTTATTGCCCGGCCCACCATATACCTCAATAAACAGCGTGAACGGCCCATCGGGCAACGGCCCCAAGGGCAGCTGGCCCACCACGGTAGTCGGCCGGCCGCTCGGGGGCGTCAGGGTCGCGTCGGCATCGGCGGCCGAGCCATCGGGGGTGGTGAGGTGGTAGTGCACGCGCAGCGGCTGGCCGGCCGGCGCATTATGCATCTCGGTATAAAAGAAAATATTCTCGGCTCCGCGGCTGTAGCCGCCACCGGGCACGCGGGTGAGGCGGTAGCCGCCACGGGAAAAATTGTCGTCGCCCCCGCTCCGGGCGGCCGGACGCGACAGCAGCACCACATCAGTCAGAAATACGCCGGCCGGCGCTTCCACCACCAACGGTTTTTCCACGGTGGTTTCGCCGTTGGCAGCCCGGTACTGGTCGCGCACGGTACCACGCAACGTGTATTTGCCATCGGGCAGCATGATGCGCTTCAGAAAACTCTGCGGGTTTTTAATGGCAATGGTCGTGTCAGTCAGTACCGGCGGCCTGAGGGTGATAACCTCCCGGTAAGCCGATTTGCCGTCGGCTTTCAGAATCTCAAGGGTGACCGTGGCGGCCGACTGAAACGAGCGGGGGGCCCGTTGCCGGTAGGTAAGCGGCTGGGTGGGCACGGTGACGTAGATTTCGACCTCGCCGCCCTTCTCCACCTTGTTCAGGTTTCGGAAACGAGCCACGTCGAGCAGAATCTGGGGCGGGGCCGCCTGAGCCGCTACCGGGCCCAGGGCAATAAGCAGGAGGAGAAGGAAACGCATAGTAAACAAAAGTAAGGCCGGACCATGCTCACCCGTTGTCGCGCTGCTTTGCGGCGAAGCCCCAGGCAATGGCGAAGGGAAGGAGCATATTTGTGCCTCCTCACTGAATTGATACGTCAATGTGATTCGCGGCAGCAAACATCTAAGTGCTTGTTCTAAATTAATCGTGCAATCAGAACGTCATGCTGAGCTTGTCGAAGCATCTCTACCGCTTCATCAGGGTCGTTCAACGAAGCGGTAGAGATACTTCGACAAGCTCAGCATGACGCCCTAATACCTCGTTTAATTTTGTGCAGACACTTATTGACGAAAAAAGATTATTGCGAGTATCCATCCTATCCTAATGATTATTCTCACCGAACTTCACTACCACCCACCGGCCGCCCTCTTCGCCGAGCTGCTCCAGGCCGATGGCCTGCTGCTGGAAGCCCAGGAGCACTACCGCAAGCAAACCTACCGCAACCGCTGCCTCATTCGCACGGCGCAAGGCGTGCAGCCCCTCACCATCCCGGTAATCGACGGCAACCGGGCCGAAAAAGTGACGGCAGAGGCCATCGAAATTGACTACCGCCAGAATTGGATTCACCGGCATTGGCGCACCCTGCAAACTGCCTACGGCAATAGTCCGTACTTTGAATACTACGCCGACTACTTCCACGATATTTACGTAAGTAAGCCGGCGCTGCTGTTCGACCTGAACTTACAGTTTCTGCACTTGTTGCTGAAGTGCCTTCGCCTGCCACTACCCACTGCCCGCACCACCGAATACCGAGCCCATTATCCGGCCATGCAACCACTGGGCACAACCGAAATCCATTCACTCATTCACTCATCTACTCATTCGCTGGTGGACCGACGCGACTGGCTGACACCTAAAATCGCCACTAAAACGCCTGAACCTGACACTCCGGCAGTGCAGTCTTCGGTGCGGCCCTACCCGCAGGTATTTGGCCCAGGTTTTGAGCCGGGGCTCAGCGTACTGGACTTATTATTTTCGCAAGGTCCGGCTGCCGGCAGCTTTTTGCAGTAACCTGCGCATTTCTGCCGACGTTAGTATCACCTAAGTGCTTACCGGGTTTGTTATCGCCCGAACCTTCACCCGAATTTGCTTGTTTTCAAGCGACACCGGCACAACCCGTCATTCGTGTATTCGCCCGACGCGGGGCTATTTGATTTTTTTACTACGTTTATTGGCATGGAAGCTAAATTCTCAAACCGCGTCAAAGAGGTTATTTCCCTCAGTCGGGAAGAAGCCATCCGTCTCGGCCACGATTACATCGGGACCGAACACCTGTTGCTCGGCATGATTCGCGAAGCCGAAGGCACCGCCCTGGGCTTGCTACGCAAGCTGGGCGTGTCCATCGACGAGCTTAAATTCTCGCTCGAACAGGCCACTCGCAACACCGCTACTCAGGGCACCAGCATCACCGGCTCGATTCCGCTCACCAAGCAGACCGAGAAGGTGTTGAAAATCACCTACCTGGAGGCCAAGATTTTCAAGTCCGAAATCATCGGTACCGAGCACCTGCTGTTGTCCATCCTACGGGACGAGGACAACATTTCTTCCCAAATTCTCAGCAAATTCAACGTGAACTACGAAACTGTGCGCGACTCGCTGGATTATCATGGTAACGCCGGTGCTGCTCCGCAAAGCCGCACGCCTGATACCGACGACGACGATAACGATAAACTCTTCGGTGGTGGCACCCCCGGCCGCGGTGCCGGTGCGGGCGGTACCACCAAGAAGCCGGGCGAAAAATCGCGCACCCCGGTGCTCGACAACTTCGGCCGTGACCTCACCAAGATGGCCGAGGAAGATAAGCTTGACCCCATTGTGGGCCGCGAAAAGGAGATTGAGCGCGTAGCCCAGATTCTGAGCCGCCGCAAAAAGAACAACCCCATTCTCATCGGGGAGCCCGGCGTGGGCAAAACGGCCATCGCCGAAGGCCTCGCCCTGCGCATCATCCAAAAGAAAGTAAGCCGCGTGCTCTTCAACAAGCGCGTGGTGACGCTAGACCTGGCTTCGCTGGTGGCTGGTACCAAGTACCGGGGCCAGTTTGAGGAGCGCATGAAGGCCGTGATGAACGAGCTGGAAAAGTCGCCCGACGTGATTCTGTTCATTGACGAGCTGCACACCATTGTGGGTGCTGGCGGGGCTTCGGGCTCGCTCGACGCTTCCAACATGTTCAAGCCGGCCCTGGCCCGCGGCGAAATCCAATGCATCGGTGCCACCACGCTGGATGAGTACCGTCAGTACATCGAGAAAGATGGGGCCTTGGCCCGTCGTTTTCAGATGGTGATGGTGGACCCCACCACGCCGGAGGAAACGATTGAAATCCTGCACAACATCAAGGACAAGTACCAGGACCACCACCACGTGGTGTACACCGATAAGGCCATTGAACAGTGCGTGCTGCTGAGTGACCGGTACATGTCCGACCGTTTTCTGCCGGATAAAGCCATCGATATTCTCGATGAGGCCGGTGCCCGCGTGCACATCAACAACATCGTGGTACCCGAGGACATTCTCACGCTCGAAGAGCAGATTGAGAATATCAAAGGCGAGAAGAACCGCGTGGTGAAATCGCAGAAATACGAGGAAGCCGCCAAGCTCCGCGACACCGAGAAGAAATTACTTGACCAACTCGAAACAGCTAAAAAGAGCTGGGAAGAGGAAACCAAGAAGAAGCGCTACACGGTGAAAGAGGAAAACGTGGCCGAGGTTATCGCCATGATGACCGGCATCCCCGTTTCGCGCGTGGCCCAGAACGAAAGCCAAAAGCTCCTCAACATGAATGAGGAGCTGCAAGGCAAGGTAATTGGCCAGGAAAAGGCCATCAAGCAGCTCGTGAAAGCCATTCAGCGCACGCGGGTTGGTTTGAAGGACCCCAAAAAACCCATTGGTTCGTTCGTATTCCTCGGCCCGACGGGCGTGGGTAAGACGGAGCTGGCCAAGGTGCTCGCTACCTACCTCTTCGACAAGGAAGATGCGCTGGTGCGCGTCGATATGTCGGAGTACATGGAAAAATTCAGCGTGTCGCGCTTGGTGGGCGCGCCTCCCGGCTACGTGGGCTACGAAGAGGGCGGCCAGCTGACGGAGAAAATTCGTCGTAAGCCGTACTCAGTAATCCTGCTGGATGAGATTGAAAAAGCTCACCCCGATGTGTACAACTTGCTGCTGCAAGTGCTGGACGACGGTATCCTGACCGATGGTCTGGGCCGTAAGGTGGACTTCCGGAACACCATCATCATCATGACCTCGAACATCGGGGCGCGGGACTTGCAGGACTTTGGCGCTGGCATCGGCTTCGGAACCAAAGCCCGGCAGGATAACATGGACGAGTTGACCAAGGGCACCATTACCAACGCCCTGAAGAAGACTTTCTCGCCCGAATTCCTCAACCGTTTGGATGACGTTATCGTCTTCAACTCGCTGGACAAGTCGGATATCCACAAAATCATCGACATCAGCCTGGCCAAGCTTCTCTCGCGGGTGCGGTCTTTGGGCTACCGGGTCGAGTTGACCGAAAAGGCCAAGGACTTTGTATCGGACAAAGGCTACGACCCGAAATACGGTGCTCGTCCGCTGAACCGAGCCATTCAGAAGTACATCGAAGACCCGATTGCGGAGGAAATCCTCAAAGCGCAAGTGGTGCAGGGCGATGTCATCACAGCCGATTACGAGGACGGCAAAGACGAACTGACTTTTGCCGTGAGCAAAAGCGGTGAAGACCAGAAACTAGCCAGCGACGAGCGGCCGGCCGAAACGCCGGAAGCGCCCGACTCTGACGCAAAAAAGTAAGATTGCGCACCGATTAGCTGGTGCATCCTGAATGAGAAGCCGGTTCCGAAATGGGACCGGCTTCTTTGCTATCTACCTAGTAACTTGCGGCTTGATTTCAACTCTTAGTGTTGAAATAATTATCCCTTTAACCTTCGCTTCATGAATTTTCTGCAAAGAGCGGCCCTTGCTGGGGCCGGCGCGGCTCTCACCAGCGGCGCCATGGCGCAGTCGGCTCCGGTGGCCCCAATCAAACCTAAGGTGTTCACCGATTTCGGTGTCACGCGCACCGACAATTATTATTGGCTAAACCAGCCCACCGAACCGGCCGTTCTGAAGTACCTCAACGACGAGAATGGGTACTTCGACCAGCAAATGAGCGGAGCGAAAGCCATGCAGAAGAAGCTGGCCGCCGAAATCAAGAACCGCATCAAGCAGGAAGACGCCACTGAACCGTACCGCGACAACGGTTATTACTACTATTCGCGCTTTGAGTTTGCCTCCGAATACCCGATTTACTGCCGCAAGAAGGGTAGCGCAATCGGGACGGAAGAAGTGTTGCTCAACGGCGATGAGATGGGCACTGGGAAGAAATATTTTCAGATTGGTGACTGGGCCGTGAGCGATAATAATCAGCTGCTGGCTTTTTCGGTGGACACCGTGAGCCGGCGGCTTTATACGTTGCGCTTCAAAAATATTGCTACCGGCAAGCTGTTTCCGGAGTGCATTGCCAACACGGGCGGCGAAGTGGTGTGGGCGGCCGACAACAAGACGGTGTTTTACACCAAAAAGAACGTGACCACGCTGCTGCCCTATCAGGTGTACCGGCACACGCTAGGCACCGACCCCAAGGGCGATGCACTGGTGTACGAGGAGCACGACAACACGTTTAACGTGCAGGTAAACCGTTCAAAATCAAAAAAATACATTGGTATTGAACTCGCCAGTTCGCTGTCGTCGGAGTACCGCTACCTAGAGGCTGGTGCGCCCACTGAGCAGCCTAAGGTATTTCAGCGCCGCGAGAAGGACCACCTCTATCAGGTAGAGCACTTGGCCGATAAGTTTTATATCCGGACCAATTGGCTGGCTCCCAACTACCGTCTGATGACTACGCCCGTGGCCACCACCGGCAAAGCCACCTGGACCGATGCGCTGACCCGCCACCCGGAAATCTTTCTCGATAATTTCGAGCTATTCAAGGAGTATTTCGTGCTCAATGAGCGCAAGGGCGGCCTGCGACAGCTGCACGTAGTGAATCTGAAAGATAAGCAGGAACACTACCTGCCCTTCGACGAGTCGGCTTACACGGCCACCATTGGCGTGAATCGGGAGCTGGACACGCCGGTGCTGCGTTACAATTACACCTCGCTCACCACGCCGCCCTCCATTTTTGAGTACGACATGAGTACGCGGGTCGGCACCCTACTCAAGGAGCAGTCCGTGCTGGGCAACTACAATAAGTTTGACTACGTGACGGAGCGGGTGTTCGTGAAATCGCGCGATAACAAGTTCATTCCCATGTCCATCGTGTACAAGAAGGGCACGAAGCTGGACGGGAGCGCGCCGCTGTTGCAATATGCCTACGGCTCCTACGGTTTTTCGCAGGACCCCACCTTCAGCGCGGCTCGCCTAAGCTTGCTGAACCGTGGGTTTGTGTACGCGCTGTGCAACATCCGGGGCGGCCAGGAAATGGGCCGGCAGTGGTTTGAGGACGGCCGGATGCTGCACAAAATCAACAGCTTCAACGATTTTATTGACTGCTCCGAGTACCTCACCAAGCCGCACGAGGCTACTGTGGGCAGTGCCAAAGTGCAGCAGCGCTACACGGCTTCGGATAAGCTCTTCGCGATGGGCGGCAGCGCCGGCGGCTTACTCATGGGCGCCGTGCTGAACATGCGCCCCGAATTATACAAAGGCGTCATCGCAGCCGTGCCGTTTGTGGATGTTGTCACGACTATGGCCGACCCCACTATCCCGCTCACTACCAGCGAGTACGACCAGTGGGGCAACCCCGCCGACGAAGAATATTTCAAGTACATGCTCTCCTACTCGCCCTACGACAATGTGAAGGCGCAGGCTTACCCCAACCTGCTCGTCACCACCGGATTGCACGACTCTCAGGTGCAGTATTACGAGCCGGCTAAGTGGGTAGCCAAGCTACGCACTCAGAAAACGGATAAGAACCTGCTGCTGCTGCATACCGATATGGTAGCCGGCCACGGCGGCGCTTCGGGTCGCTTCAAGTCAATTGATGACACGGCACGGCAGTACGCATTCATGCTAATGTTGCTGGGCAAAAATTTGTAGGCAGTCGAAGTAGATATTTGTCATGCTGAACGCAGTGAAGCACCTTATCACACTTGGATGACTTGTTCCAACGCGATAAGGTGCTTCACTGCGTTCAGCATGACAGGTGATTGTATTTCCTAATCCTACGTCCGTAATCTACCCATAACCTACCTTTGGTTTCCAATTCCCGCGCAACCCTCCCACCCGCGCGCTCACCCCTGCTCATGCCCGACCCGCACGCCCACGCCCACCTTTCGAAAACCGATTTACTGGCCCGCAAAAACGAAGAAGCCCTCCTCGGCGGCGGCCAAGCCCGTATCGACGCTCAACACAAAAAAGGTAAGCTCACCGCCCGCGAACGGGTTGACTTGCTGATGGACGAAGGTTCGTTTGAGGAAATTGGCAAGTTCGTGATGCACCGTTCCAAGGACTTTGGGCTGGACAAAGAGCATTACCTCGGCGATGGCGTAATTACGGGCTATGGCACGGTGAACGGCCGGCTGGTCTACGTTTTCTCGCAGGATTTTACCGTTTTCGGCGGCTCACTGAGCGAAACCCACGCTGAGAAAATCGTAAAAATCATGGACTTGGCCATGAAAAACGGCGCGCCGGTGATTGGCTTAAACGACTCGGGCGGGGCCCGGATTCAGGAAGGCGTGGTAAGCCTGGGCGGCTACGCCGACATCTTTTACAAGAATACCCTGGCCTCGGGCGTGGTGCCACAGCTGTCGGCCATCATGGGGCCGTGCGCGGGTGGCGCGGTGTATTCGCCGGCCATTACGGACTTCATTTTGATGGTGGAGCACACGAGCTACATGTTCGTGACTGGTCCCAACGTGGTAAAAACCGTGACCCACGAGGAAGTAACCAGCGAAGAGCTGGGCGGAGCCAGCACCCATTCGGCCAAAAGCGGCGTCACGCATTTCAGCTGCGCCAATGAAGTGGTGGCCATCAACCACGTCAAGCAGCTGCTGAGCTACATGCCGCAGAACTGCGAAGAAACTGCACCCGCGCAGCCCTACGAGGCCAGCGGCGACGAAAGCCGCCCGGTGCTCGACAAGCTGATTCCCGACAATGCCAACCAGCCCTACGACATGCGTGAGGTAATTGAAGGCATTATCGACCCTAATTCTTTCCTCGAAGTCCATCAGAATTTCGCCGAGAACATCGTGGTCGGCTTTGCGCGGCTGGCAGGCCGCAGCATTGGCATTGTGGGCAACCAGCCAGCTGTGCTCGCCGGCGTGCTCGACATTAATGCCAGTACCAAGGCCGCACGCTTCGTGCGCTTCTGCGACGCGTTCAACATTCCGCTGCTGGTGCTGGAAGATGTGCCCGGCTTCCTGCCCGGCACTGACCAGGAGTGGCGCGGCATCATCACGAACGGGGCCAAGCTGCTTTACGCTTTCTGTGAAGCGACTGTGCCGCGTATCACCGTCATCACCCGGAAGGCCTACGGCGGGGCGTATGACGTGATGAACTCCAAGCACATCGGGGCCGACATGAACTACGCCTGGCCCACCGCCGAAATTGCCGTAATGGGAGCTAAAGGCGCGGCCGAAATCATCTTCAAGCGTGAAATTGCGGCGGCCGACGACCCCGCCGCCAAGCTTCAGGAGAAGGTAGATGAGTACCAGGAAAAATTCGCCACGCCCTACCGCGCTGCTCACCGCGGCTTCGTAGATGAGGTGATTCTACCTTCCCAAACCCGTCAGAAGCTCATTCGGGCGTTTAAAATGCTGGAGAATAAAGTAGATACCATGCCACGTAAGAAACACGGCAACATTCCGCTATAAATTATAACCCTTAGAACGTCATGCTTCGGCAAGCTCAGCATGACGTTCATATTCCTGCCAAATCATGCGCCCTGAATCGTTCGAATTCCTCCAGGCCTACCTCAACAATCCCTCCCCCACCGGCTTCGAAAAAGAAGGCCAGAAGCTGTGGCTGGAATACCTCAAGCCCTATATCGACGAGTATTTCGTGGATACTTACGGCACGGTAGTGGGCGTGATTAATCCCAAAGCGAAATACAAAGTCGTCATTGAAGCGCATGCCGATGAGATTTCCTATTTCGTAAATTACATCACCAAAGAAGGCTATTTGTATTTGCGGCGCAACGGCGGTTCCGACCCGTTGGTAGCCCCTAGCAAGCGCGTCAATATTTTCGGTGAAAAAGGCATTGTGAAAGGCATTTTCGGCTGGCCTGCCATCCACGTGCGCAAGGTGGAGCAGGACAAAGCGCCAACCATCGAAACCGTATTTCTGGACTGCGGCGCGAGCAGCGCCGAGGAAGTGGCCGAGATGGGCGTGTACGTGGGCTCCGTGGTTACGTTTGAGGACGAACTGACGGTGCTCAACGACAAGTTTTACGTGGGCCGGGCGCTGGATAACCGCGTGGGCGGCTTCATGATTGCCGAGGTAGCCCGGATGCTGAAAGAGAACAAGAAAAAGTTGCCCTTCGGCCTCTACATCGTGAACGCCGTGCAGGAAGAAATCGGCCTGCGCGGGGCTGAAATGGTGGCCCACCGCATCAATCCCGACGTGGCCATCATCACCGATGTGACGCACGACAGCCAGTCGCCGATGTACGAGAAAAAGACCGCCGGGGACATTTCCTGCGGCAAAGGCCCAGTTATTACCTACGGCCCCGCCGTGCAGAACAACCTGCGCGACCTCATCATCGACACTGCCAAGAAAGCTGATATTCCCTTCCAACGCGCCGCCGCCACCCGCGCCACCGGCACCGACACCGATGCCTTCGCCTACTCCGGCTCCGGCGTGGCTTCGGCCCTCATCTCGCTGCCGTTGAAGTATATGCACACCACCGTGGAAACCGTGCACAAAGACGACGTGGAAAGCGTAACTCAACTCATTTACGAAACGCTGCTGCGTATCGAAGACGGCCACGATTTCCGGTATTTCAAGTAAGTTTTCAAAAAACGTTTGTCATCCTGAGCATTTTGCGTTTAAAGCAAAGACGAAGGACCTTGTCATGCCCGAACGGTTCGTTCAGGCATGACAAGGTCCTTCGTCTTTGCTCAGGATGCTATTTTTTACATGGACTATATTCTTCCTCCCATTTTTCCGCCGCTAACCGTAACCGACCAGATGGGCCGCCGAGTGGCGGTGCCGTTTTCGCCGCAGCGCATCGTGTCTTTGGTACCCTCACAAACGGAATTGCTGTTTGATTTGGGACTGGGTGAAAAGGTGGTGGGTATTACCAAATTTTGTATTCACCCCGTTGAGGCTCGTGCAAAATCCACTGTCATTGGCGGCACGAAGAATTTCAATTTTGAAAAGATAGCCGCGCTGAAGCCCGATTTAATAATTGGGAATAAAGAGGAAAACTATCAGGCCGGTATCGAGCAATTAGCTGCTAATTACCCGGTGTGGCTGAGCGACATCAGCACCCTGCCCGAGGCGCTGGATATGATTCGGCGCGTTGGTTTTATTTCCGGGGCCAAAGAAAAAGCGGAAGCAATGGCAACTGAAATTGACGCATCATTTGCAGCGCTGGCAACTGATAAAAATGCCATTTCAGCCGCCTATTTTATCTGGCGTAAACCTTATATGGCGGCCGCTAAAGGCACTTTTATTGACAACATGCTGCTCCGTGCCGGCTTTAGCAACGTCTTTGCCGGGCAAGCCCGCTACCCGGAGATAAGCGCCGAACAATTAGCTGCCGCCGCCCCCCAGCGCATCCTGCTTTCCTCCGAGCCGTACCCGTTTAACGAAAAGCATCTGGCCGAATTTCAAGCGATTTGCCCCGCCGCAAAAATTGAAATTGTCGACGGCGAATTATTCAGCTGGTACGGCAGCCGGCTCCGTAAATCGGCCGCCTATTTCAGTCAGCTTCGCTAATTACGAATCCACTTTTCGCTAATTCAACCCAGTACTGCGGATACGACTTTTTTACTACCGCGGGCGACTCCATCGTCAGTGGGCCGCGCATAGCCAGCGGCGCAAATGCCATGGCCATGCGGTGGTCATGGTAAGTAGCTATTGATTGATTATTGACCGCAAATCCAACCGATTCAGCCCGAAAACGGCCTTCCGACACTTCGCGCAGGTCGCCGCCGAACTTGGCCAGCTCCGTTTGCAGGGCTGCAATGCGGTCGGTTTCTTTGATGCGCAGGCTTTCCAGACCAGTCAGGTCCACTGGCCGGTTGAGGGCGGCTGCGACCACGGCCACGGTTTGCGCCAGGTCGGGGCAGTCGGTAAAATTCAGGGTCAGGACTTCTGTTTGGGGCGCGAGCGGCTGCTGCTTCAGGTGGATGCCATCGGGCAGAAAGGTAGTGGCCACCCCAAAATGCGTCATCATTTTGGCAATGGCCTGGTCGCCTTGCAGCGACTCGCGGCGCAGGCCGGGCAGCGTGATTTCGGAACCCGCTGGGGCCAGCGCCACCAACGAATACCAATAGCTGGCGGCCGACCAGTCCGATTCCACCGTGTAGTCGGTGGGCTGGTAGTGGCTGGGGCGCACCGTCAGCGTATCGCCCTCAGCGGTGTAATTGGCCCCAAAAAGCTGCATCAGCGCCACCGTCATATCGATATAAGGACGCGAGCCAACGTGGCCGGTAAGGCGCAAACGCAAGCCACCGGGCAGGCGCGGGCCCACCATCAGCAGGGCCGAAATGTACTGGCTGCTGATGTCGCCACGCACGGCCAACTCGGTAGGCGCTTCCGCCTCTTTCGTGGCGGCAAAGCCGGCCAGTTCCAGCGGCGGGTAGCCTTGGTTGTTGAGGTAATTGATGCTGGCTCCGGCTTGCCGCAAGGCCTCCACCAACACGCCAATGGGCCGTTCCTGCATGCGGGCGGTGCCCACCAGACGGCCGCGCCAATTCGTAACCGCCAGATAAGCAGTCAAAAACCGCATGACAGTACCGGCATCCTCGGCATCAAGCACATCGGTGCCGGGCGCGGCAGCCAGCAGGCGGCGCATGAGTTGGGTATCGTGGGCATCGGAAAGGTTGCCTAAGTTGCCGCCACCAGCCAGGGCTTGCAAGATGAGTGCGCGGTTAGCTTCGCTTTTGGAAGCTGGGAGTTGGGCAGTGCCATGGAGCGGACCGCCGAGCCAGATTAAATGCATAGAATGGTAGGGTGGGACTCAGCCCGTCGTTGCAAAACCAAGTAGCAGGCTTGCACCTGCCATTGACTAAGGGATTTATAATATCAGGCCTGAACCGGCGCTCTACGACTGCAGCCGATGGTAATACCGCAGCGCCTCAGCGATTTCAGTTAGTGTCACCGGCTGGTCGTACACGCCGCTGCCAATACCATTCAGCAGGGTGCAGTTGATAGTATTGCCCGCGTTTTTCTTATCCTGCAATGCGAATTCGGCAATAGCTTCGGTTTCCAGCCCCACAAACGACAGCTTATCGAACACCGAGAATACAAAGGTTTCAATTTTGTCCAATTCCTCCGGGCTTAGCAGGCCGCGCTGCACCGAAAGCCAGCTTTCGCAGACCAGGCCGGCGGCCACTGCCTCGCCGTGCAAAGCCTCGCGGCCGGGCTGGGTAAGCAGGTAGCTTTCGAGGGCGTGGCCCACGGTATGACCAAAATTGAGCAGCTTGCGCGGGCCGGCTTCGAGTGGGTCCTGAGCTACGATGCGCTGCTTGAGGGCCACGGAATCGCGGATAATGGCAGTCCAGTCGTCGGTGAGCCAGCCCAGGCGGCGGTTCTGCTCGAAAGCGGCGGCATCGGCAATGAGCCAGTGCTTGATGACCTCGGCGTAGCCCGACTTGAGCTGGCGCGGGTCCAGGGTCTGCAAAAACCGAGGCTCGATGAACACGGCGGCCGGGGCTTGAAACACCCCCAACTGGTTTTTAAAACCCTGAAAATCGACGCCTGTTTTGCCGCCCACGCTGGCATCTACCTGCGCCAGCAGCGTGGTGGGCACTTGCGCAAAGCGGATGCCGCGCTTGTACAGCGCCGCCGCAAAGCCGCCCAAATCGGTGACCACGCCACCGCCCAGGTTCACCAGCACGGCGTGGCGGTCGGCCCGGTGCTGGGTTAGCTGGGTCCACACGGTATCGCAGCTGGCCAAGGTTTTATATTCTTCGCCGGCCGGTATTTCGATGAGGTGGTAATTATTAGGAAGGTGCGGTTCCAATAGGGGCAGGCACAGACGGGCCGTGTTGCTGTCGACCAGTACAAACACGCGGCTTACTGCGGGGCGATAGAGAAACTCGGCCAAGGCCGATAAGGCGTTGGGCCCGATGATAACGGAATTATCCATGGGGCAAAAGTCGACACAAAAAACCGCCAATAGTTTACCCCGCACGCAACCATTGCGAAACGCGACCGGTCAGGACGTCACGAGTTATACTTTCCGCACTTTAATTCTTCTCCCCTATGTATCGCCTGCTACGTCTGCTGCTGCTCGTTATTTCAGGCTTCACGACAGTCGGCCTTTCGGCCTGCCAGAAAGAACTGCCCGCCCCCGAACTCACCACCGCCTCGCTGCTGGAAGGCCGCTGGGAGCTTATCCAAACGTCGGGCGGCATCGCTGGACGCACCATGCCCGCCGATTCCACTCAAAAAAAGGAAATCATGTTTGAGCCCAACGGTCAGGTACAGTTCTTACTAAACGGGGCTGCTGCTACTTCCACAACGTTTACCCTGACCCAAGCATTGGCCCATAACACCAACCGGACTGAAACGTTCGTGGCCTACGGTGCGCCCGCCACCACCCTGCGCCAGTATCTGGCCGAAGTTTCTACCACTACCCTCGTGATTAGCGACGACAACCCCGACGGCTTCAGCGCCACCTACCAGCGCGTACCATTTGACAGGTGCGGCACCCGGTAAAGCACCACACCTTACACTTTTTCCTTCCTCCACGTTTCCACTTACACTGTTGCGCAATAGCCCACCGTGCCACGCCCCAAGGTATACTTCCTTGCAGCGTGGCCGGTGAACTTTGTGGTTGCTTTATTCGGTAAGCTCCAAAAGTACCTTCCAATTCTGCCGCATCTTTTTCTGGTCTTTTTGCTGAACACTCCCGGCGAAGCGGCCGGTATTAATGGCGGCTACTACGAGAAATACCGCTGGCTCCGGCACGCTACAGTCCTGGCCCGAGGTGCTGCACCCCGTCCACTTGCGGGCGGCCGTTGAGCACCTCGGTTTGTTTCCGGATGCTCTCCACGTGAATTAATTTATAAAGTTCGGCCACGAATTTGTCGTTCACGTTCAGCTTACCGGCCCATTCGGTGCGGGTGCTGAAAATTTCCTGCCAGCGGTCAAACTGCAGAATTTTGACGTTGTTTTCCTTTTTGTATTCGGCCAATTCTTCCACCAAAGCCATGCGACGGGCCAGGGCTTCCACAATTTCGCGGTCGGCCTCGTCCATTTTCTGGCGTAGCTCCTCAGCTTTATTGAGGTATTCGGCGTTGTCAGAAGAGCGGTAGCGGTATTTCAGCTCGCTCAGGATTTCGCCCAAGCGTTGGGGAGTTACCTGCTGCTCAGCGTCGCTGAGGGCGTGGTCCGGGTCGGGGTGGGTTTCAATCATCAGGCCATCGTAGTCGAGGTCGAGGGCCTTTTGGGCGATGGGCAGCAGCAAATCGCGCCGCCCGCCAATGTGGCTGGGGTCGCAGATGAGCGGAATGTGCGGAAAGCGTGTTTTTAGCTCGATGGGCAATATCCACGTCGGCGCATTGCGGTAGCGGCTGGGGGCAAACGTGCTAAACCCCCGGTGAATAGCCGCCAAATCGTAAATGCCGGCGCGCTCCAGGCGCTCCAGTGCCCCGGCCCACAGGGCTACGTCGGGGTTCACGGGGTTTTTCACCATTACGGGCACGCCTGTGCCGGCCAGGGCATCGGCCAATTCCTGCACCGCGAAGGGGTTCACGGTGGTGCGGGCTCCCACCCACAGCACGTCGATGCCGTGGCGCAGGGCCAATTCCACGTGGCGCGGCGTGGCTACTTCAATGGCCGTGGGAATGCCAGTTTCGGCCTTCACGCGCTGTAGCCAGGGCAACGCCACTGCCCCCATGCCCTCAAATGAGCCAGGCCGGGTGCGCGGCTTCCAGATGCCGGCCCGAAACAAGTCGATGTTGCCCAAAGCCTTCAGGCCGTGGGCGGTAGCGAGCACCTGCTCTTCGGTTTCGGCCGAGCAGGGGCCGGCGATGAGCAGGGGTTGCCCCTTCTGGGCCAGCAGTCGGGTAAAGAATGTAGTGGGAGCAGCGGGCATTTCAGGGGGCGATAAGCAAGAATGGCTTCCCGGCCAACGGCCGAAAATCAAGGCAAACGTAACTCGTTTCCCAGGAACGTTGTTTACCGGTTACCTTCGCGGTCTATTTCGCACTGCCCAAATTCCCACATCCCAGCTGCCCCAATTATGTTGTCTCCCGCCCCTACTCAGGCCCGCACCGTGTCGTTCGAAGACACTCGCGTGGCCTTCGCGTCCAAGACCGATGCGCAGCTGCGCAAAGTCTACGCCCTGTTTGCAGCCATGAATAACGGGAGCCTGGTAAAAACCGGCAGCAGCCTCATGAAAGCGGCCCTGAAGTGGAACCTGCCCGGTACCCAGTTCCTCGTCAAGCACTCCATTTTCGAGCAGTTTTGCGGCGGCGAAACCATTAAGGAATGCCGGCCCGTCACGGCTGAGTTGGGCAAATACAACATCGGCACCATCCTCGACTACTCGGTGGAGGGCGAGGGTAATGACCGCAGCTACGACCGCACCCGCGACGAAATTCTGGCCACTATCGACGAGGCTCACCGCTCGGCGCACATTCCCTTCTCGGTATTTAAGGTGACGGGCGTGGCCAACGTGGCTATTCTGGAGAAAATTCAGGCCGGCCAGCTGCTCACCGCCGACGAAGAAGCCGCCCACACCCGCGCCGTGGCCCGCGTAGAGGCATTGTGTGCCCGCGCCCATCAGCACGGCGTGCGCCTATTCGTCGATGCCGAGGAAAGCTGGTTTCAGCATACCATCGACCTGCTGGCCTACGACATGATGGCCAAGTACAATCAGGAAAAAGCCATTGTCTGGAACACCTACCAACTCTACCGCCACGACCGGCTCAAAGCCCTCAAAACCGCCCACCAAACGGCCACCGAAACCGGCTACTACTTTGGTGTGAAGCTGGTACGGGGCGCTTATATGGAAAAAGAGGCCCGCGTAGCCAAGCAGCGCGGCCAGCAAAACCCCATTAACCCCACCAAGCAGGCCACCGACGACCTTTACGAAGAAGCCCTGCGCTATTGCGTGCAGCACATCGACCGCATCAGCACCTGCGCCGGCACGCACAATGAAGCCAGCTCCTTACTGCTTACCCAACTCATGCAGGAGGCCCACATTGCCCCCAGCGACCCGCGCGTGTGGTTTGCCCAACTCTACGGGATGAGCGACAACCTCACCTACAACCTCGCCAACGCCGGCTACAATACCGCCAAGTACCTGCCCTACGGCCCCGTGGCCGCCGTGATGCCCTACCTTCTGCGCCGAGCCGATGAAAACACTGCCATCGCCGGCCAGAGTAGCCGGGAATTTTTGCTGATTCAGAAAGAAATACGGCGGCGGCAGGGGCGCTAATTTTACCCCCTTGAAACTCGCATCTCACACTCAAAACCGCCCCGAAATCAACTCTGCCGCACATTCAATTTCTGGGCGGCAAAATTTTCGGAACGATTATGGTGGAGAGTACGCCCAAAAGGTTGAAATTTCTAGCGGCGGCGCGGCGGATAAGCTGTGCTGTCCAGCCAAAATTTGCTAATTTTCAGCCCCCAAAACGGTTTTTAGCTCACTTGTAACCCTGCCATGACTGGTCGTATCCGCACGTACTTAATTCGCTATTCCCGGTTGCAAACCGGTACTGTAAGCTACCTCACGCTGGTGCAGGAAGCTGAACTGGGGTTGAATCTGGAAATTTCCCACGAAAAGTCCCGGCTCAATGAGATGCTGGCCGAAATTTCGATGACCGAACACGAAGCCGGCCGCCCCCCGCTGAGTGCCTTGGTGAAGGTGCAGGGCTCCAAAGGCCAGGGCGACAACTTCTATAAGCTGTGCGAAAAAATGGGCATGGGTGAATGGCGTACTCTCAAGCAGGATGAAGAGTTTATGAAAAACCTTGTTCGCGACTGCCGAGCTTTCTGGTGCGACGAGCCTAATTTTCAAAAGTTTGCCTGAGTAATTTGGGATAAAGTCCGACAACGACCCGGGACTTTGTGGTAAATACGGAGAATGACGGGAATCGAAGTGGCAGTGTAACCTCCACTAAGCGTGCACCGTTAAGGATTGTAGCCAGCCTGTAGGTTGGCTTCTTATCCACACTTCTCTTTCCATCCCATGAATACCAACGATTCGAACAACCCGCAAAATTCCGGTACTGGCGCTGGCGCCAACTATGGTACCAGCAACACTGGTACCGGTATGGGCAACAGCACTGGCCTGAGCAACGAAGGCACTAGCTACAACGCTGGCACGGGTGCTTCGCCGACCAATTCAGCTGATAGTGATGACTTCAGCGCGACGGCTAAAGGTGGTGCAATTGCTGGCACCCCCGGTGCCGTAGCAGGTCGCGCCGTTGATGGCGTACAGAACACTGCCGACAGCGCGGCCCACGCCGTATCTGGCCAGCCTTACCGCGATGGTGGTAGCATGAGCGGCATGTTTCGCGACCGCAACAGCGCCGAGAAAGCCTACGAGTCGCTGCATTCGCGCGGCTATGGCAAAGACGACGTGAACCTGCTCATGTCGGACGAAACCCGCAAGACTCATTTTGGTGATGACACGCCCGACACCGACCTCGGCGATAAGGCCATGGAAGGCGCAGGCGTAGGCTCGGCCATTGGCGGCACCGCCGGTGCCATCATTGGTGCTATTGCCGCCATTGGTACTTCAGTAGCCCTGCCCGGCTTGGGCCTGATTATCGCTGGTCCGCTGGCAGCCGCACTGGCCGGTGCAGGTGCAGGTGGTCTCACGGGCGGCTTGGTGGGTGCCCTGGTAGGCTCGGGCATCCCCGAGGAGCACGCTACCGAGTACGAAAGTGGCATTAAGGGCGGCGGCATTGTGATGGGTGTGAAGCCCCGCAACGCCGAAGATGCTAAATACTTCGAAGATGAGTTCCGTCGCCACAGCGGCGACAAGATTTACAAATATTAGCCTGCCCGTCAGGTCTTAGTCTGAGTGACTACGAAAAAACCTCTCCCAACCGGGAGAGGTTTTTTTTGTTACTACGTAGTGCCCTTTCTGCTCGGCTTTTTCCTTGGCTGAAACGCTTGAGAAACGGTTCGCTACTGCGGGCACTTATTTTACCCATAGTGACGTTTTTGACGTAGACAGGCTGGGCTTAATATGCCTTCCCCAAGCCGTATATTTGATTTTCATCCCTGCTATAATATTTTTCGCTGATGTCATTCCCACGCTTGAAAGTTGGTCTGTATGCCTTTTTGGTAGCAGCCGTGTTCGTTCTGGCATCTTACCGCTTGCTGCACCGAACCAATTCGGCCGTGCCGAGCAAAGACCAGGTACTGATTGGCACTATGATGGAAGGCCTCACGCAGGCACATTACCAACCCGAAAAAATTGACGACGTTTTTTCCAAGCGCGTATTCGACTTGTATGTGAAGCACCTCGATTACCGCAAGCAGTTCTTGCTAACCTCAGATATTGAACAGCTGCGCCAGTACCAAACGCGCATTGATGACGAAGTGAAAAGCGGCTCACACGAGTTTCTCGACCTCAGCACCAAGCTGATGGCTGAACGCACCAAGGAAATGCAGGGCCTCTATCGCGAGATTCTAGCCAAACCTTTCGACTTCACCGTTGACGAGTCATTTCAGACGGATTTTGAGAAGGCCGCCTTTCCGGCTGACAAGGCTGCTCAGCGTGAGTTGTGGCGCAAATTGATGAAGTACGAAACCCTGAGCCGGGTATCGGAAATGATGGAAGCGCAAGAGAAAGCCAAAAAAGATACCAAGCCCAGCACTGCTACTGCCGCGCCCAGCGCCGCCAATACCGAAGCGCCCACTGCTGCCGAACCCACCCGCACACCTGCCCAGATGGAGGCCGAAGCCCGCAAGCGCGTGCTGAAATACTACGACGAGCAGTTTGACGAAATCAATGAGACCGATGCTAATGAGCGGCTGGCGACTTACGCCAACACCATTGCCAACACCTACGACCCGCATACCGAGTATTTCGCGCCCAAAGCCAAAGAGGATTTCGACTACGAGATGACCGGCCGCTTCGAGGGTATTGGAGCTACGCTGCGCGAGAAAGATGGCCTGATTTACGTCGATGACATCATGCCCGGTTCAGCTTCGGCGCGTCAGGGCGAGTTGAAGAAGGGCGATGCGCTGTTGCGCGTAGCTCAGGGCGCGGCCGAGCCGGTCAGTATTGAAGGCTGGCACACAGCGAAGGCGGTCACACTGATTCGCGGCAAAAAAGGCTCGGAGGTTCGTCTTACAGTGAAGAAGCCCGACGGCAGCACCAAGGTTATTCCCATTATTCGCGATGTGGTGGTGGTAGATGAGAAGTACGCTCAGTCATCCGTAATCATGGACAAGGGCCAGAAAATTGGCTACCTGCGCCTGCCTGGCTTTTATGCGGATTTCAACGACAACGGCGGCCGGAGTTCTTCCGACGACGTGAAAAAGGAGCTGGCCAAGCTCAATGCCGAGGGTGTGAAGGGCATTGTGATGGACCTGCGCTTCAACGGTGGTGGCTCGCTCGGCGATGCCGTGTCGATGGCCGGCCTGTTTATGGGCAGCGGCCCAATGGTGCAGGTGCGCGACGGCCAGGGCCGCACCAACGTGCTGACCGATAACGACCCACGCGTGCAATACAGCGGCCCGCTGGTGGTGCTGGTGAACAAGTACAGCGCCTCAGCTTCCGAGATTCTGGCGGCTGCCATTCAGGACTACCACCGCGGCGTGGTAATGGGCTCAACCAGCACCTACGGCAAGGGCACGGTACAGCGCATCCTCGACCTCGACGAAGCGTTGCCTTCGGAACTGAACAGCATCAAGCCGATTGGCTCGCTGAAGCTCACTACCCAGAAATTCTACCGCGTCAACGGCGGCTCCACCCAATTCAAGGGCGTTGTTTCGGATATTGTGGTGCCCGACCTTTACTCCTACCTCGACCAAGGCGAGAAAGAGCAGGACTACCCCCTGAAGTGGGATGAGATTCAGCCTGCCCGCTACCGGACCTGGGATGCCGCTCCGGCGCTTGATAAACTACGCGCCAGCAGCAAGGCCCGTATTGCCACCAATCCTAGCTTCAAAGTGATGGATGAGATGGTGAAGAGCATGCGCAAGCGCAAGGATGAAACCACCGTTTCGCTCAAGCTGAGTGCCTATCGGGCGGAGCAGCAGCAAGCCAAAGTAATTTCGGACCGCTACGAAGAGGCTCAGAAAACCAGCACTGCCTTGGCTTTCTCCCCCCTGGCTGCCGATGTACGCGCCCTGGGTGGCGACACGGTGAAGATGAACCGGGCTGCCCGCTTCACCAAAAGCCTGAAGAAGGACATAACTATCGGCGAAGCCGTAGCCGTGATTCAGGATGAGCTGAAGAATTAATAACTGCTTCAAAGCGTTGGCCAGGGCCCCCGCACCTTCCGGTGCGGGGGCTTTTTTTGTAACTTTTGCAGCGTGACAAACCCATTAGTAAATCCTGGTTAATTTTTATTTTACAAATGCAATTCCATAACCGTCATAACTACTTTATAAACAATGAAATATGATACATGAAAATTGACAACAAATTTAGTATTCAGGCAACTAAAAGCCCGTCTATTGCTGTTTACTTAGCATGACGACTCAAGAGGAAACCCGCATTATCCCGCTCAACCCGTCGGTAGCCAATATCGCCGATGAGCAACAGCAGAAATTGGCTGACGAAACCTGGCGCAAGTCTATTCCGGCGCAGGTTTTTCTCAACTATTTCTTTGCTATCAACTACCACATTCAGGAAAATGATGACGTGCTGGGTGGCTTGCAGAACCTGCCGTTTTTCCGCAACCACACGGCTGAACTGAACGACGGTGACGTGGCCGCGCTCACCAGGCTGCTGCACACTAGCTGGAGCACGGAGTACGCGCTGCGCGCTACGGCGGAACTGGGCGACGAGAACTTCCTGCGCAACGCCCTGCACTGGACGTTTCCGCAGGCCTACCACGCCATTCTATCGGGTATGCAGGCCTTCCTATACACCACGGGCGTGCGCAGCAGCAACAGCCAGCTTATCCGCCGCGAGGTAGGACGGTTGGTGGTGAAGAATGCCTACCCGCGCCCGGTGTCGTTTTACGCGGCTGGGGCGTACGGTGACTTCAGTATTCACCGCTTGCCGCTGGCTGGCTACAAAGCCGGGCTGCACATCGCCAGCAAGGAGATTGATGCCCAGGCCCAGATTGGCCAGTTTCTGCGCACTACCCGCAAGATGAAGGCGCAGTGGACCCGCGCCCAAGTGCAGACCAACCCCAACACGGCCATTCGCAGCCAGAAAACTGGCCGGCCGCTGGACAAGTGGACCGCTGCGCACTGGCAGCAGATTACCTGGCGCTTGGGCTATACCACCATCTTCGACCTGTTGGGTCGCCTGCGCATCTCGCAGACCAGCCGCGAGATTGAGCGCTATGTGGAGGCTGATATCGACTTCCGCCTGTTTCATGGTTCGTTGCTGAACATTGTGAGCTACCTCAATGGCGTGCACGAAACCTACGTGGCCAAAGCCCTGGGCCTGGAGCGCTACCGCCAGCTAGTGGCTGAGTTGCCGCTACACCTGCAGGCGGGCTTTGTGCAAGAGCGCCTGCGCACCCGCGTCGAGCCGGTATTGGCGCCTACGCCGCCCTCGGCTCCGGCCCTCAACGCCGAGGCCCCGCAGTACCGCATGGCTGCGTAGTGCCCCCACCATTGCGTAGCGGTACGGCCCGCCAATTTGCCCGGATTATTTGGGTTTTATGATTGCAAAGCCGCTCCCATTTCGGAGCGGCTTTTTCGTGCCGTACTTTTGCGGCTCACTTCTCATTTACCATGCACTTCTTGGCTCGGCGAAGAAGCTGATTTGACAGGAGGAATCGGCCACAAAATCTGTGGAAATCGAGAAATCCGGCCAAATCCGTGGTCCTATTATATGCAACACTTAAGCGAACAGGAACAGCAGCGGCGCCACAAACTCGAAGAGTTGGAAAAGCTGGGTATTGACCCCTACCCGTCGGAGCTGTTCGACGTGACGTTTTACGCCAAGGAGATTCAGGACAACTACCACCCGGAGCTGAATAACTTCCAGGAAGTGACGCTGGCGGGGCGGCTAATGTCGTCGCGAGTGATGGGCAAGGCCTCGTTCGCGGAGCTGATGGACACGTCAGGCCGCGTTCAGCTGTATGTGAACCGCGACGAAATTTGCCCCGGCGAGGACAAGACGCTATATAACGTGGTATTTAAGAAGCTGCTCGATTTGGGCGACTTTATCGGCGTGAAAGGCCGCGTATTCAAGACGCAGGTGGGCGAAACGTCCATCCACGTCACGGAGTTGAAGCTGCTGGCCAAAGCCCTGCGCCCCCTGCCCGTGGTGAAAACCCAAAAGGACGAAGTAACCGGCGAAATAGTAACCTACGACGCCTTCACCGACCCCGAGCAGCGCTACCGCCAGCGCTACGTGGACCTGGCCGTGAATCCGCAGGTGCGCGACACGTTCATCAAACGCACCCAGCTGGTGCAGTCGATGCGCAACTTCCTGAATGACAAAGGCTACCTGGAGGTCGAAACCCCGATTCTGCAGCCGCTGTACGGTGGCGCGGCGGCCCGGCCCTTTACCACGCACCACAACACGCTGGACATGACGCTGTACCTGCGCATCGCCAACGAGCTGTACCTAAAGCGCCTCATCGTGGGCGGGTTCGATGGCGTGTACGAATTCAGCAAGGACTTCCGCAACGAGGGCATGTCGCGCTTTCATAATCCGGAGTTCACCCAAATGGAGCTGTACGTGGCCTACAAGGACTACAACTGGATGATGGACCTGGTGGAGGAAATGGTGGAGCGCGTGGCCATGGCGCTGCACGGCCAGACCGAAGTACAGGTAGGGGCTAACCTTATTAACTTCCAGCGGCCCTGGCAGCGCTACACCATGTTCGAGGCCATCGAGAAATACACCGGCAAGGCCATTGGTGAGATGGATGAAGCTGCCCTGCGCGAAACCGCCCAGGAGCTGCACGTGAAGCTGGACCCCAGCATGGGCAAATCCAAAATCATCGACGAAATATTTGGCGAGCACGTAGAGCCCAAGTTGATTCAGCCCACCTTCATCACTGATTACCCGGTGGAGATGTCGCCGCTGGCCAAGAAGCACCGCGACCAGCCCGGCCTGGTGGAACGGTTCGAGGCCGTCTGCAACGGCAAGGAAATCTGCAACGCTTTCTCGGAGCTCAACGACCCCATCGACCAGCGCCAACGCTTCGAGGACCAATTGGAACTGGGCAAGCGTGGCGATACCGAGGCCATGGTACTAGACGAGGACTTCCTGCGCGCCCTGGAGTACGGCATGCCGCCCACAGCCGGCCTGGGCATTGGCATCGACCGCCTGAGCATGATTATGACTAACTCGCACTCCATTCAGGACGTGCTGTTCTTCCCGCAGATGAAGCCGGAGACTGTGCAGAAAGAGAAGACAGAGGAAAAGTAGTAGCGGCTGCTTGTAGCCTCCATCTGTCATCCTGAGCTTGCGAAGGACCTTATCAGGTTGGAACATAATCGTTCAGCAGTGATAAGGTCCTTCGCAAGCTCAGGATGACAGATGGAAATGACAGGCGTCAAAAATTGACCAGCGGTTAAAAATCGAAAAGCCCCACACGAAATATCGTGCGGGGCTTTTCTTTTTTACAACCTTCCTACCCTTCAAACCGCTGACTTTCTCAGAAGCTTGCGATGGGACCGTCTGATTTTGCTACTGAGTTGTTTGACCAATTTCAGTAGAAGCTCCTACGACCGGCAATTTTACTGACAATACGTTTCGGCCTTCTTTCAAGTCGGTTGTGAGGTCCTATACGTTTGTACTACTGGTAGGTTACGTCAAAGCGAATATTTTTTATCTTGGATTTACAGCTTGGGCTGGTGGCGGGTGTCGTCGCCAAAACCATCGTAATCGGGGTTGTCCTGGCTGTGGGTGTGGGCCGTGGAGGGCGTGCCGGCACCCAAGCCTTCCAGCAGGCGGTCGGCGGCTTGTTTGTCTTCGCTCACGTCGGCATCGGGGTTGGTATGGCCCGCATCGAGTCCCTGCACTTTGGCTAGGGTGTCCTTCACCAGTTTGCTGAGGTCGCCGCCCCACTTGGAAGCCGACTTACGCAGGTTGGAACGGGTGTCGTCGCCGGTTTCGGGAGCGAGTAGTAGGCCGGCCACGATGCCGGCGGTGGCTCCGGCGATGAGCGAGAAAATGACTTTGCCTTTGTCGTCTTTCATGGGTTTTGCAGGAAAATAGAAGAGTTTGTTTCTTCCCTAACGGAAAACCCGGCCGAGTTGTTGGCCAGCAAAAAACCTCACACCTTGCGGCCTTGTCCTTACCCAAGTTTTGAAAAAGCGTCGGCCGGCAGGTCGGCGCTTTTTTCGTCGGGCTACT